>JBGVKZ010000058.1:0-65192 GCA_045124055.1 Lachnospiraceae bacterium | reverse complement strand
GGCAAATAAAAAAGGCTCTTTAGAGCCGGCCAGTGACCACAGTGCGGAAGGCGGACTTTTCAGAGCCTCTTTAGAGGCATGCAGGGAACAGCGGCTTATAGCCGCAGAGCAAACCACCAGCTAAGCTGGTGGTGCTGATTTTTATGCATTTTTATAAATATATTTGGATAAAGCAGATGAGGACAGTGTATGAAAAAGATTGTAATGTTCATTGGTGGAATTGAAACTCAGGGCTATTTTAGTTTGCAGATGAAAAAGGCTTTTGAAGAAATGGGACATGAAGTATGTGTCTTTGATTATGAAAAATCCTGGCAGACAGTTGGCGATTTAATTCGTTTTTGTGGAAATGGTAATACCGTTATGATTACTTTCAACTTTCACGGAATTTGCGGTGAAGAAATTTTTCGAGATGAAAAAGGTGACTGGTTTTGGGACGGAGTACACGTTCCTTGTTATAATATCATCGTTGACCACCCGCTTTATTACCATAAATTTATAGAAGGCAGACCGAAGAATTATGTCCATATAAGTATTGATAAGAACCATGAAGATTATATGAGAAGATTTTTCCCGGAGGTTGTGAATGGTCCGTTTTTGCCCCTGGCTGGAACAGAATTACGCCCGGGAGAAAAGAAAATGTCTATAAAGGAGCGTCCTATTGATGTTTGTTTTGCAGGGAACTATTCTCCGTCTTCACATTTTGATAAATATGTGAATAGGCACGGAAGCGAATATGCTGAGTTTTATCAAAGCATCATTGATGAATTGCTGGAAAATCCCCATAGAAGTATGGAGGAAGTTGCGGAAGAAAAAATGCATTTGAATTTTGAAGACTTAACAGAACAACAGATTAAGGAAACTATGCCTAGTTTTTGTATTATGGATTTGATGATTCGTGGTCTGATTCGTGAAAGGGCAGTACAACTTTTAGTGGATAATGGAATAAAAGTGCATCTTGTTGGTGCAGGTTGGGAAGAATTAGAATGCAAACACCCAGAAAATATGGTAATGTATGGGCCAATGAATTCTGAAGGTTGTTTAGAAATCCAGGAGAAAAGTAAAATATGTTTGAATGTTATGCCTTGGTTTAAAAGAGGAGCTCACGACCGAATCTTTAATACTATGTTAAATGGTGGCGTATGTGTAACCGACTCCAGCGAATATTTGGACGAGGTTTTAACAGACGAAGATGTGGCATTTTATTCATTAAAGGAGTTAGAAAAATTACCGGATATAGTCAAAGACTTATTAGCAAATCCTGAAAAGATGCAGAAAATAGCAGACCAAGGATACGAAACGGCACAAAAGTATCACAGCTGGGCAAAAAGAGCGGAAGCCTTACACAATTATATAGAAGAGAATTCTTAAAAAGAAAAATATACAAAATTTAGTATTGACAGATGGTATGATGTTAGGTAAAATACCAATGTTGTGAAAAAGCAACAAAACGTATTTACATTATATGTTACATATGTATAGGTATGTCCTATGAGCCCAGATAGCTCAGTTGGTAGAGCAGAGGACTGAAAATCCTCGTGTCGCTGGTTCGATTCCGGCTCTGGGCATTCGCAGAAGGCGGTTTACGATAATAATGTTTATCAAAGATTTAGCTGACTGCTTTATATATATGCGGGTGTAGTTCAATGGTAGAACACCAGCCTTCCAAGCTGGATACGTGGGTTCGATTCCCATCACCCGCTTTGAAATGGAAAGCATTTCATTTGCAAAGTAGGGGAATTCACCTTACAAAATATAGTTTATGCACGAGTGGCTCAGCGGTGGAGCACCTCCTTGCCAAGGAGGGGGTCGCGGGTTCGATCCCCGTCTCGTGCTTTTTTATTTTTCTTATGAAAATAAAAAAATAGGATGATTGTAATACAAGAGGTTGATTCATAGCGAATCAATCTCTTTTTATATATAATTTTGCCACGTATACACCTTTATCTTTTAACAAGATTTAGTAAAAATGGTTCCAAAGAATTGGTGAGTCTGCTACAATATATAAAAGAAACGGACACAAAATGTAAAGCCACCACAATAGAAAAAAGGCACTCTACTCTAAGAGCGAGAGTGCTTTTTTCTCAATAAGTCAATAGTTTGCGAAACCAATTCGATTTCGTCATCATCGAGACCACTTACATCAATATTTCTAGTATTTGACATACCGATTAAATAGTCGCAGGATACATGATAAATTCCTGCGAGTTTTATTAGTGCCTTGTACGATGGATATCGAATTCCTGCTTCATAAGAAGAAACGGCACTTACCGCAACGCCAATTCTTTCGGCAACTTGTTTTTGAGATAAATTTTTTTCTGTTCGTAAAGCCTTTAGTTTTTGACCCATATTTACCAAATGTATCACCCACTTTCACTGGTAGTGTACTAAATAGCACTTCACAAATGGTGAAATGGAATGCACAGATAGAATAAAGAGATAAATTTTACACAAATTCTAAGAATAATGATAGGAGGATTCCTGAAATGAGAATTGTTAATTTGATAGAAGATACCAAAGGAGTAGAGAATTGCCATTATGAACATGGCTTGAGCTTTTATATAGAAACAAAGAAACACAAGCTTTTGCTGGATACCGGAGCGACGAATTCTTTTTTAGAAAATGCTCAAAAGTTAGGAGTTGACTTAACAAAGATAGATACAGTGGTTATTAGCCATGGACATTATGACCATACAGGTGGCGTTTTATCCTTTACTAAGATAAATTCCAATGCCAAAATCTATATTCAGAAATCAGCACAGGGGGAATTTTATAATTATAGAGAACAGAAAGAAAAATACATTGGAATGGATAAAAAGATTTCTTTGTTAGAACAAGTTGTTTTCCTTGAGGGAGATTATGTAATTGATGACGAACTTTCTATTTTTACTGGTGTAAAAGGAAGAAAATTGTGGCCAAAAGGAAATGAAATTCTAAAAAAGAAATGTCAAAACCTATTTGTGCAAGATGATTTTTCACATGAACAATACCTGGTTATTACTCAGGATAATGAAAAGGTACTTTTATCTGGTTGTGCTCATAATGGCATTTTGAATATTTTGGAAACATTTTTTCAAATATATAAAACGAATCCTACGTCTGTTATCAGTGGTTTTCATATGATGAAAAAAGATTCTTACAGCCACAGAGATGTTCAGATGATAGAGGAGACTGCCCATATTTTAAAGGATATGGATACAAGATTTTACACAGGTCATTGCACTGGAGAGTATCCTCTTGAAATTTTAAAAAATATTATGGGAGATAAGCTAACCGCCATTCATAGTGGCGAAACCATTTTTTAAGTCATAAATAAAACAATAGATTACACCGATATAGATATATAGGACAAAGTTTGATTGGTTAATTCAAGGAGAAATGACTATGATACCAATGATTGGGACAATCAAAAGTGCTGTTAAACTGGCGGAATTGGACTCAAAGTGGCAGCAAAAGAAAGAGAATGCAGGGAAATGTTTTCAGCAGAAAGAACTATCTTTTGAGGAACAGCAAATAGAAGCGTTCAAAGAAGATATGGAGAAAATGAGGGAGAATGACAGCTATGCCTCTATTTACACCAAACTGAAATCGGGTAAAAAGCTAACGCATAAAGAAGCAGAATATTTGCAGAAAAAGGACCCACAAGCATACGCTGACTATAAAATTGCTGAAGCAGAAAAAGAGGGATTCAAAAAGAAACTGAAAAACTGTAAGACTAAAGAAGAAGTTCGAAAGCTGAAAACACTTCAAATGGGAAATTTTTTGAGTCAGGCAAAGACAATTTCCAATAATCCGAATATTCCAAAAGGAAAGAAAATGGAATTGCTTGGAAAGATTATGGGACGAGTATTAGGTCTAAACGAGGTATATACAGAATTTGTGAAGTCATCTGACTATACAAATTTGAAAGACGTGGAGCTTATCAATAATGAAGAAGAAAATCAGGAAAAGCCGAAAAAAGATAAGAAAAAGCCAAATCTATTTGAGAGTGAAGAAACCGTAGACACACTTTTGGGCGAGGAATTTGCTGAAATAGAAATAATGTTTCAAAAGACTCAAACTTCTGATTTTGGGCAAACTAAAACAGAAAACGTAGATAATGATGCAACCCAAGATGTAAAATGCGACTCTTAGGGTTGCATTTTACATAGATTTTACATAAAATATTCTTTGGATTTTACATTTGTATGATATTTATAGTTAAGAAAGATAAATTATAATGGCAGAAAAGTTTTTTTGTCAACATCATGGAGGATTTTATGAGTTTCTTTGATATTTTGGCGATGGTAGGCGGACTTGCCCTGTTCTTATATGGTATGAACACAATGGGCGATGGTCTGGCAAAACTATCTGGTGGTAAGCTTGAAAAAATTTTGGAAAAGCTTACGGCAAAACGTATTATGGCAGTTTTACTGGGTGCTGGTGTAACAGCCGTGATACAGTCATCATCTGCTACAACTGTTATGGTAGTAGGTTTTGTTAACTCAGGTATTATGAAGTTAAATCAGGCAATCGGAATTATTATGGGTGCCAATATTGGTACAACCATTACTTCTTGGATTTTGTCTTTAACTGGTTTAGAGGGTGAAAGTTTCCTTATTAAAATGTTAAAACCAAGTTCCTTTACACCAATTCTTGCAATTATTGGTGTGGCATTCCTTATTTTCTCTAAAAAGGAAAAGAAAAAGGATTTGGGAACAATTTTCTTAGGTTTTGCCGTATTAATGTTTGGTATGGAAGCAATGTCTGATGCAGTAGGTGGGTTACAGGAAGTAGAAGGCTTTAGAAACATTCTTCTTATGTTCTCGAACCCAATTTTAGGTATGCTTGCAGGTACAATCTTAACAGCAATTATACAATCGTCTTCTGCATCTGTTGGTATTTTGCAGGCCCTTTGTGCAACCGGTGCTGTTACATATGGTACAGCTCTTCCAATTATTATGGGTCAGAATATTGGTACTTGTATTACTGCAGTTTTATCTTCCATCGGGACAAGTAAAAATGCAAAAAGAGCGGCAGCAGTACATTTATCCTTTAACGTAATAGGAACTTCATTATTTATGATTGTGTTCTATACGATTAATGCCTTTTTCCCATTCGATTTTTTGGGTGATGCAGCAGGTGAAATGGGTATTGCTATTATTCATACAGCTTTTAACGTTATGGCAACTTTAGCATTATTTCCATTTGCAAATTTATTAGAAAAACTTGCTTGTCATATTATTCCAGACAGTAAGGAAGTCGAAGTGGATAACGAGTTCAAATTGTTGGATGAACGTTTCCTTGAAAAGCCGGGTTATGCCATAGCACAGGCTACAAGTGTCACAGAAAAAATGGCACAGCTATCTAGAGAAACTTTATTAAAAGCGTCAGAGCTTGTATTTAAGTATGATGAAAATACCTTCAAAGAGGTATGTGAATTAGAGGACAAGGTTGACCAGTACGAAGATAAGCTTGGCACATATCTTGTAAAACTAAGTAATCACTACTTAAATCATAAAGATAGCCAGACTCTTTCTGTGTTACTTCATAGTATTGGGGATTTTGAAAGAATTTCAGACCACGCAGTTAATATTGCTCATTCGGCAAAAGAAATGTATGAAAAAGAGCTTCGTTTCTCGGATAAAGCGATTGAGGAATTAACGGTATTTAGAAATGCAGTTGACGATATTATGAGTACAACTGTGGAAGTATTTACGGAACATGATTTAGAAAAGGCGAAAAAGGTAGAACCGTTAGAAGAAGCCATCGACTACATTAATGGTGAAATTAAGAAACGTCATATTAAACGTCTGAGAAAAGGTAAATGTACCATTGAATTAGGTTTTATTCTTTCTGACATTACAACAAGTTTTGAAAGAATTTCAGACCACTGTTCAAACATTGCAGTTTGCATTTTACAGATTCACGAAAATGTATTTGATACACACGAATATTTGGATGTTGTAAAGGCAAAAGATAATGTGGCATTCGCTCAGGAAGTAAAACAATATCAGTTATTATATGCTCTGCCAGGTAAAAAATCCGAAGTAGAGGAATAAAGGAGTAACCAATGGCATTAATTTATGTAGTTGAAGATGATGCTAATATTAGAGAAATAGAAACAATCGCACTGAAAAATGGGGGGCACACCGTAGAGGGTGCCTCTTGTGCTAGGGAGCTTTTTTCAAAAATAGAGGAAAAAATACCGGATTTGGCAATCGTAGATATTATGCTTCCGGATAAAGACGGATATGAAATTGTAAAAGAACTTAGAAGTAATCCGGTTACTAAAAAGTTACCAATTATTATGGTAACTGCCAAAAGTACAGAAATGGATATGGTAAAAGGTCTGGATATTGGTGCAGACGATTATATTAAAAAACCTTTTAGTATTATGGAGTTGATTACTCGTGTCCGTGCTCTTTTAAGAAGAACTCAGGATTTGGAAAGTCAGAAAATATTTTCTGTTGGAAAAATTCTGTTAGATGATGAAAGACACGCTGTATACGTGGACGAAAAGAACGTAGAACTTACTTATAAAGAGTACGAGCTTCTACGTCTACTTATGGCAAATAACGGTATTGTTTTAACTAGAAATATGATTATGCAAAAAGTATGGGGGACGGATTTTGAGGGAGAAAGTCGTACCGTAGATATGCATATTAAAACGTTAAGACAGAAGCTTTTAGATGAAGGCGGTTTAATCAAAACAGTTCGTAACGTAGGTTATGTAATGGAGCAAAAAGATGAGAAAAAGAATTAATGCACAGCTCATAATGATGACCATAGTCGCTATGCTGGTGACTATTGTATTTACCTCCTATATCTTCTATGGCTTTTTTAAAAAAGAAGTGCAATCGGATTTGCGAACCACAACACATATGATAGAATCGATGGATTTATTGGGGACGAATTCTGAGGGATTAAATTTAAAAAAGGACGATTTACGTGTGACGTGGATTGACGCAGATGGAACGGTGCTTTATGACAATAATGCAGATATATCTGAAATGGATAACCATTTATTAAGACCTGAGGTAAAGGAAGCCTTTGTAAATGGGGAAGGTGAAATTATAAGAAAATCAGACACTTTAAAGGAGAATACCTTTTACTATGCTCTTTTGATGAAAGATGGTACAGTTGTCCGCGTGTCGCGTCAGACAGATAGTATTTGGAGTGTTTTTAACAGTGCATTATTGTGGGTCATTGTAGCGGCAATATTAATGGTAGGTTGTAGTATTGTTATTTCCCATTATCTTACGGGGAAATTGGTAAAACCAATCGAGGAAATGACAGCGGATATTGATGGGCATAACAATAAGTCTATTTATAAAGAGCTGGTGCCATTTATGAACACAATCAGGGCACAGCATGAGGACATTTTGAAAGCTTCTAAAATGCGACAGGATTTTACTGCGAATGTGTCTCACGAATTAAAGACGCCACTGACAGCCATATCCGGCTATGCGGAATTGATGGAAAATGGTATGACGGATGAAAAACAGGTACAACATTTTTCCAAACAGATTCGCCAGAATTCCGGTAGACTTCTAACCTTAATTAACGATATTATCAAACTGTCAGAATTGGATTCCAGAGAAGAACTGGTGTCTTTAGAAACGGTGGAATTATCTTCGCTTACCAAAAAATGCGTGGATACATTGCAGGTCAATGCCGAAAAACACGATGTGCAGCTTACTTTTGAAGGCGAAAATTGCAAAATATGTGCCAATGTGGATATGATGGAAGAACTCATTATCAATCTTTGTGATAATGCCATACGCTATAATTACAAAAATGGCTCTGTAATAGTTCGAGTAAAAAAAGATGGTGAAAATGTAATTTTGTCGGTCAAGGATACAGGAATTGGCATTTCAAAGGAACACCAGGAACGTATTTTTGAGCGTTTTTATCGAGTGGATAAAAGTCGTTCTAAGGAAACCGGTGGTACAGGTTTAGGGCTTGCCATTGTAAAGCATATTGTGGCGTTACATGATGCCAAAATTGAAGTAAACAGTGAAGTGGGAAAAGGCAGTGAAATCAGCGTAATTTTTTCTGCTGTTATATAAAGAAAAAACAAGGGATATAAATGATTGAATCGTTTATATCCCTTGTTGATTACTAGCTTGATTTTTTAATTATTAGAAGAAGGTGCAGTATCAGAATTAGAATTTAAGTATTCTAATAATTCCTGAGTGACTACATCTTGATTTTGCTGATTCGTTATTTTTTTTAATCCACCATCTTTTACCGTTGCAATAACACCCCAAACAATAAATGCTACCAGTAAAATTCCGGCAACGATTAGACAGATTCTGGTGATTTTTTTCTTACTTTTTTCTTTCTGTACATTTGCCTTACGGCTTGCTTTTTCTTTTTTATATTGGTCGATTTTTGCCTGACTCATTTGTTACCTCCTAAGTGGAAATCCTTAATAAAAATATGATACTGGATTTCAGATAAGAAAGCAAGAAATATAGAATGAAGTTTATTGGGATTTAATAGAAATTTAATTGACTATAAATTAAAAAGTGGTTAAGATTTGTATGAATGTGAGGGATAAATATGATTAAAACGTTAGCAAAACAAGTAAAAGAGTACAAAAAGGACTCCATTTTATCGCCTGTATACGTAGCGGCAGAAGTAATTTTAGAATTATTACTTCCATTTATTATGGCTTCTATGATTGATGATGGCGTGGAAGTGGGGAATATGAAACACATCTTAATTACTGGCATAATTATGTTAGTTGTCGCAATGCTTTCCCTATTTTGTGGAGTTATGTGCGGAAAACACGCTGCCATCGCCAGTACGGGCTTTGCCAAGAATGTACGAAAGAGTATGTTTGACAATATTCAGACATTTTCCTTTGCCAATATTGATAAATTTTCTACGGCAGGTTTAATTACCAGAATGACCACAGATGTGACCAGTTTACAACAGTCTTACCAGATGATTATTAGAATTTGTGTAAGAGCACCATTGATGCTGATTTGTGCTATGGTGATGGTTATTATTATCAACGCTAAGCTTGCACTGATTTATGCCGTGGCTTTAGTGATTTTGGGAATTGCACTTTTAATCATTGTAAATGGTGCAAGTAAAGCCTTCAGTGCTATGTTTAAGAAATATGATTTATTGAATGCAACTGTTCAGGAAAACGTAAGTGCTATTCGTGTGGTAAAAGCATACGTTCGTGAAGACCATGAAATCAGTAAATTTCAGAAGGCTTGTTTCAGCCTGTATTTAGCTTCTGTAAAAGCAGAAAAAATTGTCATCTGGAATTCACCGGTTATGATGCTGGTTATGTATGGAAGTATTTTGCTTTTATCATGGCTTGGGGCAAAAATGATTGTTGTAGGAGATTTAACAACTGGTAACTTAAGCAGTATGTTTACATACTCGTCTACCATCTTGATGAGTCTTATGATGATTTCTATGGTAATTGTAATGCTGACTATGTCAAAGGCATCAGCAGAACGTATTGTAGAAGTATTAACTGAAAAATCCACCATTACAAATCCGGAAAGTCCGGTTATGGAAGTAAAAGATGGTTCTATCAGTTTTGAAAATGTGAAGTTTTCCTATAACACTGAAGAACCAAAGTATGTACTTCGTAACATAAACCTAGAAATTAAATCCGGCGAAACGATTGGTGTTATCGGCGGTACAGGTAGTTCTAAATCTTCTTTAGTACAGCTCATTCCAAGACTCTATGATGTAACAGAGGGCTGTGTTAAAGTAGGAGGTTTGAACGTAAAAGAATATGATATTGATACACTTCGTAATGAAGTATCTATGGTATTACAGAAAAATGTATTATTTTCAGGAACAATAAAAGAAAATCTACGTTGGGGAAATAAAGAAGCCACAGAGGAAGAAATAATTCGTGTTTGTAAATTGGCACAGGCAGATGAATTTATACAGAATTTCCCGGATAAATATGACACATATATTGAACAGGGAGGAACGAATGTTTCTGGTGGTCAGAAACAAAGACTTTGTATAGCAAGAGCTTTACTGAAAAAACCGAAAATTCTTATTTTAGATGATTCCACCAGTGCAGTAGATACGAAGACAGATGCTTATATTAGGAAGGCCTTTCGCGAAGAAATTCCCGGTACAACAAAAATTATTATCGCTCAGAGAATTTCCTCTATTCAGGACGCAGATAGAATTATCGTATTGAATGAAGGTCAGATTGAATCTGTTGGTACACACGAAGAATTGATTGAAAAGAGTCCAATTTATAGAGAAGTTTATAACACACAGGTGAAAGGAGGAGATGAAGATGGAAAATAAACAACCAAGAGCTGCATCGATGCCTCCGGGACCTAGAAAAAAAGGACCTATGGGTCCTATGCCTAAAATCAAAAATCCGGGAAAACTAGTGAAACGATTGCTGGGTTATGTTTTAAGAAAGTATTGGTTACATTATTTAATCGTTATTATTTGTATCATTACATCAGCCATTGTCAATGTGCAGGGATTTTTATTTTTAGGTACTTTAATTGATGATTATATTCAGCCTTTTATCGGGCAGCAAAATCCTGATTTTTCAGGTCTTTTAAATGCAATTATTCGAATGGCAATTATTTATGGAATCGGTATTGTGGCAAGTTTTGTTCAGGCAAGACTGATGATAAATGTTACACAAGGTACAATGAAAAACTTGAGAACTGATGTGTTTACACATATGGAGTCGTTGCCAATTAAATATTTCGATACTCATGCTCACGGCGATATTATGAGCGTTTATACCAACGACATTGATACCCTTCGCCAGTTAATTAGTCAGAGTATTCCACAGACCATTTCGGCGTTAGCATCTATTATCAGTGTATTTATTTCTATGGTGAAATTAAATATACCGCTAACCATTTTGTCCTTAAGCGTTGTATTCATTATGATGCTTGTTACAAAGAAGATTGGTGGCAAGAGTGCAAGTTACTTTGTAAAACAACAAAAGAGTATTGGTCAGGTAAACGGCTATATTGAAGAAATGATGGAAGGTCAGAAAGTTGTTAAAGTGTTCTGCCACGAAGAAGAAAATATGGCCAGATTTGAAGAAATGAATGAAGAATTATTTGAAAGTTCTTCTAATGCGAATATTTTTGGTAACATTTTGATGCCGATTATGGGTAACCTAGGAAATATCAGTTATGTATTAATTGCCATATTAGGTTCTTTGCTGGCGATTTCCGGAGTATCCGGCGTATTTACTTTAGGTAACCTGGTATCCTTTTTATCTTTGAATAAATCCTTTAATCAGCCGATTTCCCAGTTGTCTATGCAGATTAACTCTATTGTTATGGCACTTGCGGGTGCGGAAAGAGTTTTTGACCTAATGGACCAAGAACCAGAAGTAGACGATGGTTATGTAGAATTGGTAAATGCCAAAGAAGAAAACGGGGAACTTGTAGAAACAAAAGAACGCACAGGAATCTGGGCATGGAAGCATTTTCATCAGGCAGACGGAACAACTACCTATAAGAAGCTGGAAGGTGACGTTGTTTTTGATGACGTAGATTTTGGTTACACTGACGAAAAAATTGTACTTCACAACATCGATATTTTTGCCCGTCCAGGACAGAAAATTGCATTTGTTGGTGCGACTGGTGCAGGTAAAACTACAATTACCAACTTAATTAATCGTTTTTATGATTTACAGGACGGAAAAATACGTTATGATGGTATTAACGTAAATAAAATTAAAAAAGCAGACCTACGTAAATCATTAGGTGTCGTTTTGCAGGATACCCAGTTGTTCACAGGAACCGTTATGGATAATATAAGATACGGTAAATTAGACGCAACTGACGAAGAAGTTATGGCAGCAGCACGCCTTGCAAATGCCGACTATTTTATCAGCTTGTTGCCAAAGGGCTATGATACAATGCTGACAGGAAATGGTGGTAATTTATCACAAGGACAGAGACAGTTGCTTGCCATTGCCAGAGCAGCAGTTGCTGACCCACCGGTTCTTATTTTGGACGAAGCGACTTCCAGTATTGACTCCCGTACAGAAAAAATCGTACAGGAAGGTATGGATAGATTGATGAAAGGCAGAACCGTTTTTGTTATTGCCCATAGATTATCTACTATTATGAATTCAGATGTTATTATGGTATTGGATAAGGGACGAATCATTGAACGTGGCAATCACGATGATTTGATTGAGAAAAAAGGTATTTATTATCAGCTTTATACAGGATTACTGGAACAAGATTAATTACTTATAAGGGTGTTGCTTTTTATAAAGGAGACCACAATGAAATTTCTATTGGTAGCACTCAACGCAAAATATATCCATTCTAATCCCGGATTATATAGTCTGTGTGCATATGCAGGCGAAAAATACAGGGAAAACATAGAATTGGCAGAATATACAATCAACAATGAGCCTGGTACAATTCTGGCTGACCTTTATAAGAGGCAGCCAGATGTAGTAGGCTTTTCTTGTTATATCTGGAACTACAATATGATATGTGATATTGTAAGAGAATTTCACAAATTGATGCCCAAAGTACCTATTTGGCTAGGTGGACCGGAAGTTAGCTTTGATGCAAGGGATATTTTGGAAAGACAAAAAGAAGTAACAGGTATTATGATAGGAGAAGGAGAGGCAACTTTTTTACAGCTCCTTAAACACTATCTAAAGGAAGAAGGTTACGAACATTTTGATAAAATACCGGGAATTGTGACAAGAGAAGGCGAATATCTTCCAAGAGAATTACTAAATATGGATACCCTGCCATTTTTATACTCTAATTTAGGAACGTTTGAAAACCGTATTATTTACTATGAGTCTTCCCGAGGGTGTCCGTTTCGTTGTAGCTATTGTTTATCCTCTGTGGACAAAACCGTTCGTGTCAGAGATTTTTCACTTGTAAAAAAGGAATTACAATTTTTCCTGGATAATAAGGTGTCTCAGGTTAAGTTTGTAGATAGAACCTTTAACTGTGTGCACGAGCATACAATGGATATTTGGCGATACATTTTGGAACACGACAATGGCATTACCAATTTCCATTTTGAAGTGGAGGCAGACATATTAAGACCGGAGGAAATGGACTTATTATCAAAAATGCGACCGGGACTTGCCCAGTTGGAAATCGGTGTGCAAACAACAAATTCTGTAACCTTAAAAGAAATTCGTCGTAATATGGATTTAGATAAATTAAAGAAAACAGTAGAAACGATTTTGAACTATCAAAGGGTCCACATACATTTAGATTTAATTGCGGGACTACCTTATGAAGACTATGAAAGCTTTCAAAATTCTTTTAATGAAGTGTATCAAATGCACCCACAGCAGCTACAACTTGGCTTTTTGAAAGTGTTAAAAGGCTCTTATATGCACGAAAAAGCTAAGGACTATGGAATTGCATACTTAGACAAGCCACCTTATGAGGTGCTATACACGAACTGGTTAAGTTATGAGGAAGTTGTGAAGTTAAAAGCTATTACCGAAATGGTGGAAATTTATTATAACAGTAACCAATTTACTCATACCTTATCCGTATTAGAAAAAGAATTTGAGACTCCTTTTGAATTGTATGAAGAATTGGCTGAGTTCTATGAAAAAAGTGGCTATTTTGTAAAGACACCATCAAGAATGTATCGATATGATGTGCTGCTGGAATTCATTTTGACAAAAGTGTCAGAAGAAAAACATAAGCTATATAAAGAATTACTGATTTTTGACATCTATTTGCGTGAAAATGTAAAAAGTAGACCAGCTTTTGCAAGTTTTCTTGCAAGTAACAAGGGAAATATTCGGACATTTTATGAAAATGAAGTAGAAAATTCGCGATATTTAACAGGATATGAACAATTTGATGCTAAACAAATGGCTAGAATGACTCACTTAGAGCCTTTTACTTACCCTGTTTGGAATACAGAGTATGATAAAATAATAGTACCTTTGGAAGAAGAAAAATATGTGTTATTTGACTATAAGGAAAGGAATCCATTAACCTATGAAGCAAAATACACAGGAAATCTTACGCTTGCTTGATGAAAAATATGGTAGAGAATATGTTTGCTATCTGAATCACGAAAATGCCTGGCAGCTTTTGATTGCTACGATGTTAAGTGCTCAGTGTACTGACGCAAGAGTGAATATTGTCACCAAGGATTTGTTTCAGAAATATCGATGTATTGACGACTTCGCCAATGCCGATTTAAAGGAGTTAGAGCAGGATATTAAGCCCACAGGATTTTATCATAACAAGGCAAAAAATATTATCGAATGTTGTAAAAAACTTCGCGATGAATTTCACGGAAAAGTGCCATCGACATTAGAGGAGCTTACATCTTTAGCGGGTGTAGGCAGAAAGACAGCAAATGTGATACGTGGCAATATTTATAATGAGCCAAGCGTGGTTGTAGATACCCACGTAAAGAGAATTTCTAAGAAACTTGGACTCACTAAAAATGACGACCCTGTCAAAATTGAATTTGACTTAATGAAAGAGCTGCCCAAAGACCATTGGATACTATATAATATCCAAATTATTACGTTAGGCAGAACGATTTGCAAAGCACCTACCCCAAAATGTGAAGAATGCTTTTTACAGGAGGTTTGTGCAGACTATAAAAAAAGAAATAAAAAGAGAAACAAAGCATGATACAAGATTACGTTTGTTTGGATTTGGAGACTACGGGGTTGGATCCTAAAACCGATAAAATTATAGAAATTGGGGCAGTAAAAGTAAAAAATGGAGAAATTGTGGATACTTTTCAAAGTTTTGTTAATCCCGGCAGATTACTTACTGAAAAAGTCATAGAGCTTACGGGAATATGTGATGAAGATTTAAAAGATGCTTTGCCAATCGAAGAAGTGTTACCTAAATTTTTGGACTTTTCAGGTGAAGAATGCTTTCTAGGGCACAGTGTACTTTTTGATTATTCCTTTATGAAAAAGGCTGTAGTGAATATGGACGGAAAAAATAAATACGAAAAAGAGGGTATCGACACGTTGAAAATTGCAAGAAAATATTTATCAACGTTAGAAAGCAGAAGACTTTCTTATTTGTGTACTTATTATAAGATTGAGCAAAAAGCCCACAGAGCATTAGAGGATGCTGTTGCCACTCACAAACTATATCAAAAATTAGCCAAAGACTTTTATAAAGAGGGTGAAAAGGATTTTTTGCCACAAAAGCTTATTTACAATGTGAAAAGGGAAAGTCCTATTACAAATGCCCAAAAAGAAAGGTTATCCAAGCTGATAACCTTACACAAAATCGATTATTTATATGATTTAGACCGCCTTACAAGAAATGAAGCCAGCCGTATTACAGATCAAATTCTTGCAACATACGGTCGATAGGCTTTTGCATAGCGGAGTTCAATTTTTTAGCAGCTTCTTTTAGGGAAAGCAGTTTTTCTTTGTCGCCATTTTTCACATACATCTGTGCTAAAAGGCGATAAGTACCACTGACATCTGTGCCGGTTTCTATTGCAAATTCCAAAACAGTGAGACATTCGGATTTATAGCCATTATCATAAAGTTTTTGTCCCCACTGTTGCAGAGTTCTTGCAAGGGTAGTATAACATTGGTCATATTGAGACAAAAGTGGTAGATTGCCAACACCATATTGAAGTTTTAAATCTGTATTGGATATACCGGTAAAGTTTACAATTTTTTCGGTAGAAAGAGTTTTTATGGTTTCATGATACTCTTTGACTACCTCATCGTCAGTTAAAATATCCATAGGTAAGGAATCTAGAGGAATAGTAATATAGGTAAGACCATCGAGACTTTGTTTTCTGGTAGAATTTGCCTCTTGCTCTCTTGCCCAATATTCTTTTTCTTTTTTTCTATCGTAACGACTGTGTTTTTTGATTTCGTATTGAAGCCAAATTAGGAAAACTACGAAAATCATAAAACTTGCAAAAACAGAGAAGTTCATATATAATATCCTTTCAGTAGATTGAGGTGATACTATGTTTAATTTATACAATAAGAAAGCCAAAAGAATTATATCATCAATTATTATTATAATTGTTGTTTTAGCTATGCTAGTTCCTACTTTAGCATACTTTTTCTAGGGATTCAATTATATTAATGTGAAGAAATGAGGCGTACTATGAAGAAGATTGTTTTATACATATCCATAATAATAGTTACCGGATTTCTTGTTCTATCCAATCAGATGCCGGTTTATGCAAAAGAAGATAATACCATTCTGTCTGGTGTCTATGCCGATGAATTAGACTTGTCTAACCTTACAGAAGATGAGGCAAAGCAGGAAGTTTTTGACTATGTGGCTACACTTGGGGAGAAAGAGATAACTTTCCTTACAGTAGAAGATAACGAAGTAACTGTTAAAATGGCAGACTTGGGGCTTAACTGGGTGAATCCGGAAGTAATCAGTGAGGCCATTAGCCATGGCAAAGGCGGAAATTTTGTGGAGAGATATAAAGCCACAAAGGATTTACAGGAAAATAACGTCGTTTATAATATTGAATTAAGCGTCGATAAAGAAGAAATTAGAAGCATTATAGCAGAAGAATGTTCTAAATACGATGTAGAAGAAATAGATTATAGCTTAGAACGTAAAAATGGTGAATTTACGGTTATTGAAGGTCAAATAGGATATAGCGTTGACGTAGATGCATCTACGGAAAGTGCATACAACTATTTGATGAATGACTGGGAACGTGCAGATTGCCAGGTTGCAATGGAAATTGTAGAGACTACGCCAAAGGGTAGTGTGGAAGAATTGTCTGTTGTGCAAGATGTTTTAGGCAGTTATACAACAAGTTTTGCTACATCAGGTGCAGAAAGAAGTGCTAATGTAAGAAATGGTTGTAGATTGATTAACGGCACAGTGGTTTATCCGGGCGATACGTTTTCTACTTATGAATTAGTTTCTCCATATACATATGAAAATGGATATTATCCGGCAGGCTCTTATGTGAGCGGTAAAGTGGTGGATTCTCTTGGCGGTGGTATTTGTCAGGTTTCAACTACCTTATATAACGCGGTATTATTAGCGGAATTGGAGGTTACGGAAAGACATAATCATTCGATGATTGTAACCTATGTAAGTCCTTCTGCTGACGCGGCAGTAGCTGAGTCATCCGGAAAGGATTTCCAATTTGTAAATAATACGGATTATCCAATCTATGTGGAAGGAATTACCACAGAGGATAAACACATTACATTCAACATTTACGGGGTAGAAGAACGAAGTGCCAACAGAAAAGTAGTATATGAAAGTGTGGTACTTTCTACGGATGTTCCAACTAATGAAGTCATTTATGCAGACCCTTCTCAGCCGGTAGGTTACGTAAAAGTACAGTCTGCTCATATTGGTTATAAAGCAGAACTTTGGAAAGTTGTATATGTAGATGGTGTGGAAGTTTCAAGAACACAGGTAAACAGTAGTAATTATGCAAAATCTCCAAGAAGTGCTACTGTGGGAACTGCAACAGATAATCCGCAGGTTTTAGCTGAAATCAATGCGGCTATTGGTACAGGAAATATTGACCACGTGAAAAATATCGCGGCAATGCTTGCATCAGGC
Source organism: Lachnospiraceae bacterium (assembly GCA_045124055.1). GTDB lineage: Bacteria > Bacillota > Clostridia > Lachnospirales > Lachnospiraceae > CALZKI01. The sequence continues at coordinate 47,673 of JBGVKZ010000058.1, read as the reverse complement.
CAAATTGTTGCAAATCCAGATATATAAAGAAATAGAAAAAGACACAGGTGGTTTTTATGAGATTAGGAAAAGTGTCAGACAGCGTGCTTAAACGTTCGGTCTTAAAAAAGATAAAAACCCATAGAGAAGAAGTAATTGTAGGCGCAGCTTTAGGGGAAGACTGTGCCTTTTTACAGTTTAAAGAGGGCGAAGTAGTAGGAGTTACAACAGACCCGATTACTTGCTCTAAATTAGGCTCTGGAAAAGTTTCTGTCTACAATGTAGCCAACGATTTGGCAGCAGGCGGAGCAATGCCGGTGGCAATTATGGTTTCTGCCTTATTCCCGAAGAAAACGACAGAAGATAAAATTAAGGCATATATGGAAGAAATAGAAGATGCCTGTGCAAATTTAGATATACAGATTGCCGGAGGACACACAGAAATTACAGACGCTGTAACAAGACCAGTGCTTACTCTGACTGGAATTGGAAAAACGAAAAAAGACGAAATTGTATATACAAAAGGTGCAAAACCTTTTCAAGATGTTGTTATGACAAAATGGATTGGACTGGAAGGAACTTATTTACTTGCAAAAGAGCGTAGGAGCGAGCTTGTTACAAGGTATCCGGAAAGTATGATAGATTCCGCGGAGGAATTTGAAAACTTCCTATCCGTAGTACCTGAGGCCGCCACCGCCATTAAGTCCGGCGTTTCGGCAATGCACGATGTGTCAGAAGGCGGTATTTTCAGTGCTCTTTGGCAGTTGGCAGAAAGCTCAGGCGTTGGACTGGAAATTGATATGAAGAAAATTCCCGTAAAGCAGGAAACTATTGAGATTTGTGAATTTTTTGGACTAAATCCATATTATTTTGTATCCGGCGGTGCATTATTGATAGTAACGGATAATGGACACGATTTAGTAGAGGAATTGAGAAAACAGGAGATTTTTGCAACGGTAATTGGAAAAACCACTGATGGTAATGATAGAGTGGTAATGAATGACTATGAAAAAAGATTTTTAGAGCCATCTCAATCAGATGGTTTACATCAAATGTTTGAATAAGGAGAGAAAACAATGAGAGAACAGATTTTAAAGACTATCGAAAAAAATAGCCGCATTTCCATTAAAGAACTGGCGGTTTTGCTTGGAGAAGCGGAAATAGATGTGGCGAATGAAGTGGCGGCAATGGAAGCGGAAGGCATTATTTGTGGCTATCATACTTTAATTAACTGGGAACAGACTTCTTTAGAAAGAGTAAATGCTCTTATTGAAGTGCGTGTAACCCCACAGCGTGGTCAAGGCTTTGATAATATTGCGGAAAGAATTTACAAATATCCGGAAGTGCATGCAGTTTACTTGATTTCTGGAGGTTATGATTTATTAGTTTCTTTGGAAGGAAAGTCCTTAAAAGAAATTTCAAGCTTTGTATCCGATAAATTATCAACCTTGGATTCTGTACTTAGCACAGCAACACACTTTATTTTGAAAAAGTACAAAGAACACGGAACAATTTTATCCAAAAAAGAAGAAGATGAAAGAGAGAAAATCACACCATGAGAAATCCATTAGCAGATAAAGTCGTTGATATCAAACCTTCAGGTATCCGTAAATTCTTCGATATTGTAAGTGAAATGAAGGATGCTATTTCACTTGGTGTTGGTGAACCTGATTTTGATACTCCATGGCACATTCGTGATGAGGGTATTTATTCCTTAGAAAAAGGTCGTACCTTCTATACATCTAATGCAGGTTTAAAAGAATTAAAAATGGAAATCTGCAACTATTTAAAGAGAAAACAGAATATTGAATATAATTATAATGACGAAGTTATTGTAACCGTAGGTGGCTCTGAGGCTATTGATATCGCCCTTCGTGCAATGTTAAATCCAGGGGAAGAGGTAATTATTCCTCAGCCTTGCTACGTTTCTTATGAGCCTTGCACAATTTTGGCAGGCGGAGTACCGGTTATTATTGATTTAAAAGCTGAAAATGAATTTAGACTCACAGCTGAAGAATTAGAAGCAGCTATTACAGACAAGACAAAATGTCTTATCCTTGCTTTCCCAAATAATCCAACTGGTGCAATTATGACTAAGGAAGATTTGGAAAAAATCGCAAAAATTATTATTGAAAAAGACATTATCGTTATCTCTGACGAAATTTACTCAGAACTTACATACGGCAGAGAACACGTATCTATTGCTTCTCTTCCTGGAATGCAGGAAAGAACTATTTTAATTAACGGTTTCTCAAAAGCTTATGCAATGACAGGCTGGAGACTTGGTTATGCTTGTGGACCTGCAAACATCATCGGACAGATGACCAAAATTCATCAGTTTGCGATTATGTGTGCACCTACAACCAGCCAGTACGCTGCGGTAGAAGCCTTGAAAAATGGCGATGAAGATGTAAAAGAAATGCGTGAAGCCTATAACCAGAGAAGAAGATATTTGGTTAATGCTTTTCGTGAAATGGGACTGGAATGTTTTGAGCCTTTTGGTGCATTCTATGTATTCCCTTGTATCAAAGAATTCGGTATGACTAGTGATGAGTTTGCTACAAGATTTTTGGAGGAAGAAAAAGTTGCGGCTGTACCAGGCACAGCATTTGGTAACAGTGGCGAAGGTTTCCTTCGTATCTCTTACGCATATTCCCTAGATAACTTAAAAATTGCTATGGAACGTTTCAAACGCTTCGTAGAAAAACTTCGTGCAGAAAAAAACAATCAATAGGTTAAGGAGCAAAACGATGACCACCTTTTTTGAAAAGCATCAGGCTATAAAGAGAATTGTCAGTATGGTTCTTGCATATCTGTCAGTTTTGTCGATATCTAAGATTTTTTCACTAAATTCGGATATCAGCAATTATTTTACAGGTCTTTATTGGGGCTATAATGTAGGTGCAATTTTAGTATTTCTTTTTGGTGGATTTGTTTTGTGCCGCTTTTTAACAAATCGTGATAAACGTTTAAAAATACTATCTACACTGGCTGGTGTCCTGGTGGCACTAGCCTGTGTCTATGGGGCGTATGCCCATTATGTAAATGATATTTTCATTTCTTTGAAAGACGGAATTTTACAGCTTTTTTTGGTGGCAGGAATTTCTTTTTTGACTGTGCCACTTTCGGCAGAAATTTTTCTTCTTACAGATAAAGCTTCCCATTGGCTGAAAGAAAAACAGAAAATTGCATTGGAAAAAGAAACGGTAAAAAAACCGTGGCTTTATTTTCTATGTGTGTGGGCAATTATTTTTGTATGCTATATACCAATCTTCTTAGCATACTGGCCGGGAAACTTTGTTTTTGATGCAAAGGATCAGTTAAAGGATGTATTTTTATATACCCATTCTACGCACCACCCACTTATTCACACTCTGTTAATGGGTCAGGCGTATGAGCTTGGAATAAATATGGGAAATGTTTCCGCAGGCTTTCAGTTCTATACCTTGATTCAGATGTTTGTTTTATCTGCTTCTTTTGCATACAGTTTGTTATACCTGTATAGAAAGAAGGTGTATCGCGGAATTCGCGTTGGAACACTTTTGTTTTTTGCATTGTTTCCAATGAATGCCCTTTTTGCCATTAGTTCAACCAAAGATGTGCTTTGTGCAGCCTTCTTTTTGATTAGTGTGATTTTTTACATTCGATTACTTTATGATAAAGAGCAGTTTAAATGGTATTCCTATTTCGGACTGATTGTAAGTAATGTGCTCTTGGCACTTTTTAGAAACAATGCTTTGTATGCGGTGATTCTATTTATAGTTATCGGTCTTTTTGTGGTAAAGGGGTGGAAGGACAAACTGAAAATCCTTATACTTTTGATGGCAATTTATGTATTGACAGGACTTTGCAACGATGCATTGATACGTTCTGTGGAGGCAAGAGAACCAGATACTTATAGAGAGACTTTGAGTGTGCCGCTTCAGTGTCTTGCCAGGGTGGCGGCTTATAGAGGAGACGAGCTGTCAGAGGACTTATATAATGAAATTTGCTTATATATTAGAGATATAGATATACCAAATTATAATCCGTATAATTCAGATGCGATTAAGAATTATGCCAACGAAAGCTTGCTTCGAGAAAATACTGTATCATTCTTTAAATTATGGGTAAAAGTTGGTTTGCAATTTCCGGACGAGTATTTCGAAAGTCTTGTGACGAACACTCTTGGATATTGGTTTCCGCTAAATCAGGGTTCATACGCTACTATGGGAATATCTTTGTATCACACCTTGATTGGAGTTGGACCAGAAATTACGAAGGAAAATTATTTCCCACTGGCAAGTAAAGTATATGACCCGTTATTTTATGAAGGCAATGCACAGTATACACCGGTTTTAGGCTATTTATTCAGAACCGTTTTATATGTGTGGTTTTACATTTACGCTTTTATTTGGTCGATTTACAAAAAAGATAAAAGAGGCATTTTACTATTATGTTTACCTGTGGTGTATTTGCTGACCTGTATGGCAGGTCCGATGGCGGCACTTCGATATATTTATAGCATTATTGTGTGTATTCCAATTTTTGTTCACCTAGCCATAAGGGAAAAAGAGGAATCACCAAAAGTGGAGGAAAAGTAAGTTATGAACATTGTTTTATTTCAACCGGAAATTCCACAAAATACAGGAAATATTGGGAGAACCTGTGTGGCAACAGACACTACGCTACATTTAATTGAGCCACTGGGATTTCGCCTTGATGAAAAGAGTTTAAAAAGGGCGGGAATGGATTACTGGAGTCAGTTGGATGTCAGAAGATATATGAACTATGAAGAATTTCTTGAAAAAAATCCCAACGCAAAAATTTGGTTTGCCACAACGAAGGCAAAGCATTGCTACTGCGAGGTTTCTTTTGGAAAAGATGATTTCATTATGTTTGGTAAGGAAAGTGCCGGAATTCCAGAAGAAATTTTGGTAGAGAACGAAGAAACTTGCATTCGTATTCCTATGCTCGAGAAAATTCGTTCTTTAAATTTATCAAATTCCGTGGCTATCGTTTTATATGAAGCTTTACGTCAAAATAATTTCGACTCTATGAGCTTAGAGGGAGAGTTACACAGACTTCATTGGAAAAGCGAAGAATAAGGAATTTTTAGGTATTAGGGCAGGGTGAAAATATGAAGCAATATGTAATGGCATTGGACCAGGGAACTACCAGTTCCAGATGTATCTTGTTTGATAAGCAAGGTAATATTTGCAGTATGGCACAGCGGGAATTTACGCAGGTTTATCCCAAACCCGGATATGTAGAACATAATCCAATGGAAATCTGGTCTTCTCAGCTGGGTGTTGCTATTGAGGCTATGGCTATGGTGAATGCCAGGCCTGAGCATATCGTGGGAATAGGCATTACCAATCAAAGGGAAACCACGATTGTATGGGAAAAAGAAACTGGCGAACCGGTTTATAATGCGATTGTATGGCAGTGTAGAAGAACTTCAGATAGGATAAAACAATTAAAAAAAGACGGTTTGGAAGAGAAAATCCTTGAAAAAACAGGACTTGTACCAGATGCCTATTTTAGTGCCACAAAGATTGAGTGGATTTTGGAAAATGTGGAAGGGGCAAGAGAAAGAGCCGAGAAAGGTGAACTTTTATTTGGTACAGTGGATACTTGGCTTATCTGGAATTTGACGAAAGGAAAAGTTCACGTTACCGATTACACCAATGCATCGAGAACGATGCTTTATGATATTCACAATTTGAAGTGGGACGAAGATTTATTGGAATATTTTCGTATCCCAAAGTCAATGCTTCCTGAGGTAAAGCCAAGTAGTTGTATTTATGGCTACACAGACCCCTTGGTGCTGGGTGGCAAAATTGCAATCGCAGGGGCGGCAGGAGACCAGCAGGCTGCATTGTTTGGACAATGTTGCTTTGAAAAAGGCGATGTGAAAAATACCTATGGAACAGGTTGTTTTTTATTGATGAATACGGGAAATACACCCATTCGTTCTCAAAATGGCCTCGTCACAACGATTGCGGCAACTGAGGAAGGCGAAATAAATTATGCCTTAGAAGGTAGTGTTTTTGTGGCTGGTGCGTCGATTCAATGGCTTCGAGATGAGATGCGTATGTTAAAAGAAACCAAACATTCAGAAGGCTATGCTTTCAGTGTGGAAGATACCACAGGAGTTTATATAGTTCCAGCCTTTGCAGGACTTGGAGCACCTTATTGGAACCAGTATGCAAGAGGTAGTATTTTTGGTATTACGAGAGGCTGTAAAAAGGAGCATTTTATTCGTGCAACCTTAGAGTCCATTGCTTATCAGACTCATGACGTCATTCGGGCGATGGAAGAAGATGCAGGCGTCAAATTGACACATTTAAAAGTAGATGGTGGTGCAAGTGCCAATAACTTTTTAATGCAGTTTCAATCGGATATTTTAGATGCTACGGTGGATAGACCAAATTGTATTGAAACAACAGCACTTGGGGCGGCGTACTTAGCAGGGCTTGCCACAGGTTATTTTAAAGACAAAGAAGAAATTAAGAAAAATTGGCAGCTTGGCAAAGACTTTACCCCTGCCATTACGAAGGAAAAAAGAGGTGACCTTATAAAAGGTTGGAAAAAGGCAGTAAAATGTGCACTTATTTGGGCAGAAGAAGAATAGATGCATAGGACTCTTTTTTCATATATTTTGTTGTGGTACAATAAAAGAGTTTGGAGGAGAAAATCATGATTGCAGAAACTTATAAAAATATGTTAAATGGAAAATCTGTTATTAGACAGTTATCTGAATTTGCTACAAAAAGGGGAGAAGAAATCGGTTACGAGAATGTATTTGATTATAGTCTTGGAAATCCATCTGTACCAGTAGCGCAGGAATTTACTGATTGTATGATTCGTCTTTTGCAGGAAGAAAATCCAATGGCTCTTCACGGATATAGCCAGAGTCTTGGTATTCCGTCTGTAAGAAAAAAAGTAGCCGCTTCTTTGGAAAAACGTTTTGGAATCCCCTATACTATGGACGAAATCTTTATGACAAGTGGGGCAGCAGGAGCGATTGCACATGCTATCAGATGTGTGACCATACCTGGCGATGAAATTTTAACGTTTGCACCATTTTTCCCGGAATATAACCCATATGTTAATTTATCTGGTGCAGTTTTAAAGGTAGTACCTGCCAACACAGCAGATTTTCAGATTAACTTTGAAGCCTTTGAAGAAATGCTTACAGATAAAGTTATGGCAGTTTTAATCAATACACCGAATAACCCTTCTGGTATCGTGTATTCTACGGAAACGATTCAGAAATTAGCAGATATATTAAAGAAAAAATCAGAAGAATATGGTCATACCATTTATATTATTTCTGATGAACCATATAGAGAGATTATTTTTGACGGAGTAGATGCACCTTGTGTTTCCAAGTTCTATGAGGATACGATTATGTGCTACTCTTTCTCGAAATCCTTATCTTTGCCAGGGGAACGTATCGGTTACGTAGCCGTAAATCCAGCTTGCAAAGATGCCAAACTTATGATAAATATGTGCGGACAGATTTCCCGTGGTACAGGACATAACTGCCCGGCATCTATTATTCAGCTTGCAGTGGCTGAAGTTTTAGACAAAACTTCTGATTTATCTGTTTATGAAACGAATATGAATTTGATTTATGATGAATTAGTAGCCCTTGGCTTTACCGTAGTAAGACCAGGCGGAACATTCTATATTTTCCCAAAAGCTTTGGAAGAAGATGCAAAAGTATTTTGTGAAAAAGCCAAAAAATATGACCTTATTTTAGTACCTGGTGACAGCTTTGGTTGCCCTGGCTATTTCAGAATGGCATATTGTATTGATACAGAAAAAGTAGAACGTTCTTTAGTGGCTCTCCGTAAATTTGTGGAAGCGGAATATGGCATAAAATAAAGATTCATAATTGCTTGAAAGAAAGAATAAGTAATAATAATTTACTTCATAAAATGGGAGATTTACTATGTTAGAAATTATTAAAGCAATCTTATTTGGTATTGTAGAAGGTATAACCGAATGGCTTCCAGTTAGTAGTACAGGACATATGATTTTGCTGGAAGAATTTGTAAAACTTGATGTTTCCAAAGAATTTTGGAACTTGTTTTTAGTAGTGATACAGCTTGGTGCTATTTTAGCAAGTGTCCTCCTATTCTGGAAAAAAATCTGGCCATTTCAAATGCCGGATAAGACAAAAAATAAAAGTATTTTCAAAAAAGACGTTTGGATGCTTTTGTTTAAGGTTGCGGTAGCTTGTATTCCTGGTGTACTTTTCGCATTACTTGGTATTGATGATATTTGTGATAAGTATTTCTATAATCCGATAGGTGTATCCATAGCGTTAATTGTTTTCGGTATTATCTTTATCTTTGTAGAAAACTGGAATAAAAAAAGAACACCAAAGCTTACGGATTTAGGACAGATGACTTTTTCTCTGGCACTAATGATTGGTATTTTCCAGTTATTAGCGGCAGCATTTCCTGGAACAAGTCGTTCCGGTGCAACCATTATTGGTGCACTTATTTTAGGTGCTTCAAGAACTGTGGCGTCTGAATTTACGTTTATCTTGGCAATTCCGGCTATGCTGGGTGCAAGTGTGTTGGAATTGAAAGACTTTTTAGAAACGGGAATAACGATGGGTTCTACCGAAATAGTTATTCTTATCGTGGGTATTGTGGTTGCCTTTGTAGTTTCTGTTGTTGTTATCAAATTCCTTATGGGATACATTAAAAAACATGATTTTAAAGTGTTTGGTTGGTATCGAATTGTACTGGGAATTATTGTAATTATGTATTTTCTTTTGACAGGAAAGATATAGTACGATAATATATGGTCGATAATGCAAATACAAATGGAAAAATGTATACGAAACGTGGAGGTAAAAATGAGTAAGAAAGTAGCGATTGTTTCAGACACAAACTGCGGTATTACTTTAGACGAAGCAAAAGAATTAGGAATTTATTTAATCACCATGCCATTTACAGTAGATGGCGAAGAGAACTTTGAATATAAAACAATGAATCACGCACAATTTTTTGAAAAATTGCGTGCCGGTGCAGAGGTTTCTACCTCTATGCCTTCTCCGGCAGATTTAATGGATTTGTGGGATAGATTATTAGAAGAATATGATGAAGTCGTGCATATTCCAATGTCTTCCGGATTAAGTGGTAGTTGCCAGGCGGCTATGGGATTTGCAGCAGAATATGACGGAAAGGTGGAAGTAGTAGACAACAAACGAATTTCTATCATTATGAAACAGTCTATTCTAGAAGCAAGATATATGACTCAAAAAGGTATTTGTGCAAAGGAAATTAAAGAATATCTGGAGAAAGATGCCTTAAATGCAAGTATTTATGTGGCAGTAGACACATTGGAATACTTGAAAAAAAGTGGCCGTGTTACAGCAGCGGGAGCAGCTATTGGTAGTGTCTTAAGTATCAAACCTGTTTTACAGATTCAGGGCGGAAAATTAGATGCGTACAAAAAAGTACGCGGTATGAATCAGGCTACTAAAGCGATGTTTGATGGAATCAAAAGTGATTTAGAAACACGTTTTGCTGGTAAAGAAGTTGTAATCCGTGCGGCATATTCTGGTAGTGAAGAAGTGAAAGATGCTTGGGAAACTGCATTAAAAGAAGCTTTTCCTGAAACAGAAATTGAAATAGATCTATTGCCAATTAGCATTTGCTGTCATACAGGCGAAGGTGCTATGGGAATTGGCATTATGGAGAAAATGGCAGGCTTGTAAACAACGTATAAAACAAAAGGAGATATTATGGAGGAAACCTTTGTAGTAGATAAGTTCATAGGAAGGATAAAAGAAACCGTAAAACCTCAATGGAAAGCAGCCTTTTTAGGTTGCTTTATTATTGGAGTTCTTACCTTTGGCTACACAATAACCAATCATTTTTTGACTTATGATTCAATGTGGAATCTTGTGTCAGACCAGGATATGATTACTTCTGGACGCCAGTTTTTAACATACGCCTGTGGCATAAGCACAGATTATGATTTGCCTTGGCTAAATGGTATTTTGGCAATTTTTTATATGTCCGTAGCTTCGGTGATTGTGGTGGAAAGTTTAGGAATAAAAAGCAAAACTCTGGCTGTTTTAGCCGGAGGCATTCTGGTGACCTTTCCAAGTATGGCGTCTACCTTTTGTTATACTTATACCATAGATGGCTATATGCTGGCGGTGCTGCTTGCAGCCGCAGCTTTTTTACTTACTGACCGCAAAAAATGGGGATTTGTAGGTGGAATGGTGCTATTGGGAATCAGCCTTGGGATTTATCAGGCATATTTCTCTTTTACAATTTTACTGTGTATTTTAAAACTCCTTCTCAACATTTTAGAGGGAGAAAAAATAAAAAATATCCTTATTAAAGCTCTGAAATATATAAGTATGGGCGTTGGAAGTTACATATTTTACTATGTGACGTTACAAATAATGTTAAAGATAAAAGGGCAACAGCTTTCTATGTATCAAGGAATCAATAACCTGGAAAGCTTTTCTTTAAAAGATATCCCGGCGGGAGTTATTGGTGCAATCAAAGAATTTTTCTCTTTTTTGCGTAGTCCGGGGGCGTTATCCACAACCAATCTTATGTACCTGGCGACAATCTTATTAATTGGACTTGGTGTTGGCATTTACTTGTGGGCATTTGTAAAAGCGAAACTGGATAATAAGGGCTTGCGTGTACTATTTGTATTGCTACTTTTGGCTGCGACACCGGTGGGTGTGACCTTAGTATATGTGATGGCACCAAATATGTATTTTCATTTACTTATGCGTCTTCCTTGGGCACTCTTTTTTGTTTTTGTGCTTGCTCTTGCAGAGAAAAATCCAAATGGGGAAAAATCCTTTTTGCGAAAGACAAAGTCGGTTCTTTCCTCAGCTATTTGCATTTTGGCAGTTGCTTTGATTTCACAGTTTGCAATTACGGCAAATGTGGTTTCTTTCAATATGGAAGAACGATATGAAAAAACCTATGCACTATGTCTTCGTATTTTAGATAGACTGGAACAGACAGAGGGCTATAACACATATGAAAAAATTGCTTTTATTGGAGGAGGAGTCGATGAAAGTCTCTATCCTTACACCGATTTAACCAGTGGATATTTGAAGGGGTACTTTGGTGCAGAAGGAGTTCTGTGTGTCAATGACTCAGAAAAATTTGACAACTTTTTCTATCATTATTTGAATGTGACGTTGGCAACAGCCAGCCAGGAAGAAGAACTGATGCTGATACAGACAGAGGAATTTAAACAGATGGAAAATTTCCCGGGTAAAAACAGTATTAAAAAAATTGGAGATATTTGGGTTGTCAAATTAAATGGTTAGGTGTATTATGGTGAAGTATAGTTTCTTTTTAGGTTTATTTTAGGAGGAGAAAAAAATGAAAAAGAAAATCGTAGCATTATGTTTAATGGCTGTTTTAACTTTCAGTGTTACAGCTTGTGGCGGTAGTGATAGTACTAAAGCAGACAACAATGATTCAAATGATGTAAATGTTAACGCAGATGTAGATGTAGATACAGACGTAGATGCAGATGTAGATGCAGATGTAGACGCAGATGTAGATGCAGACGAAGATACAGAAGTTGCCGAAAGTGAAGGTACTTTAGTGTTTGATGCACCAGAAGGATTTACTTATGATGAAACTGCAGGACTTTATACAAGCCCAAATGCAAACGAAATGGCTAACATTAACTACTATTCAATTCAGAATGATGGTTCATTCTACTTAGTAACAGAATCAATGATGGAAGAAGCTTTAGAATCATCTCTTTCAGCAGCTTATGGCGAAACATTGGATATCGATGTTACAAAATGGGAAAGCATTGTTGTAGATGGATATGATGCAATTTCTTATGAAATCACATATGATTACAGCGGATTCTCTATTATTCAGGCACAGGTAATTGTTAACGGAACAGACCAGTTACATTACCTTACATTCACATCAGAAGCTTCAGAAGGTTATGCTGATGAATTTGCAGCATGTATCAATTCAATGAGATTTGAATAATATTTGAATATGTGGTAAACTCTCCTAGTAGGTTGAAAACCTTATAGGAGAGTTTTTTTATTATGAAATTATTGAGAAAATTAAGTCCCACAAGGATTATTGCATTTAGTTTTATTTTGATTATTGTAATTGGAACGATTCTTTTATCCCTTCCTATTGCTACAAAAACAGGAAATACCACCAGTGTATATGATGCACTTTTTACTTCCATTAGTGCAACCTGTGTTACGGGAATGACCCTATATGATACTTATACCCACTGGACGATGTTTGGGCAGATAGTGATTCTTGTACAATTTCAGATAGGTGCATTAGGTCTTATGTCCTTTGTGACACTTTTTTCTGTTTTCCTTCAAAAGAAAATTGGATTACAGGAAAGACAACTATTGGCTCAGTCGTCAGGAAATGTTCGCTTAAGTGGAGTTATCAAGTTAATGAAAGGAATTTTTATTGGAACTTTTACCTTTGAAGCCATTGGTGCAGCAATTTTGTCTTTTGCTTTTTATGAGGAAATGGGGCTTGGAAAAAGTATTTACTATGGAATCTTTCACTCCGTATCAGCGTTTTGTAATGCCGGATTTGACTTAATGGGCTTTCGAGGAGAATATTCTTCACTTTCATACTATGAGACAAATCCACTGGTGTGTTTTACAATTATGGCACTTGTTCTAATCGGCGGACTTGGATTTTTTGTATGGTCAGATATTTGGAAAAATAAATTTGCATTCAGCAAATATTCATTACATTCTAAAATTGTATTGTATACCGTTGCTATTTTAGTATTTAGTGGCTGGTTTTTCTTCTATATGTTTGAATTAAATGAAAATTTATACAAGCTTGCTTATCCGGACAAGATTATGACTGCCTTATTTATGTCTGTTTCCACCAGAACGGCAGGTTTTAACACAATGAATCTTGCCGGTTTATCTGAGGCAGGAAAACTGCTTACGATGTGCCTGATGTTTATAGGTGGTGGCGTTGGCTCTACAAGTGGCGGTGTGAAAATTACAACGATTGCGGTACTGGTTTTGGCGGTGTCGGCTTTCGCCAAGGGAAAACGGGATGTAGTAGTTTTCAAAAAACGCCTGGAAAACGATACTATTCGTCATGCGGCGTCTATTTTTATCGTTTATTTCTTTGCAATTATTATAGCAACTATGATACTTTGTACGACCGATGGAATCAGATTGCAGGACGCATTGTTTGAAACGGTTTCGGCTATCAGCACCGTAGGATATTCAGTAATTGGCGTGCATAATTTAAGCACCATTGCACAAATTGTTATTATGATACTAATGTTTGGCGGCCGTATTGGTTTTATGTCGTTACTAATGGTGTTTTGGGAAAAAGAAAATAATGAGGAACAAATAGAGAGACCTACGGAAAAAATTATGATAGGATAAAAGCGTGGAGGCATCATAATATGAAATCAGTTTTAATCATAGGAATGGGTGTTTTAGGACAACATCTTGCACGTAAAATGACTGAATTTGGAAATGAAGTTATGATTGTAGATGAGAGGGAAGAACTTATTCAGGAATTATCTACGGAATTTCCAAATGCCATAGTAGGTGATTGTACCAGAGAAGGCGTTTTGCGTTCTTTAGGAGTTGGAAACTTTGATTATTGTTTTGTAACTGTTGGAGAAGATTTTTATGCGGCTTTAGAAGTTACTGCAATTTTAAAAGAACTGGGTGCAAAATGTGTGATTTCCAAGGCAAAGCGTAATAGACAAGCAGAATTTCTGAAAAAGATTGGTGCAGACGAGGTCTTTTATCCAGAAGAAGAAATGGCGGAGAGTCTGGCAGTTCGATTTACAGCCAACAATATTTTTGACTACATTGAATTAACTGAGGAATATTCGGTATTTGAGATGCCTATTTTGGACGAATGGATAGATAAGACTCTGGAACAGATAAATGTTAGAAAATTATATAACATCAATGTGATTGCTATAAAAAATAATGGGAAGCTAAATCCGGCTCCAGAAGCAAAATACGTGTTCCAGGAAGAAGACCATATTGTTGTAATAGGAAAAGCAGAAGATGTTTTTAAGATTTCCAATAAAGCTTCTAAGAGTAGTAGGACAAAAAATAAGGCATTTATGAAATAAATCCCCTAAAATTGCCAACAATAGAGGCATAATTGGTTTGAAATTGTCCATAATTTACAATTCCATTTACAAAATGGAGTGATATAATAAAGCTGAGATAATTATGTGGAGGAAAATGAAGATGAGAAAAACAAAAATCATTTGTACGATTGGTCCTGCAAGTGAAAATCCAGAAACTCTGGAAGAATTAATGAAAGCAGGAATGAATGTTGCCAGATTTAACTTTTCACATGGCGACCACGCAGAACAGAAAAAAAGATTTGATAATGTAATTGCTATCGGAAAAAAATTAAATCTTCCAGTAGCAACACTTCTTGATACAAAAGGTCCTGAAATTCGATTAAAAGAATTTACTAACGGAAAAGAAGAATTAGTAAAAGGACAGAAATTCACCTTAACCACAGAAGAAGTTATGGGCGACAATACTCGTTGTAGTATCACTTACAAGGGACTTGTAAACGATGTAGAAGTAGGCGGCAGAATCTTAATTGACGATGGTCTTATTGAATTAAAAGTATTAAATATTACGGATACAGACATTGAATGTGAAGTTATTAACGGCGGTAAAGTATCTAATAAAAAAGGTGTTAACGTACCTGGAGCAAATCTTTCAATGCCATTTATCAGTGAAGTAGATAGAAATGACATTATTTTCGGTGCAAAGACAGGTTTCGATATTATTGCATGTTCTTTTGTTCGTAGAGCTTCTGATATTTTGGAAGTTAGAAAACTTATTGAAGAAAATGACGGTCATATGACTATCATCGCCAAAATTGAAAATAAAGAAGGCGTTGATAACTTGGAAGAAATTATGGCGGTTTCAGATGGCGTTATGGTTGCCCGCGGCGATATGGGTGTTGAAATTCCATTAGAAGAAGTTCCTATTTTACAGAAACGTATGATTAAACTTGCAGAAGCAAATGGTAAACACGTTATTACTGCCACACAGATGCTTGAATCTATGATTAATAATCCTCGTCCAACAAGAGCCGAGACAACAGACGTTGCCAATGCTATTTATGATGGTACAACAGCAATTATGTTATCCGGGGAAACTGCAGCAGGTAAATACCCTGTGGAAGCAGTAAAAACTATGGCAAAAATTGCAGAACGTACGGAACAGGATATCGATTATAAGAGCCGTATGAAACGTAGAGAATTAGCAAAAAAAGATATTACAACTGCAATTTCTCATGCAACTTGCGATACTGCTGTGGATTTAGAGGCAAAGGCAATCATCACTGTAACAATTTCCGGCTTTACAGCAAGAATGGTTTCCAGATATAAACCAGATTGCCCAATTATTGCATGTAGTACTTCTGCACAGGTATGTAGACAGATGAACTTATGCTGGGGCGTACAGCCAGTTGGTATTTTGAAAGAAGATACAGCAGACCACCTGTTTATGGCAGCTATCCAGACAGCAAAACGTGAAGGCCTTATTGAAAAGGGCGATACAGTTGTTTTAACAGCAGGTGTACCACTTGGCGTATCCGGAAAAACAAATATGATTCGTGTAATTGAAGTAGAATAGATATTTCATTTGTATTATGAAGGAAATTAAGGTAAAATAGAAGTGCTACCATTTAGGTAGTGCTTCTATTTTATTTTATAGAAAACTCTATGAAAGAAAAAAAGATGCTTCGCAAAAGGCGTGGCTTGGGAAAGGAAATAGCTATGGGGAAGATAGTATATATTATGGGGAAAAGTTCTTCCGGTAAGGACACCATATATAGAAGCATACTTTCAGACAAGAGTATTGAGTTAAAGAAAATTGTACCATATACAACAAGACCCATCCGACTGGGAGAAGAAAATGGAGTCGAGTACTTTTTTACTGACGAAGCCGGGTTTAAAGCACTTTTACAGGAAGGAAAGGTCATTGAGCATAGAAGCTATGATACTTGCTACGGGGTGTGGCGTTATTTTACTGTCAATGATGAGAGCATCGACTTGGACCAAAATAGCTATATTATTATTGGAACATTAGAATCCTACGAAAAAACGGCTCAGTATTTTGGCAAAGAGAAAATGTTGCCAATCTTGATTGATTTAGACGATGGAGTAAGGCTTCAGAGAGCTTTAAATCGCGAGAAAAAGCAAAAGGCTCCAAAGTATGAAGAAATGTGCAGAAGATTTTTGGCGGACAGCCAGGATTTTAGTGATAAAAACATTGAAAAAGCAGGTGTTACAACCAAATTCTATAACAACAATTTAAAACGCTGCACAAGACAGATTATCAAATATATTTTAAATCATATGAATTAGAAAAGGTGGTGAGAGTGTGGATATTAAAGTAAATGCAACAAGTCAGGTAACTCAAGTAGATACCGCACAAAAAACTCAGCAGGCAGATGGAAGCTTTAAATTTACACTGGTTAGCCATATTGAAGATGCAGCTTTACAAGAACATATCAGTGCACTTATGGGTGCAATCAGCGAACAGGGCAAGAAAATTGGCAAGAAAAAAGACGTTCGCGATATGAAAAAATACCGGGGACTTATTAAAGAATTTATGAATGAAATTATTAATCGTTCCCACACATTTCAAAGAGAGAACTTTCTGGATAGAAAAGGTCGTCACAGAGTATATGGTATCATTCGTCTGATTGACCAGAACCTAGACGAGCTTGCAAAAGAATTAGTAAAAGAAGAACAGGACAATATCGCCATATTAGCTAAAATTGGTGAAATTGAAGGTCTGATTCTTGATATCTTTACATAAGGGGGCGAAACTATGGCAGGTTTTATGGATATTATTGGGCAGGAACACATTAAAGAACATTTACAAAATGCAATCAAACTGGATAAAATTTCCCACGCTTATATTATTGAGGGCGAAAGGTATGCCGGAAAAGAATTTATAGCCCGTATTTTTGCTACCGCTTTGCAATGTGAAAAGGGCGAGGTAGAACCGTGTATGGAATGTCATTCCTGCAAGCAGGCTATGAGTATGAATCACCCGGATATTATCAAAGTAACTCACGAAAAGCCAAATAGCATTGGTGTAGACGATATCAGGGTTCAGGTTGCCAATGATGTGGTGATTAAGCCATATAGTGCACCAAAAAAGATATATATTATCAACGAAGGCGAGAAAATGACGGTTGCTGCTCAGAATGCTCTTTTAAAAACTTTAGAAGAACCACCGGCTTACACCGTAATTCTCATATTAACCACCAATGTGGAAGCACTTTTACCAACGATTGTGAGTCGATGCGTGGTACTTAGTATGAAGCCTGTAGAAGATGAAAAAGTAAAAAAATTCCTGATGGACTCTATGGAGTTGCCGGATTATAAGGCGGAAGTATGTGCGGCTTTCTCACGGGGGAATGTAGGAAAAGCCAGAATGCTTGCTATGAGCGAGGAATTTGATAATATTAAAGGGGAAGCCATTTCTTTGATGAAAAATATTAAAGATATGGAAATCAACGAGATTATGGCTGCCATTAAAAAAATCGGTGACTACAATATGGATATCTCGGACTATTTAGATATGTTGTCTGTGTGGTATCGAGATGTGCTTCTATATAAAGCAACAAATGATTTAAACCACTTGATTTTTAAAGATGAGATACAGTATATTAGAAAAGCAGCAAAATATAGCACTTACGAAGGTATCGAAAACATTATTGGTATGTTGGACAAAACCAAGCAGAGACTTTCTGCTAATGTAAACTTTGATTTGGCTATGGAACTTTTGCTTCTTACGATGAAAGAAAATTAAACTGCGGTTATAGATGGAGGTTTATAGATGATAAAAGTAATTGGTGTAAGATTTAGAACAGCGGGAAAAATTTACTATTTTGACCCTGGAAAATTGCAGATACAAAAAGGGGATAACGTCATTGTTGAAACTGCCAGAGGCGTTGAATTTGGTACAGTTGTAGGTGAGCCTAAGGAAGTAGAAGATGATAAAGTTATTCAGCCTTTAAAACCGGTTCTTCGTATTGCTAATGAAAAGGATAAAAAGCAGGAAGAAGAAAATAAAGTAAAAGAAAAGAAAGCCTTTCATATTTGTCTTGAGAAAATTCAAAAACACGAGCTTGAAATGAAACTGATTGATGCAGAATATACTTTTGACAATAACAAAGTATTGTTCTACTTTACAGCAGATGGAAGAATTGATTTTAGAGAATTAGTAAAAGATTTGGCAAGTGTTTTCAAAACAAGAATCGAACTTCGTCAGATTGGTGTAAGAGATGAAACAAAGATTCGTGGTGGTATCGGCGTATGTGGAAGACCGCTTTGCTGCCATACACATTTACCGGAATTTATACCTGTATCCATTAAAATGGCAAAAGAACAAAATTTAAGTCTTAATCCAACTAAGATTTCAGGTGTTTGCGGCAGACTTATGTGCTGCTTAAAACACGAGGAGGAAACTTATGAGGAATTAAACAGAAAGCTTCCAAATGTTGGAGATTTTGTTCATACAGACGATGGTAAAAAAGGTGAAGTGCACAGCATTAATGTACTTCGCCAGTTAGTGAAAATTTTGGTAGAAGTGGACGACGAAAAGGAACTTGTGGAATATCACGTAGACCGCCTTCGTTTCAAGAAGAAGTTCAATAGAAATCAGAAAATTGAATTGGACGATGCTGAGTTGAAAGAATTGGAAAAATTGGAGCAAAAGGAAAGACAGGAAGGAAAGTCTAAACTGAATGACAATTAATCTGAAAGAAAATGAACGCATTGACGATTTGCAAAGAAATGGCTATCAGATTATCCAAGACCCCAAAAGATTTTGCTTTGGCATGGACGCGGTGTTATTATCCGGTTTTGCTAGAGCAAAAGAAGGGGACAACGTTTTAGATATGTGTACTGGGACAGGCATTATCCCGATACTTATGGAGGCTAAAACTAAGGCGGCAAAATTTACCGCTTTAGAAATCCAAGAAGATAGTGCAGATATGGCAAGACGTAGCGTTTTACTTAATCATCTGGAAGAAAAAATAGATATTGTGACAGGAGATGTAAAAGAAGCAGATAAATTATTTAAAGCTGCTTCTTTTGATGTCATTACCTGTAATCCACCTTATATGACGGGGCAACATGGACTTCAAAATAAAAATGAAGCCAAAACCATTGCACGCCACGAAGTGTGCTGTACGTTAGAAGACGTTGTGAAAGCAGCGGCACATCTTGTAAAGCCAGGTGGAAATTTCTATATGGTGCATAGGCCCTTTCGGCTTTCGGAAATTATGGTGATGCTTCACGACTATAAATTAGAGCCAAAGCGTATGCAATTAGTCTATCCATATGTAGATAAAGAACCTAATATGGTATTATTGGAGGCAAACCGAGGTGGAAAGCCAAGGCTTACTGTGGAAAAACCGCTGATTGTATATAAAGAGCCGGGGGTATATATGCCGGAAATTTATGAGGTTTATGGATATTAGTTAAGAGGGACTTTTTATGGCAGGTATATTATATTTGTGTGCTACTCCCATTGGAAATTTGCAGGATATGACACAAAGAGTAGTAGATACTTTAAAAGAAGTGGATTTGATTGCGGCAGAAGATACAAGAAATAGCATTAAACTACTGAATCATTTTGAAATAAAAACACCCATGACAAGTTATCACGAGTACAATAAGGTGGAAAAAGCCTTATATCTTGTGGAACAGTTACAAATGGGAAAAAATATTGCTTTGATTACAGATGCAGGAACTCCGGCGATTTCTGACCCGGGAGAAGTTTTGGTAAGAGAATGTCACAAAGCCAACATTACGGTAACAAGTCTTCCGGGAGCCTGTGCTATGATTACGGCGTTAACTCTTTCGGGACTAAACACAAGACGTTTTTGTATGGAAGGTTTTTTGCCCTCTGATAAAAAGGAAAAAAAAGAAATTTTAGAGGAATTAAAACAGGAAACTCGAACTATTATATTATATGAAGCACCCCATCGTCTCACCAAAACACTGGTGGAATTATATGATGTACTGGGACAAAGAGAAATAACTCTTTGCAGAGAACTAACAAAAAAATATGAAACGACTTATAAAACAACATTAGAAGAAGCCATAGAATATTACAAAGACAATGAACCACGAGGTGAATATGTTTTAGTTTTGGAAGGCAAAAGCAAGGAAGAAATGAAACAGGAAAAAATCAAAGAGTGGGAACAGATGT
This sequence comes from Lachnospiraceae bacterium, assembly GCA_045124055.1. Classification (GTDB taxonomy): domain Bacteria; phylum Bacillota; class Clostridia; order Lachnospirales; family Lachnospiraceae; genus CALZKI01. The sequence goes on along the minus strand of JBGVKZ010000058.1, from coordinate 27,440 downwards.
CTATTGAGGAACACGTGGCCTTTTATGAAAAACAGGGCATAGACCATAAGGATGCAATGAAACTTGTGGCAAAGGATAGAGGGGTAGGAAAAAGAGATATCTATCAATATCTTATAAATAATGAATAAAGATTATTGACAAACATAGAAATAAAACATATACTTTGTTTGTCCGTACAAGAAATAGAAAGGAAATGCAGACAATGTTAGATAAAGCGATTGAAATTATTAGAGAAACACTTAGACTTGGAGATGTAGAACTTACAGAAGACACAAACTTAAAAGAGGATTTAGGTGCTGATTCATTAGATTTATTTGAAGTAGCAATGGCATTTGAAGAAGAATTCGAAGTAGAAATTCCAACAGAAGAATTGGAAAAATTCACAACTATCGGTTCTATTGCTGATTACATGAGAAAACATAGTGCAGAATAATATTTGTTTTTGTATGTAAGCTGGAAAGAGATTTATGTCTGAGAAGTCATTTTTAATGACTTCTCATTTTTTATAAGAAATGTTAAAATAGTCATATTGCATAAGATAAAAAGAAGGTTTTTATATGTATAGTTTTAAAAGCAGAGTAAAATACAGTGAAACGGACAAAGACGGGTTTTTGTCTTTAGAAGGAATGATGAACTATTTTCAAGATTGTTCTGCACTTCATAGTGAAGATTTGGGTGTGGGAATTGATTATCAGAAGAAGAATCATTTTACTTGGATGATAATTACTTGGCATGTTCAGATTTTTAGAAAGCCAAAATATAGTGAAGAAATTACAATAGGCACTTGGCCATATTCATTTAAGAGTATTAAAGGTGGCAGACATTTTGCTCTTTTTGATAAAGAGGGTAATACTTTAGTGAGAGCCAATTCAGAATGGGTATTAATTGATTTAGAGGAAAATAGAATTGCAAAAATTCCACAGGAAATAAGAGATACCTATCCATTAGATGAGCCTTTAGAGATGGGAGAACTTCGTAGAAAAAATGCTACGGAAACGGCTACGGAGGCTTTAGATAAAATTTATGTCTCCCCATTTTTCTTAGATACCAATGGGCATGTAAATAATGTAAAATACTTAAGTGTAGCAGAAGGATATGTGGATATTCCATATAATGAATTCCGTGCAGAATATAAAAACCAAGCATTTTTGCACGATGAAATCTGCGTGTATAAGGGAATAGATTCTGGTAATAATCAAATAATTTTAAAAAATCAAAAAGACGAAGTTTTGGTGAATGTTGTATTTAGCAAAATGGAATAAATTTTCCATAAAACGAAAGGACGGAGAGACGTAAGATGATTCATTTAGGTGAAAAACAGAACTTAACGATTGTAAAAAAAGTAGAATTTGGTGTTTATTTAGGGGACGTAGAAGCAGGACTTAGGGAATATGAAGTGCCAGAAGAAAGAGTACTTCTACCGGTAAAGCAAGTACCACAGGGGGCATCTATCGGAGATAGTGTGGAAGTATTTATTTACAGAGATTCTCAGGATAGAATGATTGCCACTACCAATTTGCCAAGGCTTACACTTCATAAGGTGGCCATGTTGAGAGTGGCTCAGGTGGGAAAATTTGGAGCTTTTTTGGATTGGGGACTTGAAAAGGATTTATTGTTGCCTTTTAAGGAGCAGACTGGAAAGATAACAGAAGGTGATAATTGCCTGGTTGCGTTGTATATTGATAAAAGTAATCGACTTTGTGCAACGATGAAGGTTTACAAATATTTAGAACAGAATAGTCCGTACAAAAAGGAAGATAAAGTGGAAGGCTTTGTGTATGAATTGAGCGACCAGTTTGGAGCTTTTGTGGCGGTGGACAATCGTTATTCTGCCTTAATTCCCAAAAAAGAAATTTATGGTTCTATTAAGGTGGGCGATAAGGTTAGTGCCAGAGTTACAGCGATTAAAGCAGATGGAAAACTGAATTTAAGCATTCGCGAAAAAGCTTATTTGCAGATGGACGTAGATGCCAAGAAAGTAATGGATTTGATTGAAAGTTATGATGGTGTTTTACCATTTACGGATAAAGCAAATCCTGAAGTAATCAGACGAGAAATTCAGATGAGTAAGAATGAATTTAAACGTGCCGTAGGACGACTTTTAAAAGAGGGCAAAATTGAGATTACAGAAAGAGCCATTCGTAAAAAATAGTCCGTAAGCTTCTAAGGAAAAAAGTACCACATAAAAAAGGAGTACAGATATGAATAGAAAAAAGGCCGGTTGGCTTTACCTTATAATTGCTTTTATTAGTGTAGGGGTTAGCTTTTTGCTGACTTTTCTCTATGCCAAATACAATTTTGAATTAGATATGATTCCGAACATTTGGCTTAGTGAGGCAATGTTAATTGTTCCAACATTTTTTATGCTGTTATTTAGTAAAGAGAAGGTATCTGATGTTTTGCAGATTCGAAAAATCAAGTGGAGTACCTTTTTTGGCATCATTGCCTTTACTATGGCATCTTCACCCCTTATTACGTTGGTGAATTTGATTTCTCAATTATTTGTCGAAAATACGGTATCCACGAATAGTAGTCAGTTTTTGTCAATGCATCCGTTACTTCTTATCTTTTTTGTAGGAATTTTAGCACCATGTTGTGAAGAAATTGTTTTTCGCGGAGCGATTTTTAGCGGTTACAAAAAAGAAGGAAATGTTTTTAAAGCTATTTTAGCGTCAGGATTACTTTTCGGACTTTTGCATATGAATATTAATCAGGCAAGTTATGCTTTTGTGATTGGTATTTTATTGGGATTTTTGGTACAGGCCACAGGAAGTATTTTTAGTTCAATTTTATTTCATGTGTTGGTAAATAGTAGTAATGTGGTGATGATGCTTTTAACAGATAGCGTGTTAAGTGATGAGGTAATGGCTACGGCACAGGAAAGTGTGGATACAGCAACGCTTTTAAATATGATTTGTGTTTATGTAGTGTTGGCACTGATTGGAACGACGATTGCTATTTGTCTTTTAGTATGGCTTAGTAAAAATGAAGGCAGAGAAGATGTTTTAAAGGTAGCTTGGCAGGATAGAAAAGTAAAATCAGGAAAAGTAATTTCTGTTCCATACATCATCGGTATTGTTATCAGTATTTTATTTATGTTGTTAGAGTTTATCCCTTAAAATAAGAAATGGAAAAAGGCGTGGCAAAGACCACGCCCTTTTTGTAAGTTGGCTATACATACATATCGAAGTTAGAGCCGACAGAAGGGTTTACACTACGTTCCATTCCAGCCTTATCAATCATCTGCGAAATGGCATTTCCTGTCATTTCAGCAGTATCAAGCTGAGTAGAAAGTACAGAAACCCCAACCTGCTGCATTAACTGTATCTGCGACATAGCCATAGCTAATCCAGGAATATCCATTGAAAAACCCTCCTTTCTTATCCTTACGTTATATATATCGGCATAAATAAGGAAAAGCACAAGGGTAAATAGAGGGAGTTGTAAGTACATATTGAAACTAAGGCATTATTTTGGTATACTAAATATGATTTGAGAGAAGGTAGAAAGTATGAACCAAATTAATGTATTGGGCATTGATTTAAATAATTATTCCTTAAAAGAATCACTTGTACTAACAGAAAAATACTTGCAGGAAGGTCCGCTTAGGACCATTTTGTATGTAGATGCCAAGATGTTAATGCTTGCAGGACAGGACGAGACATATAAAGAGTGCTTGTCAAAATGTGATTTGACTATCATCAATGATGAAGGGATTTTACAGGCGTTACCAAAAGTCAATGACTCCAAAATTGAAGATATTAAAGAAAGTAAGTATACGCGTATTATGTTAAAAAAGCTTGTTTACGGGCATAAACGTATTGGATTACTTGCAGATAATATAGACAATTTAAATACCCTGGCAGATAATTTGTTAAATTATCGTGACGATTTGAATATTGTTTCCAAAGTATCTATGGATACCTTGGAGGATAGTACAGAAAGAATGTTAAACCAGGTGAATGATGTTATTCCCGACGTTATCATTTCTCAGATGGAACCTACAAGACAGGCAAGTCTTATGGAAGAAAGTCGTAATATGATGAATTGCAAGTTGTGGATAGGTTTACCGGAAAAAATGGTTCTTTTAAAAGAAAAGGAGCCACTTAGAACGAAAATTTGGAGTAAGTTATTTCATCGTTTCTTCCGAAAAGAAGTGCGAAGATATGAAACACAGAAAAAAGAAGAATAATAATAAAAGGGTCGATATTATGTAAAATTTTGCATAGTATTGGCCCTTTCTTTTTTATAACTAATAACTATTTTATCTTTATACAAACCTAACAAAGAAATTATTTGCCAAAAACTATAAAAATGAGGATAATTTGCACTAAAAAATCATATTTGGTGTAGATTTTTTTGTAGAATTAGGTTAAAATGAGACAGGAATGTGTTTCTTTTGATAAAAAACTATTAGAAATAATTGTATATTTTGTCTATATTTATGAAAGTGAGGAAAACAGATGATATCTAATCAAATATTACAAAGCACGATTGAAGGCATTAAAAACATTTCGAGGGTGGAGCTTTGTGTAGCTGATGTAGACGGCAAAGAAATTGTTTCCACATCACCTATGGGGGACTGCGTAAAAGCGGTTGGTGAGTTTGCTCTTTCGCCTGCTGATTCACAGGAAATTCAAGGAAAACAGTATTTTAAGATATACGATGAACAGCAACTGGAATATATTTTAATTGTAGGCGGTGCTGGTGAAGATGTATATACCGTTGGTAAAATGGCAACGTTCCATATACAAGGACTTTTAGTAGCATATAAGGAACGTTTTGATAAAGATAACTTTGTGAAAAACTTGCTTTTGGATAATCTGCTTTTAGTTGATATTTACAGCAGAGCGAAAAAATTGCATATTCAGGCAGAAGTACGCCGTGTGGCGATGATTATTGAAGCGGAAAATGACAAGGAAAATAATGTGCTGGAAATTATCCGTTCTAATATGAATGCGGGAAACAAGGATTTCATTACAGCCGTAGATGAAAATAATGTGATTGTCGTAAAGGATTTGTCAGAGGGCGATAGTGTAAAAGATATAGAAAAAGCAGCCAAAAATATTATTTCCACATTGGAAAAAGATGGACTTAAGAATGTACGTGTATCTTATGGTACAATAGTAAATGAAATCAAAGAAGTGAGCCGTTCTTATAAAGAAGCAAAAATGGCATTAGATGTAGGCAAAATTTTCTTTGACGAAAGAAACATTATTGCGTATAGTGAACTTGGTATTGGTAGACTTATTTATCAGTTGCCGATTCCACTTTGTAAAATGTTTATAAAAGAAATTTTCGATGGAAAGAGTCCTGATGATTTTGATGAAGAAACATTGGTAACTATCAACAAGTTTTTTGAAAATAGTTTAAATGTTTCTGAAACAAGCCGTCAGTTATTTATTCACAGAAATACTTTGGTATACAGACTGGATAAGCTTCAAAAAACCACAGGCCTTGACCTTAGAGTTTTTGAAGATGCAATTACCTTCAAGATTGCACTTATGGTTGTTAAGTATATGAAGTATATGGAAAAATTTGAATATTAGAAATACAGTTAGGAAGTGTGATTAATTTGAAAACCCAAGCTAAAGATAGTAAAAGACGAAGAAACCAAGGATATGATGAAGATGAAATTATCGTGCTTGAGAATGTAAGTAAAGCTTATTCTACGGGTGCACCAGCTTTAAATAATGTAAGCCTTAAGATTGGGAGGGGCGAATTCGTATTTATTGTAGGGGATAGTGGTTCCGGTAAGTCTACCCTGATTAAGTTATTGCTTCGCGAATTGGTTGCCACGGAAGGCAATATTCGTGTTATGGGCTATGATTTAAAGAAAATAAAACATAGAAATATTCCTAAATTTAGAAGAAATCTTGGAGTTGTTTTCCAGGATTTCCGTCTGTTAAAAGAGTGGAATGTTTATGAAAACGTGGCATTTGCACAGAGAATTATTGAAGTGCCACTGAACCAGATTAGAAGAAATGTTCCTTCTATACTTGCCACAGTAGGTTTGGCAGGAAAATATAAGGCAAAACCTAAGCAGCTTTCCGGTGGTGAACAACAGAGAGTTGCTCTTGCCCGTGCGTTAATTAATAAGCCAACTATTTTATTGGCGGACGAACCGACAGGTAACTTAGACCCGAAAAACTCCTGGGAAATTATGCACCTGTTAGAAGAAATCAACGAAAAGGGTACCACTGTTGTAGTCGTAACACATAGTAAAGAAATTGTAAACGAAATGAAAAAACGTGTTATCACTATGAGAAAAGGTGTTGTTATCAGTGACCAGGTAGAAGGAGGGTATATTGATGAAGATTAATACTTTCTTTTATACATTTAAACAGGGTATCAGAAGTATTTTTAAAAACAAATGGTACTCTTTAGCTTCTGTTGCCACTATTGGAGCTTGTCTTTTCTTATTTGGTGTATTTTTTGCAATTATTGTGAATGTTCAAAATATTGTAAAAACAGCAGAAGAAGGAGTGGCAGTTACCGTTTTCTTTGATGAAGGCTTGGAAGATGCAAGAATTAAGGAAATTGGTGATTTAATCAATGCCCGTCCGGAAGTTGCAAGCGAAAAAACAAATTTTGTTTCAGCGGAAGAAGCTTGGGAAGGCTTTAAAGAAGAATATTTAGGAGAATATGCAGATGGATTTACGGAAAATCCACTTGCAAATTCTATGAACTATGAAATTTATTTAAAAGATGTGTCTCAGCAAGATTCTTTGGTTAAGTATTTGGAAAGCTTAGAAGGTGTTAGACGAGTAAATTATTCTCAGATGACAGCTTCAGCTTTAACAGGTTTTAATGCAATGCTGACCTATGTGTCTGTTGCAATTATTGCAATTTTGTTGGCAGTTTCCTTTTTCTTAATCAGTAATACGGTTACTATTGGTATTTCTGTAAGAAAGGAAGAAATTTCGATTATGAAATATATTGGTGCCACAGACTTTTTTGTTCGTGCACCATTCGTATTTGAAGGAATTATTATCGGTGCTATTGGTGCAGCCATTCCGATTTTGATTATTTATGTAATTTACAACAACGTTTTGGAATTATTAACGTCAAAATTCCCGGCACTTACTGCATCAATTCTGCATTTTGTATCGGTAGGAACAGTTTTTAAAACCTTGGTTCCGATTGCATTTGCAATGGGTATTGGTATTGGCTTCTTCGGAAGTATTACAACGGTTAGAAAACACTTAAGAGTATAATGAATGGGTGAACACATCATTGATGAATAGACTTTTAAAAAAACAGAGAAAAATATTAATAGCGTTACTTATGTGTGCAGCCATTATCCTCGGTTTTCCAGGACAAAGTTATGCTATAAGCTACTCAGATATTACTTCTGCGGCAATTAAAGAAAAAGAAGATAAAATCTCTGCGGCAGAGGCAGAAAGAGAAGCTTTGGAAAATAGTCTTTCTAATTTGGAAGCTTTGAAAAAAGAACTGGAGGCCTCCAGAGATAATTTGGAAGGTTATGTGGCAGAATTGGACACAAAGCTTTCAGAAATTGAGGCCAAAATTGATGAGCTGAATACTTTAATTACAGTAAAAGAGGCAGAAATTGCTGAAATAGAAGTCGAGCTGGCAGCCGCTATTGAAACAGAAGAAGCACAGTATGAGGCAATGAAACTGCGTATTCAGTTTATGTATGAGCAAGGAGAAGCGAACTATCTTGCTATGCTTTTAAGTGCCGAAAATTTTTCTGATATGTTGAATAAGGCAGATTATATTGAACAGTTGTCTGCCTATGACAGAGAAAAATTGGACGAATACGCAGCAACTACGGAGTTTGTGCGTGTCTGTAAGGCGGAGCTGGAGGCTCAAAAATCACTATTAGACGAAGCAAAAGCCGGTGTTGTAGTGGAGCAGGAAAATGTGGAAGGCTTAATTGTGGAAAAAGAGGCACAGATTACGGCCTATGAAACGGATATAGCCAGTAAAGAAGCTGCTATTCAGGAATACGAAGATGACTTGGCAATGCAGAATGAAATTATTTCTGCCTTGGAAGCTCAGGTATTAGCAGAAAAGAAGGAAATCCTCGCGGAAAATGGTATCGTACTTACGTATGATGGAGGAAAACTGACATGGCCTTGTCCTTCTTATACAAGAATTTCCAGCCCATATGGTTGGAGAATGCATCCTACGTTAGGCGTTACAAAATTCCATAATGGTGTGGATATGGCGTCTGCAACAGGTACAGATATTTTGGCGGCATATAGTGGTGAGGTAGTTGCTGCTACGTATAATAGTTCTATGGGAAATTATGTTATGATGAACCATGGAAATGGATTATATACCATTTATATGCATGCTTCTAAATTGTGTGTTTCCGAAGGAGACATTATTCTGGAGGGCGAAAAAATAGCGGAAGTTGGTAGTACAGGTCGCTCCACAGGACCCCATTTGCATTTCGGTGTGCGTAAAGACGGTCAATATGTAGATCCGATGGATTATCTTGAGTAAGCATATGCATATAATTTAGTCAGAAAGTTGTCAGTTAGGAGTTTAAAATGAATCAACAGGAAAGTCAGTTTGATATAGTAGATGACACACGGGAAGACAAACAGATAAAGAAAAAAGAAAAAAGACGAGTGTTTTTAGGTGGAATGACGTGGGGATTTTTTATTGGCGGCATTTTCACCTGTCTATGTATTTTAAGTATTAGGGGATATTTTTATTTTCAAAACAGAAATGCTTTGCAGATTCCGGAAAGTACCGAGCAAAGTACAAGTGCAAATGAAAATACAGGCACCAGTATTACTGAAGCTACAATTCAGAAACTTAAGACTTTAGAATCGGCCATTGACGTATATTATTATCAAGAGGATTTGGATTACGAAGCTATGCAAAATGGCTTGTTTTCCGGATTAGTAGATTCTCTTGGAGACCCATATTCTGCTTATTATACAAAAGAAGAATTTGAGAAAGTAACAGAGGATAATACAGGAGTTTATTACGGCATTGGTGCATATGTCAGTTTTGATGCAGATTATTCAATGCCTAAAATTGCCGGTATCATTGCAGATACACCCGCTGAGGCAGCAGGATTGAGAGAAAATGACTTGATTACGGCGGTTGGTGAGATTTCTACCTATCAGATGTCAACTGATGAAGTAGTAACCTATATACGTGGTGAAGAAGGAACGTATGTAGATTTAACCATATACCGAGAGGGCGAAACGGACTATCTTCATTTTACCGTAGAAAGAAAGCGAGTAGAAAGTCCTACGGTAAACAGTAAAATGATTGGTGAAGTTGGATATATCCAGATTACTCAGTTTGAGGAAGTAACCGTAAATCAATTTCAGGAAGCTTATGAATCTTTAAAAACACAAGGTATGAAAGGGTTGGTTCTGGATTTAAGAAGTAATCCTGGTGGATTATTAAGTTCTGTTATCGAAATTGCGAGACAGATTTTGCCAGAAGGCTTAATTGTTTATACTGAAGATAAGTATGGTCAGAGAGAGGAATTTACTTGCGATGGAGCAAATGAAATTGATATTCCGTTGGCCGTTTTAATTAATGGTAATTCTGCCAGTGCGTCCGAAATTCTGGCAGGTGCTGTGAAAGATTATGGTATTGGAACTTTGGTAGGAACAACAACTTATGGAAAAGGAGTTGTGCAGAATATTTTCGGTTTAAGTGATGGTTCAGCAATCAAACTTACGATTAGTAATTATTTTACGCCAAATGGAAATAATATTCACGGAATTGGTATTGAGCCTGATGTAGAAGTGGAACTGGACGTAGATAAATACTATGATGAAGAAATTGATACGCAGCTTGAAAAAGCGTTAGAAATTGTAAATTCAGAAATAGCACAATAAAGAACTAAAACCAGGGCGATTTTAAAATTTGCCCTGGTTTTTTGTATCCTAATCGATTTATGTCCTATATGTGTTCCGTTTGGAATTGTCGGACAATTTGCGAAAGAAATTCATTTTGTTAAAAATTTTACCAGAACAGAGAAGAATTTTACTATAAACAAAAAAGGCTGATATGATAAAATTTAAGTACAAGATTTTAATAGTATTGGGAGGTATTATGAGCACTAATCTTGCAGATTATAAGAAGAAAAAAGACTATTTAATTTGTGTGGACTCTGATGGCTGTGCTATGGATACAATGGATATTAAGCATATGAAATGTTTTGGTCCTTGTATGGTAGAAGAATGGCAGCTTTCGGAGTGGAGACAGGAGATTTTAGACAGGTGGAATGAGATTAATCTTTACACAATGACTCGTGGTATCAATCGTTTTAAAGGTCTTGCCAAGGCACTTTTGGAAATCCATAGCAAGTATAAGAGAATTGAGGATATTGAGATTTTGGAAAAATGGGTAGAAGAAAGTGATGAACTTTCTAATCCAGCCTTGGAACGAGCCATTTCTCAAAATAACAGCATTATTTTACAAAAAGCACTTTCTTGGTCAAAAAGTGTCAATGAAAATATTAATGCACTTCCATTTGAAGACAAGAAACCATTTGCCAAGGTAAAGGAGGCTCTTGCTTATGCCAAAGAGTATGCAGATGTTGCTATCGTTTCTTCTGCGAATTTACAGGCAGTTTTAGATGAGTGGGAATTATATGGATTACTGGATTTTGTGGATATTATTATGGCACAGGACGTAGGTAGCAAGGCATATTGCATTGGTGAAATGGTAAAAAAGGGCTATGCAAAAGAAAATATTATGATGACAGGAGATGCACCGGGGGATTTAGATGCAGCAAAGAAAAATGGGGTTTATTATTATCCGATTTTGGTTCGTCGGGAAAAAGAATCCTGGGAAGAATTTAAAGAAGTGGCAGTGGGTAAACTGGTAGATGGTAGCTTTGGAGGCAACTATCAGGAAGAAAAAATAGCACAATTTTTAGACAACTTGAGGTAAAGGAGAGAAGGAAAATGGTTGATTTAAAGGCAAATCCGTATTATTTATCAGAGGAAGATTGCAAGTGGGTAGAAGAAACAATAAAGACAATGACAGATGAAGAAAAGGTAGGTCAGCTTTTCTTTCAGCTCACAAGCTCTCATGAAGAAGAACATTTAAAAGAATTGATGGAAAAATATCATTTGGGAGGCTGTCGTTATAATCCAGCACCTGGTATGGCGATATTAGAACAAAATCGAAAGTTGCAGAAATATGCGAAAGTACCTGTGTTCATTGCATGTAATACAGAAGCCGGTGGAGATGGTGCTTGTGCAGATGGCACATTTATTGGTTCTGGTGTGAAAATCGCCGCCACAGATAATGTAGATTATGCTTATGGACTTGGCAAAATGTCAAATGAAGAAGCAGCAGCTATTGGCTGCAATATGGCATTTGCACCGGTTTGTGACATTGCATATAATTGGCAAAATACAGAAGTCATCGGTCGAGCTTTTGGTAGTGACCCTGACAGAGTGGCAACTATGAGTGCGGCATATTTAAAAGGAGCACATACTATTCCAGGTTTTGCCTGTGCAGCGAAGCATTTTCCGGGAAACGGACAGGATTTTAGAGATGCACATATCTCTAATAATGTGAACTACTTTGATGTAGATGAATGGGACGCAACTTATGGAAAAGTGTATAGAACTTTAATCGAAAATGGGTTAGATGCGATTATGGGAGGTCATATTTTAATGCCTAAATATGCAAAAGCCTTAAATCCAGACTTGAAAGATGACGATATGATGCCGGCAACTTTAAGCTATGAGATTATGACAACACTTCTTCGTGATAAGCTCGGGTTTAATGGTATGGTGGTAACAGATGCTTCCCATATGGTGGCAATGACAGACAGAATGAAACGTGCAGATATGCTTCCGCTTTCCATTAACGCAGGTTGCGATATGTTTTTATTTTTTAATGACCCGGAAGAAGATTTTAACACGATGCTTAACGCCTATAAAAATGGGGTTATCAGTGAAGCAAGAATGACAGAAGCCTTAACCCGTATTCTTGGCTTAAAAGCGAAAATGGGACTTCATAAAAAAGCAAAAGAAGACCTTGTTCCAGCAGCCGACGTTTTACAGGCAGTTCTTGGTAAAGAAGAATATAAGGAAATGCAAAAAGCCATCAGCAAAGACAGTATTACTCTTGTAAAATATAAGGATAAAGATGTTCTGCCAATTACACCAGAGCGTTATAAACGCATTATGATTGTTCATATTAAAGGCAACCAAGGTGCTATGAGCGATTTGATGAAAATGATGGGATATGGCGGAGGAAGTCCTGCGGAGGCATTGAAAGAGAAATTGTGTGCCAAAGGATTCGATGCCTTTATTTATGAAAGTCCACTGGATAAGATGAAAAAGCAAATGGCGGCTGGAGAGAAACCGAATATCAATCTTTATTTTGCAGGGAAAAATGCTATTGCAGACTTCCTTAAGGATATGGATTTGGTTATTACACTTTGCGATGTTTCTAATGGAAGACCAAGCTTTGGATTATCCAAAGGTGGTGGAGAGATTCCTTGGTATGTATATGAATTACCGGTAGTCGTAGTGGGCTGTGGTCAACCAACTATGTTGGCTGACATTCCGCAGGCACGCACTTATATCAACACATACGATTCTAAAGATACGACTATGGACGCATTGGTAGAAAAATTGCTTGCTGGAGAAAATGCCTTTACAGCGATTGACCCAATCGACAGCTTTTGTGGTTTATTTGATGCGAGATTATAATTTTATGAGTAACAAAAAACGGGGCGTGATTAACACGCTCCGTTTTTGTTATAGTGATTTAACTGCATCTTGTATATCACTCGACATACATCGAATACTTTCGCTTTTGGCAGAAATTTTTTGTGTCGTATCTGCGATGTGAGAAATACGTTCATTCATTGTTGTGATACTATCAAGCAATTTTGTTATGTACTCAACGCATTCCTTGATTTTAGGAATTGTGTTGGCAGCCTGTTTGTCATTTGCTTCAATAAGTTCCTTGGTTGAATTGGCGAGATTCCTGATTTCACCGGCAACTACGGCAAAGCCTTTACCGGTTTCCCCTGCTCTTGCTGCTTCAATACTTGCATTAAGACTCAATAAATTTGTTTTATTGGCTATATCAGCAACATTTGTATTACTGTCTTTATAGACATCAACAAATTCTGAGAACAGCTTTAATGCATCGTTCAGAGATTCGCATTCTTCTGTTATTATTTCAGCAAGTTCAGTCACATTATTGGTATCAGAGGCGGTGCTGGAATTAGCCTCGGCAAGTTCCATAACACCACTATTTAACATATCAAATTGTTCAATAATTAATTGAAGTTTTGCATTGTACGAATCTTGGGATGCTAAAGTATTCTGATGAATCTGTTCAATTTTAATTCGTTCTTCTTCTGCTAATGCTTTTATGTAGTGAATACAGTTTTCTTTTACGTTAACTTGATTGTAAATTGCTGTTGCCATATCACGACATGTGGCGTATCCGCAACAAGAACAATCAATGCATCTGGATTCGGTAGTTGTTTTTTTCATACTATCAAAAATAGTATTTAGTTCCTGTGAAGATGGTTGTTTAATATCTACCTTTTTATTTGTGTAACTGCGTTTAAAATCTTTGATATCCAGGTCTTTAAACTGTTCACAGAAATATTTCCATCTTTGTTCTAATGTTAGAGCATTATTCCAAGGGTTATGCGAAGAATGAAGTTTGTGTGGTGTTTCGGTTACAACCAATTTATTCATTTCATTGATTGCCAGTTCCACATCAATATCATCAATCTTATCATCTGTTGCTGTACCACGAATGCATCCTTTTTGGCAATTAAGAATGTCTACCATAAAAGGCAGATTTTTTTTGCGTGTAGCATATTCACGTAGGAATTTGTATGCTTCCTCTTCTCCTTCCACCTGTAATACGGCAGTTTCGTTTCCCAAGAAAAAGTGCACGCATTCTTTTAATCCGCCAGGTTTTGGATATCTGGCCCCAAGACCATAGAGGGATTCTTCATTCGCTTCAGAGGCATTTACATATTTATCGCCAATAGCCTCTAATAGCTTTTTGAAAGTAACATTATATTTTACATATCCTCCTGTATTGGCGTCATTAATTTCAATACGTTTTGCAATACAGGGACTCAAAAATACTAAATCTTCTTCTACCTTTTGATATTTTTTTAAGTAAATTGCCTCTTGCATCATTGGACTATGCAAAGGAACAAGTAAAGGAATCAATTCTGGCTGATATTTTTCGATATAATTAATAATTGCAGGGCAGGGCTGACTAATCAGTCCTTTTTTACCGGTTTCCTTCAAATAACTGATATAGCTCCAAGTAGTAATATCTGCTCCAAAGCTTACATTATAAATATGTTTTACTCCTATGGATTTTAAATAACCATATATTCTTTTGTATGTATTAGGGTAGTTAGCAATAAATGCAGGTGCTACTATAACGGAAAGTCTTTTTCCCAATTTTAAGTCAGATAAAAATGCATCTGTATCGTCATCAAAATCTCTCGCGTTATGTTTACAATGGTCAAAACAAGCACCACATTGAATGCACATTGATTCATCAACATCAATTCTACCATCGTGGGCTACATTAGCAGTTAGTACCGGACAGGTTCTAATACATTTATTGCAGCCGACACAGTTGTCATTCGTGAATACCATTCTAATTTCCTCCTGTTATTATTGTTTTGAATCTTTGTTCTATTATACCTCAAATAGTACCGAAACTTCAATGAAAGTAGTGAAATTTTCAGAAAATATAAAGGGAAAATGTCACGTAGATAAAGGCAGAACAAACATTCGATTTTGCTCTGTACTTTTTATTTATATTCTGCTATAATCAATTCAGTTATAGAGATACTATTATGATGTAAAGGTATTTATTAAGGAGGATTTTCTGTGGAGCATTCAGATAAAAGTGCAAAATTTATATTACATTCTGAATATCAACCAACTGGCGACCAGCCACAAGCCATTGAGACTTTAGCAGAGGGTTTTAAGCAAGGGAATCAATTTCAGACCCTTCTTGGTGTAACCGGTTCAGGTAAGACCTTTACTATGGCGAATATTATTGCAAAATTGAATAAGCCAACTTTAATCATTGCTCATAATAAAACGTTGGCAGCACAGCTTTACGGAGAATTTAAGGAGTTCTTCCCTGAGAACGCAGTGGAATATTTTGTGTCCTATTACGATTATTATCAGCCGGAAGCCTATGTGCCTTCCACAGATACTTATATTGCAAAAGATTCTTCAATTAATGATGAGATTGATAAGTTGAGACTGTCCGCCACGGCTTCTTTAACGGAGAGAAAAGATGTTATTGTAATTGCCAGTGTCTCTTGTATTTATGGTCTTGGTAGTCCTGATGATTATCAGGAGATGATTGTTTCGCTTCGTCCGGGTATGGAAAAGGATCGGGATAAAGTTATTAGAGAATTGATTGATATTCAATATACAAGAAATGATATGGAAGTAGAGCGTGGTAGTTTCCGTGTACGTGGAGATGTGTTGGAGATTTATCCAGCCCAAGGTGGCGACTATCTGATTCGTATTGAATATTTTGGTGATGAAATTGACCGTATTACAGAGGTTGACCCACTTACCGGCAAGGTTCACGCAGCTCTCAACCATATTGCGATTTTTCCTGCTTCACACTATGTCGTTTCAAAGGATAAAATTATGTCCGCTTGTGATAATATTGAAAAAGAATTGGAAGAACAGATTCGATATTTTAAGGGAGAAGATAAGTTAATTGAAGCACAGCGTATTTCTGAGCGTACGAACTTTGACATAGAAATGTTAAAAGAAACTGGATTTTGCTCAGGAATTGAGAATTATTCAAGACACTTAAATCATATGGAGCCTGGGACACCACCCCATACGCTGATGGATTATTTTAAAGATGATTTTTTGATTATCATTGATGAATCACATATCACCGTGCCACAGATTGGTGCAATGTATTCGGGAGACCGTTCTAGAAAAACAACTTTAGTTGATTATGGTTTCAGATTACCTTCGGCATTAGATAATCGTCCACTTTGTTTTGAAGAATTTGAAGAACGAATTGACCAGGTATTATTTGTATCAGCTACCCCATCAAAATACGAAGAAGAACACGAACTTCTTCGTGCACAACAGATTATTAGACCAACAGGACTTTTAGATCCAAAAGTAGTTGTAAAACCGGTAGAGGGACAGATTGATGACCTGCTTACTGAAATTCACAAAGAGGTGGAGAAGCATAATAAAGTAATGATTACCACTTTGACAAAGAAGATGGCAGAGGATTTGACTTCTTATTTAAAAGAATCAGGTATTCGTGTAGAATACTTGCATTCCGATATTGATACGCTGGAAAGAGCTGCCATTATCAGAGATATGCGTCTTGATGTTTTTGATGTTTTGGTAGGTATTAACCTTTTGCGAGAAGGTTTGGATATTCCGGAAATTTCTTTGGTAGCAATTTTAGATGCAGACAAAGAAGGATTTCTGCGTTCAGAAACTTCGCTCATTCAGACCATAGGTCGTGCTGCCAGAAATGCAGAAGGTAGAGTTATTATGTATGCAGACCGTATAACAGAGTCTATGGAGAAAGCTATTACGGAGACAGAAAGAAGAAGAAAACTCCAAGAAGACTATAATGTGGAGCATGGCATTACGCCGCAGACAATTAAAAAGAGTGTCCGTGAGCTCATCAGTATTTCTAAGGAAATTGCCAAATCAGAAGTACAATTTGAAAAAGACCCTGAATCGATGAGTTCTCAGGAACTTACCAAACTTATTGAAAAGATGCAAAATAAGATGAAAAAAGTAGCTGCTGACCTTAACTTTGAGGAAGCGGCGATACTCAGAGATAAAATTGTAGAATTGAAAAAACATTTAAGAGATATGGAGTAAAAATATGTCTGAAACAAAGAAAATGCGTCCGAAGAAAGATTGTATCGTGATTCGTGGTGCAAATGAACATAACTTAAAAGGAATAGATGTGGATATTCCCAGAAATGAATTTGTTGTTTTAACAGGATTGTCCGGCTCAGGAAAATCGTCTTTGGCATTTGACACGATTTATGCTGAAGGTCAGAGAAGATATATGGAATCTTTATCTTCTTATGCCAGACAATTTTTGGGTCAGATGGAAAAACCGAATGTAGAGAAAATTGAAGGACTTTCTCCTGCCATTTCCATAGACCAGAAATCGACGAACCGAAATCCACGTTCCACCGTAGGAACAGTAACAGAGATTTATGACTATTTTCGTTTACTATATGCACGAATTGGTATCCCTCATTGCCCCAAATGCGGCAGAGAGATTAAAAAGCAATCGATAGACCAGATGGTAGATAATATTATGTCCTTAGAAGAGGGTACGAAAATTCAACTTCTTGCACCAGTAGTTAGGGGACGAAAAGGAGAACACGTTAAGATTTTTGAGCGTGCAAAGAGAAGTGGATATGTTCGTGTCAGAGTAGATGGTAACTTATATGAATTATCAGAAGATATTTCTCTGGATAAAAATATCAAGCATTCTATTGAAATTGTTGTCGATAGGTTGGTAGTAAAACCGGGAATTGAGAGACGTCTTTCGGATTCTTTAGAAAACGTGTTGGAATTGGCGGAAGGACTTGCCTATGTAGATGTCATCGGGGATAAAATGCTTACCTTTAGCGAAAGTTTTGCCTGTCCAGATTGTAATATCAGTATTAGTGAAATTGAACCGAGAAGTTTTTCTTTCAACAATCCTTTTGGTGCTTGTCCCGATTGTTTTGGTCTGGGATATAAAATGGAATTTGATGCAGGTTTGATGATTCCGGATAAAAAACTTACTATCAATGAAGGCTGTATTAGTGTAATGGGTTGGCAATCTTGTAATAATAAGGGAAGCTTTACCAATGCGATTTTGCAGGCTCTCTGTGAGGAATATAAGTTTGACTTAGATACGCCATTTGAAAAATATCCGGATAATGTTAAAGATATTTTGATTAATGGAACAAATGGAAAAGAAGTCTTAGTGCATTACACAGGTCAGCGTGGAACCGGTGTTTATCCTATTGCGTTTGAAGGTCTGATAAAAAGTGTGCAGAGAAAATACAGAGAAACTGCGTCAGAAATTTCCAAGGCAGAATACGAACAATATATGCGTATTACGCCTTGTACTTTGTGTGGTGGAATGCGATTAAAGCAGGAAGCTTTGGCAGTAACGGTGTGTGACAAAAATATTCACGAAGTAACCTCTCTATCTATCAGTGCTTTATATGAGTTCCTACAAAATATGAATTTGACAGAAACACAACAAATCATTGGAAAACAGGTTTTAAAGGAAATTCGTGCCAGAGTAGGATTTTTAATGGATGTAGGATTAGATTATTTATCTTTGGCAAGAGCTACTGGAACACTTTCCGGCGGAGAGGCTCAACGTATCCGTCTTGCAACACAAATCGGTTCAGGACTTTGTGGAGTTTGCTATATTTTAGATGAACCAAGCATTGGTCTTCACCAAAGAGATAATGATAAGCTTTTGGCAACCCTCCAACACTTAAGGGATTTAGGAAACAGTTTGATTGTGGTAGAGCACGATGAAGATACTATGCTTGCGGCAGACCACATTGTTGATATTGGACCAGGAGCCGGTAGTCACGGTGGACAAGTTGTTGCTCAGGGAACGGCTTTGGAGATTATGAAGTGTAAGGATTCCATAACCGGACAATATTTAAGTGGAAGAATGAGAATTCCTGTGCCAAAAATCCGTAAAAAATCCGAGGCTAAATTACTGATTAAAGGTGCAAAAGAAAATAATTTAAAGAATATTGATGTTGAAATACCACTGGGGGTTATGACTTGTGTAACTGGAGTATCCGGTTCAGGAAAATCTTCTTTAGTGAATGAAATTCTATACAAGCGTTTAGCAAGGGATTTGAATAGAGCCAGAACGATTCCTGGAAAGCACGATGATATTATAGGAATAGAGCAACTGGATAAAGTGATTGACATTGACCAGTCTCCAATCGGTCGTTCTCCACGTTCTAATCCAGCCACATATACGGGTGTCTTTGATTTGATTCGAGACCTGTTTGCAGGAACACCGGATGCAAAAGCAAAGGGTTATAGTAAAGGCCGTTTTAGTTTTAATGTCAAAGGCGGCAGATGTGAAGCTTGTAGCGGAGATGGTATTTTAAAGATTGAGATGCATTTTCTACCAGATGTATATGTACCTTGTGAAGTATGTGGTGGTAAACGATATAATCGAGAAACTTTGGAAGTAAAATACAAGGGAAAAAGCATTTTTGATGTATTGGATATGACTGTGGAAGAAGCAGTTCCATTTTTTGAAAACCTTCCAAGTATTAGAAGAAAAATTGAAACTTTGAATGATGTAGGTTTATCTTATATTAAATTGGGTCAGCCCTCTACAACCTTGTCCGGCGGGGAAGCTCAGAGAATTAAATTGGCAACGGAGCTTAGCCGAAGAAGTACCGGAAAGACAATTTATATTTTGGACGAACCAACCACAGGGCTTCATTTTGCAGACGTGCATAAATTGACGGAAATTCTTCATAAGTTAAAAGAAGGCGGAAACACAGTGGTAGTCATTGAGCATAACCTGGATGTGATTAAGACTGCAGACTATATTATTGATATTGGTCCAGAAGGTGGAGATAAGGGAGGAACAATTATTGCCAGTGGTACACCAGAAGAAGTGGCAGAAAATCCTAATTCTTACACAGGTATCTACATTAAAAAAATGTTAGAAAGAGATGTTAAATAATTCCATATCTTTGCCGATATACTTTATACACAATTTTAAGGTACTTTAAATAACATTATAACCAAGGATGGTATCCATTTAGAAAAAAGGAGTTTCTGAATGAGTACCATCTTTTTTGTATTGATTCATGGAAGAAGAATATACAAAAAGGCATAAGAAGGAGGGAAAAATATTTGAGAATTGAATCCTCAATGATAGGAATGGATTCTGCCAGAAGTTATTCTTCTACAACTGTGCAAAACAATAGAGTTAGTTTTTCTGTATTGAATGCACAGCAACAGGTCATGACGACCAACAATGAAACAGAGAGCGAAAGTAACGTGCGTAGTAGCTTGTCTGACAATCTGACCGATATTCAAAACAGATATCAGGAAATGATGACAAAAACAGGAAGACTTGGTGAAAACAAATTGCGGAATACTTTTTACAGTTTAAAACACCAGTGTATCCAATATTTGTTTCGAAATATTTTCGGACGTTCTATGGGAAATACCAGTACTGATGGATATATTTCAAGTGGTGAATTAAGTGAAAGACAGTATTATCAACTGACACAGCTAGAACCCGTAAATTTAAGTCAAATAACTTTTACGTCTACGGAAAGTATGTATTTTGAAGAAGCGGAACAAACTTCTTTTGATACCACAGGCGTTGTGAGAACGGCAGACGGTAGAGAAATATCTTTTAATCTTTCGTTAGAAATGAGCCGTAGCTTTGCTTCCTACTATGAAAAAACTTATCAGGATACTGCCGTGAATTTCTGCGACCCATTAGTTATTAACCTAGATGGCAATATTGCGGATTTAGAAGACCAGAAGTTCTATTTTGACTTAGATGCTGATGGTGTGGAAGAATACATATCAAAGCTTGGAAAAGGTAGTGGGTATTTGGCATTAGATAAAAATCAGGATGGCACTATCAATAATGGCAATGAATTGTTTGGTACAAAGTCAGGTGATGGATTCGCGGATTTAACGATTTATGATGAAGACGGAAATGGCTGGATTGATGAAAATGACGATATTTGGAGTCAACTGAAAGTATGGACGACCGATGAAAGCGGTAAAGACGTATTATACACTTTAAAAGAAGCTGGCGTTGGGGCTATTTGTCTTCAGAAAGCTAATACAAACTTCACACTTACAGACGATAATAACAACGTAAAAGGTGCAATTCGTAGCACTGGTATTTTTCTGTATGAAATAGGTGGAGTCGGAACTGTGCAACACTTGGATATTGCCCAATAAATTTAAAAAGAAATAGA
Organism: Lachnospiraceae bacterium; assembly: GCA_045124055.1. Lineage (GTDB taxonomy): Bacteria > Bacillota > Clostridia > Lachnospirales > Lachnospiraceae > CALZKI01. The sequence goes on along the minus strand of JBGVKZ010000058.1, from coordinate 6,451 downwards.
GAATTCACATTTTTTGTATAAAATTATCTTCCTAGGCAAAACTAGAAATAAATCACAAAGATGTTAAATTTTTATATCACATAAGTGACAGATAGGAGTTTTGTTTATGAGAAGATTTGGTAGAAGAAATGCAAAACGTGCGGAAATTATCGCTATGGTATTTACTTCTGTTTTTGTGTTGGGGGTTTTGACTCTTACAGGTGTGTATATCAAACATAGAAACAACACAGACAATCAGGATGGATATTATGTTGATTTTGATGCATTGGAAGCGGAACTTAGCGAAAAGGCAAATCAGGTGGAATTACAGGATGACCTGGATTATACCGGTGTTCAGGAAGAATTTGATTATTCAAACCAGAATACAGAGGCGGTTCAATCAGGTTCTATTGAAAAAGAAGGAACAGATAATATATCAAAAGACACTACAAATGAAACAGCAGACAATATGGTAGAAAATACTGTAGAAGGAGAACTTGCTCTGCAGGAAACGATTACTTTAGAAGATACTCAGGCAGTAACAAGCGATAATGCAGTTACCAATACTCCGGCACTTTCTTTTTCAGAGGAAGAATCTTTGGTATGGCCGGTAGTTGGCAATGTCTTAATCAATTACAGTATGGATAAATCTGTTTACTTCGCAACCCTTGACCAGTATAAATATAATCCTGCCATCATTATTCAGGCAACAGAAGGTCAGCAGATTACAGCAGCTACCGATGCAGTAATTACTAACATTTACGAAGATAATGAACTGGGAAATGTGGTAGAAATGGACTTAGGAGATGGGTACAAACTTACCTATGGGCAGCTAAGAAACATTGGTGTAAGCGTAGGTCAGTATGTTACCACCGGACAGTATATTGCAGAAGCAGAAAAACCAACCAGATATTATTCCGTAGAAGGCTGTAATGTGTATTTCAAATTAACAAAAGATGGAACACCAATTAATCCTATGAATATGTTGGAATAAATCTATAACAAAAAATAAAATACGGTTTCAACTTTACCGAGACCATAGTTTTAGGTATAATAACTATGTATGTTATGAGCTAAGACTATGGTCTTTTCTATTTTAAGGACTATTTGGTGGAGAGGAGAGAAAAGTTCGTGAATAAAAATCGAAAAAAACGAAATTTACATACTTTTCTTGCAATATTTTTAGTTGTCTTGCTCCTTCCAGGCTGTTCTATGCCTGATTGGCTTAAAGGAACAGACAACCAGCTGAAAACGACTTCCAAAACAGAACAGACTTTTGATTATGAAGTACCAAGTAGTAGTCCATCTATTTTAGTTAATCAATTAGGTTATTATACTGACAGTGTAAAGACGGCTATTTTCATAGGGGAAGACGTGCCGGATACTTTTTCGGTGATTGATGTAGATACGAAAGAAGAAGTTTTTACAGGTCAGATAGAGCATAAAGGTTTTCAAGAGGACAATACATATATCAGCACAGGAACTTTTACAAACTTGACAAAATCAGGCGAATATTACATATTGTGCGATACGATAGGGCAATCTTATCACTTTGAAATTTCCGATATGGCATATGATACGCTATTGAATGATATGCTAAAGGAGATTTCTGACAATCGTTGGAAGAACTATCATACGGAAAGTCAGGAAACAGTTATAATAGATGAGGAAAAGGGAACCACAATAGAAACCTCAGGCGGCTGGTATACAACGATTTATGATACAAAAAAAGTGCGAGAGGTAAAAAGTGGAAGTAAAACGTTAGTGAACCTGCTATTAAGTGCGGAATTATATATGGAAGAACACTCTGACGCCACAGGCATTGACGAAAGTAGCAATGAAATACCAGATATTTTAGATGAAGGGGCATATGAGGCTCTCTGGCTTTTGAAAATGCAGGATAGTAAGACGGGAGCTGTTTATAGTAGCCTTACAGAACAGGGAGAAGAACTCATTCTTGGGGAACAAAGCATTGAAGCTTGTCAGCATTTCATCATTGCTATGGCAAAATTTAGTTATTCAATGAAAAGTTACGATAGTGCTTTTGCAACAGAGTGTTTGCGTGCCTCTGATGCGGCGTGGAAATATGTGGAATCTATCCGCACCAGCCAAAAAGAAGAACACAAGGAAATGCAGACACAAATAGACGAGTCCCTTCGTTTCTTTGGGGCTACGGAACTTTTTAGAGCTTCCGGTGCATATAGATATCATACAGTTATTAAAGAATATGTTCCTACTATGAGTGATGAAAACTTATGGACCAGGGAAGAATACTTAGGGGCCTTTACTTATCTTGGTACACGACTTGCTGTAAGCAAGAGCTTGTGTGAAGAGCTGATGAGACAGGTTATGGATCTGGGAGAAACCATTGCAGGTGAAAGTAAGGAAAATGGTATGCTTGCCATTGGAACAGGTGAAAACGAAAACTGCCAGGATTTACTATGGAAAATGACAATAATGACCAGCATTGATTATATTATTGGTAATCACGAATATGACACAATTCTGGAAAATAATCTTCATTATATGTTGGGCAGAAATGAAAAATCATATAGTTACATAGAAGGCTATGGGAATGATGAGCCAATAAAGAAAGCAAATTTAAGCGTTTGCGATGATTTAGAACAAACCTCAGCCCTTATTTTTATGTTGAGTGAAATTATAAGTAATAGATAGAAAGGCGAAAAAAATGAATGTAGTAGTATTAGCAGGTGGTATTAGTACAGAAAGAGATGTTTCCTTGGTATCGGGAAAAATGATTTACAATGCATTGAGAAAAAACGGACATAATGCAATTTTACTTGATGTATACTTAGGAACGAGTGAAACAGATATTGAACATATCTTTACCTTAGAAAAAGACTGGGTCAAAGAAATCAACCCTGTAAAAGATGAAAATCCGGACATTGAAAAAATTAAAGCCTTAAGAACTGATGGCGGCAAGCAGTTTTTTGGCCCAAATGTTATTACCATTTGTCAGAAAGCAGATATCGTCTTTATGGCACTTCACGGTGAAAATGGTGAAAACGGTAAGATACAGGCTTGTTTTGATTTAATGGGAATTACTTACACGGGAACAGACTACATTAGTTCAGCTATTGCTATGGATAAAGCTTTATCCAAAGATATTTTTGCCGTATATGGTATTCCAACGCCAAAAGGAATTCGTCTAAAAAAAGGGGAACAAGAAACGGAAAAAATCCCATATCCCTGTATTGTAAAAGCATGCCGTGGCGGTTCAAGCGTTGGTGTATGTATTGCCAATAATGAAGAAGAATATGAAAAGGCAAAAAAAGAAGCCTTTACCTATGACGATGAAGTTGTTATTGAACAGTATATTAAAGGTCGTGAATTTTCAGTAGGTGTTCTGAAAGGAAAAGCATTACCGGTTATTGAAATTGCACCACTTACTGGCTTTTATGATTATAAAAACAAATATCAGGCGGGTAGCACCATAGAAACTTGTCCTGCGGATATTCCAAAAGAAAAGACAGAAGAAATGCAAAGGGCAGCAGAAAATGTCTTTAAGGCACTTCGACTAAAAAATTATTCCAGAATGGATTTTATGATGAGTACTGAAGGTGAAATCTTTTGTCTGGAGGCCAATACCTTACCAGGTATGACACCAACGTCACTTCTTCCACAGGAAGCAGCGGCTATCGGTATCAGTTTCGAGGAATTGTGTGAAAATCTGATGAAATATTCTTTAGAGGAAAAATAAATTTTCCGGGAGATAATTATGAAAAATATGACATTACAAAACATTGCAAAAGCGTGCAATGGAACTTTAGTGTGTGAAAAAGGTCAAGAAGAAATTTTAATAAAAGGGGCGGTTCTTGATTCCAGACTGGTAGAAGAAGGTTATTTGTTTTTTGCAACCAAAGGGGAGAAAGTTGATGGACACAGTTTCATTGGTCAGGTAGCAGAGAAAAAAGCCGCTTGCGTTGTTTGTGAAAAAGCACCGGAAAATGTGAAAATTCCCTACATTTTAGTAGAAGATTCTTTTAATGCATTAAAAAAGGTTGCTATCTATTATCGCGAAAATTTAGCTATCCCGGTTATTGGTATCACAGGTAGTGTAGGAAAAACCAGTACAAAGGAATTTATTTCTTCTGTACTAGGTGTGCGATATAAAGTTTTAAAAACAGAAGGTAATTTTAATAATGAAATTGGTCTTCCTCTCACTATTTTACGAATTAGAGACGAACATCAGGTGGCAGTAGTGGAAATGGGCATTAATCATTTTGGCGAAATGCATAGATTAAGTGAAATTGCCAAACCTGACATTTGCGTTATTACTAATATAGGACAATGTCATTTAGAATTTTTAGGTAGTAGAGAAGGTATTCTTAAGGCAAAAAGTGAAATTTTTGATTTTATGAATGAAGAAGGTTATGTTTGTGTTAATGGTGATGACGATATGCTCTCTACTATTCAAGAGGTATATGGGCATAAACCAGTGACGTACGGGATATCACTAAAAAATGACGTATATGTCACGGATGTGAAAAGTAACGGAATTTTAGGTTCTAAAGCGTCTATTTACTTAAATGATGAAACCTTTGACGTAGAAATTCCACTTCCCGGTGAACATATGGTAATGAATGCTTTGGCGGCCACTTGCGTTGGGGATTTACTTGGACTTAAGGCGGAAGAAATCGCAGAAGGTATTTCTAAAGTAAAAGCGGTAGGTGGAAGAAGTAATCTAATTGTTTTGGAAGATAAAATGATTTTGGACGATTGCTATAATGCAAATCCGGTTTCTATGAAGGCGGCCATTGACCTATTAAATCTTTCTAACACTAGAAAAGTAGCTATTTTAGGCGATATGTTTGAGCTGGGTAATGGTGAAAAAGATATGCACAGGGACATAGGTACTTATGCTGTGGATAAAGGAATTGATGTTTTAGTATGCGTCGGCGGCTTATCTAACAATATGTATCAGGGTGCTTTAGAAAAAAAGGCAGCTTTGAGAAAAGAAAACTTGATTTATTATATGAAAGATAGAGAAGAAGTCATTGAGAAAATTGATGGAATTTTAGAAAAAGGAGATACCATTTTGGTAAAGGCTTCTCACGGAATGGGCTTTGCTAAAGTGGTGGAATATTTGCAAGAAAAATAGGAAAAACCAGTGGGGCTACCCACTGATTTTTTTATGAAAGCATCTTGTCACATCTGAAAAAATGTACTATATTGGGACTATACACATAGTAAAAGGGGGGAACACTATGGACACAGCACAATTCTATAACTTGATATCACAACATCAAAATTCTATTACATTTTGCCAAGAAAAAATCCGAAACCTTGAGGCTGAAATGGAAGAACTGGCAGACCTTAAAAAGAAATTCCAAAATTACGAAAATGATTTCTATATAGTGCAGGATAAACGAAAACAAAACCTTGCTATCAATATGTCTTCGCTTCATCACTCAAAAAGATATAGTACCAATATTTTAACTGGTGTAGAAAGCGACCTGACGGAAAGCCTGACGGGAAGTGACAATTATCGAGCTCAAAATCGCTTAGGAGAAACCATAGCAATTACAAATTCAGAAATAGCAAAAAGACAACAAAATATCAATCAATACTATGGAGAAATCTCTCAATACAAGAATAAAATCGATAATCTTCGCACGGAAATACGAGAGATAGAAAAGAGGAAAAACTATGCAAGAAGTAGTGGTAGATGATAATTACATAATAGAAATGAGTAATTTTTTTACTCTGCAAGGTGAACGTTTTGAAACGTTTCTAAAGAACTATATTGCTTTGATGCGGGTTGTTGTTATAGATGGAATCCAAAGCGGAAAGACAAAAGATGCTTTGGAGACCTATATTGACATAGCCAAGGAACTACAAGGAAATGTGGGCGACCTTATGGAAATCGGTACGAAACTGACTAATGCCTACCTGATAGATACGGATAATGCAGATGAATATCTTTACTAAAGGGGTGAATTGTGATACAGACAGAAATACAATTTGAGCAGCAAGGAACTATAAATGCTATTGAATCTTTAAAGGTGCTTAAAGCTACTTGGGAAGAAGAAAAAGCCAGTATGCCAACATCAGAGGAAGCTACGGGACAAGTGGAGGACAGACTTTTAGAAATAGTAAGCACCTATGATTTGTTGGAACAGGCGGTTCAAAGTTTATTAGAAAGCACCATAGATTCTTTGGAAAAGACGGAGGAAGCTATGACAGAAACCGATAAAAGACTTGGAGAAGCGATAGGGGAATAAATATGATAAGGGATTTTTCTTTGGAAGCAAAGCAGACGCTATATGAACACATCGACGGGGTTAGTCCCCACAACTCCTTTGAATACATCTGGGACTTTTTCTCAGATGTGAAAGAGAGCACAAAAGAATGGATATGGAAACTCTCCATTTCCGACTATCTAGATGACATAGACCGCTATCACAGACTTGTACTGGATAGGGAAAATGCCAGCAAATCCACCATTGAT
>JBGVKZ010000057.1:0-4309 GCA_045124055.1 Lachnospiraceae bacterium | reverse complement strand
TGAGCAATGTTTCCTTTGTTGGTAATGGTTTGTGGTGAATTCATTATACTTCAAAAAGGGAGGTCATTGCTCTTTTTATTTGCAAACTCCCGAAAATAAAGGTTTTTAAATAAAAAATAGGTAGTAAATTTGACACTACCTTTATAAAGAAGGAGAAAGAAAAATGAAAAATTATATTTTATCAGCTACAGCAAAACTACAAGACACGAAATTAGTAACTGGAGGATTAGCATTATTGAATGATTTAATAGCAGTTTTGATGTTATTTACAGGGGGATTGACTGTTTTTTTTGTAATAAAGAATTTAATAATGCTTCAGCAGGCAGATGAAGAAGAGAAACCAAAGTATAAAAAAGCGTGGTTAAGACCGTTAATTATCGGCGTTATCAGCTTGGTGGCAGAGTCAGTTATTTATGTTGTATTCGGTTACTTTCAGGAACCAGCAGCATAGGCGTAGAGAGGAAAACGGAAATGTTGCTAGAATGGATATGTGAAAATTGGTTTGGAAATACCATTTATGACTGGTTATCAGAGCTATTTGAAGAAGTGTTTGATTTTCTATTTTCATTTATAAATGGATTGTTCATAGATGGAGAGGCTCTTATAACGGATACGGCTATTAATTCAGCAGCGATTATCACAGGAGATATTGCAGTTGTCATTATATCGATTGTCGTTTTAAAAAATGTATTTTCTATATACATACTAGAAACGGATGGGGACGCAGAGCAGGACCCTTTACAACAATTGGTGAAAGCAGCTGTAGCAGTAGCTTTAATTCAAAGTTCAACATACCTATTTAATTGGTCACTAAATCTGGCACATGTATTCACCAGTGAATTGGTATTAGGATTAGAGGTTGTGATTGATTCTCCAGATAGTTTTTTAGATAGTTTTACGAATGCTACTGGAGGTCTAACACAGTCTTATGGAGTTTTTGTGATCCTTTTAGTCATTTTGATTGTTGGAATGATTTGTTTAGTTATTAAAGCGTTCATAAGGGGTGGTGAACTGGCTCTTATGAAGATTGTATTCCCTATTTTTTGCTGCGATCTATTAACGTCCTCAAGAGAACGTTTTAACGCATTTATTACTTCTTTTGTCGTAACAACAGTAGGGTATTCCATACAATTGTTATGTTTCCGATTAAGCATGATTGCTTTTCTGAATATAACAGACATTACGCATATGCCCATTGCGTATACGTGGCTATTTTTAGCCATCAAAGCACCGAAATGGCTTGAAAAATATGCTTATTCATCTGGCTTAGGTGGTTTAGCACGTACAGGTGCATCTTCAGCAGGACAAGTACTCATACAGAGTTTGACAAGAAAGGCAGCGTAATTCAATGACAACAGCAGGTATTTTAAATGATGTGTATCTTACGTTGAAAGGTGTTGCTATCGCAATGGCAGCAGTGAAATGTATTCTGATATTAAGTTCCAGGCAAGATGATGACCAGCCATTGTCTTTGGCGATTACCAAATGTAAAAGAGTTGTGAAAGGTGTTGCAATCGGTATTTTAGCAACGGATTTAGTAAAAATCTTTCAAAAATACTGGAGTAGAACCAGCGGTACATCGACGAGATTTTGGGAGCATATTGTGGGAGGACTTAATCTTCTTCTAGAAGAACTTAGGCTAACTATCATCCTTATTGATACTAGTTTAACTATCTTTTATATTATAAAAAATCTTCTGCTTGCGATGAAATCCGGTGAAGATAAAGCAATGTTTTATAAGAAAGTTGGCACTAACCTCGTAGTAGGAATTGGCGTCTTATGTGGTTATTGGTTAATTATAACCATTCTTAATTATTTTGTATAAAGCAAAAAGGAGAAAAAATGGAAACATCAAAATTACCGGTTCCAGTTAATGTGCCGGAACGAAAGGACTTAATTCAGGGAATAGGGAGTAGGGAAATTGGTATTATCGGTATTGCCAGCATAATAGATATTATTTTTATCTTTTTTATTTACGGGCTTACGAATAGTTTGCCGACAGCTATGTTATTAGGAGTTGTGATGATAGCTACAGTAGTAACTTTCATTCGAAGAGATAAATTCGATGAAAATTTTATAGACAAAATTATGATAATTTACAAATTTCATGTATCGCAGAAAAAGTATTATTACAAATATTATGACATGTATGCATGTGAGCTGAATATGGAGGAGAAAGAGTGATGCCTAATCAAGACATACAAACCCGACAAATGAGTGCAAATCAATTCACCAATGTTAAGGATATAGTAGGAAATGTGTTGCTATCCAAAGATGGATATGTATTTGCATATATAAGAATTCCATCTATAAACATTGATTTATTACCTTTAATGGAAAAGAAAGCAAAAGCAACTAATCAAGCTGCCTCTTTTAAAGATAATAGAAGTGGATTTGCATACTGTTCGTATCCACGAGAAATTGATTTGGATGTTTACAAAAATGACATCAAAAACAGATATCGTAGTGAGATGGATAATCGAGGAAGACAGAAAATACTCCAAATTATGCTTATGGAGGCAACGGAGCTTTCCACCAATGGAGAAAATTACGACCATCAGCATTTTATAAAAATCTGGCAAAAAATCGGAAATAATAAAACGGATGCAGAACATCTCGTAAAAACACGTATTGAAGAAATGAAAGTTCGATATGAAAGCATAGGAGTGCCTGCTGAAATCTTAAAAGATGCTGATATCGTTAAAATGTGCAATATGTATGCTAATAGCTTGCAGGCACCATATGACGTGGATAATACACAATATGTATATGAAACAATAACCACACTTAAATAGGAGATTGCAATGAAAAAAAGTGAAAATCAACAGATTATTGAAAATGATGTAAATCAACTTCTACTGAATGCCATAACGCCAACAGGTCTTGATTTTGATAATACTCATGCCAATTTAGGAGATATGTGTGGAAAGGTATTTTATGTATCTAAGTATCCAAGTGAATGTGTGGATTATGGGTGGATGGCACCTTTATTTAATCTTGAAGGTACTTCTACGGTTGCAGAATTTAAGCCTACAGACAAAACTGCACTAATTGAAGTATATAACAGAAAAATATCTGATTTAAGGGCAGAGAGACAAATCGCAAAAAAAGAAAGCGAAAGACAGGTCATGGATAAAGCTATTTCTGATTTGGAGAATCAAATTAAAAGCTTGGCCGTAGGTGATGTACCTGTAGGATATGTCAATATTATGATGCACATTCAGGCATCAACAGAAAAAGAATTAAATGACCGTATTAAAAGAGTATCAGCGAGATGTGCCATATTAGGTTGTAATATTCGCCTTTTAAAATACAGACAAAGGGATGCATTACAGTGTATTTCGCCATATGGCGTCCCCATTCCTCAAGGAGTAGCCAATATTGGTAATCGTAATATGCCAATGACTACATTCACGGGTGGGTTCCCGATGGCCAATAGTGGTGTGAATGATATGGGGGGCTATTTCATAGGGAAAACAAAGCAAAATAGATTGATAATTTTGAATCAGTGGCTAAGAAATAAAGACAGAGTCAATAGTAACTGGATTATTACTGGCCTCCCTGGCGTTGGGAAATCATCCTTTATTAAGTTGATTTTTTTCAAAGAGTTTGCTTTTGGCACCAAAACGATTGTATTTGACCCGGAGGAAGAATACATAGATTTTGCAAAAAATGAAAATATAAATGGGGATGTCATTGACTGTGCCGGAGGTGTTACAGGAAGAATTAACCCATTACAGATTAAGAAATCCCCACGTATCACGCAAGAAGACTTAAATGAAGGCGAAAAACTGGAAGATTTTTTTCAGTATGATGAATCTCGTGGTGTGTCTGATATGGCACTTCATATTCAAAATCTTCATGTATTTTTTCGGTGTCTGTTTGGAAAAGAATATACCAGTGGTATCCGGACTTTATTGGAACAGAGTTTAATCGAAGTATATAACAATAAAAATATTTTTTGGGACACAGATATAGCAAATTTGCAGCCGGAAAATTATCCAATTTTCAGCGATTTGTATGATTGGATAAAAGAACAAAGAGTGGATAAAAATAATTCTGCATACAAAAACGATAATATCGACAAATTATTAGATTTATTGTTTCCTCATGCAGCAGGTTCTAATCAATTCATGTGGAATGGGCCAACAACTTTGCATAGTAATGCCAAATTGAACAAAATCGCTGCGCGATGGCCTGCCAAGGCTGTGGCACAGTTTTTGCTTTTCAAAAGCAGTAGACATCTGCCTACATAAGAAGTATTGTTAAATCACCACAAAATAACAATCAACAAAGGTCAAATATCCAC
>JBGVKZ010000056.1:0-5476 GCA_045124055.1 Lachnospiraceae bacterium | reverse complement strand
GGCAAATAAAAAAGGCTCTTTAGAGCCGGCCAGTGACCACAGTGCGGAAGGCGGACTTTTCAGAGCCTCTTTAGAGGCATGCAGGGAACAGCGGCTTATAGCCGCAGAGCAAACCACCAGCTAAGCTGGTGGTGCTGATTGGATAAAACATGACAAAAGTCATACTCAAAATATATCTTTTTTCACTACACTCTCTTTACAGAAATTGTTATGATGTCAGTGTAGTAAGAAATAACCAACGAAGGAGAGTGCAATGGGAGATATTATTTTAAAGACAACCGATTTAACAAAGAAATACAACAATAAGACAGTTGTAGATAACTTAAATATTGAAATTCATAAAGGAGAAATTTTTGGATTGTTAGGACCAAATGGTGCGGGAAAAAGTACCACTATGAATATGATTTGTTCGATTGTACGCCCCACAGCAGGCAAGATTGAATTGTTGGGTAAGAATCCTTGGAAACAGAAAAAGGAAGTAATTCATAAAATAGGGTATATTCCGCAAGAACTTGCTATTCATGGGAATTTAAAGGCATGGGAGAATGTAGAATTGTTCACTTCTTTATATGGAATAAAAGGTCAGGCATTGAAAAAGTCAGTAGATGATTCGTTGGAATATGTAGGTTTGTTGGAGCGTAAGCAGGAATTTGCAAAGAATTTTTCTGGGGGAATGAAGAGAAGATTAAACATAGCCTGTGCACTTGGTCATAATCCGGAGCTTTTGATATTTGATGAGCCTACAGTAGGCATTGACCCGCAGTCCAGAAATTTTATCTTGGATAAAATAAAGGAGTCAAATGACAAAGGTGCTACGGTTATCTATACAAGTCATTATATGGAAGAAGTAGAAGCAATCTGCACTAGAATTGCAATTATGGATAATGGAAAAATTATTGCTTGTGGAACGAGTCAGGAGTTAAAAAAACTTGTTAATAGCGGCGATGAAAATATTACATTGGAAGAAGTATTTTTGACACTTACAGGTAAGAAACTGAGAGATTATGCGGAATAGTGAGGGATAGAGATGATTCGTTATTTGATAAAAAACAATTTTAAACTCATGTTTCGTAATACATGGAGCGTTGCGGTTATGTTGTTGGGACCAATATTGGTTATAGCCGTATTGTCTAGTGCATTTTCTGAATTAATGAAATCCTACGAAGGTGTAGATACATTTGTAGTAGGATATAGAATACAGGAGGCAGATAATACAGTAATTGAAGCAATGAAAATAGCCGGAGAGGAAGCTGGAATTCTTTTTCATGAATATCCCGAGGGCGAAATAAAGGCTGTTATGGAGAAGAATGAATTATCGGGGTTTGTAGAGTTTTCAGAAGATAAATACACGGTATATACAAGTGCAGACTATGAAGTGGAAGGTATTACATTAGAGTATTTTATGAACAAAGTGATGAATGAGGGTCTAAATGCTTCATTACAGATAAAGGAACAAGCCGAAGTAGTACTGCCAGTGGAACAATTGGAATATATGCCTGCAATTGATTCAATAGATTATTATGGAATTATTTATATTGTATATTTTTGCTGGTGTGGTATGATATGTGCCACTGGTGTTCTCAGCAATGAAAAAAAGTATGGGATTGTACGAAGATTTCAAGTTTCTAATATATCGGAGAAACAAAACTTTTTCGGCAAATTTATTCCCATTGTATTGACTGTAACAGGTGGAATGGCAATTGTGACGATTATTACGATGTTGCTTTATGATATACACTGGGGAAATCCTTTTCTATCTACAGTTATTGTATTTCTGATGATAGTAGTAGGAACGGCTTTGGGAATGATGCTTTATAATATTTCAGATAGTCTGGTGATTACGATTATTTTGCAATTTACAATTGTTTGGTTTATGGGATTTTTCGGTGGAAGTTTTGAAACATATATGTTTTCGAGTATATCAGACTCATTGAAACAGTTGTCGCCTATTTACCATGGTAATCGTGCATTGGTAGAGCTTTCTTGTATGGGCAAGAGTGATTATGTAGCAAGTGCGGTGATATATTCTTTAGCAATTACAGCTATTTGTTCCATAATAGCTATATTTGCAGGTTATGTCAGAAAGAGAGGTAAAGCATGATTGCATTAGTGAAAATGAGTCTTAAATTGCTATTACGAAATAAAGGTTTTTTATTTTTCCTAATAGTGACACCCATACTATCAACATTAATTTTAAGTATAAAAATGGATCATGCCGTATACAGTGATAATTCGGATAAAGAGCTTGTTATAGAATTGGGTAATCATACTGAAAAAGCTGTATACGTGGGTGATACATCTGCATGCATCATAAAAGTATATGATGCTTCAAATTCTGAATTGTCTGAATATGTATTAAATAAAATGGCAGGAACGGGCATATTTTCCGTTTGTCGTGCAGATGTTAGTGGATTAACAGAGGAAGAAATAGATGAAGCTGCCAAAAGAGATGCGTTTGATGACCGGGCGGGAATGTTACTTTATCTAAGGAATGATTTTGATGAGGCAGTATTAAGTGGAGATTGGGAGCAAGGAATAAAGTTGTATGCCGTATCAGAGGATGAACGACAAGAACTTTTTATAACAGAGCTTACAGACTTATTTGCCCGAATAAAACAGGTTCAAACTATTGTAGGTGATGATGTAACTGTAATGCTAAAGATGCTTACAGAAATTGAAGATAAGTTGCCGGAAAAGGAAGTTGTTAATTTTGCCGGTAAAGAAGAGATTGAATTAACAGAAAACCAGATAAATCAGAAGACACAAATTGGTTATGCGTTTGCCATTATTACATTGGGATTTCTGTTCTGTGGAGTATGTGTAGCACACTCTGTGATTGAGGAACAGAATAATAAGGTGTTTACACGAGTTTTACTAACCAAGTTAAGTAGTAGAGATTATTTTATATCTAAATTTGTAGTAGCAATTGTAATTAGTTTGATGCAGACGGTTGTACTTGCTATTTGTCTGTTCTTTATTCCGGGGCTGGATGTTGGAATAAACATAATAAGTTTCCTTTTTATTATTTTCCAGTTGGGATTGATATTTGGGGCCTTGAGTCTATTGATTGGAGTGATTCTTGGAGACGTTATGAGTTCCAATTATGCAGTATTTTCAATTTGGAGTATATCAGCTCTGTTAGCAGGTTTGTATTTCCCTTTAGATGATACAACAAAAGCATTAAAAACACTTTCTTATCTTATGCCACAAAAATGGTTTATGGATGCATCAGAATTACTATTAGTAGGGGACAAAAGTGCCTATTCTGTGGTATTGTGTGTAACAGTAGCTTATTTAATTGTTATTATTAGTGTGGGTGGCGTAGGAATCAAAATCAAGAGGTACGAATAGAAAGGATTTGCATATGGAAGAACGATTCAGGAATCAATACTTTGTCCTGCTTCGAATTGCATTATTGCTGGTATTGGAAGTATATATCATAATATCCCAGTCCGTGCTGACAGGGGCATCTGTATGGGTGCTCCTGATTCTTGCGTTATTTATAGGTGTGATAGCTGGGAAGGAACTGATGGAGCGAAGGTATCAAATTATTTTGTTGGTGACAGCAGGAATTATATGGATTATTATGTTGTTGGCGGTAGGAACAACTTTTACGCTATTAGGTGTTTACTTGTGTTATGAAGTGCTGACATATTTTAAACCTCGCCTGTTTTGGTATATACTTCCAGTAGGAATTGCTTTTATTCCTAGCCAGATAAGCGGCTCCGTACAGTTTATGATGGCTACTTTAATAGGATTGATTTATTGTCAGCATAATTTTGTAGTAGAGCCTTATCGTAAACAGACAAAAGAAGATACGATTACAGAACAAAGACTAAAACACGACATAAACCGTAGAGAATATGAAGTGCAGGAAGAAGTTCGCAAGAGCCTTCTAATGGCAGAGAACAAAATGTTGGAAGAAAAGGCTGAGCTATCTCAAACTTTACATGATAAGCTGGGACATAGTATTAATGGCTCGGTATACCAGTTGGAGGCAGTTAAAGTTTTGTTGGAAAAAGAGCCGGAAGTGTCTAAGAAAATGGTGCAGGCTGTGATTGACCAATTACGTAGTGGAATGGATGAGATTCGAGCAATTCTTAGAAAAGAGCGTCCTAAAAAATATAAACTTGCTGTATCACAATTGGAAAAATTATGCGAAGAATGTAGAGCAAAAGGCGTAGAGGCTGAACTGATAACAGAGGGCGAATTAAAGGATATTCCAGAAAAGTATTTAGAGGTTATTTTGGATAATGCCTACGAAGCGGTATCTAATACTATGAAATATGCAAAGTGTAGCAGAATAAAAATTAGCATACATGTGTTGAACAAAATGATACGTTGCAGCATATCTGACAATGGTATTGGTTGCAAAGAGATAATTGATGGAATGGGAATTTACGGAATGAGAAAAAGAATACGAGAAATTAATGGTATTTTAGATTTTGAAACGGAAGCAGGTTTTACAATCAATATGTTGTTGCCACTATAGAAAGGTGTGACTGTATGGATAAGATAAAAGTGATTATCGCGGATGATAGCGACTTTGTAAGAGATGGAATGCGAATTATACTTGAAGTGGATGAAGATTTCGAGGTGATTGGTTGTGCAAGAAATGGTCGAGAGGCAATCGAAATTGCAAAAGAAAGTACACCGGATATTTTTCTTATGGACATACAGATGCCAAAAATGGATGGAATTGAAGCTACTAAATATATTGTAGAAAATAAATTGGGAAAAGTTTTGATTCTTACCACGTTCGATGATGATGAACTGGTGCAAAATGCACTAAAAACTGGTGCGAAAGGCTATCTGATTAAGAATCATACACCGGAACATTTAAAACAGATGATAAAATCAGTATATAATGGCACGGGTGTTATGGAAGATGCTATATTAGAGAATTTGGCAAAAAATACAGATATGAAAGCAAGCGGATTTTCTGAAGAAGGATATACCGCCCGTGAGATGGATATTATTAAGGCTGTGGCAGATGGGCTTTCTAATAAAGAGATTGCAAACAAACTTTTTATTTCAGAAGGTACTGTGAAAAATTATATTACTTCTATTCTGGCGAAAGAAAATTTATCACATCGTACTGCTTTGGCAGTATATTATCTGACAGGGAAGAAGCAAGGATAAAATCCGCTATTTTACAGAAATTCCACCTATATTCTACTTACAAGGGATTTTATTTTAGCGATGAAAGAAGTACCTTTATATCATCAAATGAATGGAGGAATACATATGAATCAATTAGTTACAGGAAAATTTATAGCATTAAAGAGAAAACAGAAAAATCTAACACAGGAACAATTAGCAGAGAAGCTTGGCGTATCCAATAAGACTATTTCTAAATGGGAAACTGGCAAATGTATGCCTGACTATTCCATTATAAAAAGTTTGTGTGAAGAACTTGAAGTTACAGTGGCAGAACTGATGGATGGTGAGATGTCAGAAGAAAAAAGTGTTCGTA
>JBGVKZ010000055.1:0-159749 GCA_045124055.1 Lachnospiraceae bacterium | reverse complement strand
AGGATATTTGAGAGGAGCTGTCCTTAGTACGAGAGGACCGGGATGGACTGACCTCTGGTGTATCGGTTGTCCTGCCAAGGGCATGGCCGAGTAGCCAAGTCGGGAAGGGATAAACGCTGAAGGCATCTAAGCGTGAAGCCCCCCTCAAGATGAGATATCCCATACGAAAGTAGTAAGACCCCTTGAAGACGACGAGGTTGATAGGGCAGAGGTGGAAGCATGGTAACGTGTGCAGCTGACTGTCACTAATAGGTCGAGGGCTTAACCAAGAGGCTGGTTAGAGATAATGAGGAGCGAGAAAATCGCAAAAGTTATTCTAAAATGTGTTGCAAATTAATAAGATATATAGTAGAATTTGATATGAAGTTTTGAAGGTACATGGCAAACCAAAATGCAAGGCATTTGGTTCTTGTCAGAAGAACTCCGTAGAGTTCTTTCCTTGATATATTCCTCCTTAGCTCAGTCGGTAGAGCACTCGGCTGTTAACCGAGTTGTCGTTGGTTCGAGTCCAACAGGGGGAGCTAAACAGCGAAAGCTGTTTAACATATAACAGTAAGCACCAAAGGTGCTTTATATATAAGGCTCCTTGGTCAAGCGGTCAAGACATCGCCCTTTCACGGCGGTAACACGGGTTCGAACCCCGTATGCGTCACCACGAACCAATCACACCTATGCTCACAGTTGTAAGTGCAACACGGTTGGTCTTCTGAAAAAATCGCAAATCTCAGATTTTGTACGGACGGGACGACGAAAGTGACTAAGCGTTGAATCGACCTATTTTTAAGAGTTGTAACTGAGTTTCTTCCAGAGAGTGCCTAGTCAACATTTCTCTGGAAGGAGCGAACTAAATATGCTGGTATGGCGCAATCGGTAGCGCAACTGATTTGTAATCAGTAGGTTGGGGGTTCAAGTCCGTCTACCAGCTCCATATGTTCCATTAGCTCAGCAGGTTAGAGCGCATGGTTTACACCCATGAGGTCATAGGTTCGAGTCCTATATGGAACACCAATATGGCGGATTAACCCTAATTGGTAAGGGACGAGCCTTGAAAACTCGCAGTAGCGGTAGAAATATCGTGTTTCGGTTCAAGTCCGAAATCCGTCGCCACGCCTCCTGTACAGGCGGATGTGTATACTTAATGTTCATAAAATCAATCCTCCATGTCTCACAATCTGTACCTATCGCTACATAGGTTGACTGAAAAAAGCAGACTAATATACTGGCATGGTGGAACGGCAGACACCGTAGATTCAAAATCTACTGCTTTACAGCGTGTGGGTTCAAATCCCACTGCCAGTACCAAATATGCGGTTGTAGCTCAATTGGTAGAGTCCTTGCCTTCCAAGCAAGTTGTTGCGAGTTCAATCCTCGTCAGCCGCTCCACACTCATAGAGTGATTAACCAAGCCCAACAAATAAAGGAAAGTGAGAATAAAAAATGGAAATGAATATTCATAACATTAATATTGACGATAAGTTTTTGACAGTAAAGAAGATGTGGTTTCTTGACGAAGGAACTTTAATTACTGTAACCGATGTCGGTACAGATGGCATTGTTTCATTTGTATTTGGCGAAAGCAGTTCCAATACTGGATACATGGATATCGCAACATTCAATGAGCATTTCAAGAAGGTTGAAGATATGACTGCCGAAGTTGAAGTTCCGACTATTACAGAAGAATACATTGAGGAGATTATGAAGAACTCTGATTTTGAAGTTCATACGGTTTTCGATAAGTGTACGGTTGTTTCCTGTCGTCTGCCTAATGGTTTCGTAATCACCGAATCTTCTGCCTGTGTAAGTCCTGAGAACTACGACGAAGAAGTGGGTTCTGATATTTGCTTTGATAAGATTGCAGACAAGATTTGGGAACTTGAAGCTTATAGACTACAGCAACATTTATGGGAAGAAGAAAATGATTACTGCCCTTGTTGTTGCGGAGATTGCGAAGAATGTAAATACGATGACAATGATGAGTGTCTAAGTACGGATTTGGACTGTGACGACTGCAACGACCACACTTGTCCATATAATAACAACTAAAGTTATATAAGTTAATAATCAGAGCACTATATATTGTGTCGATAAACAATTCAAAACACCATATATAGTGCTCTTTATAACATAAAATGTAGATTTTAAGGTGGTGGTCGATATATTCGGAAACATATTCGGAGATATGCTTGAGATGCATGAAGTTACTTTTGAAGTCTATATCGAAGATAAATTAACGAATAGACAACAAATGCAAGCGCCGAAAGAAATGTTGATAACAAACTTTCTTCAAACGGCAAAGCAAATTCAGAATGACAAAAGACCAATTAAGATTAAAATGATTAAGCCAGAAGTTATTTGGGATAGTTTTGAACAAAAACAAAAGGTTTTAAACAACGAAATCGAATTAAGCAACAATGCAATGACTGCATGGGAAGGAGCAAATCAAAATGAGTGACGAATATCTGTTGGAACGTGGATATAAACAATATAAACCAACTCCACATTTAGACAATGACTCAATTGTAGCAAAATTTCAGAAGAGATTCGACGATGATTTTGGTAAGAAGTATTTCATAGATGTTGCAAAATGGTCGCATGATTATGTTCCAGAATACCGCAGAGACAAATGGTGGAAACCATTTAGCTATGCATGTCATTTATATGTAACAATGTTTGAAGAAGAAAAGTCTATTTACCTTGAATTTGGCACTAGCTGGACTGTGGAAGAAGTTGAAGAGTTTGCCGAAGACTTCTTTAATAAAATGAAACCCAATTACTATGAGAGTTGGGATGAAGAAAGAGGTGTGAGACCCAAATGAAAAGCATTGAAAATGAATGCGTAAATTGTGGTTTGCCTTGTTTTAGTTCTTGTCCATATCTGAATGTCACAAGATATTATTGCGATGAATGTGGCGACGAAACAACTTTATATGATACAGAATATGGGGAATTATGTGTTGATTGTTTGCTCAAGAAGTTCCCCAAGGTAGAGGGTAGCGAGTGGTAAATGATTGGTTATATATTTTTAGCATTAATTAAGATTGTAGATAATGTTGTGTTGACATTCAAATCGATATCAACCTACAAAGAACAGAAAATCATTTCTTCTATTTTAGTGGTCATTTCTCAGCTAATCTTCTATTTAGTAATTGACCAAGTAATTGAAGACAATACTTTAATGGCAATAGCAATTGTCTCCATTTCTTCTGGCATAGGAAATTACATAGCTTTTGCAATCAGTAACAAATTTAAGAAAGCTGCGAAGTGGACATTCGTTATTACGTCTTCTAACAAAGAAGAACTTAAAACATTTTGTGACTATTTAGTTGAACATAAAATAAAATATATTGTTTGCAATGGCTATAACAGAAAATGGGACGATACTGTTAATGTTATGGTCTTTAGTAAAAGCAAAGATGAAAGTCGTCTAATTGAAGACTTTCTTAAAAATACAGAGAGCAAGTATTTAAAGGAGATAATTTAGTATGAGTAAAGCTGATATGTCAAAGGTTGTAGTAGAAATCAAGTGGCACGAAGATATGTGGCAAGAAATCAAAGACAGTGCCATGTTTACAATTCATAAGTTTAATGGTGGCAAATATCCTGATACAAAATGGAAGAGTGATTTGTTGTTGTCCGAACATTCTCCTATTAGAAATGGTCGATTGATTATTAACTGCTATAATGTGCCTACATTTGTAATTAACCATCTTGTAAGACACAATCAAGGGTTTGTTCCCTTCGTTTCATCTCTAAGAAGTGACAGGGCGACATATGAAGACAACATTGTTCCAGATAGAAACACACCAAATGGCGTTCGATTTGATGGCAATTTCCAAAGTTTTATTAACATTACTAGACGTAGAGAATGCACTTCTGCTTCAAAGGAAACCAGAGAGTTTTGGAACAAAGTGCTATTAGCTGTTAAAGAGTTTGAGCCAGAATTGTATAGCCGATGTGTCAGAGAATGTATCTACAGAGGTGGTTGCCCCGAATATCCCAAGAGTTGTGGATGGTGGGAAGGTTTCTGCAAGAAACATAGTGATTGCAATCTATTAGACATTCATGAAAGATATGATGTTTACAACAAAGATAGGGAGCGTAAGTAATAATGGCACAAAATAATATTACAGTTGCTTTTGATGATGTTCAAAAACCTAAGCATTACGCAGACAGCAAGATTGAAGTTATCGATTACATAGAAGACAAGAACTTAGGTTTCTGTTTGGGGAATGTTGTTAAATATGTATCAAGAGCTGGCAAGAAACATTCTGCCGATAAGACCGACAAAGAAAAGGCAGTGCAAGATTTGAAGAAAGCTCGTTGGTACTTGGATAGAAGAATTAAAGAAATTGAAGAAGATTTATGTGATTAACAACTGTTAATGTTATAATGTCCGTTTTATTGGACATTATAAAACTGAGATTTTATGTGGTTGCGCTTGGTCTAAAGTAGGGTGTGACGACGCTCCAAACAGGGAAGAATTGCAGGATATTGTGGATAGGAATGGCAAAAGGTTCGTAAAGGCGACAAGCTTGTTCGATTCAAGCAGAAGCAATATTTGGTTGGTAAGCCTGCGCTCTGCCAACGCCACATAACTTAAAAAGATAATTTTAAACGAGGTAAAAATGTTTAAGAAAAATATGTATGCCACCTTCGACCAAGATGTTGACGAAGATGACGATTATGGAGATTGGGAAGACGAAATTTATGATGATTAAAAATAATATTATCGCATAAATTTAAAGGATGGTGGATATACTAATATCAGACATCGCTGCTACTCGTACACCAATGTCGTAAAAAATAGCCCATGTAGAAAATCCTACATGGGCTTATTCCTATTTTTGCTCATTTCTTTTTCTTGTGCAAATCTCTTGTGATTAATTCGATAAATTTGCCAGCATTTTCTTCTGTCCCAGCAATTTCAACCTCAATACCTTGTTTCTTAAACTCATTTATCTTTGTATAGTACTCTTCTGTTTTACGAGAAATTCTTGAAGCATTGATAACTATCAACACATCACAATCTTTAACTTCTTCTAGTTCTTTTACAACGCCAACAACCTCATAATCTCTTTCAAGTGCGTGAATCATACAAAACAATTCTTGTTGTGCTTCGGCTTCTCCTCTAACATAAATCATTGCTCTTTTTGTCTTTTCCATGATGCTATCTCCTATTCAAGCGTTTTAATAAATTTAGCATATTCTCCGACGCTCATTGTTAAATACATCTCTTGGTAATGAATAAACTTATCAATATCATAACCCTTTTGAAAAAGCGTATCTCTAATATTTTCCAACCCTTGCTTAATCTCATCTAAATCGTACAAGTTATATTCTGACGCTTTTTCATACTCTTTTTGCAATGTCACATACATTTGAGCAAGTCCAAATAATTCTTTATCACTATTCATTTTTCTCACTTCCCAGATAATCTTTATAAGGAGGGGCAAAACTTACTGCCCCAACCCTTACAGTATATTCTATAAAGTCGTAAACTGCCATAGACATTATAGAATAACTTCGATTAGACCCTCTTAATTATTGTACCTACAGTGAATTTTGGCTGTCCGTGTGAACCCTTATACACAAATTTATCAATAGAAGGCGGAGAGACGAAAAGAGAAATCTTAATCGTCTCATTGTCAATCACTATCTTTTCAACAAAGTTATCAAAGATAGTTTGTAAAACCTCATCATCTGTTGTATCTGATATATCCATCATCTTATTAAGATAATCGACAATCATAGAATGTGAAATCACCATCTTTGTTTGTTGTTCAATTGCATATATCTGCATTTCAAGCTCTTTGGCTCTTTCTTGGAGAGGTTTCATATGCTCTACAAGATAAACATTATCAACCAATTTCAATGATTTCAAATCCAACAATTCAGATATTTGAGATTTTACAGTTGCCAATTCTTTCTTAAGCTCTTTAAGTCTGTTCTTTTGACCATCTGGGTTTTCACCTAGCTTAGCGATAATCTCGTTGGCAATTTGGTAAATAGTCTTTTCATTCAAGATGTGTTTCTTTATTTTGTCTAAAACGGCTTTCTCCAAAAAGTCTTTCCTTACTCTTTTGCAAGAGCAAGTAGAATATGTTTTACTTGTACTGCAAACATAGTATTTGTAATCATAATGTTTTCCTCTTTGTACACTTCCGCTTCTTATGCCAAAAAAATGATTATCGCAATACCCACAAACTATCTTACCAGTCAGAGAATAAAGGTCTTTCCGTTTTCTGGGACGAACATCTTTCTGTCTACTATGCCGATATTGCACCCTATCCCACAATCCCTTTTCAATGATAGATGGGATAACATCATTTACAACAATAGGCTCATGTCCTTGAGCGTTGTATCTTAATATCCCAATATAGAAGTCATTCCTCAACATTCTGGCAATTGTTTGTATGCTAAATGGTTTGCCAGACCTTGCGACTGCTCCAATACTCTTGGTGTAATCTTGCAGATATTTAAGAGAATAATTGTCCGCATACAACTCATATAGCTTTTTAACAACTTCTTTCTCAAACTCATCTGGCACATATCTCTTTCTGGTTTTCTTGCCATGTTGTACGGTTTCCAACTTGTAACCATAAGGCACTGTTCCACCAGCAAAAAATCCTTCTGAAACCATTTCTCTCATAGCACTTTTAACATGGTCGCTAATTACGGCACTCTGGTATTCATCAATGTTTGCCATAACACCAATCATGAGCTTACCAGAAGATGTTTCATCATCTACTTGTTGAGTGACAGAGATAAGTTTAACACCATGTTTTTTGAATAATTGACGATATTTATGGCTTTCCAAAGCATTCCTAAATATCCTTGAAAACTTGTACACCACAACAACATCTATCAACTCATTCTTAACATCGTGTAATAGTTCATGGAATGCATCACGACCAGCGACTTTTGTTCCTGTTACAGCTTGGTCAATATAAGTTTTGTGCAACGACATTCCATGTTTGTTTAGATAATCTGTACACTCAGACAATTGATATTCGATAGAAAATCCATCATCTTGATTTGAGTCTGAATACCTTCCATATATTCCAACTCTTAAACCCAACGCTGTTCCATCAATTCTTGGACTCATACAATCACTCCATTTAAAATTCGATTTTTATGTGCTGTTCTAATGATAACAATATGATTTACACCACCTCTTTTCATATAACCTTTTTAGTTGTACGCATACGAATACACCACCTCCTCTTAAGTTAATATTAACATAATAGTCGAAATAAGTGAAATAAAATGATTCTATTTGCCTATTTCATATTGACTATTAAACTCCCATATTTATATAATGGGAGTGGGAGAGAGGAGAATGGGGGATAGGTCAAACTGATAAGGTTATATAAAATAAAAGTAAACATGGAGTGATTGAATGAAAAAGGAAGAACGCAAAATAACAATTGAACTTTTAGAAACCGAAAGAATGAATACATATAAAATTCTTGCAGAATTCTTAGCAAGAAAATTTAACGAAAATGGGTTTGACAAGGTGGGACAAAAATGTTTTAATAAAAACGAAACATAAACGATGGAACTGTTGTGTGGCAAATTCCTACATCGTAAAAAAATGGGACATCTAAAAAAGATGTCCCATTTTCATTTATTCACTTAATCTTTTGAAAAAAATTCTTCCTTTAACACCAGCTTCGGGTAGTTCATCCCCATATTGATAAGATGAAAGAACTGTTGCACCAGAAGCAAAAAGATTCGCCAATCCAGTTGCACCATTAGCAGAATTTGTACCACCATTAACAATGGGCACAATATTATTCTCAGGTTTGTCAAACTTAGCATCTAACAAGTTTGCAATCTTATTTTCTAAGTTTGTTACATTTGTTTTTGTCTCATACGTTTCCTTATTATGTTCGTGTAAAGCCGATAAAGATTCAACAGTAACAATTTTGTCTTTAATATCTGCCATAACAAATCACCTCTTTCATCTTAAGAAATTATATTCCATTCTGCACCATCATCAACATACGCTAAATATAAATCCCAATCAGTACCGTTGTCTATATACGCAAGGTATGGTTCAAATGACGTTCCATTATCAATATAGACAACACCCGATATTTCCCAAATAGCATACAGTGTAAATGTTCTTGCGGATTCACTATTTTTAATCCAAGAACCATCAAGAGTTAATTCGTCTTGGTTTGGATATAGTTTTTTTGAATATCCGTTTGCAACAATTTCATCTGAAGTATACCAACCTTGACCAAGAGCATACCACTTATTATCGTCGTTTCTATATAAATTCCAACCAACAAATTTGTATCCTTCTCGCTTGAAGGTGTTATTAGGAAGAGTAAAAGTGCTATTCCAATTTACTGATTGTGAAGCCATATTCCCAGTGCCACCATTAGCATTATATGCGATTGTGTAAGTGTTTATTTTCCACTGTGCATAAAGATTGATACTTGCATTTCCACTCGAAAGGTCTTTGCCTAATGCTTTAGCAAGAGCTTGACCAGTGGTATAACCAGTATCTTCATCAATCAACGTGCCACCGCTTGTAGATGTGCCCCATTTACCAGTTGCGGTATATCCAGTTCGTGTCATATACACAGAGCCAGAAGAATTGGAGTAGTTGGCTAGACCATATGTGCTATAATCATTGTCATAATGAAAATCATATGTCCATACTTTGACATTCTTATCTGCGCCAACAGTATTAAGAGCTTCTTCAAATGCACTTGTTGCATAGTTGCTGTAATAGTTTATGGTTAATATATTTTCTTCCCAAACAGCATAAAGCGTTAAGTTCTCATTCTTTCCACAAGTACCGCCAGCCTGATAATACCAAGTGCCACTGTCAGCATCTGCTTTTGATAAAGCCCAACCTTTAAAGGTGTAGCCAGTTCGAGTAGGCTTTGTAGACGACAATGTTAACGTTTGGTCTTTCCATTTTGTTTGACTTGAAGGAGCGCCAGTGCCACCATTAGCGTTATATGAAACTGTATAAGATGTCCAAGCAGGAACGGTTACGTCAAAAGACACTGTTTTTGTAGCAGAATCGCCGTTGTCATTATTAAAATTCTTAAATGTAACAGTAATTGTCTTTGTCGCAGACCCATTACCGCTTATAGAATATGTGCCTGTAAAAGAACCGCTACCACTACTAGCCTTGGTTCCGAATGGGTTAAGCGTAGCACTACCACCACCAGATGAAGCGGTCATACCATAATTTGTCTGAGCACCTTCGTAATACGCTTCCCAAGATGCGTTTATTTTAACAGTATATTGTGTGGCAGATTTTCTTGTTACGCCACCATTAGTTGCAGTAATATCCAACGCCACACCAAAAGGTGTCCACTTAGATACGGTTGCCAACGTCTACCACCTCTAATCTTGATTAATTTTTAAAAATAAAAGAGTGGCAACATTCCTTGCTACCACTCTTAAATATATATTTATTTATTTGTACATTTAATAATATCCACAAACGTGAATAAGTTGCAAACCATCCGAAACTTCAAACCTAACCTCATTTGCATATACCATAACAGTTAGTGTTTCAGCGCTATCAATACTGTATATTGGACAGCCCCATGTAATAGCAGCACTATCTACGACTGTTGTTCTTATTTTGGAATCTGTCATATTTTGATATGTGACAATATAAAATTTTGCGTTCGCTCCCTGATAAGAATAAGACTGTGCTCGAATAAGTTCGCTATCAAACTCTCTTATTATAGTATTATCAGTGGTGTCTTCTGGTGTTAAATACAAAGCATTTTCGTCAAGATTTCCAGCTTCTAACTCACGGTCATACTGCGCTTGGGTTAATTTATGAATTTTTAAAGTCGATAAGTTTTCTGTAATCAAAACAATTTATCTCCTTTCTTGCGATAATAACAAAACTGGACTCGATAGCCGAATCCAGTTTTATATGTTTTATATAATATATTTTTTGTGTCCAGCCTGCACATCAGACAAAGAAGATTTTGCATAAATCATCGTTGTATCAATTTTCTCATGCCCAAGCAACTTGCTAATATCTGCAATTGGCATTCCATTGTGAAGAGCGGTAGTTGCTGTTGTATGTCGCAAAATATGAGGCGTAATACGTTTGCCTGTTAGCTCAGACGCTCTATTAGAAATATTTCTAACTATTTTTTCAACACCATCTTTATGCATCTGTCTGTACGGCTTTCTAGATGTAACAAGTAAATACTCACAATCATCGTTTCTGCCGTCTAAATATTCTTTCAAGGTAATCTCTGCTTTTGCATTAATAAAACTAACTCGATGTTTCTTACCTTTTCCAAACAGATGCACCGACTTGTCATTCCAGTTTACGTCATCTCTTTTAACATTTGTTAATTCAGATACTCTGCAACCAGTACTGTACAAGAATTCAATAATTGCTTTTTCCTTTACTGACACACAAGCTTTTCTTAAATATTCTAACTCAATTTGAGTTAAAGCTTCTCTCGGCTTTTCTTCGTATTTAATTGCACTGATATTTTTGGATGGATTTGTTTTAATATAACCTTCTTCATGTGCCCATGTAAAAAAGTGACACAAATATTCTCTATATTTATCTAGTGAACGAGAAGAAATGCCTCTATTTTGTTGATATAGGTATAAGAACACCCTAATATCATTCGTTGTAATAGTTTGTGGAGATTTGTGAGTCTCACGGAAGAATAGTTGCAAAAACACTTTATAATTGCGAAGAGTTGTATCGGACAAGCCAGACATTTTCTTACACACTAAATACAGTTGTACAATTCTGGACAACTCTTCTTCAATAACTGACAAACCTGTTTCTTTTAATTTAACATCGTATTTTGCAGATACACGATCTAATACTTGCAAAATTTCTACGACTGTATATTGTTCAAGGTTTGCGACTTCTAAAGCAAAATCATTTCTTAGCTGTTCGTACATACATATTCCTCCAATAATTCAAGTAATTGGTATTTTGCTTACGCACGCATTATAGCACAAAAGTGATAACTTGTCAATAGAAGTCGCAGTTTTATTTTGCTTTCTCTTTAGAATGCGGACTTGTCATTATGTCTTGGTAATGACAGTATCGCCGCTGATAGTGCCTGCGGTGATGCGGAAATATGCTATATTGGAATTATCGGGAACAGTAAAAGTTAATACTCCATCCGCATATAATCCAGCCATAGCAGCAGAGTCGATGCCAGTGCCCGTAACAATACTAAATGTAGAATTGAAGAAATAAATACTGCAGTAGCCACTGTTTTCATATACAGTATTCTCAACACAGAAAACCTCACCAGCCACAGCAGGAATAAAGCCCGTGCAACAGTTCTTATCGCTTGCCCTTTCAGCACCACTCGTGCTAACTCGATATCCGGCTTTATAACCATCTTCACCATTAGCACCGACATATTCAGTACCATCGGAATTGATTGCGGAGTGTAACAGATTGGCGTTACCGCCATCTTCTCCTCCTGAAACTTCAATCTCGACATTTCCGTTTTCATCGGGAAGTACACCATTTACGGACTTGACATAATTTGCGTTGTACTCGGTCAAATTGCCCTTTACATCCTTGTCGGAAGTGTTGCCTTGGTAGGTGCAGTTCATCGCCGTAACAACGCAATTTTTCTGTACGGACAGACCAACAGGATTGCCAACCATGACCGCACCCTGCACCATACCACTCGCAGGCTCAAGGTCAGTTGCCCACAAATAGCCGATACCAAAAGAAGCATTGTCCTTGTACAGACCACCATAGATATTGACCTTTGCACCATAGGCAGGAACATTACCCCCCTTACCGTTGCCTTCATATCTACCGCCGATAACTGTTCCCGTTGTGGCATTGTGGTGGCTCATGCCATCATCAAAGTTAAATTCGGAAACGCAATCGACATAGGTGGTATGACCATAGCCGGAAATGCCATAGCCATCGTAGTTCTTTGTGGCATAACAAGCAGTCATCTTGCCATTGGAATTGAACGGATGGAAGCCCGAACCATAGGAAGTGTATTTACAGGCGCACTTGTAAAAATCGAAATAGGCACAGTTGCGAATGTCGATGTTATAAGAGCCTGCAAAACGCACTTCCACTTCTTTCAGTACAAAGCGGTCAGCGCCATTGATGTAGATTCCACAGTCCCAGTTCGTAGGAACGATAACCTTTGCCACGGGAGTCATATCTGCATTGATGTAGATATAACCATCCACATAGGTAAAAGTGTTTGTTTCCGCTTCACATTCTGCGACAGTAAGCACAGGTTTCAGCTTGATGCAGATAGTCTTTTCATCACTGGACAAAAGCCAGATGGTGGAATTGTATCTGGAGCCATATTCGCCCCCATACAGCGGAGTTTGACTTTTCTTAGTGAAGACCTTGTCAAACTGGGTATTGCCAGAATTGGAATAGGCAACACGCTTAATGGAATTGTATGTGGCAAGACTGGACACTGCTACGCTGTCCGATGTATCAAAGACGATGGGTTCTCTTTCCACGCCTACCGCATAGGTCAGGTCATTGTCCGTGGGGAAAATTTCAAGTTCGCCAATGTCCCGTAGGCTTATGACCTCGTTATAAATACCACGTTCTGCGGAAATGCGTGTCGCACCTGCGTTGACACAAGCCTTGACTGTTTTCTTAGGTGTACTTATGGTCAAACCATCATTGTTGTCACTACCACTTGGGGAGATAAACATTAAAGATGCATCACTTGCTGGCAGGCCATTCTCTTTCAGACTTGCAATTTCTGCTGCGTTTTCATCCGCTTTAGCTTCGACAGCAACAATTCTATCTTCATAATCAGTCGGGATAAAGGCGTGCCCTGTGCTCGTCCAAGTATATTCCGTAGTAGTACCGCTGCCCTCAATGATTTCCTCGTTTACTGTGATGATAGTTTGCTCACTGAATTCACCCATGGAAAGGCGGATATACTCACAAGTCGAAGTAATGGCGAATGTGTACATTCCGTTGGCATCTGGTGCAAAGTGGTCAGTTGGTTGCGTACTCTTGACCTTGGTAAAAGAAGCATCGAAATAATGGATATAGTCATATCCTTTGGTGCCTTGTGCGTAGTTCTTAATTCGCACAGTATCACCATTTGTCACTTTGATAAAGCCTGTATGACCATTTCCGCTTGCTTCTTTCACGGTAGCACTAGAATTCAAACGATAGCCGTTTTTGTAGCCAGTACCATTGTAAACAGAACCATCCGTGTCAATAGCCAACGGCAGTTTGTTGGTATAAGCAGGTCTTGCCTCCACTTCAGTCAGCATATACGCATAGATATAGCCATCGGGCAAAACATACAACTTCGTGGTGTCGGTGCATTCCTCGATGCTGTTTGCAAACAACGGAGTCTGCTGAAATGCTCCTGCTTTGATATCGATAATATCAGCCCTAATATCAGAATGTGCGTCGGTTGCCGTATTATGAGCGGATACTAAAGAACTTGCAGTGCCACTAGCATCGGCACCAACTTCACTGGCTGTATAAGTTGGCTTCTTACTAGCCTTTGCCCAAGCAGGAACGGTGGGGTCGGTTTCTGTGTAACTAGTTAAAAATCCGCTATCATTAGTTAATTCGCTAGTTTTAGTGGGAATTTCGTTCTTTGCAGCAAGGTCATCAATTTTGCCTAATTTTTCGTCTATTTCAGTTGCCGTATAAGACAACTTATATTCTGTAGCCATAATTACTCACTCTCCTTTTGATATATTTTATTGTAAAATAGCACCACTTCGAAGGGCGGTGCCATTAATTAGGTAATTTCTTCATTGATGGTGACGACCAAGTTTGCGCCAGTAATACCGTTTTCATTAATAGACAGACGGATATACTCATAAGTCAAACCACTTTTAAGTTTTACAACACTAACGTCACCGTCAAGGCTCATGCTTTCAATAAGCGTCGAGGTTTGATAACCTCCTTGTGAATTGGCAGTATACACCTTTGAGAAAGATGAATTATAAGCAATAATATAATTGATGGAAACTTTAGTGTTATACCATAAACCACCCTTGATGCGTATCGTATCACCCGCTTTTGCTTGAATAAAACCAGTTGTTGTACTTTCGCTTTGTGCACTCACGCCACCGCTAGATGAAAGGCGAGAATTATCTTTATAACCCCTTCCATCATAAATACTTCCGTCTGTATCTATGGAATAAGGCACCCAGTTCTTGTACCTTGTGGCTTCCCATAAGGTTACACCAGCAGAAACGATTTTTGTCACTACACCCTCTGGGATTATTAATTCTTTAATGTTGGGAAAGTCCATTAAGCAAGCACCACCTTTTTGGTGACGGTACTTCCATCGGAAAGTGTAAATATCCATTCTTCGGAATTTGACTTGTCTGCCTTGCCACTAATATCTTGGTGTTGTGTCAAAAAACCACTATCGTTTTCGAGTTGGGATGTTTTTGTTGGGACTACCAAACTTTTGAATTCTTTAGCAATTGCTGGGCTAATAATACCTTCTCTAAGATATTCTGTATAAGACTGTCCAGAGCCAGTTATTTCTCTATTGATAGTCATTGTCATTGTTTCAGCAGAAATATCAGTGTATAGATTGAACGGAATAGAAACATATTTATATCCACTAGGATTATCTACCTGCAAATAGCCACCGTCACCCTCTGAAACCCATAAACTACTCCAACCAGATTCACCACTCATACGCACGCCCGTTGTCAATTCATCATTATTAAAGAAAAACATAGCTTGATAACTCGTCGCTAGTGCATACGTTAATGGAGACCATCTAATAATATTTCCGCCAGTAACGATAGGAATAATTACTGTGGTATTATTTGCTGACGCTTCCCATGTTTGACTTGAATTTGAAAAACGTTGTCCAACCTTAATTTGTGTTAATGGGTCGATTAAGATATTGGAATATCCGCTATACAAAACATCGTTGATTTTTTCTTCGGCAATATTACCGATATACTCTCCAGATAATTTTGCGTCGATTTTTGCATTAACACTGTCATAGCCTTCGCTCAAGACAGTTCCACTAAAATATTTGCTCATGAAATATTCGGGATTGTCTTCGATGGTATATTCGGTTTCAGCTATAAAGTCGCATGTTTTTAAAAATTCCGCACCTGAAGCCATTGCGCAACCGCTGATACAAACTGACACATTTGCACCAATTATATTAATCTTCTCGCCAGCCCAAGTTAATGGATGGTAATCCCAAGGTATACACTTGGTAAAATATCCACCAAAATTATCTAAATCCAAAAAAATCTGTGTGCTTTCAGAATCAAGGTACTGTGTGTAAACATTATTGAATAGAATATGACCAACACTGACTCTTTCAAAACGTTCGCTACCGCTTGTATTAATAACGGTAGATTTAATTGCTGTATGAGGATGTCCTAAAGATATGTCATCATAATCGATATGTGTAATCCACGGGAATCCAGTTCTGGTTTCTTCTGTAAACGCTCTACCTTGGATTAATTGCATCTTGATACCATAACCGTAAGCACAACTTGAATTATCAACATGGATGTCATGATAAGTTTGGAAGCAAACTCCTGTCAATCTCGGAATGTTGTTGGCATCAGTTCCGCTATCAACTGTAATTCCAATCAAAGTCGCATTTTGGCTTGCAACTTCGAAATCAATATTAACGTGTTCTACCCTAGAACCCAACCCAGGTTCGCCAGAATTTTTGTTATGGTTGTTTGTATCAAAAATAATGCCATCAAAAGCGTTTTTGACAGTAATGTTAATATTTCGGAACATTGACATTCTACCAATACTCACAACAGAATCAATGCCATTATAAAAAATAGTTGCTCTTTGTCCAGCATCTGACACTAAAGATTTTTTATAAGAAATATCTAGTGTATCTGTGATGAGGTAATTGCCACTAGGAACAAACACGTTGTCATTATTAGCAAGTGCATTTTTAAATGCAGTTGTGTCATCGGTAACACCATCGCCCTTTGCACCATACATCTGAGGGGTAACATAATTGTTCAAATAATTAACATTAAAAGAGAGTTGACCAATCTGTTCTCTAATGTCAGCATGAGCTGTATTACTTATATTGTGGTTTGACACGACGCTAGATGCCGTACCACTTGCATCTGCCCCAACTTCACTTGCCGTATAGGTAGGTTTTGTTTCTGCCTTAGCCCATGCAGGAACGGTTGGGTCAGTTTCAGTGTAATCCGTAATAAAACCAGAGTCGTTATTGAACTGACTAGTTTTGGTAGGAACTTCATTCTTAGTAGCTAAACTGTCGATTTTGCCTAATTTCTCTTCTATTTCACTACCCGTATAGGATAGTACATATTCTGTATCCATATTTATTCATCCTCCTTATAAACCAAATATAATCCCGTTGACTCTTTTAAAGCGCAGCCATCAGGAAGCAAAAGTTTAACTGTGCCAGTATTGACAGCAGGAGAATCATTCGGAATTAAGTATATTCCATTAAAATCTTGTAAAATATAATCATCAGAAGACAATAAGACCGCTCCATTTATGATAGGCTGAGTAGAATATAAATTTAAACAATATACAACACCATTTAAATTAATTTTTACTTTGTCTTTACCTAAATACAAAGCCATTAGTCATCATCCTCCCAAGTGATGATTTGTACTTGAGTAGGAGTTTCTTCCTCTGCATCAGTTAACATATATAGGGTGTTAGCGTTTGTTGCTTGAGCTTCTTCAAGTGCTGTGTATTCGGCGGTTGTAAGGGTAGAAATGCTTGAAACCATAGTGGCGCCACTGTTTTGAGAAGTGCCACCAACATAAATATTGCCAGCAAACCAAGCATTGCCATCCCAATCTACAGTATGGGCATTGGAACGATTGGAGTTAGATGAACCATTACCAACAATATGAGCATAAGTGTCTAAAGAATTACCGCCCGAATCTTCGTCGATAATATTGTATTTGCCTTGAACATGCTGATATCTTCCTGCTGCCTCAACATAAAATCCTTCTGCGTGAGAATAGTCACCAGAAGCAGTTGTATAACAGCCTTCCGTATGCGAACTATTACCATCTGCCCAAGTAGAATAACCTTCCGCATGAGAAGCTTCCCCAGAAGCTGTATTGCTATAACCCTCGGCATGAGCATACTGTTCCTGAGCCTTGCTCATATAACCTTCTGCGTGTGAATATTTTCCTGTTGCTTCTGTGTAATAACCTTCGGAGTGAGCAGCAGTAGCAGTTGCTTGTGTATTATAACCTTCTGCGTGAGTAGCTTGAGCAGAAGCCGTAGAGTTTTGACCTTCAGCATGGGCACGCATACCAGAAGCAGTTGTGCCGTAACCCTCTGCGTGTGCTTGTCTTCCAGAAGCAGTATTACTACTATAATCATTGAAGATTTCAGCACCGCTACCTTCACCAGCTCTACCAATCAAAGTTGCAGAGTCAGCTTTACTATCTAACTGTGCTTGAACATTAGAAGTAACACCATCCATATAGTTAAGCTCTGTGGCAGTAGCTGTTAGGTCTGTGATGTTAGCAACCGTATGAGTATGAGAAGCATTTGCTTTCCCTTCAGCAGTAGTTTTAGCTGTATTAGCCAAATCATAAGCCGCCTTAACATTCTTAGGTGTTGCGGCAGTTGTAGTAGATGTGCTTGTTACACTGTCTGTAAGTTGGACAACACCCTTTGCACTTGTAGTAGCATCAGCAACAGAGATAGTAACTTTGTCATTGGTAGCGTCAGGTGTAATGGTTACATTAGTTCCTTCTAATGTAAGAGTGTCTGTAGTTGTATCAGCAACAATAGTTGTAGAACCAACTTTGATGTTACTGAAAGCATTCTGGTTAGGTTGGGCATTGCTAGGAGCATGAGCGGAATCAGCATGAGTTTTTGCTGCATTCCAGTTTGTACGCTCTGTAGACGTAATATGCTTGGTTGTGTTTGCATCGTGAGAATCTAAAGCCAAATCCAAAGCATCAATTAATGCTTTAATTGAAACACCTTGAGCAGCAGAAAGAGGCTTGTTAGTCACGTTAGTTGTGAGGTTGTTCACAATGTCTGCAACATTGACCTTGTTTGTAGTGACGGAATCAATGAGAGATTTGTTATTCTTAATGTAAGTAACAATCTCGCTCATCTGGTCAAGAGTTGTGTCATCACTATTTGCAAGAGTATTAAGGCGAGTGGTTAAACCAGTGATTAAATCACGAATATCGCCGTGAGCAGAAGTTGATGTATTATGAGTTGAAACGGCAGAAGAAGCCGTGCCTTTTGTTTCACCGTCAGTAATTCCATATCCTGCTAATGTAGTAGGGTTAGAACCAGCAGTCACATGACCTTGTGCATTCACAGTCACACTCTTATATGTACCAGCAGAAACACCAGAATTAGGATGAGAATAAACATTCGTCTCTGTACCATTGATAAGAATGTTACCATTGGTTGTAGAGTCTGCTACTTTTGTTGCGTCTGCTCTTGCATGAGCAGAGGTAGAGTGAGTGTAAGCAGAATTCCAATTGGTCTTGTTTGCTGTAGTTACATGGATATCTGTGTTTTCAGTGTGAGCGTCGAGAGTGTCACTTACTGTGTCTAAGTTTTCTTGAACTGCGGAAGCTGAACCTTTGGTATCGTACTTGGTATCATGATTATGGTTGGCAGTCGCATAAACGCCATCATGATTATGGTTCTTTGTGGCATAAGCAGAATCATGGTTATGACCAGAATCAGACTTGCCATCAATAGCTGCGTCAAGAGCATTCATTGCTGTGCTAATTGCATCGAACTCAGCGTCAAGAACTTTGTTCTGTACAGGATTAGTGGAAGTAGAAGATAGTTCTGTATCCACTTTATAATCTGTGATATCTTTTGTTGTGTGCTTATGACCAATCAAAGAGTATCTTGTCTTAATATTATCTAGGAATGTAGATAAGCGACTAAGGCTTACATATTTCTTTTGATTATTTGCCATGTGTTTAATTTCTCCTTTCTTAGAGAGATTAAAGAATTATAGTTATACTTACATTTGTATACCTAGCTACCGTACACAAGTGTGAGCGATAACTATAGCAATAGAAAATAGGGAGCGGTTAAGCTCCCTATGATTGTGTGTGTTATTTAATTAAGCATTGTGGCTAGGACATTCTTCCCAGAGCTGAGTAAACTCAGCATCCCAATACCACATCTGGTCGCCATTGAGATTATAGTATTTATCGTGATATTCTTGAGAAGCGGTAGGAACTGGAATATAAGCAGGATTATTAATTTCATATGAATATGTACCACAACTCTTACAACGACCAGTGGTCGTGTCAATTTTTGCATAATTATATGGCAGTCTAGGTTGAATTGTGCTCATATATAATTGTCCTTTCCAAAGAAAATTTGAAGTTTAATAGTTTGGTCGCATTCAATGCTAATTTCAGATTCAGTAGAAGTAACTCTTATTGGATAAGAAACTCCATCGATTATCACATTAGCAATAGTTTGGGTAGTCGAAAAATCTAAATCCTTCATGACATCCAATGTGACAATATTTTGTGTCGGATATACGGCACTGGATAAATGAACTACGTTAACTTTAGTTGGAATTATCATAAAATCATTTGTTTCAAACGCTCCATAATAAGCAAACTCAAAGCTCTTTCCAGTACCAGTAATTTTCTTGCCTTTTGCAACGCAAGTAACGCCAGCTTGTAGGTCACTTGAGATTGCTGTACAGTCGTTGGTATCCATCTCAAAATGATGTATATTCATAGATTTAACTGGGACGTTCCCATACATTAACTTCAAGGCATTACGCCCCTTTCTACATTATTAAAGTTAGGGAAGGGATATAACTCCCTCCCCTATATTATACAATATTATATAACTTTATTTTTTAATAAATTGTAAATTACTTGAACATGTCAAGAATTTCTTGTTCACTTACCTCAACAAACTGTGCCATAGCATTTGCGATTGCGGTATCAGTCTGTACAGAAGTATAAGCATCGGCAATGCCGTAACCAGCAAGAGTAGTAGCCTTATCAGCCTTGTTTGCGATATCAGAAGCAACCAGATAAGGAACATCATTGGTCAGCTCGGAAACCTTGGTAGGAACAGTAATATCAACAGCCTTACCAGTAACGGTCAGAGCAGTGCCGTTAACCTTAACGCTCTCGATAATGTTCGCCTGAGCGTTAGCAGGAGCATGGGCAACTTGAGAATGTGCATAGGCAACATCGTAATTGCCCTTCAGCTCATTGGTCAGGTCATTAGTAGAAAGACCCTTGCCCGCAACCTTGTCAACCTTCTTAGCAATCTCAGCGTCAACACGCTCAGCCTCTGCACCAACGGCAGTCTCAATAGCAGAGTCAACCTGAGCGTTAGTATAGTCACCAGCATGAGCATTCTGATACTGAGTCAGAGCGCCAGAAACAGCTTCAACCTCAGTCTTCAGAGCGTGAGTAGCGGAAGCGGTCTCAAGTTTGCCAACACGACCATCCAGAGCTTCGACAACAGAAGAATCAGCCTTCTTGTCAATGTTGCCCTGAAGGGTAGTATCGGCTTCCTTATAAGCCTTATCCATGTCCTCGATAGCCTTTGCATTAGCCTGAATGGAAGCAAGCATCTCACCAGCACCAGTCTCGTCGCCAGCAATGTACTCCTGAATCTCCTTCAAGGTATCAATAACATTGGAATCAGTGCCATCAGCCTGAGCAGCCTTCCAGAATGCTTCCATTGTCTCAATACGACCCTTGAAGTCATTTTCAACGCCAGTGGCTCTCTGAGCCTCTGCGGTAACAAGACCCTCAACACGAGTAATCTCTTCGCCACGAGTCTTAACTTCGGCTTCCAGAGCGGTCTTAGTAGCAGCGGCGTTAGCAACTGCGGAAACTCCATCAAGAGAAGTCTGGTCAGCCTTCAGAGCGATAGCATCTTCAAGAGCCTTCTTATCGGTTGCATGGGTCTGACCAAGGGTGCCAATGGCTTCGGTGTTATCAGAAATCAGACCACGAACCTCGGCATCATCATAAGTACCCTTCTCAAGAGCCTCAACCTTACCTTCCAGAACACCAATGTCGGTAGCATTCTGGTCAGCCTTGCCATCAACTGCATTGATGGATGCCTGAAGAGTAGCAGCAGAATCAGCAACAGCCTTAGCGACAGAGCCAGCAGTATTTGCATCACCATTCAGCTTTGCAATATCAGCCTTGTTAGTGGCAACCTGACCATTAGCCAGAGCGTCAATATTGCCCTGAAGCTCCTGTTTAGCGGTTTTTACCGCACCTGCGGCTTCATAATTAGAGGCCAGACCTTCAGCGTGAGCTTTAGCATCGGCAAGCACCTTTGCGTCATCCGCAGCCATCTTAGCCTTCAACAGCTCATCATACTTAGTTAATTTAGAAAGGGAAACATATTTCTTAGTGTTAGGCATATTTTCATTCTCCTTTATATCAGTTGTAGTTAAATATCTACTTAATTTATCTAACAAATACGCATCTTGACTATCTTTCAAGTACGCATTATTAGCATTGGTTTTATTATTGGCGATGTCAATATTTGTAGCATTAGCCATAATTCATTACACCGCCTTATTAAATAACCCAAGAATATCATCCTCGGATACTTCTTGGGTCTTGTCTGCTACCGTTACATATGCTCCAATTGCGTCACTCCATACAGAGATATGTTCAGAGCCTTCTGTAACATTTGCATAAATTTTATTTACTATTCCTAGTTGCGGTAGTTCGGTTCCTACAAAGACAATCTCTTGCGGCTTTTCAGTAATCTGAATCCAACCATCTTTATAAAACCACAAACATGCTTCATCGTAGATAAAATAGTAGCCATCTAACGGCTCCTTCAGAGCCTGTCTTTCAGCCTCTGTTTCTATCTCGACAATCTGATTATAAAAGACTCTTTTTCCATTAAAATCCAAGGCAATTCTGCCTAAATCTTGGATAAAAATTAGCTGTCCATCTTTTATCGTAAGTTGTCTTATCTTTGAGGAGCTTGTGGCAACTAGGGACATAATTGCTTTTGTCGCATTAGTTGTGTCTGCCATATTGCACCTCCATCGTTAGGAATATTTAGAACTCAACAATCTCAAAACCAGATGACTCAGCAACGGCAGTTTCAATCATTGTTTCTACAGTTTTAGTATCAACCTTAGAGTCAATTTTTGCTTCTAGTGCGGACAGGTCTGCGGACTTAGCCATAGGTTTAAATTCTGTGCCATTCCAGAAATAACCCTCGTCAGCAAAGATATAAACCTTGCCAACTTCGCCAGTTTCAGGTAGGTCTTCACCTTCAACAATAACAACGCAGTCAGTATCGACCATCCGTACCACGCCAGAGGCATCGACCCAACCCAGTTTGGGGTCAGTATCGCCGTCTAAAAACAGGATATCGTAAGCGTCAACAGCACCAGAGTCTAGTGCGGACTGTAAGTTTACGCTTTTACCGAAAGCATGTCTGGACTTATCAATAGTAGCCATATTCGTTTCCTCCTTGTTATAAAATATTTATATAAAAACTTTGACACACAATAAGCGTATCAAAGTCCCTTACGGGCATTGAGGATATGCCATTTTTCTTCTTCTGTAATCTTTTTACTTTCATATAATTCTAAAATCTTATTTTCCGAAACCTTCATATCTCTATATAGCCGTCTCATGGACTCGACAAATACACTAAATTCTTTCACCATAATCCCTCCTTAAATAATGCCATCTTCAATCAAAGAAAGGATTACGGAATCCGCAATTTCTTCTGGTGTGGATAAATTCAACATTCGAAGCCTTTTGTATTCATACTGGTCAATCTCAACCAAATCAACAGTATCATAACCATCAACAGGCAAATCGTACAAACCCTCAACGTGCCAAATAGTATTATTGTCTGAACCAAGTATAGCCTGAGCTTCGCCTTCATCACTTAAAAGCATAATTTTATTCTTAGGTTGCCATTTTAAATAAGTGAGATGGTCAAGCACATCTATAACCTTATTATTTTTCATTACTTTATAAAACATAATTTTTACCTCACAAATAAGAGGGTGGGGGCAGAACCCCAACCCTCCTTTATTTAAAATGATATTTCAATAACTACGCCGTGACTGGTATTCGCCGTATTAAATCCGCTTGTTGTACCCTTATTTGTATCAGTCTGATAATTTTCATTTACAGTCCAAACATAATTCGTATAGGCGGTATTTGGAGAACGAAGCACATAAGATTCGTATGCATCAATATTGTCATTTTCAAATCCATAACGGAATTCTCGTCTTCTGCTTTGTTGGGTAGCCATACTTTGAATAGTAGAGGCACCACCATAAAGCTCATTCTTGTAGCTTGTTTCATTACTATCAACATCATATACAGAAGGTATGTTGATATAACATCCAGATTCTGAAACTTCAGAAGAGCCTTGACCAATAGTGGACAGCACGCACATCTTCTTCAACAAAAGCCTTATCTGCACAGGAACAGCATTATAGAATCTGGCGTTCAAAATCTTATTCAAGTCAGATTCTGCCCAACCACCAGCATTAGTGTTGGTGTTGTTATACTTCATCTTTCTATCCAATAGGTGAGAGGCAACAAGGCTTACCATAGTTTCCTTGCTTCTATCATCATACAAAGGATAGCGATAGAATCCGCTAACACCCAAGGTAATTTTCTCATGTGTCCAACCTACAAGCTGTTCGCAAACTTTTTCACCTAAATCCTGATACCAAATCTTACACCAATGAATGTCGCCCATACAATAGTTTGTAATTCTACCACTATCCATCTTGGCAGCACCAAAAACAAGTGTTGCACTATCAGAATGAGTAGTGGCGATTCTTGTTATTGTATTCAAAGCGAAATTAGCAGAATCAAGATTAGAAGTATATACATACAAGTTGTTGTCGCCCTTTTTGTGTCTGATAACTAACATCTCACGATTGCCAGCAGAAGAAGGTTTAATGGCAGAAGAAGAACCCCAAACAAGTTCAGGGGCGCTACCACTATAACCTAACTTAAATCCGTTTGAACCAGAAGTCTGGAAACATTGCATGAATGTTCCAACTTCTGTATTGTCGGAAGACATTGTGTAATCAAGAGCAAGAATGAAATCTCTATCTTCATCAAACAACTTAATACCAGTGTCAAGATAATTCGTTCCATTGAAAGTGGTCTTTTCGGAAATAACTTCATTAGATTCAATATCGTCAAAATCAACATCGTAGCCCATTGAGAATGTATATGGGTCAGCAACTTCAATTGACATACCAAAATCAGTAGGTTCTTTACCAGATGCGGTCAACTTACTCAGAGCATAAATCTCAACAGGGGATAGGTCTCCAATATCTTTTCCAGCAAAAGAACTAGCTCCAGTATATTTAAAAGAGTCAAAGATGGCAGTAACAGTTTTATCTCCGTCAATAAAACCAGACTTGTCCCAGCGATTGAACAAATAATAATTGTAAGCATTTTCCTCATAAGTGTAAGTAGGAATGCCATACTTCTCAAAATCATATGGTATATTTTCACCATACTTACCAACCGTTTCTTGCTTTACAACATTTCCAGTCAGTCCCTTAGAAACATATCTAATAGTATATTCTCTGATAGATTCACTATACACAGCAGTTACAGTCAATGCTGCAAACACTTGAGAAGTAAGAGGATTGTC
Source organism: Lachnospiraceae bacterium (assembly GCA_045124055.1). Classification (GTDB taxonomy): domain Bacteria; phylum Bacillota; class Clostridia; order Lachnospirales; family Lachnospiraceae; genus CALZKI01. Next base: position 135,142 of record JBGVKZ010000055.1, on the reverse strand, counting down.
CCAACCAACATAAGTATAGTTTGTACTTACTGTGCTTTCCTTAGTGGGAGTAGCAATAGGATTCTCAATTCTTGTAACAGGGTCAACGGCATATTCACCCTCGTTAACATACTGAACTTCCAAAACAGTACCATCGTGATTTACAAATGTAACAGGATGCTGTAAAACCATAGTGTTATAAGTGATATCCAAATCAGACCAAGCGGTTTGGTAGTTGTACTCTTGTTGTTCTTCGATAACCGCAACATGAGCGTTACCAGTTAACACGGATACATCGGTTTCATATCCAGAAGAATCAAGACCTCCAACAGTCAATAATCTATCGAAAATAGAAGCATCTTCAATGCCATACGTTGCATTCCAATCCAAACCAATCAATCTCAAAGTATTGAGTCTTGGAGCATTGACGACAATATTATAAGTATTTATATTCGGTGTATTTTCTACAATTAAAGTCTCTAAATTATCAAAGCCATTAGCAACTTCAAAATTTTCATCTGTTATGTAATTTAAGTTCTTCATCGACAAAGACTTTATTGTATTTGGTAAATGAGCAGTCTGTAACAAACCGCCATTCGCAAAAATAACACCAGTAGCGTTTGTGCCTTCGGCATACAGCTCTTTCAAATTGCTACATCCACTTACATTAATTACAGTATTGATACCAGAGATGTTTCTAAGGTCTAAATATTCTAAAAGCGGATTATTAGCAACCAAAACTTCTGTCATGAACGTATTTTGATATCCAGTATCTGTACTACCAATTACAAGTTTCTGCAAACGAGTTGCACTAGAGAAGTTGTTGTCGCCAATATAACATCTTGACAAATCGCCAACTTCTTGAATAAAACTTGCAGCATAGACATAAATAAAGTCCATTCTTTCCGAATCATTTTCAAAGACGCAAGTTTGACCAGCCTTTACCTTTTTATGAATTGGTGTACCAGTACTACTATATTTAACGCAGACATACATATCAGAATAGGGAACCAGAGTGAGAGAATAATTTGGCTTAATGTCACTACCAATAGGAACGTTGCCTCTAATCCAGAACACATCGGAAAGTGCCTTGTTTCCAAAATACTTTGTAGCGAAATAGATTTCCTGATTGTTTTCAAATGCTCGTCTTGCATACTTCTTGCGCCCAAAGAATTTACCAATCAAGAAAGACTTATCAACTCCACGACCTTCGCCAATATTGATACTATTGTCAATGGACAGACCAAGATAAGTTCTATAATACTTTCTCTCATAATCCAATCTCCAAAGTTCTTCAGGGAATTTCGCTTGAGAATTATCCCACTGGTCAATAAGAGAGGTTGAATTCCAAGCATTCTTTTCTTCTCTATCATTGAACGTAGCTTGCATTTCTGATGGGAATAGGTCACGAAGTCTACAGAAGAACACGCTATCAGCGACTCTAAACACATAGTCAGAAGTTGGGTCTCCGTCTACATAGTAATCGGTATCTTCTTTACCATAAGAGAACACATAATCACCAGTATTATCAATGCCCAAAGAAGTATCGAAATCGTACCCAAACGTTAGGTCGTATCTATATCCATCATTAATTGCAGCGGCATCATTATCAATGATATAATAACTAGCTTCAGTCTCGCCCAATGTGGCAGCTTCAGATTTAGAAATATACACTTTGCCATAATGCCAGAATGAGTTCTTAGCTCTGTTATCGACCATCGTGTATCTTTCAGTAAACAAATAATAATACAATGCAGAATCTACAACAAAATAATTCTTTAAGTTTGTATAGAACTCTTCATCAGTAGAAGTTACTATAAACTTATACAAGTTTCTCCATGCGTTAATATTTGCTTCACGCTGTTCCTCTGTGATGCCATCCATTTCGTATCTAAACTCATATGTTGTTCCACCAAATGACTTAAATTCGCCTTCTTCGTCGTACACATAATCGGTAGAATGTAAGATGTCAAATGCTTTATTTCCACTCTTCCATTCGCCAACGGGACAAACAGCATTTGATTCTTTGCCAGTGGGGAAGGCGGACAATGGTTTGTCAGCATCAGTGATTTCAACCACATGTTCTTTTGGGTCATTTGCGTTATTAACACGAGTATCGTCTGTCTTTTTAGAGTCGCCCACATTACCAATCGCATAGAAGTGCCAATCTGTATCGTTAAATTCTCTATGAGGAGTATTTGAAAGGTCTGTACTTGTTTCTCTAATAAAAACTACGCAGTTATAAAACTCCATGGTGTCCTTAACTCTGCTATCTTTCTTTCTTGCATAACGTAAGAAAGGTTGATATTCGTTAAATCTACGAGCCATTTCAGCGTTGTTTGCATTTTCGGAAGAAGCAATATTTACTTTGACATTTAGGTAGTCCGTAGGAACAGATGTGTCAGTTAAAGTAATAGTAGAGGATTCTACAGTATTTCCTTCTTCGTCTACATATGTAAACAAAGATTCGTCTCTGTCCATACAAAGGTCAATATTTCTTCCTGCATAACCATATAGGTTACTAGAAGTACCTTGACCTCTATGCCTCATTCCAGTACAAGTCCAATTATCTTGAGGTCTAGTACCAGCAGGATATCTGAAATAAACAGTGCAACCATCAATCTTGTTGTCCTTGTCATTTGTAAACTGTGGCACTTCTAAGAAAATATATCTTAAGTCAGGAGCCGCTTTCATCAAGGCATCAACATTAAAATCGCCACTTGCAGAAGTAGATACAATCTTACCATCCTTATTGTAAATCTGGTTTCTATTATATCTAGCAATTATTTCATTTGCATTTCTTGCATCTGCAATAAAGTTATTCTTAATGTCCGTATCGGTCAAAGAGCTTGAATAAGCTTTCATACGATAAATATGGATGTCGCAATCCTCACTGCCAATTGTGATAGGCTTCGGAGAAGATTGCTTAAATGATGAAGTTTCTGTGTATTCATATGGCTTGCTAGGAGCACCATCTTCATAGGACATAACTATCGTCATGTCTGTATCTTTATTTATATTGAACTCATACTCAATAATTGTGTCTTCGCAATAATCAGACTTTAATAATCCAGCACTATTGTATACAGTAGCGTTTTCAACCTTCATATCTAAACCAACGCCATCATTAAGACAAGTTAAGAAAGAAGTGTCACGCTTTCTAATATTTTTAGTTCTGAAAATCACCTTAAACTCTTTTCCGTTTTTCTTTGGGTCATCTGCAAACAAGTTGTAATTGATTGTAGCATTAGTACCTGCTTTTACACAGAAATATTGGTCTCCATTTTCATCAATCTGATAACCGCCGTTTACCCAGTCAAAGTTATCAGAGACTGTCATGCTAACATCGTTATAAGACCACAATCTATTCGCAGAGTTGTTAGAATAACCAACAGGATTAAAGTCAAACTCTAATCCAGCAGTAACAGGAGATACATTGATTTCTAATTTTTCTACTGTTAATTTGATTGTCTTTGGCTCTGCTTCTCCGCAAGAAATAGTGAACACAAATGTTCCAGACTCATTAGCTTTATATGAATATGTATAATAGCCGTAAGTATCCTTTTCAGTCAATGTTTCTTCGCTAACAATTTCATCGTTAATAGACCAAGTAACTTTTGGTGTTTCCGTATTTGGGTCTACTACCGTATATTTTATATTTACAGTATTATATTGCGTTATACTAATATTTTGCGTTGCACAACCAATAATTGGGGTATGACTTACAGGGTCTTGCGACATAATATCTTTATATATATGATTTGATTCTATCAAAGTGTTATTGATAGTTGCCGTCATATATGCTTCTAGTAAATGTGAACCATGACTTTGAGCAGGGATGGTATAAGACATGGGGATACCAGATGTAGATGTTGTTACAGTCCCTAGTTCCTTGCCGTCTAAAATGAAATGAATGTCCTTTTCAATTGCACCATAAGGAGTATAACCCACAGAAATATTGCCTACATTATATGCATAAGCATCACTAAAATTAGATTCTAATCTAACGTCTACCTTTTGCACTGTCCAAGACTTTGTAGCCAAACTTCCAGCGTCATCTGTTATTGACAGCGTAAATTTCTGACTTGTAGTACTTGCAAAATCTGTAGCATCAAATGTATTTTCGCCATGCGTAGCAATACCAGTTGCAATAATTTTTGTGCCAATCTTCCATGTATAATTAGCTTCAGAAACAATGTCGCCAGCAGAGTCTGTACCTAAGAAATTATAAGTAATTAGCACTCTATCATTTACAGTCGTTATAACAGGAGACGTAGTAACATACAGGATTTTAAGAGAGCTAGAAGAACCACCGCCACTACCACCAGTGATAGTAAACTTTTTCTTTGCTTCTCTTACTTCATTTTCTTTACCCTCATTAGTAATTTCATACAATACAAAAACATTTTCACCAACATCTGCATCGTCTGCATCGTTATATGCGACATCATAAGTTAGTCTAGGCGAAGTGTCTATTGCTCCAACATCTGCTTGTAGTTCGCCAATAGTTTCACTCAAAGAAGAAATGTTTTCAGTGTTTGTAGATACAGAAGAAGAGAGGGGAGACACCTTGTTATCAACATAAATCTCCGTGGCATAGCCAGTCAAATCAACTTTCACATTATTAACCTTATCATCAATTTCTGTCTGGCTATAAGTTTCTGTCTTTTTATAATAATCATTAAGCTTGTCAGAAATGTCAGCTTCTGCAATTGCATTAGCAACATCATCCTTAGTTGTATAACTTCCAAGTATTTCAACTGTTTCTGCCTTGGTATTATAATTGGTCTGTAAATTATTATTTACGCTCAAAATAGCCACATCAACATCTTCAGTCTTAGCATAATCCTTCAACTGTTCTGTTACATCGACACCAGCTACAGCTTCGTCTACATAACTTGTTGTCGCATAGTCTGCGAGAACTGCATTTACAGCTTCGGTAGCGGCAGCAGAAGCATTTTCCGCATACTGACTTGCAACGTTCGCAGACTGTTGAGCGGAAGTAGCGGCATTTTCAGCGGCAGTAACTTGTTCACCAATTTCAACATCTGCAATCTGGCTCGCAACCCTTTCAGCAATATCTGTAATAAGTTCTTGCATCCAAGTATCGTCAATATTATTGACAACATCTTCGCAGTCACACAAAGATTCGAGAACATTTAAGTCCTTGTTTCTCTTGGTCTTCCAAGTATAAGCTTTGCGAGAGCCATTTGTACCAACAACAATACCATGCGCATGTATTTCAAATTCAAGCATTCCCACATCAAGTGTTGCATCAGCACCAACAAGCCAAGCAAATCTAATCTTTTCATTATTATAAGTTACATTGATAGGCTTGTCTGCTCCATGTCTGCCACTTTTTGTTTGATAATGAATAGATATAACAGCGTCAACCAAATCAAAACCATCATAATATCTTGGCATTTCAAATGGTATATATTGAGAGTTTTCTTCTTGAGTTATATTAAACTGTTTCTTGTTTAATGTAATATCTTTTGTATCATTGATAGTAGAAATATTATCATCAGAAAAAACATCATAACATTCATAACCATTATGTTGATGCCAATTACCATCATCGCCAGCATACGCAGCAATGCCATAATTTTCATCAAGCGTCATAATTGAAGGGGATACAACGCTCATATCATCTGCAACTGCACTAGCAACCATAGGTGTGTCTTCTACAATTGCGGTTACAACATTTTTTTTAAGAGATTCTTCAAATGATAAACTCATATATAATCCTCCTTTCTAAACAAGTGAGGATGAGTTTATCATCCTCTTAATATTAAAATTTAACATCAAAATTCAACCACATTATTACTATTATTATCCTCGTCTGGAATGTTGCCAGATTCAGAATTTAAATCCACCACGGGGATACCATCGCTCATTATTTCTCTAACAGAAACTTTGTTGCCAATTTCTTTACTTCCAGCCATAAGTTGTAATGTTTCAGATTTATCATCATATGCCAAATTATTAACTTGATTTTCACCAAGAATTCCTGCATAATATCCAAGCTCTTTAATTTGTGCTTGAGTTTTTATAATTCTCTGGTCAATAGCAGAAAGCGCACTATCTGGAATTATATCGCCCCAAGCAGCCCCGGGCGTAATATGTAATTTCGTTGGAAGAGTTTTTCTAACCTTTTGTACGCCATTACCATCAGCATCAAGTCCGACATAAATAAATGAAAGTTGCAACTGTATGTCGCCACTTTCAGAAGAAAGATTACTGTCAAGAGGTACGACATACTTAAGATACTCTTTATAACCTTCTTTGTCTTGAACCAATTCAAGAGAATGGTAGGATTTGCTATTGGGAAGAATGTATTCAAGTATAACGCTAAAAACAGACATATCATTTTCACAAGTTTTATATTCGGGATTTACGAGAAACCAAACTTCATCCACTAATTTGCTGCGTTGCATAAGAACTTCACGATGAGAAGCAAATATTTCATTATCATTTTCTAATAAAAATATATAAGCCATTTAAATCACCTCTTTCTCAACATCTTCGTAATATTTCCAGATAAATCCACCAGCAGTTTTTCTATTGCCCTTACAACATAACGATATGGTTTTAGAGTTAACGCCAATTTTTGACGCAGCTTCTTTCAAACTATGAAATACACCAATAAGTTCCCCAGATAATGAGTATTGAACAACTTGTATGCTTTTGTTCCAAACATGCAATTCATCAACGGAACCTTTGTCGTAATATTTCCAGATAAAGCCACCAGCAGTTTTATTTTTTTTCTTACAACAAGCCGACACATTACCTTTGGATATTCCCAATTCTCTTTCTACATCGCTCATAGAATTCCAAATTTTTATAAGGTTTTTTTGTAAATCATATTGAGCGACCTTTTGCTTTTTTAAAGATTGTCTTATTTTTTTCTTATGCTCTTCAGTAAAATGCTTTCCATAATTATGATTGTTTTCACCTTTATTAGCATCACTTACTTTTTGTTTGGTCTCTTCGCTTAATGGTCTGCCATAATTAGGATGGTTTTCGCCTCTTAAATTTTCAAATCTTTTTCTTATCGTTTCTTCTGATTGCTTCTTGCCTTTATGCGATTCGCCCATTCTCTTTAATACTTCTTCAGAAAACCCGCCGCCGTATCCACCATCTTTAAGGTTGTATCCATGTTTAGGATTTTTAGTATCTAACTTTATTATAAGCAATTTCTCAAAATTATCAGCTTCTTCTTTTGTCAAATTATCCGCAATAATTTCGTGTTCAAAATTCTCCCAGCCATATTTAAGAATCGCATAAGCAAAATAGCGCTGTCCGTATTCACCGTTTTTCTTTTTTCTCAAATAATAGGCTCCATCTTTGCCCCATCTACGTTCAGGTTTCTGCCCAGTCTGTCCAACATATTTCTTGCCACTAGGAGAAGTATGAACATACACACAATAATTACCATTTTCAATTACATTACTCATAATAATTACCTGCTACTTTAAATACTCAAATAATCTTTTACTTCGTCAACTGTTGCAGTAGAAGAAGAAGCGCCACCAAAAGCATCCCAAAGTCCATCCGCACAGAAGTAGACATTAACTCCTGCGGTATAGCTCTTGCCAGCACCTTCACGAAAATCATCCGTTGTCACGAAGTCGTCTCTTATGTTATATACATAACCAGTTGCTTTTTCTACATTTGCCAATTCAGAAAACGAAATAGTTCCCATTGGGATAAAGCCAGTTTCTAAACCATTAACGATGCTTTGAATTCTCTGATAATAAGTAGAAGCATTCGCTTCACTATCTGATGCATTTGACGCACTTGCAGCAGCATTCGCTTCGCTATTTGCTGCATTTAACGCACTTGTAGCAGCATTGTCCATATATTCTTCTGCACTATCCCTATATGATTCAGCGGTTGCTTTGCTAGATTCGGTATTGTCCATATATGATTTAGTAATATTCATATATTCTTCTGTTTTACCTTTACTATCATTAGCATTATCCATATATTCTTCTGCATTATCCATATATTCTTCTGCACTTTCCATATATGTGTTCGCATTAGTCATATATGTATAAGCGTCATTTTTATAACTAAGGGCATCTTGCATATGACTTTCTGCAAGAGCTTCGCTATTAGTAGCGCTTAAAGCACTGGCACTTGCAGAACTAGAACTTGAGGAAGCTTGGCTCGCATAATATTTTGCATTATCAATATCTTCGTTTTCTCTAATGCCACCAGCATTGCCAACGGCATAAGATTTAGATAACTGAATAACCTCTGTGTATTCAGCCTCCGCCTTTTCTAATGCAGTGTTGAGACCATTGTATTCATACGAAGATTCAATATTAGAATTTTCAACAGCAGTTCCAGTTACATCTATATGTAATGGCATAGTAGACAAAATCGTAGCATTGTCAATTGCGACAATTTCACCAGTTTCGGTATTAACGTCTGCACTTCCTTTGTTAACAATAACCAAATCTGCATCGCAAATTCCATCAGAAGCAAGCATTTGTTCTGTAAGTTCTACCAATATTTTTCCATGATGATTTATCTCACAAAGGTTAAAAACACCATTATTATCAGACTTTCTATATCTGATGTATGCAGAATGTTCGCCAGCGTTGATAGGGTAGAGTTCGCCACGGTTATAACAAGCAACAGAAAGAAATCTTGAGTTTTTGTCGTACTGCTTAGCATTGATTAGTATGTATTTCTTATCATAAAAATCGACACTTATATTTGTAATAGTTTGTAAACTCATATCTAATCACCGCCTTGTTACTTATTTATCTTTGTATATTAATTTTGTCTCAACAGAAATTATGGGAAGATGCTCCATACAATATTCAAACTTAGCATCTCCGTGATGATTGCCACCTACACCATTATATGCTTTATGCATACTTACGAACTCATCATATTCATCTTCTGGAATGCCACCAATTGAAATATAATATTTGTATTTTTCATTAATCTTTTCTGCTAACATTTCTTTATTTGCAACAATAAGACTGCTAATTTGTTCGCATTTTTTCTGATTGTCATCGGCAAGCTCTTTGATTGTGTCTGTTAATTCTTTTCTAATCTGTTTGGACTCTTCCCAATGCTTGCGATTATTTTCGTCCTGCGCCTTAATAGTGTTGCGTGTTTCTTCGATAAACGCAGACAAACAGGATTTCAGCTCGGATTCTTCTTCATCGTGCTTTTTTTCTAAGGCATTTAAGCCAGCAGCGGTGGTTTTTAATAATTCACTTTCTTGTCGTCTCTGTTTCATTTTTTTAGTCTCAATTCCAAGCTTATTGACAAACCATTCACCTAAAGACCAAATAAATTTCACACAAACGAGTGCAAGAATTACGGCAGCAAACACATACCACCAATCTATTTGCGCCAATTGTTTTAAATCCTCCATATCACATCTACACCAATCCCTTAATATGATAAAAGGCATCTCAATGCAGAGTGATGCCTTTGGAAATTATAGAGAAGGATAAATATCTCCCTCTCTATATAACTTTATTTCTTTAAATATTTACTGGAAACAAAGCCAGTAAAACGAACTCCTTTGGAATTCTTGTATGTTACATAATACCATTTAGTACCATTAACAGTTGTATAATATCCATAACAAGTCACTTTGGCACCCTTTGGAATAACGGTCAGAACATTCTTAGTAGTGCCAGCGCCAGACCTCAGATTAAGTCCAGCAGTAGTCTGATATGTGCCAGCCAAAGACTTTGAAAGTGATTGCGCCGAATCAATCTTTACTTCTGGCTTCGATGTCGGTTTTGATTCTGTGGTCGCACCAGCAGAAGCACTGCTATTAGAATTACCAGAAACCTTTCCAGCAATATCAACTTCGTTAACCCAGCCATGTACAGTAGACCCCTTGCTATTTTCTGCTACAAGATGATAAGGGTGCTTTGCGCCCTTTGCACGACTTGTAACTTTTGCAATCCCCGCTTTACACTGTTTGGCAGTGGTCGCATTAGAGCTTGCATAATGTGAATTGCCAGTAAACTTTACAATGTCTCCAACATTGTATTTAAAATTAACAGTCGCAGGTTTGTTGCCATCGGACACTTGAACGTCTGGCACGGCTGGATTATAAATAAAACCAAGAAATTTGTAGGAAGGCTTTTGCCCCCAGTTGCCATATCCCTTTTTTCTTGTTTGGTTCCAGAATGGTCTTGAAGAACTCCAACCACTTTCTGAAGTATAAACTTCTGTGTCGCTTACAACCTTTTCTACGATAGCAACATGACCTGCACCATCGGAACCAAATAGAGTGTTTCCCTTTTGCCACACCATACACGCACCAAGCTTAGGAATTTGCCCAACTTTTAATTCTGGGTTTTTATATTTAATAAAATTTTCGGCATTAGTAGGTGTCAAATATTTGCAATACCCATAACCGCCGATTTCATTGAAGCGTCCATATGCATAACCAACGCAGTTTGGCAATACATCGCAATCTTTGTCTCTGTTTTTAGAATTTCCCTTAATGGCATTTGACCATCCGCCATTCGCCTTAGTGATATAATACTTATTTCCAGCCTCTGGCTTAGTAGTTCTAATTTTGAAAGCCACAGTAGTTACCTCCCATTAGTGTTTGTAAATATGAAGAATATAGACATTAATCTAGTTCTACACATTTACAAACAGCTCAAGTTTATTTTTTTAATTGTCCAATTGTTTGAATAACTTTATCATAACCAATCATTGCACCAACAGACGTTGCAATTCCCATCAACACCATATACACAATGTTTACAACATTGAACTCCATTGAATTCAAAATGTAATAAGCGCCAGTGCCACATACACCCACAATACAGGCAATTATAAATGCAACAACATTTGACGCATAATGCACTTTGATGTCGTCCAAAATTTTTTTGCAACCCTCAGTACAAAGGCTGGTAATTACAGAAAATGCAATTAGCAATGCAGTAAATAATGTAGTACTCATATTTAATTCTCCAATCTTAGTTATCTGTGCAGCTAAGCACAGTAGTAATAATCTGGTTCATGTCAATTTGCTCTTTGATATCTTGTGGCAAATCGTTTATCAGTTCCATCGGTAATTCCATTTTATGTTCAGATTTTACAAGGACGTAATATGCGCCGCTAGACACGCCTAACTGTATAATCCAAGTGCTCAGAAATACGCCAAATATATCTAAATTGAATGGCGGTGTAACAGTAACCATTGATACATCCATTCCAATTTCAATTAGCGTGTTCATAGTCTCCATAGAATAAACGCCATTAATATAAGCACAAACAAAAAATGCCACCATGAGAATGATGGCAATAATATAATCGGATATTAATAACTTCTTACTAAAGCCCTTCTTCTTTTTGTTTTCTTTTGTCGTTTTATTCATTGACTACACCCTCTGAAACTGGACGCACATCATCTGCGCCTTTATCTTTAACCATCTTTGCATAAACGACTTCATCTTCTAGGATTTGCTTTTCTGCAAGAGAATGAATTTCGGAATAGATTCCTTGCATAATCAAATCCAAAATGATTGGGGACAATCCAGACTCATTACAAACACTTGCTAGTTTTAATTTCGTTTCTTTGATTATCATTGTTAACGGTTTATTCATTTTCTTTTCCTCTTCATTCATCAAACTAATCATATGATTAATTATGCATTTTTAATTAAAAACTCTGCGATTCTTTTCCATAAGATAGGCTGTGAATATCCTTCGGCATCTGTATACTGTAAATATTGCGGATATAATGCAATTTTTCCACCATCATCAAGACTAGCATACAACGAATCTCCGATATACCAACCACCTATTTGACCACTCGATGCATATAATGCGCCGTCTTTCGTTACACCAAACGATTTGCCAGCACCAAAAGCCCAACCAGAAGTTTCTACACCAGCAATAGTATATAGATTCTTCGAACCAGTACACATGAACACTTCTGGGGTTTTGTTAGAAGATGCACTCCAATCTCCACTGAATATAGAATTATCGTCAACTTCGAAACTTCCAAGCGATGAGCCTTTGCCAGCAGCAAGAACACCAGTTATAGTTGCGTCGTTGGCAGTTAAAGCGTTGGCAACAACATTGCCACTTGTGTCCACAGAAAACGTTCCATTGCCAATATTAAAACTTCCGCCTGTAACGGTTAAATTACTTGCGCTTACAGCGCCATTAATTGCTACTTTGAACGCATCATTGCCAGCCCAAAAAATTCTTTCGTCATCTCCACCAAGAGAAGAGCCACAACTGATACCGCAACTATTATCATTGCCGATTTTGATTCCATTATATAGGAACCCGTCTTCGATAGTAAAATTAGCAATCTCGCCACCAGTCGCCGTCAGTTCGTCAGTCGTTATTGTGCCAGTTATAGTTGCATTATTGGCGGTTAAAGCGTTAGCAGTCACCGTTCCATTTGTATCAACGTAGAATGTACCATTGCCATTGTCAATAGTGGCACCAGATATTGAACCGCCAGTAATTTTTTTGCTATCTATGGTCTCGCTAGAAATGTTTTCGGCAATTAGACCAGTAGTGTTTATTTGAGACGCAGTTAATTTTTCTTGGATATTAGCCGCCTTAACTTGTAATCCCTCTGCGTAAACAGTTGTTGTTTTCAAATAATTCTCATTAATTTCTGTGACTTCATTTTTTGTTACAACATTGGGAGAACTAATCAACAACTCTCCGCCTTCAAATCTAAGAGCGCCACCGCCAAAGCTAAATGTTCCATCTCTTAAATTCAAATAAGAACCAGTTCTATCTGTAACAGAGTAATTGTCCGAATAGATATCACCACCAATTATTTGTGAACCACTAACGACACCAGCGGTTACAAAATCAGCATTCATACCGTATCCTATTTTATTAATGAACTTATTTTCGTCTTTGTCATATAGGATATACTCATGCTTACCAATGGCTTGTCTAACCGTTTTCCATTCATCGTCTGTATAAGCTATAATATTATGTGTTAACCTTAATTGTTCAGGAGCATATGTCCCAGTAATATCATCATACGAACGACCTAATAAACCATGTTTCGTAAATATAATATCTTCGCTATCATTGCTTTGTATTTGAACAAGCGCAGAGTTCAATCCGTCTGAAATCCATTGTTCAAGTGTATTTTTTGCTTTGTCTCCTTGGTTGGCTTGTCTTTGAACCGAATCATAAGACGTAGCCATAGAAGAAGCTTGCGACAAAATGCTCTCTACATCTGTAATTCCGTTTTTAACTTTAGTTACATCTGAAAATTCGACAGGAATATTCTCAAAACTCCCAAAATCTATTTCATATTCTAATAGTCTAAGCTTGAATATTCTATTATCAACTTGAACCCTAATCCAATTACCAACCTTAAAAGATTTAACCAGTTGTTTGAATTTTGGAATAGCCAATAAATTGTTTAATGTGGTAGAAATAGAGTGTTGTAACTCAGAAGACTTATAAATTTCGTTTTCTGCAACTTCAAAAAACTCTTTTGCCTTTTTAAAAAGTTCAGCATTATTTAGCCCATCGGAAATATAATTATCATTTGAATACTTATCTTCTCTGCGATAAGCACAGAACTCTAACCATAATTCATCGCCCAAGTAGTCTTTAAAGTTAAGAATATTTTGAATTTTATTTCTACATTCTTCAATACACGACTGCAATCCATTGGTAATCAAATCGCCATCGTTATCATACGCACCAGAGATGACACTTATTTCATCTTCTCTGATTTTTATTTCTGCTTCGATAGCCTTTAGCTTGTTGTAATAGGGCAGATATAATTTTTCATATAGGTTGCCTTCAGAGCCTTCTTCATCATCAGACCAACTATTGCCATTCCCAACGCCTTGCTCTATTAAGATGTCAATGCAAGCTTGGCAAGCATCATGAAAACTGGTCAAAGGATTCAATGCATACCTTTTTAATTCTACACAAAAATCGTCATATTCCTTTTCGAATAATCCAGTGATACTAAAATCATCCGTATTCTCTTTGTTTAAAACTTTATCTATTTTTTGCTTAGTAACCGTTTCTAAATCATCATTTAGCTCTACAGAAATTTCATCGCTTTCAGCAATGTCTTCTTCGTCAGAATAATTGGTGACAACAAATTTGCCTTTCCAATATCTTGTATTGCCACTGTCATAAAGTTCAGACGTTTTTATTTCTATTTTATATGTTGACCTAACAATAGTTTTTGCCATTGCCAAAACTGCGCTGTTAGCCGTAGACAAAGAAACAATGCTTACATCTGCAACAGCAACAGGGGAGAGGGAAGAGGTAGTCAATAAAGCAACTTGTTCTTCTGCGCTTGTGTCGCTCATTTCAACACTGGGCATAAGACCAGACTCAAGATACAAAGATAAATCAATTGTGTTATAGTAGGCATTCATTAAATTAGAATAACCCATAATCGGTGTTGCAATTGTCTGTAAATCCTTATTATAAGCAGAATACTTCTCTACGAGAGAATTGTAATTATTCAACAGTTCTGTGTCTAAATCAGAAACGTATTCGCTATGATATTGCCTATATAATCTATCATAAGATTCTAATTTTTCAACCAATTTGTTGGACATATCTTCTTTGAGACTATTGGAAAGGCACCAAATATAATCTGTTCCATTTGGATTACAGTTGCGAACAGTAGCGGTCATCAAATCGTCACCAGCTTCAAGCTTGAAACAGTTCTTAACCGAATCGGTATCGGTAACTAATTGAATACCTTCGGAAGCCAATTCGTCAGAAGTAACAAAAATTAAAGTGTCTTCTCCATATCCATTTGTTATATTTGCACTGTCACATTTAGGACATTTATCCGTAAATTCGCCTCTGTGTCCACAATCATTACAACTCTGTTGCAAATCATGAACAGCTATCTTTCTCTGCAATCTCCCGTTTTCAATACCAGCATAATACTGAAATACACATCCTATTTCTTCCGCAATTTCTTCGAATGCGTCAAGAATGGAAGTGCCATCAAAAGAAAAACTTCTTTGTATTTTGGCAATGGTAGGTGAGACATATGCGATAGAATAATGCGGAGCTTTATCCTTTAATAATCTACTTAGTATAGATGCTTCAGGGTCATTTTCGTCATATAAAATGCTGATTTTATAATCATCTCTTGCAATATCATCTTCAGTGTTAATCTCAATGCCATAAAGCATAATCTGAGACAATTCGGCTTGACCCAACTGAGTACAAAATACTGTCTTAACAGTTTCAGTTGATTCGTCGAGGTCGAGTTTGATTTCAAACCACATATCCCACTCTTTACAATAAACAAGTTTAAAATCTACAACCTTATCCCATAATGGAGTAAGTTTGTCATCTATATATTTATTTATTGTAAAAGAAAATTCAGAAGCATCATTAAACCTGTCAATTAGCCCAATGCTCTCAGCATTTACCTTTAGCTGTCCAAGTTTATTTCCATTTCTGTTCGCCAAAATTATAGTGGGTGGCTCTGGATTGTTAACTAAATCAAATTTAATGTCAATCGCCATAACTCCACCACCTTATAGACCAACTTTAACAATGGGTGAGTATTCAATTTTGATAGAACAGGGGAGGGAAATGGTTAAATCATTCCTGCTGTTTTTATAAGTATTAGCCACTCTAAAGAAATTCCAGTTAAAGTCATTTTGTATATTATGTGATGAATCAGAAGACTGAATAACGGGATAATCCATAGTGATAATTTCGCCAGCAGAGACATTGGCAATATAAGTATTTCTATCTTCAATAGCGTTGTGTATATTGAGATTGCCATCTGCATTTACTACGATTTCAGTTTTAGGGTAAATATATCCTTCTTCGTGAGAAGTGTCATTAATAGAGTGCTTGCCATTTGCTTCAAGGTTTTTGATATTAATTATTCTCATGTCTTGATATGCAAAAGGAGCATTTGTACGCACTTCAAGCTCAAAACCAAACAGCTTGCCATCAATTTCAATTTTACTAACATTAAAGGAAGCTTCATAGTATAAATCTATATGAGATTCGTCAAGTATCTTTAGGTTTAAAAATCTCTTTCTGTTGAGCCATTTTGTAATTTGTCTATGCTCGGTTTCAGTTATTTCTTGAATGTCGCCATTACAAGAATATTTACAAATTTGCCATACATCTTCCAAACACTCTTCATATTCAGTGTTCATTAAATGATTCTTAGTGCCACCTAAAGCTGGCACCGTGTTGAATGTAATTTGGCAACCATCGGACACTGTTTCTAATCCTTTTGAACCACCAAAATTGCACAAAATAAATCCTTTATCACTCAAATTAATTCCGTCATATTCAAAATCATATGCCCTCATTTTCTTCATCACCTACTTTCTAATTTATATTGTTATTATCTAATAAGGAATTTTACAATCTTCCATCTTCCTTTGTAAACGCCTTTATTTACAATGTCTTTCATTTTCCTAACTTCTTGAACCAATGCCTTGAATTCTTCTTTGTACCTTTTGGATTCGGAAACATTCTTAGCTAATTCTTTTCTCATGGGTTCAACAGAGGCAATTATCTTATCTTTTTCTTGAAGTTCCAACTTCAATTTTTCATTTTGTAATTTCAAATCTTCAATCTGTTCTGATTGTCTTGAAATCATCTTTTGTTGAAAATCCAACCTTTTCTTATAACTCTTTTCATTCATTTCATACACCTCAAAAATAGAAGGTGGGAGGCAGATATATTTCTGCCTCCCATTTGATTTTTCGTAGTTTACTCTACACTTGGATAGGTTTTAAGTCTCTAGCCCGACTATTTAATTACGAATAGATTTTCCCTTTGCCAAAGAACTTCTTCCTGCAATTCTATCAATAGTCATTGAGAGAACAAGCTTTTCAAACTTCGGGTCTCGTTGCATTTCTGTCAACAAGTCATTATAGCCATGCACATTGGGCATACTAAAGGTGATGTTCTCGAAGTGTTGAGTAATATTATTGCTAACAGTAGAATTATTAGGCACATCGGCAGTGCCCAAGTTCAAATTATCCCTAATAAATTCTGCTGGGTTGTTAGCCATATTCCATATATTGCCACTTGCAGTAGAAGTGAGAACGCTGTCACCCTTTGCGACAGGAGTAAGAATTGCACCATCAGACGGACGAACAATAAATTCTTGACCTTTTTCTTGTGTCCAAGCAATTTCATCAGATGCGATTCTTCTCGCACCAGTTGCCAGAGCCTTGACATCGCCCTTTTTAAACCAACCAGTTATGCCCTTTGACAACTTGTGCCAACGAACTTGCAACCAATTTCCTTCAGTTTTAAGAACTTTATAAACTGGGTCATTTCTGAATAACTGACGTTCACCAGATTTGTCACCAGCATAGTCATAAATCTGAGCGCCTTTGGCGTTAATCTTTCCACCAACTTTAATAGTTTTGGTTGGCTCCTTAGATTGTTCTTTTTTAGTTTGTTCTTTCTTGGCAGGTTTTGCTTTCTCAGAATTAGCCACCGAAGAAATACTTGCAGATTTTACATTGGTTTTAGCCAATTTATTCAACTGACCAATCATGTTCTGCAAATTTGTATTGATTGTTCCAAGAGCATTATTGGTTGTCGTTTGAGCTGTCGTAAACTTCTCACCATAATTCGTAATTACATTGGTTGTATCCGTTGTATTGTTATCCCATATGGTCTTCATGGACTCTGACAAAGTATAACCAACAGACTCAGCCTTTTCAGAAAGAGTAGTACTTATGGAATTAGCATCTGTGTTGATTTGTGTAATCATATCTGCGACGAGGGCATCAAGATTATCAAGGCGAGTATTCAGAATTTCAGAATACTGTAATGACAAATCATCCAACATTTGCTGAGTATCGGATATATATTTGTCGTATTCTGTTTCTTCAAGGTCACGGCGAGAACTTTCGAGTTCGACAGAAATTTGTTGTAACTTCTGCTTTGCTTCCTCGCTATCGTCGCCTTGATAAGCAGATTGTTGCTTCTCTAAACTAGAGATTTCCTTATTAATATCAAGAATTTTGCGTTGATAATTGTATAACCATATGTATTACTATATTAAATAAATAAAAAATTGTTTAATTCTTCTTCAACATCCTTAAAATAAGGAATGCGAATGAGCTTAATATTATTCTCTACACAATATTGATTTTTAATTATGTCGTGTTTTTGTGTATATTCAAGAGATTCTTGACCACCGAAATAATCAATTGGTTCAAAATGTTGAACTCCGTCATATTCAATACAGATATTTAATTCTGATAAATAAAAATCGAATGGTAGAGGTCTAACATCACGACAATTAGCAAAAAGCATTTGATATACATATGTAATATTATGTTTCTTTAACCATTGTCGAATTTGCCTTTCGCCTGAGCTTTCATTACATTGCGGACAACCACACCTTAACATAGTTGTAGGAGCGGTGTACCACTCATAGCCATCTATAAGACATTTATGCAATATAGGAGTTACACTATTGATATAAACGCCAAGAACTTCAACATCTGGGTTTACTTCTTTTAATTCTTGAACATATTGCTCATGTGTTTTTCCAAGTTTTTCTTTAATTTTTTCATTTCCACATTCACGACAACCGCATCCCCTTAATATAAACTCTGGATACGCCATCCACTCTATATTATGTTTTTTACATTTATGCAAAATAGGAGTCTGCAATCCACTAAATACACCAATTACTTCAATATCAGAATTGATTTCATATACATCTCGTACATAATCATCGTGTGTTCTTTTAAATCTTTGACCACACTTGGGACATCCACAACCACAAAGAACATTTGCAGGAGTTGCGTTCCATTCATATTCATCAATCAAACACTTATGCAATATTGGAATATTCGCACCAATATATTGTTCAATTGGTTCAATATTTGGGTTTATATCTTTCAATTCTTCAAGATACTGTTTATGCGTTTTAGAAAGTCTGTTTCTAATTTTATCGCTCTTACATTGATGGCACCCGCATCCTTGAAGCGCACTTGTCGGTGAAATGTTCCATTCAATATTATGAATTGTACATTCGTGTAGTATTGGAGTATGAGAATCAATGTATGATTCTTTTGGAATAACAAATGGATTAACCTCACGAAGTTCCATAATGTACTGCTCCGTAGTCTTTTGATGATAATTGTGAAGTCTTTCCTTTCCACATAATTTACAACCACGACCAAGTAATGCGTTAATTGGTTGAGTATCCCAATAAACATCATGCAACAAACAATGATGCTCAATTTTAGTTTTTGCATCAACATATCTTCCAACAACTTCTACGGCAGGATTCTTTATAGCCAATTCAGCAACATATTCTTCATGCGTTTTCTTTTTCATTTTTCTCACCTCACTTTAATTTTAATTTTAATTTTAATTTTATAATTAAATTCTTAAACAATTTTTTATTTATAAAGGTTCGTTAAACCCTATAGATTTTATTAGAATAAACTAATAAATTTTCTCCATCTTTCAATAGAGTGCAGACCATATCATTCACCATATCTATAACATTATTAGTTATAAAACTTAGGTGTGCTCCACTTCGAGGGACTTCCCTCTAACGGCATTTCAGCCGATGGTCGTTGAACCTTCTCCTATTATTATATCAAAATAATTCTATTTTGTCAATAGGAGCTTGGCTGCTGATTGTCCAATCTTTGTGATTTTCAAACATTCACACTCGCTATTACTAGCCATGTTGTAGTTCACAAAGCTCTAAGGATTTTCCAGCAATTCAAAGCAATACACTATAAATCTTTCGAAATATAGCGGACTATCAAACTCATAGAGTTCTATAAGTTTGTTAATCTTTTTGACTGTCTAAAGCTTCGTTATATTTATCAATTCTTTCTTCGAGAGCTTCAATCTCTAATTCAATTCCTTCAGAAACCAAATCTCTGATTGCTTCCTTTTCTTGTTGAGCAGAAAGGATATATTCCTGTTGCAAAGCAATCATTTCACGATAGCGTTCTTCAAGCTCTGTATCATATGGGTCACTTGCCAATTGTTTCTTAAGCCTTTCAGCTTCATCGGCAACTAGGTCTGCTTGATACATATATGCATTATAAGAAACGCCATGTTGCCCCATAGTAGCCTTGCCAGAATCAGTTAACTGACCACCATCTTCAAACAGCTTATCGCTACTTAAAAGCTCAATCAAGAAGGAAGCTTCTTCTGTCACAGCAGAAATCTTGTCTTGAAGTAGGTCAAAAGATTCCCAGCTTAGTTGCTGAATGGTCTGAGAATATTCTTTAAGTCTGGTTTCGCCTTCTGCTATTGCTAAAGTTACTTCGTCAATTTGACCAACTAATTCATACCAACTCTGACTTCCCTTGGTAATTAAATAATTGCCCTCGTCATCCTTGGCATTCATTGCAACTTGCATTTCTGAAAGCATCTTAGCTTTTTCTTCTTCGAGTTTTGCTAAGTTTTTTCTCTCATTTTTTGCAAGTGCATCATAATAATTAGCACTAACCAACTGAGCATTAGCTTCGTTCTGGGCAATATACTCATCGAGAATATTCTTTTCATGTTCGATAACGCCAAGAATGGCTTCATATTGAGTAGCGACATTTTCTACACGTTGAGCGTAGAGAGAAGCTTCGGTTTCACGGAGTTCTTCAATTGCATCTTGACAATCTAAAGCCTTGCTATACCATTTTTCGTATTCTTTTATCTTTTCAACGAGAGCTTCGTCTTTTTCTCCCTTGAAATCTTCAATGTCAATTGTGCCATTACGAACCTTTTTGGCATAAGATTCTGAAAGACCAACAGAATTCGCTTCTTTAATATATTCATTGTACGCCGCTTGTTGGATAGAAATTTCTTCTCCAACCTTACCAATCTCGTCAGCCAACGCCTTGTTTCTCGAAGACCAAGATTTATAAACATTATTGGCTTTTTGGTCAAGTTGGTCTATGACTCGTTCAATACGAGAAATTTTTATTTCGACCCAATCGAATGTGTCTTCAAATTCGTCTTTATCTTTGTCGGAACCAACGGAATTGCCTTCAACCTTGCCAACTCCACCGCCAGAACCTCCGTCGTTACCTTTGGAACCGCTATAACTAGATTTTGGGCTGTCAGACTTTTTAGAGGTATTCTTAACGGCATTTTTTACGTTACTTGCAACCTTGTCAGCGGTCTTTTTGACACTCTTTTTGGCACTATCAACTACCTTTTTAACAGCATCGCCAACAACTTTGCCAATTCCGCCAAATCCCTTTGAGCCACTTGCAAAAGCGGTTCCTTCGGCAAAAGCCGTGCCACCATCGAGAGCCTTCGCACGACCTCCACCAGAAGTGACCTTTCCATTGCGGAAGAGTTCTTCGGTTTGTTTGTGATTGAATACAATTGAACCACGAGGAATATTTACAAATTCCGCACCTCGGTCTCCAACGGTATACCAACGATTCTGAGGAGTTACAATAATTTCACGACCCAATTCTCCTGTCAAAGCAGTTTCAGACTTCTTAGTTCTCCAATTGCCTTGACTAAACGCACGACCAGTCGTTCCATTTACATTGGCAGTACCATTAACATCGCTAAAACCGTTACTATCATTTCTTGTTGAACCACCAGAAACAATAGTAGAAAATACTTTTTTGACATTTGTTACAATATCGACTGTTTTACCCTTCAAGCCATCAATTACATCTTGTAATGTATAGATTTTATTTGCTTGACCATCGGTATTTACTTTTGCATCTACAGTGTTGCCCTGCATATTGTCGATAACGGTTTGAAGGCTTTCAACATCTGTAATACCCAATGCCTGTGCAACAGCCTGAACGGTGTTTCCATCCATGTTTCCAATGGCATTTTGAAGGTCTTGAACGTCATCATAACCAAAGGCTTCTGCGATAGCCTGAACATACGTTGGGTCAAGTCCGCTAATAGCAGTTTTCAACGCATCAACATCGCCTTGACCTATTGCCTTGGCAATCGCTTCTACCTCTTTGTTGTCAAGTTTGGCAATTGTATTCTTTAGTTTATCAATATCTATCTGACCAAGTACTTCTGCAATAGCTTGAATCGTCTTATCATCAAGACCCTTTAGCTTCGAAGACAAATCATCAACATCTTCAATGCCAACAGTCTCTGCAATAATTTCGACATTGGCTTTTCTAGCTTCGGCTTTCTTTTTCTCTACTTCTTCTTTTGTCTTTTCATCAACATCGGAAGTGTCAACGTTTTCAGCATAAACTTCTACGTCAACTCTTTTTTTTAATTCTTCTTCATCGATAACGCCAGCATTGTAGAGAGATACGTTAACCATATCACGCAGAGTATTATTCATCTCTACTTGCAAGTCAATAGTCGCTGGAATTTCTATCTCGCCGGCTTCTACTTTTGCTTGTATTTCTTCTCTGCTAAGGTCTTTGATACCAAGCTCTGCTTTGATTTCTGGCTTGAGACCTTCAAAGTAGTCAATAATTTCTTCTTGAGACTTATCTATTTCAGATGTGTCAGTACCCTTAAGTTTTAATTGATTTTCTTGTTGCGTAAGACGTTCGTATTCTTGCAACTTGGATAGCGGAGTCTGCATATCCTTTTCAACCTGTGTTGCATCAAGCTCCATATAAACAGGTTCGCTTAATCTATCAACCATAGATTGTAAAGTGCTCACAAGAGTAAAGGCTTGTTCTGCGCCTTCGACACTCATATTTACGGTGCCGTCTTTGTTCTTGTTTTTCTTGAATTCCGCCCAAATATCTAAAGCTTCTTTATACTGGTCTTGTACAGACTTTTCGCTACCAGTATTAATGTTAAACTCAAAGTTTGTTATTTTAAGTTCTTTTAACTTATCAGCAGCTTCTTGAGCTTTGTCTTTTAATGTATCTAATTGCTGATAAGTGCCGTCCATGCTAACTACAAATCCAGCATCATCAGCAGCACGAACCATTATTTGAACAAGTTCTTCGCTAATGCCAAGTGCGTCGGCAATCGCTTCATCGCCACCAGCAATCTTAAAGTCAAAAGCAATAATGTTGCCGTCTTTATCTCTCTTGACAACATCTTTTCCACCAAACTTTTCTTCTTCTAGCTGACCTATGGCATCTAAGAAGTTGTAAACACCAGTGTTAGTAGAATTACCATCTTCGTCTACGGTAAAGAAGTCACGAACACTATAAGTAGTATTCTTGATTGTATCATCAAGACTCTGATACGCTTCTTTTAATTGTTTTGTTGTAGCAGTTGCAGACAGATTTTCGCCCTTGATAAGTCTAAGGAATTCTATGGTTCCATCATCTAACCAACCACGAGAAATTTCATCATCAACATTTTCAAAGCCTTCAATCATGCCTTCATACATATCTCGCTGAGAGCCAGCAGATTCTGCTCTTTGCCACGATTGATATGCAGAAGCAAGTCCTCTGTATTGAGAAGCAAGCTTTTCCGTTGCATTTATCTGGTCTTCTATGTTGTTAAGGTCACGAAGCTTATCGTTATATTCCTTACTTCCATATGTTAAATCTGAAAGCCCTTCTCTGGTTTGATTGTATCTCTCACCAAGAGCATCCATCTTTCCTTCAAGACCATCAATGTTTTCTTTTTTATACTCAGCATTTAACTTTCTGAATTCCTCACTATTCATGCGAATGCCGTTTGCAGTATGTTCAAACAATTTGGTTGGGTCATAACTGTCCAAATCGCCAAACATATCTTCGACAAGAGACATGGATGTTGTTCCTAATCCAGCGCCAGAAAGAGACTCGCTTACAGCGGTTGTTAGATTTTCTAATTTCTCCGTCTCAAGCTCTAAGTCAACAGTAAAAGATATGGCTTCAATTAAAGTGACTTCTTTTTCAATTTGCTCTCGAATTTGTTTTGGACTAGCATTTTCCCAGTCTATTTCTGTTTTAAGGCTGATAATAGCAGAAAGTTCATTTGCGGTAAGACTATTTAGGAAATTTTCAATTCTTCCGCCATAACCTTCTTCGTTAGGAGCAAGTCTCAATAAATACTTTTTCATGTCATCATACTGTTGCTTGATTGCGTCAGTATCGAGACCAAAAGCGGTATTTACCAATTCTTTTTCTTTGCTACTGTATGGACGTATCATGTCTTGAACTTTATTAAACTGAGACATATACTGACCAACAGTACACTCATTGTTGTTAACTGCCGTTCGCATATTGAGTAATGTTTCAACGGTGCCAATTTCATTAGTGCCGTCTTTATTACCCCAACCCCAAGCGTCAATAATTCCTACAAGTTTATGAACTTGAACTTTTGCGTCTGTTAAATCGAAATATTTGCCATACTCTGTATCAAGTGTATTGGCAATATTCATTCTTTCATCAAGTGTTCCGCCAACTTCGTTCAGAATATGCTTTCGCATTTCAAGGTATTCTTCGGCTGTCTTTGGAATGCCATTTTGAAGTTGATATTGGGCTTTTGCTGCATCGTAAACACCAGAAGTGTAAGTGGCAATGGCATCTGACATTTTGCCGATGGCACTTGTTATAGTTTTGTATTCAGATGTCTCAATTAGCCCAGCATCAGACAAAGCTTCTTGACACTTTACGAGCACGTTGTAATATTCTATTATTTCATCTGTGCCAGCATTTGCATCAAGTCTAAGACCACTCCAAACAGTTTCTCCTCTAGCTTCATTTACTTTCGTGTCCCAAAATTCTTTGCCAACACTTGAAAGAATTCCTATTGCCTTAGCATCAGAACCTGTGATATTAACTTCGCTACCGTCACTGGCAATCCAACCAATAGCAGCGTCCTTTAATTCTAATTCGGCGGCATCTCGTTTTTCCTTTGCTTTTCTTGCCGCCTCTTCTAATTCTGCATCTTTAATCTTTTCAAGATTCTCTAAGTAATCATTACTACTATTAACAACGCTTTGTAACGCACTTGATTTATCACCAAGGGCATCAACAGTGCCTTTAATTGCAGACTCAAGCTCAGATTCTTCTTCGGCGGTTAAGCTTGTCTTGCCAGAATACTTAATATATGCTTGTTCAAAAGAAGAGGACGCTTCTAGGAACTCATTGCTAGTTTCTATTGTTTCTTGTCTCAGACGAGCTTCCTCTTCTTTGGCATTTTTTATAGCGGTAACAAAACCGCTAATAACAGTTATCGCCAAGCCAGCGATTCCAATCCATCCAGATAATGAGCCAGTAAATTTTGACGCAATACTACCGCCAGCCATGCCAGCGGCTTTGCCAATATCTTTGAATCTATTAGTTAATTTTCCACCAGACTTCCAAACATCTAGTGAAAGAGAACCGAACGCAGAAAGTTCTCCCAATATTCCAGAGAACAAACCTTTGTTCTTGAACATTGAAAATATACCAGCACCAAGACCTATTGTGCCTAAAGTGCCAATCTTATCTACAAGCTTCTCAAGTATTTCTACAAATGTTGTTAATGCACTTATGGCACCCTTTAAGAAATCTGAATTCATAAATGTGTTGGCAAAAGATTGCCACACTGTAGTGAGCTTATCCAAGCGACCTTGGATGCTGTCTATATATTTGGCATTTTCCTTAGCTGCTGAACCTTCTGCTTCAGATGCAGATTTAACGGCGGCTTCGACATTCTGCCAGTTGGAAAGTAGGGCGGCTATTTCATTCGCTCTGTGCTTACCAGCTATAGTTTCAAGTAGGTTTGCTTGGTCTATTGAACTAAGGTTGTCCCAAATTTGGGCGATACCTTGCATGATTTCGTATGTTGAACGGAAGTTGCCTGATGCATCAAAAATATTAACTTTGCCACCAGTCATGTTAAGAATTTGACCTTGCATCTTGGAGATATTCTCAACATTTTCGTCCGTTTCTTCACCAAGCTCTTCTAACTGCCCCTTCATTCCTCGCAAACGAAGAGACAAAATCTTTAAAGAATTACCGGCTTTTTCTGGGTCTTGAGTTACTTCGGTTATACCAGTAACCATACCTGCGGTTTCTTGGATAGAGTTCCCAGCCAAGTCTAATGCAGAAGCAGAACGTTTCAATGCTTCGCCAAGACCAGCAGAGGTCACGGCAAAATTATTATCCAATTCATTTAAGATGTCTGCAATATATTCAACGGCAGCAACTTGGTCGCCGTCAAATGCGCCATTTAACTCGTTTTTAAAGCCATTATAAGCAGTAATTAAGTTCTCAGCGGCAGTATCATAATCCAAATCGGAAATATGCTGATACATCGTTGTAACCTCAGCCATGCCAAGTGCAACATCTGCGTCAAAGCCAGCACGAACCCAGTCTGTAGTTGCATTGATAACATCGTTTAGTGTAGCGCCATATTCCTTGGCAGAGTTAATCATATTGTTAAACAAGGTGTCATATTGGTGTGCAGTTAAATCAGTAACACGATATAGACCAGTCATTGCCGTGTCAATTTCTTTTACCGTGTTAAACATTTCTCTTAAACCTTGCTCAACATACATAAACACTTCAGCGACAGAGAAATAAGCCATATATTCTTTAAACTTGCTCTTAATCTGGTCGCCAAAGCTCTGCATCTTTAAGCCAGCCTTATCAGCAGCTTTATCAATTTTATATAATTCAGCTTCAAGGTGATTCAAATCTACTTGGTCAGCCTTTTCAGCTTTCGCTCTTAAATCTAATAACTGAGCACCAAATTGCTTTGTAGCAGCAGAATTCTTTGCCATCCAAGCATCAATCTTGACTTGAAATTTTTCCCTGTTGTCCTGTAGCTTTAATTTGTCATTCTCAGCCTTATCTGCTCTAGCCTGAATCTTAATTAAATTGTTAGTCTTCTCTAAAGCCGCAGCATATTCTTTTTCTGCTTGTATAAGTCTTTCTCTATCTGCCACTTCATCGCCAGTATTAGCATTAGCGACTTTTAACATTTCTTGATATGCATTTTCTACAGACTCAACACTTGTACGCAACTCTACATTAGCATCTGACAAGCCATTGAACTTGGTGCGCATTGCATCCATTTCGTTTTCAAAATTACCAAGTTCAATATTGATTTTAATATCATTGGCAAGTGTCGCCCTTGCTTTAGTAGCAGTTTCAGAAACAGCAATTCCTGCCACTTTTGCGGCATCTGTGAACGCCTTCCATTTTGAATTAACAACGGAAAAATCGCTCTGTGTATTTACTCGCTTTAAGTCAGCCAACAAACTTTGTACGCTAACTTTTGCGCCGTCAATTTCAGCTTCGAATTTATCAACCTCTGGACTAATTCTTTGTAAATCTGCAATCTTAGATTCTAATCCAGATACATTGATGCCAACCTTTTCGCTTCTATTAGCAGCGACAGTTTCTGATTTAATTTTTGCTAATTCAGACCTTGCAACTCTTAATTGGTCATTAAATTTGTTTAAGGAAGAAGCATCTCCGACTCCTTCAATTGCATTATCCAAATTTTCAATTGTTTGAGTAATTTGAGGGAAGTCTTTTGCTTGAGCTTTGAGCTTTTCCAAATCATTTCTTGCAATTTCAAGTCCTGAATCAAAATCAGTGCCTTTCATCTTTGTCGATACATTCTCGGCATTTTTAAATTCAGATACCAAACTTTTATAATCAGAAATTAACGACTTAACATTATTTTGTTCATCAGAAAATGTATCAGTTGTAGTTGCTCCCATTCTCTGAATAGCAGAAATAACTTCATTATACTTATTTTTAAGCGTATCTAAATGAGAAGCATCCTTGATAGGTCTTGACGCATTTTGGTCATTAGCGGCTCGATTTAATTGGTTTATCTGATTTGTGAGATTTGAAACCGCCTGTTTTTGTTGCTTAACAAAAGCATCGGTCTGAACCTTTGTTTTGCCAAGAGACTTTGAATACTGACCAGATACCTCCACAAAACCATACATAGGGGAAGTCATTTCTTTGCCGTCAACTATTTTGGCTTCCGTACCTATCTGTCTTAACGCAATTGTCTTTTTAATTGTCTCGCCAAGCTCGTTATTATAAGTTATTTGTGCTTGACGAATCTTTTCAATATGCCGTCCTGTGTCTTTGTCATAGACAGTTGACGTATCTATCTTAATGTCGGTCAGTTCGCCTTTGGCATTAGTCCATTGACTTACAAGATTCTCCATCTCTCGTCTGAACGCAATAGAATCAGATTCATCAACTCTAAATGCTCTGTCAATCGACTTAGAACTTACTTCGTCAATAGAATCTTGTGCCACATCAGAAATCAATCTTCTTGTTTCTTGATATGCACGTTGTTTTCTTTCTTCATTTTGAACAATGGTATTAGTAGTATCGGCAGAAACTCTTGCAGATTCTCGTTCTGCTGTGTTAACAGCATCAACAGCGGACATAGTGTCGCTATAAATTTCTTCTCTATTAATGCCATTTTGCTCAAGTATTTCTTCGGCAGACAAACTGTCATATAAGTATTTTTCACTTTTCTTGGCAACATCTCTTTGTTTTCTGCCAAGTTCAACCTTGCGAAGTAATTCGTCCATAGCAGCCGCTTCGCCATTTGTCAAACTAATGGTCTCGCCAAGCTCGTGATTAAGGTCATTTATAAAATCGACAAAAGATATACCTCTCTCGGTATTAAAAGCAATTCCAAGACTGCCTCTACTAGACCTATAATCGTCTCCTTGTTCTTGTTTAACGACATCTGGTAAACGTACCTTATTTCCTTTTGTTGGGTCATTAAACCTCGTCATATAGTTTGCCAACTCAATATATTCATCGCCCAAACTATTGACAGCTCGCATTTGATTGGCAATAGCGTCGGTTACTTTGTCTACAGCTCTACTGGTATCAAATACTTCTTCATCTATGCCAATATCACTATTTTTTAATATATTAAGTTCATTTCTGCATTCAACAAGTGCTTGTCTGATTTTATTAAAAGAATCAGAACCCTTGTCTCCGCTGATAGAGAATTTATTCATTAGAGCAAGGGTTTGCTCATCAATCACATCATCAAGGTTTATAGACTGCTTAGCAGACTTAGTAGCAGATTTACCAACAGTTTCACCAATCTTCTGACCAGTTTGTTGGGCAACTTTTACTGCATTGTTGACAGGAGCAGTATTAGAAAAACCAGTATCTAATGTGTTCTTTGCTAATGAAAGATTAGAAGTTAGTCTTTCCAATGTATCAGACAGTCTATCAAAAGATTGTGTTAATCCATCTACAGAAATGCCAGAGGACAAACTCTGAATAGCCGTTTTGATTTCGTTTAAATCTGTAATAATAGGTTGAAGTTGCCCAGATAAACTTTCGACATCGAGACCGCTTCCGAAAAATTTCTTAATCTTATCTGGTACATCGCCAGCTTTGTCAACAGCACTTTCAACACCAGCAATATCATCGATTAACTCAGACGCATTTTTATGAACTTCATTAAACCCATCTAGCTTAATGTTATCAATAACCGCAAGCCTTTTAAGGCTATCGATATATTTCTCCATAGCCTCCATTTTTTTTATTGCAGAATCTGAATTAAAATCTCCAAAATCTGTAAATATGTCAAATCCGACATTCTTGCCATGCGTTGTCAATTTTCGCATTGTGGCTTGTTGACCACCAAACAAACCTTCAAGCTCTTTGATTTGAGCTTCTAGTTCTGGTATAACTTGCTTTCTTGCAGCACGACCAATAGAACCCTCCAACTTGGAAGTATCAAGGGTTAAAGCATTTTTGGAACCTTTTGATAAACCATTTAACGCTTCTTTTATTGTACGAGTTAACTCCGTGGTTTCTGCATCAACCTTTAATTTAATAGAGCTGTCTTCAAGACTATTAATCTTCTTTTTTATTTCGGCAAAGTCGTCAGTTTTTAAACCGATACCAAGCTCTATACGATAATCATTCATATATATTCACACTCCTTTACACAGGTGCATTGTAAAACGCACCTCGAAAGGTGCTGTAATTTTCAAATTTATGTTTTGTTTTTTTGTTTTTGAGAAGAGAGGGGAGAGGGCAATTTTATACACCACTTAAAATTGCCCTTTTAACTTTCGCCCTTCTTCACATAAAGATAAAATAGAAGGGAGGTAGTTATCCTCCAAATCCTATTATTTATATTTTGTATATATTTAGTTGTTATCAATCACAGA
This sequence comes from Lachnospiraceae bacterium, assembly GCA_045124055.1. Taxonomy (GTDB): domain Bacteria; phylum Bacillota; class Clostridia; order Lachnospirales; family Lachnospiraceae; genus CALZKI01. Next base: position 105,150 of record JBGVKZ010000055.1, on the reverse strand, counting down.
AATTTTTCTGTGTGTTTCCCAATCCGAATGTCTTACGATAGCAGGATTATCATAATCTAACTTTCCTATTTTTCTTACATTTACAAAATCTATGTTAGTTTGATTGAATGCTTCAATCTGCTTTCGTAGTTCTACTGTTGGATTTTTAATCACTTGTTCCATATTTTCTTCCGTTAAATCACAAGGAAAGAGGATGAAATAAATATGATTGTTAGAAATCAGAAGTTGTTCTTTCTCTTTTAATTTCTGTCTGTACTGTTCTTTGGATTTGCTACTGGTGATAGGCTTGTCGGAGTAATAGAATGGTTTATATTGCCCAATAATACCTGCAATTTCAATATAAATCGTTTGGTTATTGTGTTTAATAACATAATCGCAATCTCTCATTCCACTATAATCATCACAGAATGTAGAATATCTTACATTTCTAAAATAATCCACATTGTATCTAAACCCCATCCTTCTGATAAAAGAACTAAACATATATTCAAATTGACTTGTAGTTATTTCTCCATCATCAAATATATTTTTGATTCCTTCACCAGCTTCGCCCATACGAATGCCTTGCGTCAAAAGATAATCTGGCAATGGCATATGCAAGTTTTCCTCAACAAATTTAGAAACTGAAAGATATTTATAAAAGCCATCGAAATTCAATGAATTCCATTCTGTTGTTGTTATAAACTCTTTGTTGTTGTCCGCTAAATATTGTTTTAATATTCGTATAGTTCTGTCAAAAGATTCTTGGGTTATCTTAATCATTTGTGGTTGAATAATCTCAAGACCAAGTTCTTCTTTCATTTTATTTAAAGAACCCCAATATCTTTTTACCATATCAACAGTTACCTTGTTGTATTGTTTATTTCTAAAATCATCGTACTTTAAAGGTCTATCAAATTCTTCAGACATCTTTAAGATATTCTCTATGCATTGTTCTTTGGTCAAAAATCTTTGCTTAATACCAGCAAATTCTTTAAATGTAACATCATTATGAACAGATTTGTCTGGGCAATTATCAATAAACCACCTATAATTTGGCAGTCCATACTTTTTACAATAATCACATTGAGACAACTTAGAAAGATTGCTTCCAATGCCACTATCTACATTATTTATAATATAAAGTAGTCTTTCCAAATATTTATCATAATATTTAATATTAGGCTCAGACTTAAAACAATCTATCTTTGCGTATTCATCTTGTGGTGTAGAATTGTTTTCTTTGCATAAAATTGAGAACTTTGCATAAGAAAAATCAAAACCATTCTCAACAGTAAACTCGTTATATTTTGGGAATCTATCATTATTATTATAAAAATCTATAATTTTATTTAAGGCACAATCAAGAGTGATATCTCCCATAAACTGTCTATGTGTCCTATCGGTACTACAAATATATAACCCATTATGCTTAGATATATTTTTATTATACGCATTATAAGCCATATATTTTCTTTTGCTACAACAATCACACATAGCATTTAATTTGATGTTTGAATCGTGCTTTAAGTCTTTTGTTTTTACAACAATTTCAGTCCCATTTTTAACTCTGAATTTGCCCTTTTCATATTCATATCTTGGTATTTCATAGCCAAGATTCTCATAATAAGCAATACTTGTATTTACTAATCTAACAGTTACATATTCATCTAAAATAGCCATCTTACACTTTGTCCTTTCGTTGTATAATTCAGTGTATAAATAACTTCTTATTCAGAAGTTAATCTTCTTAAATCCTCTATAAACGCTTCTGTTTCTTCAAAAACAAAAACAACTCCGTTTTTTCTTTTATGGTCTTTTTGCAAATCTACAATCCTATAACCACAAGCCAAGAGTTGTTTTGCTAAGAAACTATTAAAAATCAATTTTGTTTTCATAATTTAATTCACTTCCAAGCAATATATATAAATTTATTTGTTATTATAATTTATTGTCGCCTAATGCACTTTTTAGCTTGTCAAGGCATTTCCATTCTTTCGTAGCAATATCTGCATCGTCATATATCGCAATCATTGTATGTCCAGTTCCTTCTGCCCATCCAGTAAGATATACAATTAAGTCATCATCCACAGAATTTTCTCTAAGCATAGAAATATTCCGGTGACGATAGAGGTGTGGGTAACTTGGTTGTTCAACAATATCTCCCCAACTGCCAATCCAGTCCCTCAATCTGTCTGAATTAGCAGGGTTTCCATCTTTAGTGATAAACAAATAATTATGGTCTTTTCCAGATTCCTTCATAATTTGTTCTCTAACTGGCAGCCATTTCTTATAATATGGCAAGAACATATCCTTCAATATGAACTTATCCAACATTTTCCCTGTAGTTCCTCTACCCTTAGTTTGAATCTTGCCTGTGGTCTTTAAGAACAAACCATCAAATACAGTGTTATCTTCATCAATAATATCTGTAGTAAATCTAGCAAGCTCAGAAACTCTTGCACCACAAGAAATTGCTAATGCAAGAAGACATTGCTCTTGAATTTTACCGTTTTCTCCAAGAACTTCAAATATTTTATCTATATCTTCTTTTTGAAGAACAGTCTTTTCTCTTACAGCTTCTTTTGCAGGTTTTTCTATTTTCTTTACAAGATTACGAAAATTTTCATAGCCTTCCATATCGCCATAATATGTTTCTATCCAATCAGAGAAACTAGACAAGCACGAAGCCATTTGTGAAAATCGTGCAGGACTCCATTTAAGTTCAACTAGAGCATAATCGAAAAAATCTAAGAAATCCAAACGCTTTAGTTTTATAAAGGGTCTGTTGTCTAAATTTTCAACACACCAGCAAAAAAATATATTCAAATTGCTTCTATATACCGTCACAGACTTTGGAGAACGCTTAGTAGCGAAGTTCTTCAAGAATCGCTCCATGAGCTTAATATTCTCTTTATTTATTTGTGCGGTCAACTCTGTACTTGTAATAATTTTTCTAAATGTTTTTCTACCTGCCATATAGCATCCCCCTTTCTTTTTATTTAATAGGAATTCCCTCTGCAATCAACATATCTTTTAATATTTCAATAGCCTTTGCATCAAGAATCTTTATTGGGTCGTTCCAAACGCTTACTCCAGTATTGCCATCAAAATATTGAAATTCGTCACTAATTTTTGGATATGGTATTTTACCAATAGCACCATGAAGACCTTGAGATGCCGCTGCCATAACTTGCTCTCCAGACGGATTTCCACCACCATATGAAAGACTGTCAAGGTCAAAATAAACTTCTGCCTTATAACCCTTTCCGTCTGAAATAATGCGTGATTGCACCAAGGATTGAAGTAGTTGATACGTTCTTGGAAAAGAAGGGTCATAGTCGTTATAGAATTGACGAAGAAAATCTTTGAGTATTCTATATACTTCTTCTTGAGCTTTTATCAGAGCCAATCGACATTTCTTTAACAAGAACCTTTCTAGTTCTTTTTCATTCTTAAACACCATGTTTACTCGACCTTATCGCTATTAACCTTATCGCTCTTCGCATTCGCAATCTCAGCTAAATTCTGCTTATGAACATCACTTTCCATATAAGCCTTAATTACATTCTCGATTGTAAAATCTTTTCCCATACCAGCAAACTTTTTCGCCATGCCCATCATACTATCCGTATCTACTTCATTGATTTTCTTTTCAAGGGTAGAGAGGAGAGAAGACAGAGCGTCGGATAGGGGAGAAGGATGAATGCCTGTGCGATAGGCGATTGACTTATTCACGGCATCATTTAATTCGTCGAACAAAGTAGGAAATGCGTTTGCCTTAACGATTTCTATGATATTAGTAGAGAGTAGGAAGTCTTCAACATCATTTAGGAAGCTAAGAGAACCTTTCAACTCCTTGGTATTTACATCGGTCATAATATCGACAATGTAGAAATCGAAAATCAAATCACGAATTACGGAGTTATAACGGGTATCGTCAACTACAAGGTCTACAACAGAATTGACAAAGCGAAGCTTCGCCGCAACAGATAAGTCTGTGCAGAAGTTGAAATTGTAAGATTCATCTCCGTTATCAGTTGTATAAGTGTAAACGCCCATTTTCATTTCATTCATCATTTTATTCATACCTTTCTTTATTCATATATTTTTATATAAATGTTTTATATATTGTTTTGGTTTATTTTATATATATTTAGTTGTTTAGCTTATCAAGCAAATTGCTAATATTCCATGAATATCTGCTTCGCTTTTTAATGCCCTCCACTTTACTAGCGCCGCCAATATTCAGCAAATCTATTTCATTTACTGATTTTTTATTTATCTTTTGGCACATATCTAAAAAATTTTCTATAGATATGTAGTATGTTCTTTGCAAATTAGTTTCTTCTGTACGAAAATTCAAAAGCAATCCTGCTTTGACTCCATCATATTTTGAAAACTCTAATAATTTTTCAAGCTGATGTTTATGTATCATTGCATTCGCAGGATTTTCTTCATTGATATCTTCATAACTCATACTGCGATATTTTGTTGTCTTAAGCTCCAATGGAAGGAACAGTTTTGTGACGCTATCATACAAAACGAAATCGCATGGCGGCTTTAATGAAAATTTCGCAGACTTAGAGAAAACTTGTGGTTGGTCGTTCAAGCGGAGCAGAAGACATCTATCTTTATCTACTGAGGATTTGAAATCGTCCTCGAAAATTTTTCCTGAGTTAAAATTAGCCATTGTTTTACCTATCTTATAACATTATTTTATATAATTTCAAACTACTTCCTTATCGGCGTTTGATATATCTATATCACTTTCATATCTCCATATGTATCCGCCAGCAGTTTTAATTTTATCTCTACAACAAGCAGTAATACTGCTTCTGTCTATTCCCGTTTTCAAACTTGCCTCACTTATACTTGCATAACTATCAATAAAATTCATATTGTTAGAACACCTTAATACCGCCCTTTTGACTTTTCCAGCATTATTGCTATTGCACCATAAAATGTACTTTTGCGTTAATTTATCTTCTTTGTATCTCCATATATAACCACCCGCAGTTTTGAGAGTTCCCTTACAACACAAAGTAATATTACCAGAATTAATATTTGTTATTAAAGTCGCTTCTTTTATACTATTGTATTCATTGATAAATATGCCATCTCGGTTATATTGACAAATAGACCTAGTATAATAATTTTCATCACGACTATTGCACCAATGTAAATAGTCGTCCGTCAATGCATCTTCTTCAAATCTCCATATATAATTATAAGCAGTCTTTATCTTATTATTGCAACAAGCAGAAATAAGCGAGGGGCTGGCTGTTTCGCAATTAATTCCAATTATAGCGTCAGTCATACTATTATATTTTTTAATAAACTCTCCGTTTCTTGAGAATTGCATAATCGGAATTGCGTTCTTGCCTTTTCCAGATTCGCTCATTTTTCTTTTAGTTTCTTCCGATGTTATTTTGCCCTTATTAAACTCGCCTATTTTTCTCTTTGTTTCTTCTGAATGTTTACCAGCATAATTTCCACCATTTGAAATATTGTATCCATATTCTGGCTGGTTGCTTTTGTAATAAGCAATCAATTCTATTTCCTTCTGTTCGGCTTCCTCTTTGGTTAAATTATTAGCAACAACCTCATGCTTAAAATTATCAAAACCATATTTAATAATTGCATTGGCAAACGCTGGTTGTTTGTATTCGTCTTTTTCTTTGTATTTGTATAAATAACCTCTGCCGTTTCTCCATCTTTCTTCAACAGATGTAGAAGTAATCCCTATATATCTTTTTCCACTAGGAGAAGTGTGCATATAAACCGTATAGCATCTGTCATTATTAGTTCCTTTAACAATTTCATTCTTCATAATTTTAAACCTCATTACTTTTAAACATTTAATATACTTATTATTCTTTGTTGTCTTCTTTTTTGTTTGCAAGCCACAACTTTATCAAAGCTTCATGTTGGTCTCTCCAAAACACAAAAACTAATTTTTTGTTGCCGTCTGTAAATACATCTACAATAGTTGCATTATTGTCAATATAAAAACTCGATTGATACAAATTGCGGAAGAAAACAACATCTTCACTTTCATAACAAATACCAGTTACATTACTTATAACTTTCATTCTTTTCACCTTCAAATTTAACCTTTCATTTGTTTTCTGCACTCCAAATATTAACTTAAATAAGTGTAAAAAAAAGGAGTACTAAATTTCAACTTAACCTAATCATCTTTGATAATCATAAAAGTGTGAAACAATACTCCTTTTTGCATTTATCTAAACTAATATTTATTTACACACTTAATTGAAGCAGATTATTCTGCTTCCACTTTATTAACTTTATAATTTCTCTTACGAGAATAAACTGGTTTTTCAACAACCATTTCCTCTATTGTAGCTTCTTCAACAACAGGAACTTTGGACTCGACAATTTTATCTTCTTTCAAAGCGTCCTTAATCATAGCCTTTATATGTTCTCTATAGTTTTCTAAGTTACTTAAATCAATATTTTGCAATTTAGACTTAAATTCATCTTTGGTGTACACACCAGTAGAAAATCCTCTAACCACTTGGAATGTTTTGTAACAATCAGCAGAACAGCAATGCATTTTCCACGGATGCAACTTCATAGAGTCCTTACAAGAAAGACAGATATGGTAGTCATTACCGCAAATACTGCAAATAGCATTATTATTTTCCACCATCATGTCACCTCCGTTCAAATAGAAATAGAGTAGGGGATAAACCCCTACTCATATATCCTTAATTGTTATAAGCAATCTTAAATAAATATTACTTGCTCAGCACGATTTCGAACAGCTCTTCCTCGTCGGAACAGAAGTCCTTCATCATGGTATACTCGAAAGGATGCTTGCCAGTAGGAGTAAGAGAAAGGTCAACAGACTCAGGGTTCAGCTTTGCCTTGGGGCAAATAATGCTACCCAGAATGGTCTTGTCAGTACACTTGTCTCTAAACAGAGCAAGAATCACCAACTTACCAGCAGTGGGATACTCGTTAGCCTTATTTACAATGCGAACAGCCTCTTCGGATTCGTAGGCATACTCGACATACACCTTGCCCTTAGTTACAGAAGTAGGCACAGTGATAGTACCATCGTTAGCGACAAGAGCTTCTTTGTCGGTAGCGGTAGCACCGACCTTATAGGACTCGCCAATCTCGCCACCCTCAATGATATAAATGTACTTAATGCTGTTCTCAACAGGAGTACGAGAAAGCTTTACCTTGCCATCGGCAATTGTCATGGTCTCAGCCATATAGTTGATAATCTTGTTGTTGGCAGAAGCGACATCCTTCTTTGCACCAAACTGTGAAGCAGCAAGGTCAAGGGAGAACAGGGAGTTGCTACCGCCAAAAGTAGCCTTCTTAGCTCTATAAATATCTGTAATAGTATTACCCTGAGCATCGACAACCTCTTCCTTTTCGGCTGTGGTGTTCAAGCTGGGGTCTTCGATAGAAGTAAGTCTGTTTAACAGAATACCAGTTTCCAAATCATAAAGGCTTGCCTGCTTGACTTTCTCAAGCACAACTTCATTCTTGTTAAATGTAGCCATATTTATTTCCTCCATTTATAATTAATTTTATCTAATTCATATTTCGCCAGCCCAATCGAGCCTTTCCTTATCAATGCCCTTGAGACTAGCAAATCCACTGTATGCACCTTGCAATAACAAAGTGGCATCTTGTATTTTATTTATTCTCTTTATAGCGTCAAAGAACATATTTACTTTTGTATTCCATATGCTATCACTACCAAGTTGCCCAGTTTTAACAGCCAAAGCCGAAATAAGAGGCTTTAACACACTCTTATAAGGTTTTTGAGCAGTAGCCATAGCTTCTTCTCGTGCATCGTCAATCAAAAACATTTTTGTTATATCATTAGCAGGAACTTGATTGTTCCTTTTAAAACCATGAATTTTTCTGACGGTATCAACCATTCTGGCATATACAAATCTATCAATAGTAATATCATGTTCTTTATCGTATAAAATAGTTTCATTGTTTTTGTCTGATTCATATTCTTCAAAATCAGCAAAATCAATATCCTTTAAGACCAAAGAGACTGGGTTAAACAATAGTTCATTCAAATCTTCTTCAGTCATTTTATTTAATTGCTCTTCGTATTCTTCCTTATGAGCCATTAACTCATTATAGATTTTTTTCTTACTCGAAAGCATCGGACAAATCATTTTCTTAAATAATTCAAAGTCTTCAATCGTAGTATAATCTATCCCTAAGTAATCCCAAAGTTGCCACTTAAAATCCGCACCAACACCAGTTAAAGTATGGACAGCAGAAAAATATCTCTTTTCTCCAAATTCAATAATCTGGTCTATTGTAGGTTGGGTGACAATTATTTTGTCAGTAATACGAATATCTGAACCTCTATATATCTTTAAATCATCTATATCAAACATTTCTACATTACCTTATTCAAATCATTCACAATTATTCGTCATCTTCATCGCATAAAGACCAATTTAAATCCGTACACTGGAATATCATCTTTCTAAACAAATAATCTTGCTGAAAAGCACCTTCAACGTTGCTAAGCAATGCTGTTTCACCAATGCCGAAACCTCTTTTGCCATTTATCTTGTTGTCAATCAACTCAGACAAATAATCATTTCGATTTTGCGTGACTTTTGGCACATTATCAACAACCATATGTTTTTCATGTGATATAATCCAAATTTCGATAGTTGGTTTTACACGAGTAGGGGAAGAATTATAATCGCTATAATAACTCTGAGGTATATGAACCTGAACCGTTATAAATGTTCCAACGATATTAAGAGTGTGTGGGTTTTGATTGTAATTAAAAATATGTTTACCAATTAGTTTTTCTGGTTCATTATTTTTTACTTCACTACTATTAATAGCAGCAATAATTTCTTGGTCTTTGATAAATTCTTTGACAATTTTATTTTTAGCTTTTCTAATAATTGAAGAATTAGCCATGATAATTCACCTACAATAACGATTCAATTTTAACAATTAGAGTAGAAGGAGTGATGCTACTTTCTTTATTGTTATCAGAACAAATAATCTTGAATTCTTCATCAATATAATCGTCGTCATCTATCCCAATACTTAAACCATTATCAATTTCTTCTACTATAAGTTTATCGGAAAAGTCGCAAACAACAGTCCAATGTGGCACTATGTCTGTCACAACATTTCCCATATCATCATAGAATTTACCAATAAATATTTTGGAATCTCCGCCAGATTTAATAACGGTTGTATCATATTCAATCACTGCTTTAGATGCCTTGCAACAATATTTATCAATAGTTGTGCCAGCATCTTTACTACCAGCGCCCATATCAATATAATCGCAAATTCCCAAATCTGGTCTATCAGTTTCAGGATTGTTCGGATGTTCAAATACCGTAACCTTAATCAGTCCTTTTTTACCATAATTATAACTCGTAGTATCGTTTTGAGTTACAATAAAGGTAGTAGGATTGGTTGTAGCTTTGTCAAGATAAAATCTTTGCGGATTACTCAACTCTACAGTATTTTCATCACACGGCAAAGTAAGCATATGTTGAGAAGAACCGATAGTAAAGTTTCTATTATACTGCTCACCAGAGTTATACTGTGTAGAGTTCATGTCATAACAAGGATACTCTAAAATTGTTCCATCTTTCTTTTGCCACTTTAATATCCAGTTACAAAGTGTAAATTTACCTTTGTAATTTATACCATCAATATTAAATGCTTCTGTACAAATCAGATATTCATCTTCGTTGCTGTCATAAATAATATCTCCAACAACAACGGGATTTTCATAAAGCGTTTGAAACTTAACAGTAACACCATTTGTAGCAGAAAAACTTCTACCATATAAACGAATACCAACAGGTGTTTCACGTTGATATTCTTTTAAACCCAATTTCCAAAAATAAACACCAAAAGTAAACGATGGGTCATCTGCAAATGTTTCTTTTAATAACTCTCTCGTATTAAAAATACTTTCTTCTCTGAGCGACCCACCACTTAAACTCATTCGTTTATTAAATCTACTTAAACACTGCATCTGACCCACCGCCTTTCATTAAAAATTTTTGTTTTTCTTATATCCAGCACCAAGTTTAATGCCTGATTCTTTTGCACCCATCCACGCATAACGAGACAGAAGGGTTTCATTTTCTGATTTATATGTTTTGTGCATAGCCATCAATTTATCAAGGAAGTTGGCAGGACTAAAGACCTTAAAGTCACTTGATGGCAACTGAACCTTAAGAAGAGATGGAGTTCGAATATATTCCGAATCCATATATTCTATAAGCAAATAATTGCTAAGAATCTCAATCTCGATATCTGACAAATCAACATTAAATCTTTGTATGATATCGTCTCTATCGTTCAAGTTTTTACGACAAACATGAAATCTCGAAACAGCAGGAATAAGAAAATCATGTAAAAAATCTTTTACCTCTTCAGTAGACATGAGAGGTATTTCATAACTACGAAACTTGGGTAAAAGATTTTCGTAAAGTTTTTCATATGGAGTAGCCATATAATCTACCTCTCATATTTAATTAATTAAAATCAATCAAGAAATACAAGTAAATCGATATTCAAACGCTTTTCAAGCTCTCTAATAACAAATACGTCTACAAGTTCACCATTAACAACAAGACTCTTAACCTTGTTACAAATTGAAAACTTTAGACCATTAGGAGTTCCCTTGATAGCGTCGCAAATTGCGTTAATATTCTTTCTTGTATAGTTAGAACCTTCCATAAGGTATTCATATTTCTCAAATGTCTTTGTCAAACCAAACTTATTGATAACTCTATCATCCATAGGTTTTAGCCAAAGATTCTTGAAATATCCCTTATTGTTTCTCCATAAGTTCTTAAGAGTATCAAAAGTCATGTACTCAGGATGACCAACTTCATTCCATTCGTACATATCGAGAGTCTTGCTATCCTTATAGCTAACATTAGGAACAAGAGAAACAACTTCAATCTCATCAGAATCTTCTAATGGTTCTACGTTGACTGATTTCTTTACAGTTTTTGTTTCCTTTTCATCCATTTCAGCGACAACATCATCGATGTTTTCAACAACTGACTTAGTTGCAGTTCTTGCCATAATTATTCACCTTTCTGATAAATCCAAATATTTAATATATAAATTATATAAATTTGCTATTAAGCAAACTTAAACATACCAAACGCTTGAGGCAGTTCAAAGCCCATGCCAAACAGAGTCTGAACCTGAAGGTCATAAGTCATATCGTTATTGACTCTGTTGTCGGTAACATTCTGAGTACGAGTGTCGCCAATGAACTCAACCTTAATAGGCTTGACATCGCCACCCATGATAAACAGGGTATCATTATCAAGAGCAAGCTCAAAAGTGCCCTCCTTAATAACCTGAGGAATAACCATCAGACGCTTGCCTTCCCACTCACCAATATTGCCAGTCTTTGCCTTAGCCTCACGCTGAGAATCAGCAAAATAGTTGTTAGGAATCACATTTGCCAGCTTTCTAAGAGCACCATTAGTACCAGCGATGGTCAAGTTGGAGTAACCGCCAGCAGCCATAACAAGGTCGCAAAGAGCACCGACAGCTTCCTCGGAGTTGCCATTCACAGTAAACTCAGAAGGAACAACATCCATGACACTCTGGAACATCACATAAGTTCTTTCCTTAATGTACTTATTGAAAGACTTGTAAATAACATCGGTCAGTCTCTCAAGAGAAGCGATACCAAGCAGGAACCGCTCAAACTCATCATAGACATGGATGTAGACCCACTCTTTCTCAAGAGTATACTCTGCACCTGCGTCCAGAGCTTCACGATTGGTATCCCAGTGATTGCCAGCAAAAGAAGCGACAGTTACATAGCTCTTGCCCTCAGAATACCAAGCGGTCTTGTCGCCAAGAGCACGATTCTTAAACTCAACGAATGCATCCATAAAAGGAATTTCTGCGAAGTCATTGGAGATGGTCAGATTGACAATCTCTTCAATAATCTCGAACAGAACAATGTTATTACGACGATAAGCCTGATACAGAGTAGCGCCCTTCAGGATATCATTATTAATCTTATCTCTCAGATAGTTCTCAAGGTCAGCACGAGTAACCTTTTCCTTGTCAACATGAAGAGAAAAATCGCCTCTAGCTAAATCATTAGCAAGGTCGAAAATCTTCATTTCATCAGCACTAAAATTAGTCTTAACCATATTTATCTTCCTCCTTAACTAAAGATTAAGCCAGAGAATCTACCTTGACAGTGTACATCATACGAGAGTAACCATAAGTACGCACACCAGTAACCAAAGTAGAACCAACCTGACGCTTTCTCATAATCTTGCCAACCATCACAGCGCCTTCAGCAGCGGAATCAGCAACATCCAACTTACCGTTAGCATTAATAGTGACAAACTTATCAACAACGGGTTCAGCGTTGAAGCCCTCAGCGGACAGGGCAAACTCATCCAGCTCGTCAATGACAAAAGCTCTAAACACAGTACCAGCAGGAATGAAGAACTTGTCCTTGCGCTGATTCAGTCTATTAGAAGTGTCCTCAGTCCACTCAGGATTGTGAGCCATCACAACCTGCTTACCTTCCTTAGTACCAGCCTTGAAGTTATAGACATGAGAGAAGCCCTCTGCCAGCTCATCCATGTAGCCAAAAGTACCATTGTCAATATCAACATCAGCCACACAATCGAAAATACGAGCAGCATAATGAGTAGCTCTCAGATTGGTGGTTTCACAAACAGTATGTACCGCCATGTTAATTTCCTCCTAAATTATTATATATAAGTTTATTTTTTTATTTTTACTTGACAGGAATAAAGCCGTACTTGGTCTCAACGAAACCTTCCTTGATACCACCATTGTCGATAATACCTGCGACCATAACACTGTCATTATTTCTGCTAAAATTAGTTGCAAGAGCCTTTCTTGCATACATAATTGCACACTCAGCCTCAATTTCCTTGACAGTCAATTCAGACTTCTTTTCCTTAAGAGTGGCAAAGTTGGCATCGTCAGCCAAAATAGTCTCATACTTAGCAAACTCAGCACCCTTCTGAGCATCAACTTCTGCTTCAATACGAGCTTGTTCTGCCTTAACAAAGTCTTCGTACTTAGGCTTCATCTCTTCGAACTCTGCATTGAGTTGATTGAACTTTTCTTCAATCTCATTCTTAGTTGCTTCAAATTCAGAAATCTTTGCTTCATACTCAGAAACTTTGTTCTCAGCTTCAGAGACCTTAGTATTAGCTTCTTCAACCTTAGCAAAAGCATTATTTTCGATTTCGGCAATATGCTTACCAAAATCAAATGAGCCTTCGGGGGAAGATTCGCCTTCAACATAGTCCTCATAGCGCAGCTTCTTTCTCTTAGCACTTTCAAAGTCAACAACAGGCTTGTCTGCCTCAACTGTGAACGAAATACCATAGTAATTATAATTGTCTCTTGTATCAACAACGATTACTTCGTTCTCCTGAATATCTACAGCGTAATAACGAGGACATTCATATCCCCATCTGTCAACTGTGACTTCATGCTGACTAATCAGTGCGGAAATATCAGAGAACAAGCCAAGCAAAGTCTGAGCAAAATCAGTATTCTCCATGATTTCTACACCTCCATTAGTTTTTTCTTTAACCACTTCAGTGAAAGTGGCATCACTTGTTGAGTCAACAAGCGTAGTATCATTTGTAAGTTTTGCAAATGTACTATATTTATCGTTAAGTTCGCTTTGAATATTTTTAACAAAATCACTCAATGCAAACTGAACTTCAATAGTTGAGCCAGTCATGGCAGGAGTTACATCATCTCCAAGTACACATGCCGCTCTAAAAGAGAATTCAGTAAAATGGAATATGCCGTCATCATCTTCATAGCCATCAATGGACTTCTCATACAATTCCATTGATTGACTCTTTACTAAATCTCGATGAAAAATTTCAGCACCATCTTCTAACACATTCCAGATGACACCTTCTGTGACTAAGAAAGTTCTAGTTTCTCCATCTTCACACAGGCGCTCTTCATAATGAGCATTGTTATCATCTGAAGATTTTATAACCCCATATGGTGTACCCATATACTTTCTTCGTACACCTTTTTCATCTTTAGTAATTATATATCTATGGTCTGAAAAATCTTTTTCGTTATCATCATTCAATTCTACGAATCCCATTATAGGTATATATTGAAGAGTTGGAATTGCCTTATCTACAACGGACTTTTTAAATGCACTATTATTTAGGTTTGTTCCTAAATGCATCAACCAAACCTTTACTTTTGTAAAGCGGTCATCTTCTGCTTCAAAATCCTTAACCTTTTCAAACATAACAGGGAAGGATAGGGCAGACTTTTTAATTTTTGATTCTGACACAATATCCCTCCTTATCTATCCTTATTCGAATCAAGGTCTTTTGTTTTTTCGCCAGATTCATCTAATGTTTCATTCTTGCTTTCGTTCGTTGGTCTGCCACCGTTTTCAGAACTACTATCGGCAGACGAATTATACGATGTCTGTAATGGTATAAAATGATTTTTAAAATCAAATATGCTTTCATGTGTAACATAAGACCCAAGCATACGAGATGGCGTCATATCTAATGAAGCCATGTATTTATCAATAACAGTAGCTCCAAGTGATATGCTGTCCTTATATCTTGCAATTACATCTTTCCTGTTAAAAATAGTTATATCTAAAAGGTAGAAAAAGAACTTAAACGCAGGTTTATTATATTTTCTAATCTTTATAAATCTGTTAACCCATCTTTCTATTTGTCTGTACAGTCCATAGATAAAGCCAGCGTCATTCTCAATAGAGAATGTGACTGCTGTACCACTTGATGAACCATTAAATAATTCTTTGGTGGTGCCAGAAGAATTGTATAATTCGTCAATTGCATCACTAACATTATTCCTAGTATTGCTACTATCTTTAAAACTAATAGGAGTAGCATGAGAGCCTAAAGTATGAAGTAATCCAATATCATCCGTCATACTTTCTCTATTTATATCTGCAAAAATACCAAGAGTCTCAGGAGTGAGTAATGGTTTATCAACCGTATTCTCATCAATAGGAACTTCAACTGCAATTGCTTTATAGTTGTCTGTTCTAGCAGATTGTAACTTTAATTTCTTATAAACATCCAAATCTAAAATATCTTTAATCAATGAAATTAAAATAGGGTAGGGGAATGTCCATTGACTATTCATCTTTAAACAAATCTGCTTGTCGGCAGGTGGCGTATACCATTGACCAAGTACATCAGCATTTACCTTGCCATCTCTTAAATCAAGATATGCTTGTTGAACATACTTAGGATAAGCCGTCAAATTCTGAGCTTGAATTCCAGTCAAATTAATCTTAAAATTATATAAGCCATCTTGAATCTGATATAATTCACAAATCTTATAATCAATTTCCTGAAAGAAGAAATCAGATTGATTTTCAAAAACTAAACCACAGTATATATCTTGATAGGGTATAACCTTCATAATTTTAGAAAATTCATGTTTTAAGTTCATTCCTTCCAACTTAGCAGCTAGAGCAGAATAACTTTTCTTCATAGCCTCAACTTTTGCATTGTCTTTAACATCATATAAATCAATCCACCAGCAAAAGGAAGCCATGTTAGAATATAAATTATTCATTCTATAATAATGAGGTGAGACCCTCATGAGTTCGCTAGAAGCTGACAGTAAAATTTTCCATCCTTGTTTTGGATATTTTAAAGCCCATTCTATGTCCTTTAAACTTATGTCTCCAATACAACCTGTTTCAACCACACTAGTATGCAAACATAAATCGTGTGTCATAAGTCTATGAAAGCTACTCAGGTCAAGATTGCCTGTTTTCATAGATTTTTCAAATTTCTCTTGGTCATTTTTATAATCTGACTTTTTATAAACAGGAACATATGTAATTTTAGACTTACCTTTTTTGTTACCCAACGGATATCTCACCTCCTTTAGAATTTAATTTATAATTTATATATTTAATACATAGTCGGTTTTTTATTTAATCTTCTCAGCTTAGAAGCATATTCAGAAGCATTAAATCCAGACTTTTGCTTATTTAAAAACTCTCGCTCTAATTGGCATTGAACCCAGTAATTATATGCAAGAGAAGAGTAGCGGTCTTTTCGCATACCACTTTTTTCTATAATTTTAATATTTGTACCCTTTATTTCGTATTGTAAGTTAATCAACTCATAAACTAAGAATGTGGTTTGTAAATAAGGGGCGGTATACTGTATTTTTTCACCAGCAGACAATTTAGAGTAATTTTTAATCTTATCTGCCAATACACCGTCCACTTCATCATCGTCAATAAGTAAGTTGATTTTACCTTGTTTGAATCCGCTTCTCAACAAGGTGCATATCTCGCTATTAAAAGATGCATTTGCTTTAATAGACCAAATTACTTTTGGGGCATTATCAATTTTACATCTTTCTGCCATAGTTTTGTCATTGCAACAAGAGAGAGCAGGATAAACCATCCCTGTTTCTGGGTCAAATATATCTTTAATCAAAGCATCAAACAAGCCAATACCACTGCCATTAGTATCAATCACCAAATCAGTACATTTGTAATAATGATACAAACGTCTAACAATCAACGCAAGTTCATCCGTTGTCAAGCCTTCGTGATTTTCCAAATACACAATGTTGGATATATAACTATTATTATTTGTTGGAATAGCACTATTTATAATAATGGAGCTTGCGTCATTATTTCTTTTTGTAGAAGCCATAAGCGCCACGTCAACAGAAAGTATTCTGCGTTCATTCATTGCTAAATCTGGTACTTTATCGTTCTTATTATTAGAATTAAAGTTCGGATACATTGCGGTTTGAAGTTTTCTTCTTTTTGAAATGTCATCATAGGTAAAGAAAGAACCATCTGTGTCACCAAACCAGATTCCACAATATTCCATTTGGAACTTGACTTCATCAAATGTTGCTTCCATCATATCACTTTTGACCTTACTTCTTTTTAGCAAGCCTTCTCTGATTGGCAACTGATATGGCAGGTCACATACGAAATACTTCATAGTATCATCAAACATATTTGCAAAAAATGTTTGAAACTGTTTAAAGCTCCAATGGCTTTGATAAAATGCAGAACTCATATAAAGCTCTTTATTGTCTTCCAATAAATGAGCATACTTCGGATTGTTTAGATATTCTGGTTGTCTTGGAGCGGTCAAAAACGGTTTTAATACATCTGTAATTACAACAGGGTCAACTTTTACGAACTCGTCTATTACCAATATATTTGCACGATATGAACGAGCTGTATCAGCAGCGGTAACTACTTGAATCAAAGAACCATTCTTAAATTCAATTACTGCTTTATTTGTACCGATATTTGGTTTTCCTAAAATTTCTCTATTTAAATTATCCGAACCCCAACCATGCATCTTGCAAAAATCATTTGCGATTTTTAATAGCACGTTGTTCGCCTGTGGGCGTGTAGCACTAGCTACGCATATTTGGGTTTTTGGATATAGGATACACATAACGACGCAGAAGAGGGCGGTTATGTAAGTCTTACCTTGCGATTGTTATTAACCATAGGGTTTTTATCCTATGCTCTGGAAGTTTCCTTCATTTTCATCGGTTGGTCATTCCCAACCCAGTCTAGCATATATTTTCATCTTCAACATTACTTGGTCAGACGGAAAGGACTCGTGGTGGCATTATTCTATTCGTCAGCCACTATGCGTTACAATGCCAAAACACCTTTTAAATTGTTTTGGTTATCTCGGTATTAGCATATAACCTTGTTACTTAGCCTTCACCGATTTTCCTTTCTTTAATTACCCAATCATTTCTGAATGGGAAGGCACTAAAAGAGGTTTTATTTTATTATATTTACGAGTTAAACATAAAGCACTATCATTATGATACATAAAATTCACTAAATCAATCATGCTATTAGTGTCTGTGCAGCTTAGTCTATATTTAAACTCTTTTTCTTTATAAATATTAGTAGATATACTATATGTACTTAAAACAGACTGTATCCATTTTAAGATATTTTCACTTGCGCAAGTTAAACTCATATAGATTCGATTTTTACTACAACTGTAGCAACCATCTCCATCTATATATCCTCGCAAAAAATCAAAGAAATATTTCATTGGAAATTTTGGTATTTCATAATTATAAGTTTTGTTAGGTACTATACCGCAATTTATTAAATCTTCGACTAACTCTTTAGAATACACCCTCAATGTATCATGATGTCCAATATTTGCTAAAACACCATCTATAACTCTAGTAGTTGGGTCAGAGTGGGATATTGCATGTACTCCACCAAGCTCGGTATTCAGTGATTCCAGTATATATTTATCATTACTCTGCAATTCCATACCGAACTCATAATTAGCTCTTTGTTTATTATGAACAACCCAACCATCTGCAAATATAAATCCTAAAAAATATGCTTTTAATTCAGAATCAATATCATGGAAATAGTTTTTATTAAATTCTCTGATTTTTGTAAGACCCATATTATTTAATTTTCCTCTGACCTGTCGTTCTGTCAATCCAACATACTTGGCAATTTCAGAATATTTCATAGTTTGGTAATTATCAACCATGAATTTAATAATATCATCATTGAACATATATTTTTCTTTCCATAAATTATTTTTTCTCAACCAATGTTGCACATCACTTGCAGTTACATTTTCACCAAGAGCTTTTGCAAGCCCTTTTTGTGTCATAGTCATATAGTTATCTCTAATGAAATTTTCCATATAAGGTTTTATTTTCATATTTTATTTTCCTCCTTTTTATTTATTAAAAATAAAAAAGAGGTGGGCGGTAGTTATCCGCCAAATCCTCTTTGTATCATACCTCTGGAAGCTATATACATTGTCTTATCGCTGTGTATCATTTGATATATCAATATCTTCTGAAACCATTTTAAATTAATATTTAAATAATCTTTAACAAAACGCTGTGGATTTTCCCTGTAAAAGCCGCACCACGCAGCAATTCCATTCATTATTCTCTGAGATTTTTCGGCGGCTAATTCAGTATCAGACTTTTTATTTATCCTAAATTTCTGGCTCATCTATATTCTTCTTTCCAAATATTTTATCAAACAAAACTTCATTATCTGATTCGTCGCTATCTATATGTTTTTCAACTGTATACTTTTTTATAAATTTATCATATAAATTAGAAAGAGAAGAACCTAAATTTAACACTTTAGCCATATGTCCAGTGAAGAAAACATGAATTAGGTATCCAATCTTATCAACATCTTTGAACTCTTCTTCAACTTCTGGAATAGGTCGTGTATTTTCCCATTTGTCAATCAATGTTCCAAACGTTTGAGCATCAGACATTGTATCTCCGCTATTCTGCTTGGGTTGCAATTTGGCAGTATCAAGTAGTTTCTGAAAAGTATCGTCGAGATTTTTTGTGTCTTCGCCTCTACGAGTTGCTTTTAAAATCTCCAATTGTTTAAAACAAATTCTCTTGAATACCTCTTCTTGTGCCTTTGTTTGACACTCGTGTCTAGTAACCCAGTCATCATATTGTTCTTGCAAAAATTCATAATCTTCGTCTGTAAATCCTGCGCCAAAGAACTTCATAGTGTCTTCGTCTACATTTCTACTATTAGAAATACTACTAGGAGCACTCGCTACAAACTTTTCTTTTTCTTCGTCGGACACGGTAGTGTCATATGACTTGTTTTTGTATTGATTAAAACCAATGGTCTTCATATATTGTCCCATAGGAGATATGTTGATATTATCTTTCCTAATTTTGTTCATCGAAGAATCAAAATTAGCCTTGGTATAGTATATATCCATAGCCATACATACTCTTTTTACGGCTTTTTCTTCTGGGGTTAAACAACCTTCATTTGTATACTTGTCAAAATAATATTGATAAAATTTTTCTATGCATTGCTTGCAATAAGGAATCTTACCTATATTATCAAAAAAATTACCGAATGACTTATAGAAATTAGTTTCTACATATTCATTGCCACAATAAAAACAAATATACTTTTCTTTTTTTGTTCTTTTGTCTTTAATTCCAGCCAATATATCACCTCCACATATTACTACATGATATATTTCACTGATTGGAGACGACTAGCTTGTTCATACTCCACTCATTTAATAACTTATCTAATTTTTCGTCTTTGACATAAACCCAAAACAGACTTTTGCTATTGGGGTTTAGCGCAGCTAATTTATATCGCAAACCATTTTTATATAGAAACTCTCTCAAATTGAGAGAGTAACAACAATATAATTCCACATTATTCATTTTTGTATAACCTTACCTTTTAATTTAACTTAAATGTATATTCGCAAGTCTTACCTTTGCATTGCTCTAACACTAATAGCTTGGCAGAAGCATTAGATGTTTTTCTTAAAGACAAAGAATAATCGTCTATGCCTATAATAGAGCCAATATTAATAACCTCTTGATTTACACCAACTTCTTCGACTTTATTATGATGCAAGTGACCAGCTAATAAATACTGAATATGTATACCGTAAATAGATGAAAACTCTTTTATGGCGCTTCCCATATTTTTCACTTCGCCATGTATGCCTAGAATTGGGCAACCTGCCAACTCATCATAAATATAGCCTGTTGGATTTTCAATATATGTAAAGTTAGGGTTATCTTTTAGCCTCGTCTTAATAAATTCGGCTACAACCTTGCCCATATTATCTTCTGTAAAAGTTCCCTTTGGTTGCCCAAGCATTCTAAGCTCGGTATGATTGCCATTAGTAGATTGGTATTTAACTCTTACATACTTTGTCAACTCGTTAAGCCAGTTACTAATAAAATCAGCATATTTGATTGTCCCATCGACAATACCATATCTCAATTTCATTAGCTGAGAAGCTCTTAAAATGCCGTCGCTAAAATCTCCCATAGAAAAAACGTTCAAAGTATCAATGTTTTCTTTTTGAATGATTTCAAGGGTTTGAATGAACAAATCCCACATTCTATCCTCAAAAATCTCAGGGCTATAAGCATTAATAACATCTCCAAATAATCCTTTTAACTCAAACTCTACACCGTAATGTTCATCGCCAAAAACAAGCGCATACGCACGAGAATTATGAGTCGGATAAATATGTTGAGGAATAGCAAGAGGGGGAAGAGAAGACACAGCATTGCAAATCTTCTCTGTGATTAGTTCGTCTCTTGCTTCTTGTCTGAGCCAACGAGAATACTCTAGTTTCTCGGTTTGTACTTGAACTTTTACCTTTTGTATTTCACGCTTTTCATTCTGCAACTTTTGATAATATTCGTCTCCGCCATTGCCAAATACGCCAGCTTCATAAAAGTCTCGTGCATACTTTACAGCTTTTCGATATGCAGACTCGTCTCTGTAAGAACTCTCGTCCTCACCAAATAACTCTTCATTAACAAAAGGAGTAATTTCTTTCCAGTTTCTATATTTACCAGATTGAACTAATTCATCCATTCTCCAAATATATTGGTGAAAATTCTCATTCTCTAATTTCTTAAATTCATTCATATGTTTTACATTCACACCTTTACATCAAATAAAAATTTACAAAATAAAAAGCAGTGTGGTTATCACACTGCTTGGTTAACATATTGGAGCCTCCAGCCAGAATCGGACTGACAACCAGATATTACAAGTATCTCATTTTACCATTAAACTATAGAGGCATATTGGTACGAATGATGGGACTTGAACCCATACGGTAATAACCATAAGAACCTTAATCTTACATGTCTGCCAATTCCATCACATTCGCATATTTAAATATAATAACTCTTTTCATTCATATATTAAAATAAGTAGTCTGCCCTTATGGACAGACTACCATTTTAAGAAAGGCAATAAAAAATGAATGAAAAGAAGTGCCACCATCACCCCTATTGAAGCAACGGTGGATTTATATATAAACAGTATTGCTACTGAATATACCAAATTGTTATCATTTATGATTTAGCTTCTCACAATATGAACGAGTAATATTAAACTTTGGTTTAATCTTGCTTTCTACCAAGACCGTTTCGCCAGTAAGATTATTCTTCTTTGTCTTTTCTGGAATGTATGTACCATCAAGACTAATGCCTTCAAACAATCTAATGCATATATCTTGTTTCTTATTTACAGAATAAAGAAGGTTAAAAATGTAATCCTCTAATGCATTGTAAAAAGCTTTTGTATCAGATATATTATTATTAGTTTGTTTTGCAATTTCCTTGATAATATTTTCTTTTGTTACTTTCATATAATTCACCTCAAATTAAAAACAACCAAGGCAATCAAATATTTATTTTATGTTCTCTTGGTTATCCATTACTTATACACACGAAGCAAAAATCATTGTTTACAACCTACATTTAAGGTTGTAAGGCAAGAATCAAAAAAGTCTAGTGTGTTTTATTCCACCAATTTCGTTTGGTCTCTTTCCTTTTTACATCTTTGCATTCACTACAATACTGTGTGTTTTTACCTGTTTTTTCAATCAATTTTCCACATTCTTTACAGCGCTTATATTTTTTATGGTCTCTTACTCCATAATATTTCTTTTGCCACTTTAGTAATTCGCCTTCAAGACTTTCGCAAATATATTTGATATAAGATTTATCTTCATTATAAAAATTATACAAATATTTACTCGTTATATTTATCTTATCGTCTGTTAAACTTTCAAGTTCGTAATCTTCGAGTAATCTACATCTATCAAATATTCTTGCAAAAAAACTTTCTATGACTTTTTTATATTCGTTCCAAGACAAACGCATTTTTTGCTTTTGAAACATAAGTTTTAATTCAGACGCTTTATGAATAGAATTTTCGATATTATCAGTTAATTCATTTGGACTCATTTCTTCGCCATTTATCCACCGATAATATAATCTTTTAGGAGTTCTCAACAAATCCATATATTCTTTATTCAATATTACATCTTCGTCAAAATACCTTGTATATAAATTATTTACCTTTTGTCTTAACAAGCTACACCAATCTGTATCTTTTGTTATAGTTTTATAGCTGATATAATCAACTTCAGACCATGAATTGAAAATCCGACCAATTTCTGTTTTCAACAAATCATTTCTAACATCGAACTTGATTGTCTTTATATATGTTCGCCTTTTATTTTTACTTCCCCAGATAGAAGAGCAGAAATCTTTAAAGATTTCTGTTTTCTCTTCTTCTGAGTCTGCATTCTTATAATCATCGATTATTTCATACAGATATTTATCTATATTCATTCACCGCCTTAAACTCATAGAACTTACCCAAATATTCGTGTGAATCATTTGTTTTGTAAGGAACTTCTTCAATGGATATATTCCGCCTTGGATTCGAATTGCTTCTTAGATTCTTAATAATATAATCCGAATATGCAGCCCAAGCAAAAGCCTTACTTCTTGAAAAACTCTTATATGAATATTTAATTACATAATTGGCAACAATTTCTTCGTCTGCAATTCCAAGTTCATTGGATAAGTTGTTCTTGAACTTTTCAATTATTTCATTCATTGTAAAACGAGAATCACTGTCTCCGATATCATCATTGCGTTTTTCATTTTCTTTCATATTGATATGTTTCTTGAGTTCGTCTGCATATTCGTTTATATGTCTTTCAACAATTCTTCTTATATTCCTATCTTTTTCATCCAAATCCAAGTCATTATTAACAATTAATACTCTTGTATCGATTAAATCTTTAAGATTATTATCCCACATTATGTTTTTCTTTTCCCAAGTGCAAATGTAGTCACATAATTCATTCATTGGGGAGGGGGAGTGATACGCATTTAACTTCAGCTTATCTTCTTTATTTTCAATCTTTTTATTTTTCTCTTTTAGATTATTATATGTTTTGAGCTTCTGTGGATAGTTATATAGCAGAAAATAAGGAAGTTGCTTTAAGTGTTTTCTAAGCCCACTACTCATTTGCCAACGAGTTCCAGTTTTTAAGAAGTCGATTTCTTTACCTTGAAAAATTCTTAGGAGAGAAGAATAGTTAGAGTACAATTCTTTTACTTCTTCATTCGTTGTGTATTTATTTTCTATACTCGTAGCAACATTGGTTATTTCGCCAATACGGTTATCTCTTGTCATAACTTCATATTCCACGATATTCTCTTTGTTATATTTTTTTGGCTTGGCAGTAACCTTATCTTCAATATCAAGAATAATATGTTTATCAATCTTAGAATTGATAACTACTGGTTCATTACACAAAAAGAATATGTCTCCGTCATAATCAGCACCGCCTTGCTGTGGGGCGGAAATATCATACATATTAAACATGACAACATCTTGATTTCTAAAATGACTAAACCACTTACTCGTAAGTTCATTATGAGTAATCTTAATTTTATTAACTTCAGATGGGTCAACAAGGGGAGAACGGAAAGACACAACATCGCCATTGCAGAAATTTCCACTATATAGTTCTCGTTTATTCAAACATCCGATAGGTTCTAACCCAACCGCATATTGTAGATAGCCAATCATATCACCAACGCCAGTATGATAAAAACCAGAACAATAAATCTTACCAACTTTTGCTTCGTCAATAGATTTCTTTAACTTACGATATATAAATTGTTTTACCGCTGGGTCTTTAAGCATAACATCGTTAACCAAGGCGGCTTCAAGATACTTACTTTCTGGCTCATAATCTTCCGTATTGTTGATGCCCATGAACTTATATGTATAAAATTTATCACCCTTAATAATCTTTTCAAACAAAGATGTAGTATATTTTGCTAGTTCAATTATTCTACCATCATTGTTTGAATCTAAGATATCATAATCCAACATATTTCTGTTTTCAAAACAATCAATGTATTTAGGATTCCACAAATCCAAACATTGTAAATACTGAAAATTCATACGAGTATATTTGTTCAGATTTTTAATATGATGGCTATATTTACTAATGCCAAGCTTATACTGGTACTTATTAATAGTATTCATATATTCGACCCAAGCATTTGAACCATATTTATCCTTGAATAGCTTATGTCCCTTAAACATAGAGATATTCCAGATGCAATCAACATCGTCTATACAATGTTTATTTCCGTATATATCAGTAATATGTTCAAATCCCCATTCCTTCAGAATTTTTCTAAATGGAACATAAACAGAATAACCCTTAACAAATGGCAAGCGAACCTGTACACCGACTGCTTCATAGTCTAACTCCAATTGTGTACTAACGGTTTTCATAAACTCATATTCATGACAACCACAACCATCAAATGGAGACAACTTTAAGTCTTTATATCCTTCTTCAATTTCTCTTGCATTATAAGTTTTCTTATTGCCATTATCTTTATCTATAAATTCTCGCTTTCTTTCAACGACATATTTAATGAGCTGATTATTTAATGTTTTCTCATATTCGCCAATAATAACGATATTGGGCATATAATTACGGATTAGTGTGCAAGAACTAAAAGGAAGACATCTCTGAGCTTCATATTTTGAAATTACACACTCTTCAACTTCAATGTCCATTTGAGTGATTCTATATAGTTCATCAAAGATTTCATCACATACAAAAGCGGTGATTCCGTCTTTGCCCTGAGACGCTGATTTTCCGAATCTTGAATAATGGATGCCGTTATATGTAAATCCTTCATTTAGAATTTTTCTCAAATATTCTTCCTGTTTAGGATTCTTTTTTGCAACAACAAGAATAACTTCCTTGATATGAGAAGTAATCTTTCCGCGCAATCTTTCAATCTGGTCAAATAGAAGAGAAGTTCCCTGAGTAATCAAATATTCATTTTTTATTTCAGTATCTCTATCAATTACAACATTATAATCTTGATTGATAATTTCTTTGATAGGAACCTTGACCAAAGTATATTGTATATTCCTCATATTTCACCGCCTATCAAATATGTTCCCAAAACTCTTCTTCGGTGCTATAGCCACCATAATCTACGCTTTCAGCAAATTCAATATTGCATTTAATTTCGGCTTTCATATAGCATTCATCGAAATTGCTACAGGATTCACAATTAAATAGTTCATCATCACAATCATACTTGCATTCTTCTTCTGTAATGTATTCTCTAATTAAATCTTTCTTTTCTTCCATAATTATTACCTCCAAGTATTATAACTTTAATAGTTATAAATCAAAAATAAAAATTAATCATAATAACCTTCTTCTTCAAGAAGTTCGAAAAAATCCTCACAGTAATCAGCAAAATTGTCTCCACCATCTATATCTTCAACATATGATTCTAAGTATCTATTATCAGATGTAGTATAGAAATCTTGCTCTGTTAATTCTGCAACATCTTGTTCAACCAATATATCACTAAAATCATATTTGTTATTTCTATTTTTACTTCTCATCAGCATTATCTCCTTTCTTTTTATATTTTCTCTTTTTCTTATCAATTTTATAACCTTGATAATGTTGTTTCATAATCTCAGCTTTTAGTTTAATTTCTGTTCTACTATAATTATCGCCAGTGTCTAATAAATATTTGTCTTCACGTTTATAAGTATTAGCAAAAATAGTAGGTAGCGTTCTAAATTCATTATCTTCATTTTTAACTCTATAAGCTCTATCGGTTACAATTAGATGCAGTTCGCATTCCAAAATATCAATTATCTTTGAAAAGGTCTTTGAAGATAATCCGATTTCATTAGCCATGTCGATAATATTGCCGCTGTAAGCGTCTGGGAGCCGTTCTCTGCGACTTTTTATGTTGGCAGGATATCTTTCCTCTGGCTTTAATTCGTTTGGTCTACGCCTTATCCTGTGTCTAAGAAAGGCAAATACAAGGAGTATGGTTGTATTGTTAATAGTACTATCTTTTGAATTTGCTTTTTTATAACTCATTATCTTTTCTAATTCATCCAAGTATATGGCAGCAAACCCATCCGAACATTCGTCATAATAATAATCGGTATTAAATTTACACTTCATATAAGTACTTTTGCTTTTTTCTGTGAGATATGTTAAATAGCCCCCATTATTAAAAGCATTTAAAGTAGATAGAAATTTATCGTTAGTTCCATTTGTTCTTCTATCTGATTTTCCTCCACACCACTCAACTATATCTGGAATGGTACAGTTGACAATATTGTTTAGTCCACAATGTATTCTCAAATATGAGAATACGGCGACTCTTCTTATGTCTAATTCAGTGTCTGTAATAACAGACAGAGGAACATATATGTATTTTGATTCAGAACCTTCCAATGGAATTCTGCGATATTCATACTTACCATCAACAAGTTCGTACAAGCTGAGTTCGTGACTGTTATTTACGCCAATTTTAATCACCTCCTTGGGTTTATTTTTGTTGACCACCGTACAAAATGTACGGTGCTAATTGCGATTTTAGCGTTGACCACCGTACAAAATGTACGGTATTTTTCCGTTCTATACAATAAGTATATAAGTATATAAGAATACTAGAGTGAACTGCGTTCACCACTTGACTATCATTAAGAAGGAGCTGCGCTCTCGTGAGACTCTTTGGGTTAGAAACCTGTTCTTCCTGAATATCGTTGTTATATAGGATAGCAACTTCTTGAAGATTGGTGTTTTATTAAAAATTCTAGTTTCTTTAAGGATTTTTTGTCTTTTGATAGTTATTGTATATTAGGATTGTCTGGTAGATTAGACTGATAGTTTACTTCAGGTTGATGTATGCTCATGTTAAGTATATTATATAACCTTATCTGTTATAAAGAAATATATCTGTGTTTTACAACCATGAATATATTCGATTCAATCTACTAGGAGTAAGAGACATTTCTTACGAGATGATTATACAACATTGTTTTGGAAATTGCAAGTACTTTTTTAAAAATTTTTAAAATATTTTTGAGCGGTTGTACGGTAAGGATGTTATAAGTCGTATGCAGAATTATTGTTTTACGAATGAGTATTACAAATGTATGTATGAATTACCTTGTTTTATGGTAGTTTGTTTTGATTTTGTTTAGATTACGATAAAAATTTTACGGTGAAATGGTTGAATTTTGATTTGTTTTTAGTCTTGTACTACTTTATTTTTAGGTGTTTTGGCGATAGTTGAATATGGGGAAATTTGAGTAGAGATTGTATTGATTTTGGGAAAAGTGAGGTTTCTGAGTGATTCGAGCTGCGATTAGAATTGATTAATATTGCCTTGTTTTTAGGCTGTTTGGGATTGGATTTAAATTGATTGCTCCGTGAAATTACCGTGAAATTCAGGGTGATTTTAGGGTTATTATGAGAGGGAGTTTGGCTTTGTGGATTGAGGATTTTAAGAGGCTAGTATGGTCTGAGAGTGTTGGATGATGTTGGGTGGTATGTAGCAGAGAGATGTGAAATATGGTAGGGTGTTGGAAGTGGATATAAGGGGAGTTTGTTTTGGGGTTGTGGGCGTTAGAATATTTTGTTTGTTTTGGATTGATTTAGATTGATTATTTGAATTATTGATAGCTGTTTTATTTATTTTATGTGTGTTTTGTATGTGTTTTTTGTATAAATAAAATGCTTTGTTTTATGGTTGTTTAGAGAGGTGTTACGAGTGATGTTTTGGCTGTTGAGGAATAGATGTATCACCCTCCTGCCCCCGGGCGGGCTGGAAACAGTTTCCAAATGTAAACCGCCCCCCTGCGCCCGCCGTCAATCAGTCCGCCGTTAATATGACTTTAGCGCAAAAGTTCACACTCAAATTATCGCATTATATCGAATATAAATTAAAAGGTACTGTCAAGGTTTTTTACTTGACAACTAAAATTCCGGTAATGGGGTAGTGTCAAGTATTTTTACTTGACAGAGGTGTAAAGCAATTTTACTTTACAATTTCGTAACGATGCAATTCATTTACCTACTAACCTACTAGGCAAATAGGTAAACAATCTATAATCCTACTAACCTACTATGTTAGTAGGTAAATAGCTAAGCCCATTTTATGCGTTCGTCATTTTCCACAATTTCACCACTGATTTTTTGTGCAATATTCCATATTCCAAAACCTTATAACCTATGGTACTATATCCATACCAAAAGGGGCACGGCGCAAGTCTACCCCTGTTTGGCGCATATCCTGAGCCTGTGCGAAAGCCTGTAGACCTTGCCTGTGCCCCTTTTGGGGTATAGGTTTTCAGGGGTAAAGGCTAGTAGCCTGTAAGACTTGTGTATCTTGAAAAGTGAATAAAAGGCGAACGCAAGTATCTTTTGTTTGTTCTGTTTTGTAGTTTGTGGGAACTGTTTAGTAACGCAACTTTTGCTAATATGGTTCAGGGCTGTGGCTATCAAAATACAACGGTTTTATTAAAGTCGTTGTACCCATGCGAAAGGCAACTAAAAAAGCCCACAAACTACAGGATAGAACAACAAAAGAAAAAGCTAGTAGTCGCAAATCTTTCCTTTTCCTTTATCTTTTTATCTAGCACGGCTATTTTTTAATAGCCGTGTTTCCCATGCTTGCAAATATGCCTTGTCGTGGCGCATGGGCTTTTTACTAAAATATTTGCATAGTCAAACTATTTGACAGCTATTTTTTACCTAGGTTATAATCTAGGTGAAAGATAGAAATACAAAAAAGATAAAAGAAAAGAGGTTGTAGTCATGACAACGCAAAAAATGAAACAGATACTTTTTGACAAACTACAAGCCGAAAACACATGCTTTACAAAATCCGATATCAGTATTAAAAAGCATGGCAATGATTATATAATCGTCATAAAAGATTATGAACATTTCCCCTTTAAAATGACTTTGGAATATGATAATTATTTCGGTTTTGTTGTTTGGGTACTAAGTAAAGACCATGAAGAAATTGCATTTACAAACAGTAAAAAAGATTATGATATTGAAACGGCGTTGATTTACTTAGGATATTATATCGGTACACGCTTTTAAAAATCCCCTGATGAGTCGCTGAAAATTGCGACGAAACGCCCAAAAAAGGGCGTCGGGATTATCCCAATAAAAAGAAAAGGAATGATAAAAATGAAATGGTACAACATAGAAATTCCATACAATACCGCCGAAAATATCAAACGTGCAGACGCTTTCCGCAATTGGCTTTATGAAAACGATATCAAGCATGAACCTTCCGCATGTGGTAACATGGTACATTTTGAAATTCTGCTATCCCCTGAGAACGTGCAGAAAGTCAATAATGCACTAGATACAATTGTATGGTATGACGCAATCACAGAAAAGCATTAACAATTAAAGTTATATTTGTTTAGTGTTGAACCTCTGGACATGATAAAAAATCGTGTCCAGCATTGAGCACTAAACTCAAAAATAAAAAGTAAAGGGAGAGAACAACCATGAAACGCACAAAAAATATGGTCTACCATGAAACAGAGGAAAGCCGTGAATTATTCCTTTATGCAACCAATGACGGCGATTTATACAGATCTATGATATCCCCCATCATTGCAAACTTGAAAAAGAAAGTTGCAAAAGGTATCTACGATGCAGAAAAAGCCGTTGACGCTTTTTATCATGTAGCAACTGAGGCAAGCAACCACTATTTTAGAGATTTTGGCTATAAGTTCAGTGTTGCAGACCGCTACACAGTGGCGGTCGATATGGCAGACTACTACAGTGAAGAAGTATTCTATAACATTTAAAAAATCTGCTGATGAGTCTTTGAAAATTAAGACGAAACAACCGCAAAAAATGCGGTTGTCCAGATTAAAAGAAAAGGAAGTGTATTTATGAAATATCATAAAATCAAAAATGTTTCGTTGAATGTTTGCACAGCAGAGCAAAAAATCGCATATAATCTTGCATTTTCTCATGCTCATATTTTCAAAAAGGCGTATAATCTTTCGCCTATGCAATTCCAAAAAAACGAAGTTGTACACGAAGCTGTACAATTTTGTATGAAAATGTGGGGCTACAATGAAAAAGCCGATAAATACAACGCAGACGCAATTTTTTGCGCATTAAATGCAGGAATTGAGGACTATATCAAAAATAATTGTCCTATCCTTGCAAGCTATGAAAAAATCAGCGAAACATTTACAGCAAACTATTTATAAAAAGGAAGGTTATACAATGAACTGGAAACGCAAAAAGACAGCAAAAGAAATCATTGTGAAAATTGCTGGAGTTCTTGCAATTGTAGCAATGGAGTATCTGTTAATTTACATGCTCATTGCATGGAGTTAAAAGCCGACAGGTGATGACATGGGAATAAATTCCCATGTAAACCGACACTCCAAACATTCAAAGTATTGGGCGGTTTATAAAAAGGTAAAAGGAAGGTGTTTATCATGAGTAAACAGCGTACCACCATGAAGAATATCCGCAACAACTGGAAAAAGGTTTTCCGTGCTGGATATTGTGACTTGCAGAACATTTTCTACCATGAAGAACCGCAATATTATAACAGCGGTGTTTATGGCTGGAACTGCGATATTTATTGCGATTATGCAAGAGATATCGCAATCACTACAGGATACCGCAATATGGCTGGATATCGTGTACCTGATGAAATTCTGGAAAAGTATGACGCAATCGCTAAGGAAATTATCGAAAATCAATGGAATGAAAGCTATGAAGCAACAAAAGCAAAACTTGACGAAAACAGAGAAAATTTTCTTGTAGAACTGGACAAAATTTAAATTCCACCTGATGAGGACTAGATGGTTACTAGCCGAAACACAGAGAATTTACATTCTCTGTGTCGTGGAAAACCACATAAAAAGGTAAAAGGAGAATGATATATGGAAAACTATAATGGTTTTTACAAAGTCGCAGAGGATAACGGCGGTGTTTGTGTAGGATATTTTTTCAATCCTGATACGAAAGAGTCATTTTCAAAAATTGTTTGGGATATCGATAATGATAGACTGTTAGATGATGAAGAAATTCAGATTTTGCGGTATCTGCCTATCAATGAAACTATCCGTAAAGCATGGAAACATTATAACGGAGAAATCCTAGAAGGTGATACAGCCGAAGTTTTCAAAGGTAGAAAAATGCCTATCGGATACACTGGTATCGTAAAGGCTATCAGACCATTTTATGACAGATACGGAAGATGGCAAGCCAACTATATCTATTTTGCAGACGGACAGAAAACCAATTATAACAACTGCAAATTGATTGCAATTGCAGAATAACACGGAGGAAAACGCCATGAAATGTGTAGATTGTCCATACCATTGGAAGGAAGAAAACGAAGATTTTCCTTGCTGTCATTACGGATGGAATGACGGATATGCCCCATGTGAAGTGGAAGATGATTACGAGCCAGAGTATGACGAAGGATATTAACGCAGAGTGACAAGGGGAATATTTCCCCTTGGTAATGCGGACAGGCAGAAGGTCACAATCCCTAAAGCCAAAACGCAAAAACACGGATTAAAAATCCGTGAAATAAAAGGATAAAAGGAGAGAATAACAATGGAAGATATCATGATGGAATTTGTAGAGGTTTTGAAAAACAATCCTAACCACGCTTATGATTTTATTGCAAATAACTATTGGAAAATGAGCAAGGAAGAATTGGCAAGCGTGGCAAAAGAGCTTCTCTATGCTATCCACTATTTTAACAAAACAGAAGAAAAAGAAATTCTGGAAAGTGTGGGCATTGAATTAGAGGATAATTAAGGAGGACGAAAACCATGTATGAAATCAATGTATCTCTAAACGGACAACATTTCTTTGCTACTCACGAAAGAAGCATTGTAAACGAACGGAAGTTAAAGGAAGTCTACGGAGTATTCAAAGAAAAATTTCCAGAAGCAGAAGGTTACGAAATTACTGTAACTTATTGGACTAAAAGAGGAAAAGAAATCAATATGGAAGAACTCAAAGCATAAAAGCTGATGGGCGGAAAGTTTAACCGCTTTCCGTTAAAGCTACATCGGAAAATCCAAAGTATCCGATATGCTATAAAAAGAAAAGGAATGATAAAAATGATGGTAAAATTCAATAATCATTTTGGTAAGATGCCGTTGGAAAATAAGGTGCGTTCCATTTTCGATACTCATACCGCTGGACAGATTGCAACAGATGGAAAATATTATTGTATCCATGTAGACCACAAAACGCATGAACACTACGCATTGACCAGAGAAGCGGAAAAGCAAGCGGATTTGTTGGGCTATTCTCTGATGGAAAACGAACAGGCAACTTTCAACGGAGAAAAAGTCCGTGCCATGACAGCTTATGAAGAACGTTTGTATAACGAAGATAGGCTTATGGCGTGTGTTGACTTGTGGGGAAACATTGCAGTCGAAGAAGCGTTTGATATCGAATGGTATTTAGGTATCTGAACGGAAAATCATTTGAAAATTGAACCATTGTGCAGGAGTGAACAACATTCCTGCATGATATTGAGTTTTCAAATACTCAAAATAAAAAGAAAAGGAAGAAACGGAGGAAAATTGTCATGACTATGACAACAAGAGAAAAGAACCAACTAGAATGTAATAAGAAAGCCAGAAAGCGTTATAAAGAACGGAATTTTAAGTATCAAACAGTATGTTTCAAAATCTCTGAACTAGAAGCAATTGACGCATACTGCATGGAAAATAACATTCCTAAAAATACGTTCTTTCGTGAAATTACCATGAACGCTATCGGAAAGTCTATTGATTGATAGTCGGAAAAATTTCTGGAAGGTCATATAAAAAATACTTGACAACGTATAAAACATAGGTTACAATGGTCTTGACGATAGGAAATACCAAAACAGCAAAGGGAGTGTTTACCATGTTACTAAAAGAGTTGGTTTTGACAAGTCTTGACAGTTTCGGAGATTTTGTAGTCAATGGAAAAGTTCTTGAACGTGAAAGCTATCTAAAACTAGCAGACAGAACAGTGGAAAATTTCTATATGGACGTAAATGAAAATGGTCAAGCCTATATGTCCGTCAAGCTGGAAGATTATTAAAAGTGGTTGCAATCACTATAAATAGCCCATTAGGTTGCAAGCGTTCAGCCCTTCGGGGCTGGTGTTGGGAAATCCAAAACTAAAAGTTATAAGAAAAGGAGCGAATAAAAATGTTTGTACACGGAAAATATTTTTACGGAAATGAGGTCAGCGAATACGGACAGGAGCATGGATACGTTGACTATCGCACACTTGCAAAGGCTTTCGATGCAGTCATGAACAATGACATTATCCAGAAAACTATTGATATCGGTTACTGGGAGCAGGAAAGCGGTTTTGTAGACCATTCGGAAGAAATCGAAGAACTGCAAGAAGAAATCGAAGAACTGATGCTGGACAATGAGAATGACGAACACACGGAAAAAATTGACGAATTGCAGGAAAAAATCAACGAACTGGAAGAAGAACAGGAAAACGCTTATAACGCAGAAATCTACCAGTATTACATTGTAGATGGTAATGGAGCGAAAATTCTGAAAGAAGCTGGAGAAATCGTTTTTTACAATGATGCCCTCGATATGTATGTATGGGGTGTAACTCATTGGGGAACTTCTTGGGATTATGTCCTGACGGACATTAAATGCAACGTGCCTTATGATTTTGAAGGATAACACATAACAATATACAGTTTGAAAGTTGAAGGATGGAGCGGACAAAATAACCGCTGTCCGCTCCTGACTTGAGTTTTCAAACAACATAACAAAGGAGGAAACGAAGATGGAAAAAGTAAAGGTTGTTTTTAGAAAAGCAAAAAATCCATTTACGCATGAGTACGAAACAGTGGCTTTCTTTCCAGAAGCAACAGTGAACTACGGAAATATCCTATCTTATATGCAGATAGGGCAACACAGTGAAGCAAGCGTGGAATTTTACTGGACTACTAAGAAAGCAACAGAAGCGGAATATAAACCGCTTTTGGAAGAACTGAAAGCAATCTATGATGATTGCGAACTGATTGTTAAACGGAAAATTTATCATGGAGATTTAAAAAAGGCATGGAGGATTTAAGTATGAAAGTAAAAGCAAAAACCGATTGGACTATTTACGAAAATCATCAGCCAGTAAAACTTTTTATAAGAGGAAATATTTATCACGCAAAAGCAAGAACGGACTTTGAGTGGGGTTACACAGTAACAAACGAAATCGGACAGGAAGATTTATTTTCTGATAATCGTTTTGAAAAGGATTTTGAAATCGTCGAAGATTAAAAAATAAAACATGTATTTTAAGCGGAGGAAAATATTATGGATTATAGAAGAGCAATCGAAAAAAGAGATTTTTCCAAAATAGACAAGCTGAACACCCTGACAAACAAAGAAACATTTTGGGATGATGTACAGAAATTCACAAAGAATGTAGCAAGTGACCACGCTATTCACAGATGGGAATGTTTAGCGGAATACAGATGGAACGAATTAAACAAATAAAAATCACATTTTAAGCGGAGGTAAAACAATATGAAGTTATGGAACATTTTGGCGGTAATTAGCGGTGGTACTCACATTATCATTTATGATGGATGTGCGGAAGTTTTCAATGGGAAGATGTGCGAAATCACTAAGACCGCATGGGAAGAAAAGATGAATAAGTATATGAATGAAGATATTATCCGTGTAAATACCATTGACGGAGCAATCACCATTGCAGTTTAAGACCACATAAAACTACTATTTTACATGCAAGAGGTAAACATTATGAAAGTCTTAACAATTCAAAGTACAGAATTAAACACAAACACAAATACTAGAATTTATGCAGACCCAAACAAATGCAATCACTCTAACGCATTAGAAGTATATAAAAGACTGTTCAATGATTATAACCAGAAAAAGAATACAAATTATAATTCTTTCTTTTGGGCGTTTTCTAAGCTGTTAACAGATAGCATGGAAGAAGCTATTGAAATAGCCTTTAGTATGATTGGAATGGACTTTACAAGTGAATGGAAGGTACTTGTGTTAGATGTTCCAGACGAGTTGTGCCTAGAAACAGACTTTTATAATTTTTCCGATGAAA
Source organism: Lachnospiraceae bacterium (assembly GCA_045124055.1). Taxonomy (GTDB): domain Bacteria; phylum Bacillota; class Clostridia; order Lachnospirales; family Lachnospiraceae; genus CALZKI01. Next base: position 69,271 of record JBGVKZ010000055.1, on the reverse strand, counting down.
TCTTTGCTTATCAATATCCAAATGAATTGGAAAGTATTTGGGAAAGCATTTACGAACAAAGAGAAAGCGAAAGACAAGTAATTTTCCCTTATATTGAGCCTACATGGATTGTAATGCAGATGGAAATTTAATAGCACATAAACTACTATTTTAGGAGGTTTTAACCATGACCAAGTATCAAGCCAATAAAGAAAAGGCAAGGCAAGAAGCTATTCAATGGCAACATGACTTTGACAATCATAATTATAGCTACTACGAACTACACATACAACAACTAAGATTTGAAAGATTGGCAAGGCAGTTTGGTTTGAGAAAAGAGTTTAGAGAAAACGGAATTATTTAAACGGAGGATTTGAGAATGGATAGCGTAAAGAATGGCATTGATTACAAGGTAAAGGGTTATTACAACAGATGGAGCGTGATTGACACATACAAAGGTTATGCCCTTTTGGAAAATAACAGCTATGGTGATGAAACTTGCTATCTTGTTGTACGGATGAATAGCAATGTCAAAGAACTGGAATACACAAAGAAAAGCAACGGAGAAAAAATTATGTTGCCTACCATTATGGAAGTTGTTTGTGAAACTTATGATGGTATTGAAACCGCATTAGAAGATGAAGGGATTATATAAGCTACCATATTTAAGGGAGGTGGAAATCATGTTCATGTATTACTTGAAAAATAAGATTGATGGAGAAATTGTAGATGTATTCGCCGTATCATTGGATAGCGCAAAAAATATTGCGTCTGAAAATCTTGGAGGAAAACCAGAAGATTACATTGAAAGATTTTAATGATTGAACATTGGATGGAAAATTTAATAAGCCGAAGAAAAGTATTTTCCATCCAGTTTTGAGTTATTAAACATAAATATATACAAAACAAAAGGAGTGTTTATCATGGGCAGAGGTAATAGTTGCGTATTCGGAGAATATGAAGGATTGTATTATGTTGACAGAGATTACATTGATTGCTACATTGCAAAGAAAGAAGATGAAAATGGAGAATATGAACAGAAAATGCAATGTGAAATGAACTATCCAGAAGATTATGATAACTTTGATTATGATGATATCTTGTCTGGAATTTATTACGATGATTTTATTCAAGAGTTTACTTCCGCAATGGAAAAGAAATTCAAAAGTTTTGTTTCAACTGGAAATGACTATGAAACTATCATGGAAAATAGCCTGTTTGAAATCGTTATTGAAGATAACGAATGGAGTTATGCAGTAAAGCTAATCCAGAAAGAGGATGATTACGATAATCACTTGGAAGGATTGCAGAAGAAACATTACCAGAACTATCTGGAAGGAATTAAGAATATCTTACTTGAAATGTTTCCTAGTATCGGTTGCTATGGCGGTGCATGGACACACGGAACAATTACAAGAGAAGATGTAAAAGCCAATTGTTAAAGCATGATATAATATTGGCAGAGGCAATATCCAAAAAATGAACGCCGTTCATTAGTATACTTATATATAGATATTCTTATATGTATGAACGGAAAAATAACGTACAAAATGTACAGTGGTCAGAGTGTATTTTATCATTACCGCCGTACAAAATGTGCGGTGGTCAATGAAACGGAGGAAATTAAAATGGCAAATGAAGTCTTGACAGCGGAACAAAGAGAACAGCTTGCAACGGAAGTTTTCAATTGGTTAGTAGACCATGAAATGTGGATTGATGTTGCAATCTATTTCAATGGCAAGCGGTGGAGTACAGCTAATAAAGACCATACGGAATTTTGCTACAATGAGCGCAGATATTTTGAAGATGTGGCAGACCCGAAGGATTATTTTGAGTATGTCCGTGAGCCTAATATCTTGAGCATGAGTTTTGAAGGAAGCTTATACGGTGTTCTGAATGGCTATGCAAGAGGTTGGGCGAATCTGGAAGATGAATTTAGAAAAATCTTTGCGAAGTATGGGGTTTATTTTGAACTTGGAAACGCTTGGAATTTAAGCTGTTTTGAAATTTAATTAGGGAGGTAATTAAAATGGCTGTTAGCTGGGATTATTATAATAAGTTTGAAGAAATAAACGATAAATATTTGCCGTACAAAGGCGAAGGTGCTACAAAGGCTATGCAGATTGTAACGGCAGTAAACAAGCTGATTTACAAATGGTATAATGATGGTGATGTGTTCGACAATACACACCACTTGGAAGGTTGGGCAAATGATTTGTCTAGCTATGCTAACTGGCTTTACGAACATACAAGTGTCGGAGAAATTCTTGATAAGATTGAAATTTGCATGAATAGAAGTGATTATGAAGACTTGTTGCAAGAACTTGCAGATAAGTTGTTGGACGAAAACTACCTTGCAGAACAGAATGAGATTGAGAAGGTTGACACGATTTATAGTCATGACGGAAAATTCAAGTATGAAGAATACCCTGATGATGAAGACGATGATGATTATTGGGATGATGAAGACGAATATGAAGATGAAGATGAAGATGAATATTAACAAAGGATGTGTCTGAAATGACTGTGCAAGGTCAATACAAACATTGGAGCGAAAAGCAATGCAATGAAATCATTGAAGAATACAAAGATAATACAATGTATTTCAATGAGCAAATGACTTTTGAGCAAATGTATAATATGTTGCGATTGCAAATGGAATTTGGAGAAGCGGAAACAAAAGTTATCATGGCAAGTTTAATGAAAGTTGGAGCAAAGTTTAGATAAGCAAGTTGGACTAGGCAGATGGAAAATCAAACAATTCTATCTGCCTTTTCTATGGAAAATAAGTTTTTGGAAAATTAAAAAAGATGCTTGACAGGTAGGAAAATATATGATATAATCCTATCGGAAAAACAAAGTAACAACGAAAGATATAGATGATAAAAGAATTATTTTAAGTGGAGGTTGTTATGGCAAACAAGAAAGATAATGTTGATAGCAAATGTCCTAAGAAGTGTAAGAACTGTGATTGTAGAAAAGTTATAACACATTCTGTTGTGCCGTATAACTTTTGCACCAAACTGAACGCATCGTTTAGTGGTGGAGAACCTAATAAATTCTTTAATTGTGGAAAATAAAAATGTAATTTTAAGTGGAGGAAATATTATGATTAAAGCACCATATGATAAGGTTTACGGATTGTGGAATGTTACAACGGAAGGAGATTGCGAAGGTCGTTCTGTGCGTAACTTTGGTACTTATGAGGGAAACATTGATGAAATCGCATTTGCATTAGCTGATAGATGTTGTTATTGTCTTACTTTTAAAGCAATAAATCCACATGATTATAAGCTTGATATGACACCAAAAAGCAAAACTGTAGATATTCAACTTGATATTGGTTCTGGTACTTGGGATATGGACAAAGGTACTAGAGTTGTTGAAGTTGGTAGTCTTATGAAGAATCGTCCTGTAGATGTAAAAGAAAGTAATTTTTATGGTTGTGTAAGGTTGGTAACAAACAAGAAAACAACGGAAGAAAAGAAAGCAGAAGCACTTGCAAAGTTGTCTTTAGAAGAACGCAGACTACTTGGTTTGGCTTAAAAGGATAATTTTATGAGGTGTTAATATGGAACATCATTATAGAAAAAAGAAATGTAAAGAGTGTCAAATGTGTTATGAAAAATTCACAATGGAAAAGGCACTTGGCACATTTCAAGGTATTATTTTACATGAAATAAATAAGTTGAACAGAGATGAAGAAAATGACCATTCGTGCGGAATTAACTATATGGCTATGTCTTATGACCTTATTGAGCAAACATTAAGAGAGCATGGGTTATGTAAATAAAATGACGATTTTAAGAGGTAAATAATATGAATGGTGTTACTATTATTGAAGAGCATCTTTGCAGAGTTGTTGAACTTCCTTCATTGATTGGACTTGGAATTTTCGTTACTTTACTTATAGTCTGTGTTTTGCTGTTATATAGATGTGTGTATAAATATAGTTTGGTGGACAAACAAGGCAAAATTACAACTATTATTTGTTCAATATTGTTAGTCGTTGTGTATGTTGTTTTTTGGATAGTCCAAATTAACAACTATAACAATACACATATGGAATACACGGTTACGATTGATGATAGTGTTAGCTTTAATGACTTTCATACAAAATATGAAATCGTATCTGTAAACGGAAATGAATATAGGGTAATAGAAAAATAATATACCACATAAAAGAGTGATTTTAACATGGAGGTTTATATGGCAAATAAGAAAGATAGTGTTGATAGTAGGTGTCCTAAGAAGTGTAGGAATTGTGATTGTCGGAAGATTATTACACATTCAGTTGTGCCGTATAACTTCTGTACTAAGTTAAATGCTTCTTTTAGTGGTGGAGAGCCTAATAAGTTTTTTAATTGTGGCAAATAAAATAATGATTTTAAATATTAAAATTTTTTGGTAAACGGAGGATATGTCATGGAAAACATTGGACTTTGTACTTTTCCAGATGATGATAAAGATTATTGTAAGTATTTTGAAGTACCTAAAGATTGGCTTGTTGATATTCTTGAAAGACTAGATGATATGAACGAGCGAAAAGGTGTGGACTTGGAAAGTTTTTTGAACAACTATATATGGGATGAAACGTGGTTTATCTACTTGCTTGCAAAAGACAAAGGCAAGTTGATTATGGAAAAAGAAGAAGTATAGATAATTAATGGAGGCAACAGTATGAAAAGAGTTAAGCAGATTAGCATTGATATCCTTGTGGATGATACTGTGGACGGAGTAAATCTTGCCGATGAAATTGCAGATGCTCTGGAAGAAAAACAGTTTGTTGTTATGGGTTGCGGTTTTAATGAGGATGTGACCGAAACTTATATTGATTGTTATTCTGATTTGATGGAGGAAATCGAACAAAAGGATGGCAGTTACTTTGAAGCCGTGGAAGTGTGTCCGCATTGTGATAATGAAAATGTATATCCGATGTGGGATACGGAAGTTTCTGGTTTTGTGGCGGTCTGTAAGCATTGTGGCAAGGAGATTTTCTTGTGTGACGAGTGCCAACATACTGTATGCGAAGATGGAGAAGTGCATGAGTGTGATTGGTGCAAGACCGAATGTGGTGGCAAGTGTTTTAGAGGAATTACTAGGAATTGACGGAGGATTTAGTCATGAATATGATTTATACATCTAAGCGTGGCAAGCAGATTGTGTTCGATGATTACGAAGATAACACGGAAGAATATAGTTCTTATTGGGTAGAAATGTGTCCGCATTGTCATAACAAGTACAGAAGCATCTTAGGCAACAGAGTGGACGATGGTGGTGGTGCTTGTGCCACATGTTCCGTTAAAGGTTGCGAGAACGAAGCCAATTATTATGTTGACTTTGACATGAACGAAGTGGAATTTATCTAAAATAAATTTTCAGAATTTTCTAAAAAACTACTTGACAAATGGAAGTTATTGTGATATAATATTATCAAGATAAGAGAAGAATTTATTGAAGAATTTAATGGAGGAAAATAATTATGATTAAGTTTAAGACTATCAATGTGGACGGAATGGAAATCGAAAGAGAATTTAATAATGTTGAAGAAATCAACAACGATTGGTATTCCGATGATTGTACCCTTCCTATGCTTGACGATGAAGTTGTTTTTGCAGAGATTGACGGAAAGAATATCGAAGCAAATGTTTTTGAAGATATTCTTTATGCATTAGGCGTGTGTTAAAAACACAATTTTAAGAGGTAAGAATTATGGAATTAATAACGATTGGTTGTTACGGACTTCCTTGTGCATTACAAGAGTTTACTATTAATGGCGTTGAAGCAGACACAGATGATTTTGGTGAAGCTGTTTCGGAGAACAATGATTGGGGTGGGTGTATCAATAATCATTTTGTAGGGAATATTGATTCTTCCCATATCAAAGAAGTGTGTAATAAATACAATATTACATACGAAGAATATCTTGAAATTGTAGAACATTTGGAAGATGAATTAGATGTGGGTGATTGCAGTTGGTGTGAATAAAAGAATAACTAATAAAAACAAGATTTTAAGAGGTAATACTTATGTATGGTTTTACTTATGATGAATTGCGAATGATTAGGTTTGCAATCGAAACAGAAATTATTCGTAGAGAAGAAAATCCAATTCCTAACTTGGATAAAATTCAGCAGTTTGAAGATTTGCATGATAAGGTGTATGGAATGATGCAAGATATGAAAAGTAACAATTAAAAACGAGCTTTTAAGAGGTAATGATATATGATTATTAAGAAGCTTTATCGGAAAACTAAATGCAGATGGTGGGATAAAGAACGAAAGGTGTTTCAAAATGTAACGACAATAGATTATATCGGATGGTTTTTGTTCGGCATTATTCCTATCTATCTTATTGAACTAGGCAAGTATGAAAAACTTGATTTTGTTGGACACGCAAATGAAACAGTTCTTGAATACGGAATATATAAAGACTATGGCTATCTTGTAAGAAATAAGTAAGCACATAAAATCTGGAATTTAAGAGGTAAAGCGAATGAAAATCAAAAAGCCTTTTACTGGAGAAGAAAGAGTCATCAAACGGTTTGCTTGGTATCCGATAAACGTAAACGGAGTATTTTATTGGCTTGAATGGGTTAAGATTAAACAATCTTATAATACAAGACATAGCGGTTGGAATAATGATTGGGTAGAAAAGTAGGAGAGAACACAATGGACTATCGGATTTTTGAAAAGTATGGACATTACGAGGTGTATGTTGACGGAAAATTCTTTTGTTCGACAGACACAGTTACAGAAGCAATACACGAAGTAGTCAATGATTGTCTGAACTAAATTAGGTTTACCTATTCGCAACGAATAATCGATGTTTTTAAATATTCATTTATTTCTGTATAAATATTCATTGTGAGTTGTCGGAAAATTAAAAAAATAACTTGACAAACTTATAAGGTTATAGTATAATGTATTCGTAGTTAAGAAGATATGCTACTGTGGTGGAACGGAATACACGATGGACTTAAAATCCATTGGGAGAAATCCTTACGAGTTCGAATCTCGTCAGTAGCACCATATGGTTCCATAGTTCAATTGGTTAGAGCCTCCAGCTCATAACTGGATAGTTGCGTGTTCGAGCCACGCTGGAACCACCATATGTGCCGTTAGCTCAGTTGGCAGAGCAATTGCCTTTTAAGCAATGGGTCGCTGGTTCGAGTCCAGTACGGCACACCAGCAAACTAGGCACGGAGAAACAAGGAAATTCTCTGTGCCTTTTCACTAATAAGTAAAACTACTTGACGGAATAGTTTTTATATGGTAGAATGTAATTAGGGATAAGAAGCAACAAACATTAAACAAAAGGAAGTGTTTACAATGAGAGAACTTAAAGTGAATGTCATTGAAACAGAAGGTTGTGCGGTTACAGTAGAGATTGAAGGCAATGTTAATGAGTATGCGGAAAGTTTTCTTCATATCTTTAATAATGTAAGGGCAAGTAAAGAGTTGCTAAAAGTCAAAAACTATTACGGCAGTAACGATGTGACAGTTTATTGCGAGTTGGATTCTAAGGAAGCATTGATTAAATATCTAAAGATGTTTGGAAAAATTAATGGTTGCGAAGTGGTTCTGTTGTATCGGATTGAAGAACCAGAATATGATTTTGATAAATACTATGATGCGGTATTAGTTCCAGACTTTGATTGAGAGCGGTATATGTACCGCTCCAAATGGAAAATTTATAAGTAATAACATTATAAAAGTAATATTTTATAAGAAATTATCATCATTTTGATGCGAGTGTAAAGAAGCCGAAATGTTATAATACGCAGTAATAACTATTAAATATATAAGGGAGTTGGTAACAATGCCTTATAAAAGTGAAAAAATAAAACTGAAAGATTTGCAAGACAGACGCAAGAGATTGACAGACGAACAGAGAAAAGAAATTAAAGACTTATATGGAACTGGATGTTATAGCTTAAATGACTTGGCTAAGAAGTTTAATGTAAGCAAGAAGTCAATCCTCTTAATTGTAAATGAAGAAAGTGCTGCTAAAGCGAAACAGTATCGTAAGGAACATTGGAAAGAATGGCAACGTAAAGGGAAGGAACACAACGAAGCTATTAAGAAAACAAGACATTATAAACAGCAATTATATAAAGATGGAAAATTAAAGGACGAATAATAGGAGGTTATTGCAATGAGTTATACTAGACAGGTTGGAGATATGATTGTTTCTGTTTGCTGTGTGAGCAATCCAGAAGAAACATACAACGAATATTACAAGAACATTGAAAAGAAAATTTTAGATGATGGATATGAACCTGAAACAACGATGGATAATTTAATTAAGATGATTATTTTGTCATTTGATTGTGATGACAACTATGGTGAGTACGATGAAGAAACTGGATTTGGCGGTTACGGAGAAGAGTTTACATTGGAAGAGTGTTTCCGCTATGTAGAGGAATCTGGTGGTTACAGAGAGTTTGATTATTATTGTTAATACTTGTCATACGACAAGGATAGTGTTAAAATATAGTTGACGAAAAGATTATTAAAAGTTTGGAGTGAAAGCCGATGGGTGGATTTATTAAGAGAGATACGCAGAGAGTGGAAACAACGGCATTAAATCAGAAGGTTAATAAAGAAGTATTTGACAATTTCAAGGATGTATGCAAAGAACAAGGCTATCCTATGAATGTAGTGCTTGAAACATTTATGCAACAATATGCCAACGGAAGATTTAATCTAAATGAAAATGACATTCTAAAATTTAAGAACGATGGCAAGCCAGTGGATACTTTGAATACAACTTTTAACAAAGAAATTTACACCAACTTTAAGTCAGCTTGCAAGATGAGAGGATATTTTGTGAAGCACGTTGTAATTGCGTTTATGGAGAAATATGCTAGTAGAAATCTTATCATGGAATATGTTGATGTAACAGAAGCCAAAGAACAGTAACATAAGGGGTTGATAGATATGTTGGACGGACTATTTATTGCGAGCCTTATCGGAACTGTCGTACAAATGTTTAAGGAGTCTTGCGCTCCAACAATCCCTGCGAAAAACTGGGCAAACAAAGAACTCATTCATCAAGACAGAATGAACAACATTTCTGAAAAGGAATTTGCAAGAAATCTTGCAAATGGAAAATACAAATCAACTGTAACATATCCTGAACCACATAGGGATGAAAATGGAAAAATCATCATTGAGAATTGCACCTTGTATAAAGAAGACGTTGAGAATTACGGTGTAGTTCAAGCGCAAAAGTGGGTCAAACAAGGCAAGTATAACTTAACACCAGAAGAACTTGAGAAAGAACGAGAAAAGTATAAGAAAAAGATAGAATATTTGTATAGTCTTTTGTAAGTGTCATGGAAAATAAATGTTAAAATCTTCATATAACTACTTGACAAACCGTAAATTTGTAGTACAATATAGTAAAACATCAGGATAGACAATAAGGAGTGATAACAATGGTGGCACCTATTCGCAAGACCACAACTGATAATGTTATAAAGCCCCATCTTCGTGTTGTTGGCGAAAAGAAAAAGGTTAGATATAATAAAGATGGTAGTATTGATAAGCGTCACAGTAATAGCGTTGCTGGAAAAAGTTGTGAAGTCTATCCTTTTGTAAATGAGTATGAAATCAAAGCAGTTATAGATGTATTGAATAAAAGAATTAAAAATGCACCAGATGACAATAAGCGTTGGATTGCTATTAGAAACAAGACATTATTTTTAGTTGGAATCAATGTCGGTTTGAGAGCCAGCGATTTAGTACAATTACGTTATTCTTATTTCTATAACGATGATATGACATTTAAAGACTTTTATGTTTTGCAACCAAAGAAAACAAGGAAGACAGGGAAGTTTGTAAAAATATTTTTTAATCAAACTGTTAAGAAAGCTATCGAAAATTATATAAAAGAATATCCCGTTGAAGATTTAGATGCGTACTTGTTTAAGTCAAGAGAGGGAGATAGCTATATCACAACAAGAGCATTGTGGAAAATTATTGTTGATGTTACTTCCGAAGCACAATTAAAATTGAACTATGGCACACATTCTCTTCGTAAAACTTGGGCTTATACAATATGGCATAACGCAGAAGACAAAAGCAAAGCACTTGTGATGTTGCAACAATGTTTGGCTCATTCTGATAGCGTTACCACAATGAAATATATCGGCATTATGGATGGAGAAAAGAAAGAAATGTATGAAAGTGTAGAGATTGGATTAGATTTTGTTTAAGAGGTAAAGTATGGTAAATCAAAAAGAACAAAGATTGAGAGAAGAAAGATTAAACAAACAGGGTTGTCCAATGAAAATAGTGGAATATATTGACGCTGTTAACATTGTGGTAGAATTTCAAGATGGATATAATGGAAGGGTGCATACGCAGTATAGTAACTTCAAAAGGGGTAATGTAAAAAATCCATACTATCCTAGTGTTTGTGGTGTTGGAATAACTGGTAACAGATACCCGACATGGCAAGACGGCGAACACACCAAGGAATATGACGCTTGGCAAAATATGTTGCTTAGAAGTTACGATAAAAAAGTCAAGAGAAAATATCCTACTTATGAAAATGTTACCTGCTGTGAAGAATGGTTGTTGTTTGAAAATTTTTACGAGTGGTTACATTTGCAAGAAAATTTTGATGAATGGTATAAAAATGATGGATGGCATTTAGATAAGGATATTCTTGTTAAGGGAAATAAAATTTACAGTCCAGATACCTGTTGCTTGGTTCCGTATAATGTAAATAAGTTATTTATCAAACATGAACTGCACAGAGGAAATTTGCCTATTGGAATTACAAAAGACAGGAAAGGTTATGGATTTGTAGTTAGGTGTATGAACCCACTTACTGGAAATGGGGATTATTTGGGGTATAGTACAGATGCAAAAGATGCATTCAAGTTGTATAAATCATATAAGGAAAAGTTAATTAAGCAAGTAGCAAAGTGTGAATACAATAAAGGTAATATTACCAAAGCGTGTTATGAAGCCATGATGAAGTATGAAGTGGAAATTACAGACTAAGTAAACTATACTAAATAAAAATATATGAGGGAGTTGTTTGTTATGGCACTACAAAAGGCTAATATCAGTTGGTCAGCAAAGCAAATATCTAGTATGGTCAAAAACGGTAAGATTGATTTTGACCATATCATTCAAAGACCAAAGGTGTGGGACAAAGAAAAGAAGTCTAATTTGATTGAGTCTATGATTTCAAATTATCCAATCCCTCAGATGTTTGCAAGTCGCAAGAATGACCCTGATGGAAATAAGAATAACAGGTATTTTATTGTCGATGGCAAGCAAAGGCTTTCAACTGTAAAAGAATATTTGAATGATGAATTTGCACTTTCTGATTTACCAACAGTGTCTTATTTCGATGAAGAATTAAATGAAGAATCTACATTGGATGTAAGCGGAATGAAGTTTTCAGAGCTTCCAGAAGGCTTGCAAGACATCTTAAACACAGTAACATTTAGTATTGTATACTTCGATAATCTTACATTGGAAGAAGAAAGAACGCTCTTCCTTAAATTGAATAACGGCAGACCACTTACGCCAAAGGCTCGTTCGCTTGCTTCATCTAGGGATATCGAAGGCTTGCTGAATATCGGAGAACACGAATTGTTTAACCAGATGCTTACAGAGAAATCTCGTCAAGCCAAAAATCAAGCCATTATTTCTCTAAAAGTGTGGATAATGCTAAACAAAGATATTGGTGATATATCGTTTGCTTCAAAGGATTTGAACTCTTTAATTGAGCAAACAGAAATTTCTGAGGAAGAAAAACAAGAACTTGCCAATGTGTTTGATTTCATTGTTGGTGTTCATGATGAACTGGTAGACAATCACGAAAAGAGCGTTGCTAAGAAGTTATATACGGAAACACATCTTGTGTCCCTTATTCCTTTTATTCGTATGGCTATGGACAATGGCATTACAGAGGCTATGATGGCTGAATGGCTGGTGAATTTCTTCAAAACAGAGAATGATACTGCTGTATATGATAAATATATGCAAGCATCTAAAGAAGGCGTGGCAAGAAACGCTAGTATCGTAGCTCGACACAATGCACTTGGAGAAAGCTACAAAGAATTTTTTAAAACGGAAGAAAATTCCGAAAAAGCATCTTGACAACTATGTAAATGTGATGTATAATGACATCGGAAAAAACAAGAGGCAAAACGAGAAGCAGATGAATAATTCATACTGCTTCTTTGTCGTGAATAATAATTAAAGTTATAATACAAAGGAAGGACAAGACAATATGAATGTAGATACTATTTTAAGAATCCTTAAGACGAGAGAAGAAGCTGCGAAGATTGAAGGGAATACAACGGAGCTTTCTCTGATGTACGGACTTACAAAGGCGATGGAAGATTACAAGCGACTGAAAGAACAAGAGGATGAAAATTAAAATGTATGTTTTAAGAGGAGGATTCAAGTATGGGTAAATATAATATCACTTATGTTCAGTATCATAGTTATACAATTGAAGCAGACAACGAAGACGAAGCTGAACGCTTGGCATATAAAGAGTTTGAAGCAGATATGAGATATGCGAGTGCATATTATGACGATGTTGAAATTGAATGCGTAGAATAAAAGAGACATTTTAAGAGGTAAAGTTATATGAGAGATTTTGAAACTTCAATGGCAGTATGTAAGTATGACACATTACAAGAAACTAGAAAATGGGCACAGGAGCTTCCGCATTTACATTTTAAGCAAGAGTGGAATGTGAAAATTATTCCTCCTTTTGGTGGAGCAATTATTAGATTCTGTATTGATTACAATGGTAAACATGCTTCAGTATATTTCGATGGATATTCAGAACTTGGATATATGTATGACGAAGACGGCAGACCTATTCCGTATTTTGAATTTTTCGACGGCGATTATTGTTATAGATATTATATGCATGAATCGGAAAAAATGATGGAAGATATTGAAAAGTTTTTGGAATCATAAAAGATAAATTTTAAGTGGTGATAAGTATGAAAAGAATTTTAACAATTTTAATTAGTTGTATTTTGTTATTATCTTTGGTCGGTTGTTCTGACGATGGAAGTCGATATGATATCGGCAGTTCTTATATGGGATATTTCACTGTCATAGACAGTACGCCATATGGTTGTACTGTATATGCAAATGATACGAAAGTTGTATATTTTTTTGCGTACTCAGATTGGGGTGGTGGTATGACACCTTTATATAATGCAGACGGAACGTTGCAGATTTACAACGGAGAATAAAAGGCGAATTTTAAGAGGTAATCGATATGTATGGAGCAAATGCAATATTTGATAGAATTATTCAAAAAATAATGATGCAAGACTATACAATTAGACGATTAGGAGTTGAACCTAATAGAGTTATCTTGGGTAAGCGAGTGTTCGATATTTTACACCATGAATATAACACAATGTTTGAATTTAGATTTGAAGATTGGAATTCAGACAAAGGCATGAACGCATATGTGTGTGGTTTACCAGTAACAGTTGACCTAGAAAACAAATGGATAATTGAAGTTTGTTATGGTTTTGAGGCAGATGGAAAACAAATAGCATATCCAGACAAAAAGGATTGGTGGGAAGTATGACAGATGAAAAGTTTGAAAGAGCGTGTGAAATAAAAGCAAGTATTGATACGATAGTTGAATTACAAAACCTATTTGCTAATTCTAAGGGAAATGGTTTTGGACAAAAATATCTTGCAGCAATTGATGTTGAAAAATTCGATAATAGTGGCTATGTTATCGAAGAATGCAATGTTTTAAATCATATTCAAGTGCCTGTGTTCATTATGGAAAAATTTGATAGCATTCTTTGGGATGAATATCATAAGTTGCTGAAAGAATTTAAAGAGTTATAAAGACAAGTTTTAAGTGATGCAAAGGAGAAAATTTATGACAGTAAGTGAACAGATTATCCAAGTTATTGATGCGTTGTGTGAAAAACTTGGAATTGCAATTGATTGGACTAGCGAAAATGTAATCCCTTATATGGAAACTTTGTGTAGAAAATTAATCAACTATGAAATTGGAACATCCATTGCTTGGATTGTAATTTGGGCAGTGTTAAGTGTTGGCTGTATGGTAGCTACAAAGAAATTCTATCCAGTATTTAAGAATGGATTAGAAGAAGACAAGACAAATTACGATATCGGCTGGTCGTTTGCGTCTGTGCTTTCAATTATTGCACTTGCAAGTATTTACATTACAACTATTATTGTGGTTGGAACGCAGGTTATGGACATTGTTAAATGCCTGACATTCCCTGAAATGTACGTCTTTGAGTATGTACAGAATATTATCAACGCTGGTTAAATAGATTAATTTATTAAAGTTGCACAAAAACAATTTAAGATTTTGTGCAACTTTTATTATCTGAATATTCAGATAACTACTTGACAAATGGAAAATTTATGATATAATACTTATACAAGGTAAATGAAATACCGAAACAAAATAAAGGAGAATTAATTATGAACGTTATCGGCAAGGCACTGGAAGAACTGTACAGAATCTTTGATATCCTGAATCGTGACAAGTTTAATGGAGAACTGACCGAACCAGTCATTACAATTCAGAAGACTAAGGGCAGAACCTTGGGACATTTCACTCTGGACAGAACTTGGAAGGATAAGAATAACGAGGAAGACGAGGAAACTTCCTACTACGAAATCAATGTTGACCCCAGATGGTTTAACACTCGTACTCCTGCTGATGTTGCAGAAACTCTTTTGCACGAGATGTGTCATTACTACAATAAGATGCATGACATCAAGGATTGTAGCGGTAACGTACATAATAAGAAGTTTAAGACTTCTGCGGAAAAAGTTGGTCTTATTGTTGAGAAGGGCAAGGGCGTTGGCTATGGCTACACTTCCATGTCTGAGGCTCTGAAAACTTATATGGACGAAGTTGTTAAGCCTAATGAAGAAGCATTCGAATACTTTAGAAGCGTCCCTATGAAGCTGTCTGGTGGCGGTGGAACTAGAAAGAAGACTATGTTCAAGTATACTTGTCCCGACTGTGGAGCAGAAGTAAAGGGCAAGAAAGATATGGTTATTAAGTGTGGTCTTTGTGATGTAGCTATGAAGATGGAAGATGAAGAGTCTGATGCGGAAGATTAAGAGGCAATGTTATATGATTAAGAATTTGTTAGAAGAAACTATTGAGTGCTTGAAAGAAAATGGCAAGCAAGAATCTGATGTTCTTTGGGTGGGAAGAGATTATTATGACCGCAAAAAGAACAAGGATTTTTGTTATAAAAATACTTGGGAAAATTTTTGTTCAAAGGCTAATTTTATGTATGACGCTGGCTTTGGCGGAGAAGAAATCCCTCTTGACTTGATTGTAGTCGGCAAAGACTTTTGGCTTGAAAGACATGAGTATGATGGTTCTGAATGGTGGGAGTTTAAGACGATGCCGACTGAGCCAGAAGAAACCAGAGAGCTTGATTTAACTGTTTATTGGTAATAAAAGTAAAGTTTTAAATGATTGAAAGAGGTAAAAATATATGACTTGTAAGGATTTAATTGGTTATCAGTTGGTGTCTATTGATGATGAACATATCGTTGTGCGTAAGGATAACGCAACATATGTACTTGATATCTTGGAAGATGGTGGTGATTGTTGTGGTTTTAATGAAATCACTGCAAAGCTGTTGATTAGTGAAATGGAGCTAAATCGCAATCCAGTTATTACTAATGTTGAGATGACGGAAGAAGAAGCGGAATGGGATGGTATGAACGGTAAGCTAACTTTCTTTGGTGAATATAAGCCTATTGCAGTTGTAGATACACTTAGTTCAAGCGGTTCTGGTTGGTGCTATGGTGCCTGTGTCTCAATCTCTTGTAAGGTACTTGGAATTAATGAAACATTGTCTAGTTGGTAAGCAATTAAAAGCAGAGTTTTAAGAGGTAAAAGATATGACATACAAAGAAGTAAAACAGAAGCTCGACGAATGGTATGAGACTAATATGGCGGAGATTTCTCCAGAGGTCTTAGATTGTTGTTATGATGCTATCCAAAAGCAAATTCCGAAAACTCCGCAAGATTTTGATAGCGTTCCTAGAAATCGTTGTCCAAACTGTCATGATGCAGTGAGAGTTTATTCGCATGGAATGAAATTAAATCATTGTCCTTGGTGCGGTCAAGCACTGACTTGGGATGGCATTGATTGATACATAGAATTAAAATTCTTGTTTTAAGAGATTGAAAGGAAGAGCGTATGTTAGATAATGAAACGATTTCAGAGGTATTGTTTAAGATGACTGGTGAAATACACCCTATTCAAGAAACAAATTATGACAATAGAGCATATGAAAACCAAGAGAAGATATTGTTTATTATTGATAGATGCATTGATGAAGTAATGCAGAATGCAGAGCGAGATGATACACATGCATTTTCAGTGGCAATGAGCAGCAATAGAGCAAAAGGATATTTACTTGATTTAGCAAAACACATCTACAGCCATTTGGATACTTAAATTCTCATCTTTAAGAGGTAAATGCATATGAAGAAAGAAATATTAAAATTTTTACATGCGGTTTCTCTTGGTGTGTGGGGCACATGTTTGTTCATTACAATCTTTTATAATAATGCAATTCCGATGTGGGTTTCACTTGTTGTAATGGAAGTATTAAATGTGCTTAAAAATCATACTAAAATGGAAAAGATTGAATATGAGTTTTAATAGGTATTGTATATGAAAGATAATGCATTAAGACTCGTATATGTATTCGACACCACAGAAGGGTTAACGGAGTTAAGAGTGTTGGCTGATAGTGTCGAACAAAGAAATGGTTGGGTTCTTGCCATCTGGCATAATCAAGTGACTGGTGGCGTAAAAGAAGGACATTTAAAGGCTTTTTATTTGGAAGTAGATACTTAAAATTTTTGTTTAAGAGGTAAATGTATATGATTAGAATTTTTTCAAAAGATAGAAAAGAATTACATAGTGATATAGACACTTGGATTGTTAAGTGGAAGACTTATACATTTGGTATTTCCATCAACTATCCAAATGTCAAAGAATGTTATAAGGCGTTTACTAATAAAGACGAAGCCAATGAATATGCAAAGACGCTGAATGATGCGATGAAATTGGTTGGCATTACAGCATTACCCGATGCAAGTGTGTATAAGCAAGAGGTTAATAGTATTTGACTTTAAAATTCTCATTTTAGGAGGTAAATATATATGAAATTTCCTATTGAAATGTATAGAATTCGTGAAGAAGATGTAAAAATTAAAGTTCCTTGTGAGCGGTGTTCTGCCAAAGGCATTGTAAATAATAAGTGTAATGTATGTGGCGGTAAAGGCACACATAATAAGAATATTAAGGTATGGAAGGTAATGCCTAGAACAGAAACCGTTGAGAAAATTGATAGAAGTTCTGAAGATAATTTTTATAGAGGAATTCAAACTTCTTATGTTGGTGGTCTGAGATATTGGATTAGTTATTCGGAGTTTTTTAATGAGGAAAGTAAACTTCTGCATTTTAACAAGAATGATGCTCAGAAAGAATGCGATAGAAGAAATGCTAATATTGCAGACATTTTAAAGATTTATGATGAAAACAAAAAGAACGAAGCATTTGAAGCATACGATGTGCAAATGGAGTGTGTAAAATTGATTGCTAAGTGTTCAAATTGTAAGTTTTATACTGGAACTCCTTGTGATTGTGGTCGAATAGATTGTCCTTTATATGCAATGATTAAAAAATATTATAACAATTAAAATAGGATTTTTAAATGAAGGAAATTTGTTATGAAAAGCTTGATACAGAACATATATTGTTGGCACTGTGGTAAATATACAAAGCAGAAATATCTGGGTAAATCGAGAAAGAGTAGAAATGAGGTTTTGACTTTTCTAAAATTTGATTTGTATGAATGTAGTGAATGTGGAAAATTAAACGAAGAATAGCATAAAATAATATTTTTAAGAGGTGAATAGAAAAATATGAAGAAGATTTTATCATCATTAATTGCAATTTTGATTATTGTTAATTTATCGGCTTGTGGAAGCACAGCAAATATAGAAACTAATACTGAGACGAGTCGTGTTTATAAATGTGATTACAAGTCGCTAAATATAAATACAAAGATTACAACAACTCTTGATGGAGAAGAAATTATCATAGTTGGCAACATCTTCACATTGTTGACAGACCCATTAACTGTAAAGGATTCAAATGGCAATGTTTTGGGCTACGCTGGTGATGCTTACGGTATCATTTCACAGGATGACCACGGCATTTATATTGGAGAAGAGTTTGATGTTAATATGTGTGGCAATGTTGACCTGTTTGGCGAGAGTTACAAATTAAAAGATTCAGAAGGGAATATTATTGCGACCGCTGAATTCAATATGTCAAATACGAGTGGGAGCATTAGAGACACAGAAGGAAATTTGATTGCCAAATATTCATCTTCGCTTTTTATGAATGATTACACTGTGACAATTTACGACAATAATGTTTGTTCGGACATGTCAATCTTGATGATTATGGCATCATATGTATCAGACTATATGGCAGACAATTAAAATAAGGTTTTTAAGCGGAGGCTATTATGGAAAAAGTTCTAGAAGTTGTGAAGATGCTTGGAGAAGATAATGTTAATCGGTTAAAGGATACTGTTACGGACTTGCTGATTAAGCGATGTGAAGACGAGTTGGAAGATATGGCTATTTATCTGGTGGACTATGAACAGTTGTTTGCTGAAGTTGAAGATGAAGTTAGGTTTATCATTAAAGATAAGATTGTTAAGATGTATTTGGAAAAGGCGGAGGGAAAGATTTCTGAAAAGTTTTCTGAATTGTTTGAAGGCAAGGTGTAATATATGGGCAGAAATAATTCATCTTGGGTTTGTGATAGGTTGGAAGAGTTAATCGAAGAATATGAAAAGGAAAAGGCTGATACATATGATGAAGGTACATACTGGACATATGATAGAGTACTTGATGATTTAAAATCGATACTATATGAGTAATGATTTAAAAGAAAGGTTTTAAGTGATAGGTATGGATGCAATGGATACTTTAAATATTTATAAGTGCGAAGAACTGCAAGAATACAGAAAGTGGATGAAAGAAATTCCTGCTCTTCATTTTGAAAAAGAATATGATGTAAAAATTATTCCTCCTTTTGGCGGTGCAATTATTAGATTCTGCATTGATTATAATGGCAAACATGTTTCAGTTTATTTTGATGCATATGATAGACTTGGATTTATGGGCGAGCCGTATTTTGAATTTTATGATGGCGATGAATGTTATAGATATCTTATGAATGAATCTGAAAAAATGATGGAAGACATTAAAAATTTCCTTAATAGTTAATGTTATAAAGAAAGGATTAAATAGTTTGTATGAAGAGAGTCAAAGGTTATATTGATGTAAGAGCACTTGGTTGTTACGACTTTGAATTCTATGTGGATGACAATACTACCGAAGAAGAAATTAAGAAGAAGGTAGATGAAGTTTGTGATTTCTGTATTGACTACAATGTAGAAGCTGGTTATGAGGAATACACCGAAGTTCGTTATCGCAAGAAGCACGAACATGATTACAATGATTGGCTGAGCACTATTTAAAAAGGTTAAGTGGTTGATATGAAAAAGATTATTACAAATCCTCAGAAGTCAGATATGGGCAGTGGCTTTGGTTATGTGGATGGTGCTGCTGGATGTACACTTGAAGAAGTTTTGAATTTTTATTCTAAAAATAGCAAGACTTGGGGCACTGTATGTATTTATCGCAAAGGTAATATTGTTCGCAAATTTGATTATGACACCTATAATAATAATGTATTCTATCATCATCTAAGTGGATGGGAATATAAATTGATTGTTAAGGAAGCAAAGTTCAATTATTGCTTTATGGGTGAAGACCTTGATATTTATTTAGAATAAAAGAAGGATTTTAAGAGGTGTTTTATGTACGATTTTTATGATTATAAGAAAGAGAATCTCATTGCAGAAATTGAATATGTAAAGGGTATGTATGAAGCTCAAGTGCATAAGGTTAAGCAGGAAGAGTATATGAAAGACCTCTTATTTGCTGACTATGTAAGAAAAATTAGAAATCATCGTTCAAGATATGATTGTATTGAAGATGTATTTAAGAAGGCTATTGGTCAAGTTGGGAAAAAGAAGAAGAAAGAAAGAGAACAACTTGCTATTATTGAAAGTTTTGTTAAGGAAGACTTTCTTGAAAAGGGACACCCTTTTAAGCTTACCAACATCATTAGCGGTGGATATGAAAGTTATTATTGGAATGTAGAATTTGAAGGATTTGGACAGACCTTTTATATTTCTATTCCCAATATGAATAGTATTGATGTAAATAATATTGAGTATGCACACGATGGTATGTTTGCATTTATTATTAGAGAATCCGAGTGTTGTACCGCCGTTAAAAAGACTAGCTATAAGATTGAAGATATTGCAGAATATATTAAGTCGTACTTTGGATTGGACGAGGTGAATAACGATGAGTATTAAATTGGTTGCTGTTACATATCCAGAATCTAGGCTTGAATTCTTTAAAGAGCAACTTGCCGCCGCACAGCGCAGATTGGATTGGTCTATTAAACATCGTGAAGATTGGTATGACCATTCCGAAAAGGGAGAAGTTGTAGCATTCTATGAATGGGCTGTAAAGATGGCAGAGGAACATGTCAATGACAAAGTGGAGGATTTATTTGATGAGCTACTTCAAGTATAAAATACAAAGAGGTGGCGGCTCTATGTATACGCCAGTAGATTTGAATTGGTTTGAAAGATTGATGTATAGACTAAAGGGTTGTAAGGTTATTAAGACGGATGACGATTATTGGAAGGCACATCCTTCGGACGACAATAAGAAGACAACGGTTCGTCTTGAAATCAAATATTAAAATCAAGCTTTTATGAGGAAAAAATATGAAATACAAAGAGAAGTACAGAGCAGGAATGATATTTAGAAGTAAAAGAAATCCTTGGGCTGACCTAGTTATTGATAGCGTATACTATGACAGGTTTGCAGAGACTGCGAAAGAATTTAATAATATGTCGTGTATATGTTGGCATAGAATAAATTGGGAAGAGTTTGATAAGTATGTTTGTATTCGTAAGGGCTATAATTATATGCCAGATGAAAATGGTCGAATGGATTTTAGAGACAAAACAACATTTCCATTCCCATCTTTCGGTGAAGCAAAGCCTAATTCAATAGATATATATCTTAAAAAGTACGAATTAGAATTTGCTGGCATGAGCGATGATGAAATTGTTGTGTATTGCGACGATGATACAACATATCATTCTGAGTTTAATAGTATTTTAAGGAGTAAAATTATATGAAATATGACAGTGATTTTACAGAAGAGGTTATTGAAGACCATATGGAAGACCCTTTAGAAATTCTCAACTGGTATCGTAATTTATATTACAAGGAGCCAAGTAATACAGAGAGAGGCATCATGGCTAATGCGATTAACGATTTGTTTATGAAATATAGGAGTGTACTTCTGTAAATTGTTTACAATTTATTCATAATGTGTTCATAATTGGGTTTTATAATGATAGTAGAAAAAGAAATGAAGTATATGAGGTGCAACAATAATGTTAGTAACAATTGAAATTCCAGATATCACAGCAGCAGCAAAGGCAATGAACAATGCGACGATTGCGTATGGCAATGTATTATCTTCGGCTATGCTTGGATGCCAAGTTCCAAAAGAATTTGAATTTCTTTATGATTTTAGCGATGAAGAGTTAAAAAATCGATACGAGTGCGTGAAGAGTATTTATGAACAAATCGAAGATATGGAACGAATAATTAAAATCGTAGAACCGAAAAATTAAAATCGAGATTTTATGAGGTGAAATAATTATGTACGACTATGATTATTATTACGAACAAGAGCCGTCTGAAATAGACATTCTTATTGAAGAGACTGTAGACAAAATTAAAGACACAATTCTATTAAAGGCAAAAGACGAAGTTGATTCTCAAGTGCAGAAAGCAAAGAGAATTCAAGAACAGTATGATAAAGACAAAAAGACTTGGAATGAAGTTCATCAAAGAGAACAAAGTCGTATTAAAGAATTGACCGAGGAATTAAAAACTCTTAAAGAAGAATATAACAAAAAGAGAAGCAAAGTGCCAAGTCTTGATTTTGAAATAGGCGAAAAAGTGTTAGAGGCAGACTTGCAATATAATTATGGCAAATTGGTTTGCCCCACTTGTAATGGTAAAGGAAAAATTAATGTAACCTTAGATGAATATGGAGACATAGAAGTAGTTTGTCCTCATTGTAAGAACAACACTTATGCAAGTGAGAAAAATTTAGTTAGAGAAATAAATTATAGTCAATATAGACCGAGAACTACTACTATTGTTAGTGCTAATGTTCATTTTGAGGGTAATGGCAAGGTTTCTACAACTTATTACACAAAAGAACATAGTGGTAGTTGTGAGATTGCTCATTCAAAGAGTAATATATTCAAACATAATGATACAGAAGTGTGTAAAAAGTATTGTGAAGAACTGAATAAAAAAGCATTAGAAGAAGCACAAAAACATATTTATAAAGAAAATTAAAAATTTAACATTTAAAAATAATATCTAAGAGGTAAAGATATATGTTTTTTATTAATCATTTACGACCAGATGAATGGTGGAAATGGGATAGAGAGAATATGATTGCCTGTAATTATATGGGCGGTTGGCATAATATTAACGAGAATCGTCTTGGCGGCGTAGAGTATTACGAGTGTGATAGTTGGCACGAACTCTATCTTGCAAAACATTTCTGTCCTCTTGAGACCGATAAATTTGAACGAGATGTTTGGATTTCACCAGAAGGAAAGTATTATTGTGGCGATGCACACGAAGTAACGGCACAATATATTCTTGATATTATCTACGGGGAAGAAGTTGACTTTTGGGATGGAGATAAACTTGAAGCTCGTGGATGGATTAGAGCAACTACAAGTATGATGTGGGATGTTCGGTTTGATGAGTGGAGCGGAAAGCGACTGACACAGAAACAGTACGATGCTCTTTGGGATTGGTGTCAATTCCATAAGATGAAGTTCCCCAATGATATTGAAGTTTTGTGAGGTAATAGTATGACTAATTTAAATAAGACAAGAGAAGAAATCATCTATGAATTGGTTCTGTCTTTGAACAAAGGCGATTCATATTATGCAGCACAAAGAATTGACCTTGCAATTGAACAATATAATGCTTTAGTTAAAAATAAGATTGTAACCGAATTGTGTGAACATGATTGGCAGCCCATGGAACAAATTTGTCCGTCAGTCTGTGATTTTAAATGTGCTAAATGTGGAGCAATTGAAACCAGACAGTATCCGTTTTAGCATTTAAAAAGATTTTTAATAGGATGGTAAAATTATGACAAAGAAAGAAACTATTTATAATGCACTGGGTATGATTGAAGGCGCTGTATGCGTGTCGCAAAAGAACACTCGTGATGTGCTGATGAAGGCTATTGAGATGATTAAGAATGCAATTGAAGAAGAAACAGAATTAAAGTGCAACCACAAATGGGAAGCAAGAGAAGTATTTGAATATACATCCGATAGAACTAAGCGTTGTGTAAAGTATGTGTGTGCATATTGTAATGCAGCGGAATTTAGAAATGAATAAAAAGAATATTTTAAGAGGTAAAGATATATGGAAAGAACTTTAGAGATTATGATGGAAGAACTGGAGCGTATTAGAGAAGAAAGAAAACCTATATATGAGGCGGTTAGCGCTCTTGATAAGGAGATTGCAAAGCTCGAAGATGAAATGCTGGCGTTTAAGTTGAATAATGGATTGTACCATCCTATGTCCGAGCTTATTAATTATAAGGGCAAGAACATTAGTTCTATCAAATTGGTAGTAAGAGACGAAGAGGGAGCATTGGATACAGACTTTGTGTATTGTGATGAGATTTTAGAAGTAGATGAAAATGGTCATCTATATTATTCTTCTTACTCTGGTGGAATCATTGAGTATGACGATGACGCTGATAAATATGTTCATTTGTATTACGGGTGTCCAGAATATTACGACTATGTTGGTTTTTTAGAAATTAACTTTAGTAAATATTAACACTTAAAAAGTTTATTTTAAGACACAAATTTATAGGGGGGAACACAATTATGATGCTTGAAGCGGTTTGGCTTAAGAATGGCAAAGAAGTTTATAAGGTTAGTCCTGTAATGTGTATCGTATGCGATGACGATATGGAAGACATTTCAAAGATTGAGATTGAAGACGGATACAAGTGGCATGAGTACGACGATTTCAAAGGCGATGCCGACGACTTTGTGATTAGAGTCAAGAGGGGTTAAAGGGGTTATGGGAAACAATAAATGCCCTTGGCATAATAAATGTCGTAATGGCTATGAAGGTTGTTGGATGGCAGAGCCTGAAAACTGTGTTCGATTTCTGCCGACAGAAGGAACGAACTTAACTGAAATTAACGGCATTGTAGAAACTCCTCCAGACATTGACTATGATAAGTTCAATCAATATTTTACAAACTGGATTGAAGCTATGGGTTGGAGTTTTTGTGGTAGCTTTCAGAAATATAAGGGGCAAACAATGACAAGATTTGATGAAATTAAATCCAAGAACATTGACGAATTTGTTGATTGGCTTGATGAAGTTGGAATGTACGACAGTTCTCCTTGGATGCAATGGTGGGATGATAACTATTGTAGCAAGTGCGAGCCAGAAGTCGTAGAAGACCCCGATACTGGTGGAGAATTTTGCAATATGTACTGTGAACTACATGATAAGTGCAAATACTTTAAACACATGGACGATATTCCTAGCATTAAGCAGATTATCAAGATGTGGCTAGAGAGCGAAGTATAAAATAATTGTTTTGCAAAATAAAAATATATTGGAGGACGAATAATGATTGTGCAGTATTCGGATAAGAAATTGAACAGAGTTGCAATTGAAGCGTCTCTGAGATATGACGAAGAGATTGTATGTGAAAATGCAACGGTTATCGCTGACAAGAATGGCAACATTAGTTGGATTAACAACGATGTTCCTTTGTGTGTAATTGTAGAAGAAGATTAAAATAATCATTTTAAGGTGAATTGATATGAACGATTATACATATTTTGACGGCTATCCGCTTATTGAAGTTCCGTACATGGCAGACAGAGTGCAAGCAAGAACACATAAGAAGAAGCGTATCAATAAAAAGTGGAAGAAAAGATATGGTATGAAAGATGTTCCTCATAAAGAGTTCTTTATTTTTGATGGTAAAATTTATGGTCATCCAAAGATGATTGAAGCTATTAAAATGGAAATGGCATTGAAAGAATATTGAAAATAGTGATTTTAAGGTGATGAATATGAGTAAAAATTTTTGTGCTTATGATGTAACTGGATTTTTGGATACAAGCATTGGAGCTTTCTTAAACGACATTGAAAGCATTGCAATAGAAATGGCTAACACGGATAACCACGAAGATAGACTTGCATTATTGACGGATATTCAAGAGAACATTTGGCAATGCAATGCGGTTTTAAGGTAATAAAAAACATATTTTAAGAGGTGTAATATGATTTGCAAAGAATGTGGCGCAGAAATGTATTTGGACGATAAAGATTTTAATTTCAAAGGTAACTATGATAACTATTGGAATTGTGAAAAATGCCAAACCTCTTGTATTGAGCAAGTGAGATTTGCGCAGTCATTTAAGGAAATATGGCATTCAGAAAATGATGGTGTAAAAGATTATGAAATCAAACACCAAATTAAAAGAAATTAAAATACGAATTTTAAGAGGTGAAATTTATGACGCTTTATCCTGATAATGAGAATGGCAAACAGCCGAATCCAAATTATGTACCACCAGCCACCAGAAAAACACCTACATATGACTGGGAATGGTTTGAAAGTCATGCTCCATTCAAGAAGATTTTAGAAAAAATGTGTGAGCTACATATTGAACACGAGATTCAGCGTATTCCTACTGTTGCAGGTTGCTATGCCATAAACCATCATTTCAAAATTAAATACAATAGAGCGATGTTAGAAAAATATTTTGACACAATCAAGAGTATGTTACTTGCTACAAACATCTGTAAGAAGAACAAAGATGTATATGAATTTGTAAATGAAATGGAATGCACTAAACGAAATATATGTGCTTTAATCACTCACGGTTGCGGTTGCATGAAATATAACGGTGGTAGTTTTGAGTGGAATGATATGAGTAACGATTAAAAACAAACTTTTAAGAGGTAACGTATGATTAAACTACTTGAAGGAATAGAACGTATCGGTGAAGAAGTTCAATGCAAAGAGTGCAACTCTATTGTACATTGCGAAGAAGAAGATTGGGAAGAAGTAACATACTGGCTTCGTAATAAACAACGAAAAAATCAGTCTATAGATTGCCCGAAGTGTTTCTGCCGAATTTATAGATGGAAAGATAACGATTAAAAATAAAATTTTAAGAGGTAGTTATGATGTATGCAAAGATGGAAAAGATTGATGATATTTTAAAACTGTTGCATTGTGGCAATCCAAAGAGAATTACATTTGATTTGGCTGAAGATGGTATATCTTATAATGCAAAAATTTATATTGATATTGTCGATAAATCTAAAGATGCAGAGTATGAGGGTTATATTGAATGTAAAACAAGTCTGAACGCTGTAGTAAGTTATCCTCTGGTATATAGCCACGAAGACAAAGATGCATAGATTTTTACAATAACCATTCCAGATATGGACGAATAAAAATATAGTTTAAGAGGTAGTTATGATTAAGATTGGTAATAGAAGATATGTTGCTATTGACGATGCCATTATGGATGAAAATGTAAAGAAAGAAATATGTCGTTTGTTGCGTATACAAACAGATATTAATGCGTTTAACGAAGCAAAGAAGAAATATTCAAACATAATGGCGTTATCTCAAGCTAAATATAATGAACTTTTAGACAATAATAGCTTAGATAATGACACATTCTATTATATATTCGACAAAGAAACTGGTCAGTACATAGATGGATATGTGGACATTGAGCCTATAAAAATGAAGTTTTAAACGGTGGAATTATGTTTTATAGTATAAAATTTATAAATGATTTAGGTTATAAGTCAATCGAAGAATTTGTAGAAGACTTTGTGAAGAGGCATAATAATTGTTTTATTAGCTATAAGCCTAATGGCGTTTATTCGAGCTTTGATTATGATAGTGAAGTAGGAATGCCAAATCTTGGATATGATAGTGGGTGTCCATATGAGCATGTGTGATATTTTTAGCTATTGGCGTTGCCCCAATTGTGACTATGAAAATGAATATAATTTAACTTGGCAACATTTTTACAAATTCAAAGAATTACCAGATGACGAATATTCTAAAGAAACATGTAAGAACTGCAATAAAGAATACTATGTAGATTCGACAGAACCAAGCCCGTTTGTTTTTAGAATGAACAGAGGCAGATGTAAAAACGATTATGTTAAGGATATGGTTCTTGATGTGAATGAAAAACTAACAATAGTTGGCGAATATTTTACAACATAAAAAGTTTTAAGTGGTGAAGTTATATGAATGAACTAGAATTTAATCGAATCAATTTTGGGAAGTTGAGTAGTTTATTGTGTGGACAAGGGACTTTAACATACAATGAAACAATGAATGAAGAACTAGATAGACAGCAAAAGGTTTCATCGGCGGTAAATTATTTAGAAGGCTTGGGAATAAAAGTTAGAACAGAGTATGGTTATTATCGTAACACATATGATGTTTTAAGAGACTTAGGTGAATTTCTTTCTAAGAATAACTAAAAAAAATATACTTTTAAGAGGTAAGTATGGGATTGTTCAAAAAGAAATTATTTAAAAAGAAGATGGTAACTCTTCAAAAGTTCAAACCTGTTTTTACTACAGTAGATGGTAACACACATACGGGTTTTGAATATAAGTATGGAATTGCCGAAAGATTTCTGTGCAGTGTTCCAGAATTTATAATGATTGACATCAAAAGTGACGGATACTTAAAAGATAATTGTGATGTAATGTACCCATTAACAAATATTATATCAATCGATTGGCAATTAGTGGACGAAAAAATGGTCGAAGACAAATTTGGCGAGTATAAATTTTTTGTAACAAAGGCAGAGGCAGAAAAGAATAGTTAAAATTATATATGGGAGGTATTGACATTAGTGTAAGAATATGCTATAATCTAGTTGTAAGAAAATATTGGCAATTAGATTATAGCATATTTTAATTATTAAAGTTATATGGGGTACATATGGATATTAAAGATTATATATTTAATGTGGGAGACAAGGTAATTACCACAGAAGGTGAAACTGGCAGAATCGTTCATGTTTGCGCATGTGATAACTGTAAGAATCGTTGTTTTAACGAAGTGTTTTGGGTAAATGACTATGATTTATCCGAAGATGATATAACCAGATACCAAGCAGAACATGGTTTTAAGGGGTATTATCAGATTGGAAATTATTATTTTAATGATTTAAACAAGACAGAAGTGCTGAAAAATATAGAATATCACGAAAAAGAACTGAAGAGGTTGAGAAATCAACTGGGCGTTGTTGAAATATTGGAGATTGCTGAAAAATTTAGCGAACTTCCAACAGTGAATCCTATTTCGGCAAAAGATTTGAAGAAGGCTTTAGAGAGGTCGAATAATGAACATAATGTATAACTTTACAAAAGAGGCGCTTCACATAGATGATGTGGTGGTTTATCTAAAAAATGAAAGAACTGGTAGCAGTACCGTCAGAAAATGTAAGTTTGTTGGACAGGTTACTGGTTTTACAAATACAAAAGTAGAGATTAAAAGACTGTCGCCTCCAGATACTTTTGTTACACCAGATGAAATTCAAGACTTTGGCACTGATACTATTTATTCTGATGATGTGGTGTATATTATAATTAGTAAATATCAAGAGGATAGTCACATCAGAACACTAAAAGCATTAAACGAAGTTGTTTATAAACAAGGCAAAGATATCAAGATGCTTATTGGAAAATGGTTCGTCGCATTAGAGGACGAAGGTATAAATCCTTGGATGAATGAGGAATGTATGGAGATAGCAAATAAACATTATTATACAGAAGTAGATTATAAGAGTTATTTGCGAACATTGGTTTGAGGTATAAAGATGAGTTTAATTAGAATTTCAGAAAGTGATGACTGGATTGTTGACCATGACAAAGAGTGTGGTATGTATCGAGTGAGTTACTTTGAAAATAATCATTTTGTAGACGAGCATTGGTTTGATGCCTATGAGGACAAAGAGCTAAGCGTGGAATTCCCACAAACAATAGGTAGTCTTACATATTACAGCAAGGCAGATTTATTTGATTGGGTTGTCACGCAACAAGAATTAAATAAGAAGTATATAGAGTTGAATTGGAGCAAATAAAAATTATATTTTAAGTGGAGGGTTTATGTTATATCACGGCAGTAATACATATATAGAAAGAAAACTTATTCCACATAAATCATTTCATTATGAACCATTAGTATATGCAACAGCAGACTTATATTATGCCCTTGTTAGAGCTGGTAAATTTGATGTAAATGAGGTTTTATTAAAAGAAGATTATGATGGCTATACATATACTTTAATTGAATTAGTCGAGGGTGCTATTGAAAAGGTGTTTAATACAAATGGTTATATATATGTAGTAAACAGAAAAGCATTTTCACATACAAAAGATTGTATGCTTAATGAATTTATTAGTACAGAACCTTGTGATATTGTAGATACTTTTTATATAGATAATGTTCTTGATGCTATGAATAATATTTATGATAATAATTTCTATAAATTTATTCGATATGGTTCTGATGAAGAAAAAGAATATTGGAAAACTGTTCGTGGCGGCAAAGATGGTTATTTACAAAGAAGAGCAGAAAGAATCCGTCACTTAAAAACTTAATTTTATTAACTTTGAGGTGTGTTATATGACAGGTAAGGAAGCCGAAAGCATTCTTTTTAATGCCTATAAATATGAGGTTCAAAAAGGTGGCAGAGCTTGTGGTAAAACAGCATTAAGAACCGCATTGCTTATGGGGGCTAATGCTATTAGCTTAATAGAAAAACATAAAGATGACGTTTGTTTGACCAAAGAAGAGTATGAAGAGTTGCTTGAATACAAGCATATGTATGAAAATTTGTGTAAGTAAGAGGTAAATTTATATGAGTACTTATGTAAGAGAAAAGGTATTGCGTGTTCCTATGGAACGCATTGATATGAGTTATATTAAGAGTATTATTGCACAGAAGTATCCAAACGAAAATCACGAAGACGATTTTTCTTGGTATTTAGAGTCGGCACTTCCTGACGTTTTTGACTATGCTACTGTAGGAAAGTTTCAAGTTGCTCCTACTGAAAGTCCATTCTTTGATTATATTCTTGATTATGAATATGACGCAGATGGCGAATATGGTAAGACGAGAGCATTATATGATAGCGAAAAGGCGAAGTATCTTCCTGTATTTCAGAAGATTGACCCAAATATTGATATGAATTATGTTCGTCTTGTAGAATTCTGTTGGTATAATTGTTGCGAAGCCGATGACTATTATAATGATGTAAATGACCCATTTTATGACGAGGTATAAACAATGAGTAGAACTTATTCATTAACAAAGAATTCAGACGAACTAAAAAAGTTAATTTTGGAAAATCCAGATTTACCGATTGTGGTTCTTGCAGGAGAAGATGCAAGCTGTGATTATTGGGGATGGACATATTGTAGCAGTATTTCGTTTGATGTAACTGAAATTCTTGATTACGATTATTATGACTATGACGATGCTGTGTTCGCAGACAGAGATAGACTAGAAGAGAAAATCGCAGATGACCTTTATGATGAGTATTATGATAATCCAGAAGAAGAATATGAAGAAGCTATTAAGCGAGAAGTAGAAAAGTATGAACCTTACTGGAAGAAAGTAATTGCTATTTATGCTACGAATTAAGAGGTAGATATGAATAAAGAATTAGATTTTAGTTTTAATATAGTAGGTTTTGGCACGGCAGAAAGTGGCGACTATACAAGTATGGTTGCAGATAATGGTTTTACTTTGCAATTTCAAGACAAAGATGGCAATGTAATTCCGTTAAATAAAGAGGCTATTGAAAAGTTATTGACCACTTAAAAACATAGTTTTATTCACATAGTTAGAAGGTGATATTAGTTGAATGTGTATTGTAATGGTCGTAAATTGAACTATATCTTCAACAATGGTAAGAAATGGCGTGTGACAGTAGACAAGACAAAAGAAAAGCCAGTTATAGTTTTTGTACCAGTAAAGCACAACGCCGAAAAGAAGTTGTCTAATTCCTAAGATTATATAAAAAGAGATTGTCAAGTCTGTATTGTTGATTGATTTATCTATAATGTGGTATTATAAAATAAAAACGGTATAATACGAAGGGAAGATAAGTCATGAACGGCAATATAGAGCGATTTATTGAATCAATCGAATCATCTAACAGTAAAAAAGTAGCCAAGTATGCACTTAAAAATGTAAACGGCAACATAGAAAATTATAGTATTATGGAGTTGGAACAATTTATATTGGATAGAAGACCAAATAGCCAAAAGGAAATTGTTACTGTATGTTACATTTTAGGTTCTTACAGCAAGTGGTTGTATGAGCAGAATATAGCTAATAATGACAATTTATATCAGATAATTCAGTCTTTGGACAAGAAATTGCTATGGAAGAAGGCTAAGCCAAACGCTAAAAAGAAATTTATATCTGGCGACGAATACCAAAGGGTTGTGAAAGATATTGCAATGTATGAAGAATACAACGCTTTATATTACGAACTGTTGTTTGGGTGCATTTGGAATGGGATTTATTCTGAAGATTTGAGTGTTATTAAGAACCTCCGTAACTCAGACATAAACGACGATGGGATGGTTTTGATACATGAAGATAATGGTCACTCATACAAGATTAAAGTACCAGAGAGATTTGCTAAAGACTTAAAACAACTTTCAACTATAAACGAATGGCAAAGACCAAATCGTTTTGGTGTATGCAATGTTGATATGCGTGGCGTATATCAAGACAGTATCTTTAAGGTTGAACATAGAACCACTGCTTCAAACGGCAGCTATCGCTTCAGTTATTATTCCAAGTTGAGAAAGATAGCACAGAATTACTTAGAGCATTCATTATTACCATTGCAGTTGTTTGCATCTGGTCTTATGTATAGGATTAAATCTGAATTAAAAAAGAACGATATTTCCTTGGCAGAAGCGTTTGCCGACAACAGCAGAAACAGAACTGCCCATTTGACAATAGAAAAGGAGTTGATACGTTGCAACAGCAACATTGAAACAACGAATTTTCGTGAATTGGTTAAGGGACACTTAGAATGTTTCTGATGGCTAAAATTTCTATCAAACAAGCGTTCGATAGGGTATTGTAATTTTCTCAAAATTATAGTAATATAATTTTTAGAAAAAGAAACCACGGAGTACTTATTTGTACTTCGTGGTGGAACATCAATATACATAGTAAGGATGGTAAGGCTATATGGTTATGGAAGACACTTTGACGAAATATGGATTTGTTAATGAAAAAGATTATTCTAAATTAATAGAAAACATAAGAAACGCAAACAGATTAGTGGAAGTACATATAGACACCTATCCAGAGAACCCTCTGCTTTCTTCTGATTCTTATATGCTTTTATTGAGAACCGTTGAGAAAAAAGCTAGAATATTAGTTGAAGATGATAGGCTTATTTTTAAGAGGAACGATACATATGGAACATATTTTGTAAATGTGCTAATTTCAAAAATTAAAGAATGTTTTTATAAAATGACAGGGAGTTGTGACGAGTACATTCTAAATATTCAAAATGTATATTATAAAATAACTATTTTTAACTAAGAAAATTATATGAAAGAAAGCATGTATTTTATAAGAGGAGCTTGACTTGTATTGAAAACATCAAAATTTAATCTTTATGTATTTGTCGTTATTGCTTGCGTAGTTGTATTTATATATTTTGCATATAATTTTTGGATTATAGCACAACCAAAAGATGGCCATATTGTGACAGAAACAATCTATAATAAAACAGAAACGAGCAATTCTGAAAACGTAGAAAATGTTGAGCCTTCCGAGACTATAGAATCGACGGAAGCAACAGAGATAACCAAAGCAACGGAAGCAACTATAAGTCCGCAATCGCCTGTTAGTCTAGGTAGGTTTAAATTAACAGCATATTGCCCTTGCGGTGAGTGTTGTGGGAAATGGGCTAATAGCCGTCCAGTAGACAAAAATGGTAATGAGATTGTTTATGGGGCAACTGGAGAAAGACTAGTAGAAGGCATGTCGGTAGCAGTAGACCCAGATGTTATTCCATATGGAACAGAAATTATTATAAACGGACATACATACAAAGCACAAGATTGTGGAAATGGGATAAAGGGTAACGACATAGATATTTATATGACAGACCACAACGATGCTTTGGAGTTTGGGGTGCAATACGCAGAAGTGTTTTTAGCAGAAGAAACTAAAATTGTTATTTTGAAATAAAAAAAATATATTGACAATTGCTGTAAGTGTTGGTATAATATGTTTGGTAATAGTTAAGGTTATACCAACAAAATATAAAAGATAAAAGAAATGCAAAAAAAATAATCGAGGTTAAATTATGTTCTTTATTTTTATTAGAGCTTGTAGAAAATATGGGTTTACATATGCTCTCAGTTCGTACCATGAATTTTCTCTAATATTGCGTCCAAATGGAACCTTCGAAAACATTGAGATTAAACAAGAATATTATGAGAGTAATTATTTTAAATTGCTCTTCGAAGCGATTAGAAAGATGAAGGCGTATAGGAAAGGAAGGGTGTATTAACTTGGTGTATCTCGACAATGCCGCAACTGCTAAATATAGAAATGTTGATGACATCATTGTAGACACTATGACAACCGCAATGAAAGACAGTTGGATGAATCCGTCCAGTTTATACGCTACCAATGTGAAAGATAAGATTAATAAATGTAGGGCAAGCATTTCTGAATTTATTGGGGCTAAACCTGATGAAATTTATTTTACCAGTGGAGCAAGTGAAAGCAATAACTGGGCTATTCGTGGTTGGGATGATAGTGCAATGAATGGTCTGTTATTCACAAACATTATTACAACGCAGATTGAACACAAGTCTATATTGTCGGCAGTTCACAATGATGCGCTAAACGCAAATGTATATTATTGTGACGTTGACGAATTTGGTCTTGTCAATCTTGAATCGCTAGAACATTTGTTATATGAACATGAATATGAGCCGACGCTTGTTAGTATTAACATGGCAAACAATGAAATCGGCACAATTCAGAATATTAAAGAGATTTCTGAATTAGTACATAAATACAATGACACGCTTCATGTTGATGCCACCCAAGCATTTGGTCACATTCCTATTAATGTAGAAGAACTTGGAATTGATATGATGAGTTGTAGCGGACATAAAATTAGCCCTGTACTTAGAGGAATTGGCTTCTTGTATAAGAGAAATAGCGTAGACATTAAGCCTCTCATTTATGGAGCACAAGAAGGTGGCTTGCGTGGCGGAACTGAGAACACATATGGAATCATCGGTTTAAGTAAGGCTCTTGAATATTGCGACTTTAGCTATGAGGCAATGAGTGAAATGTGTGAAAAAAGAGATTATTTTATTAATCGACTTGAAGCCAAATTTGGTTGCAAACTGAATGGACATCGTAAATATCGCTTGTTAAATAATGTGAACGTTACATTCCCTCAAAATATAACAAGTGAGAGCTTATTGTATATATTAGACATGGGCGATATTAAGGTGAGCGCTGGCAGTGCATGTAACTCGAAATCTATCGAGCCATCGTATGTTCTAAAGGCAATCAAGATGAGTGACGAAGATGCGATGAAAACAGTTCGTTTTACACTGCCCAAAGATATTACATACGAAGAAATGAATTGTGTTATTGATGACATTGAAAAGGCTTTAAAACTTATGGAATTATTTTAATGGAGATTGATGATATGAACAAGTTTATTATTGGCGAAAACAGTAGCGGTAAGACTCGTAAGATGTTAGAAGAAGCAAAGAAGAGCGGTGCAACGGTTGTATGCAAACATCCATTACATATGCAGAGCAAGGCTAATAGCTACGGAATTCTTGGCGTTGAGTTTGCAAGTTATGACGAATTTAATGATGGAAGTGTTTATGCCGAAAAGGTTGCTATTGATGAGATTGGCGATTTCATCAAGTATATCTTTGGTGCAGAACTTGATGCATTTACTATGACTGTGGATTGAAAAGAGGTGAATTGAGTGAGTTACCGTGTCTATGATAAAAAGCGTAAAAAGTTTATTACGGACAATATTTTCTTAACACCAGATGGAGAGTTGGTTGAATCCAAAAAGTCTCTCTGTGGTAATAAAATGACCTTCGTTGACCAGAATCGTTATGTCTACCAACGTTATATTGGACTCAATGATATGAATAATGACCCCATATATATTGGAGATATTTTGGAAGCACAAGTAGCCGATAATGAA
This sequence comes from Lachnospiraceae bacterium, assembly GCA_045124055.1. GTDB lineage: Bacteria > Bacillota > Clostridia > Lachnospirales > Lachnospiraceae > CALZKI01. The sequence goes on along the minus strand of JBGVKZ010000055.1, from coordinate 33,685 downwards.
ACTGTGCAAGGCATTGTCACTTATGCAGAAGAGTTGGCTGCATATATTATTTTGTGCTTTGATTCAGGGGAATATTTTGTTTTAGGTCAGTCTATTTGTGGCAGAATTAGAATTGTTGGCAATGTGTTTGACGATGAGAAAAAGGGTAAAAAGGATGGGAAATCAAACTAACCATTATAAGAACCAAAGATATAAGAGAGAAAAGTTCATTAATGAACACCTCTGTGGTGATGGCAATATTATTGACAGTTTTATTGTTGATAAAGGGCATAAGAACGGGTTAGAAAAACATTGCATTACTGATACTGGTTTGATTATTGTATATAATTTGGGTAGTGGAAAACTCGTGACTAAACTTATTGCAAGAAAAAATCAGGTTATGCGTTACTATAAAGATGTTGACAAATACCCTCCCAGATGGTTGTTGGACTTATGTGACTGGCATAATAGTTTGAATTATAATAGAGTTTGATGTACTAAAATAGGAATTTTAATGGGCGTAGAAGGGAGGTAGGTGTCAACGGGCAAAAAGATTACGCATGAAGAATATGTTCGGAAAGTTGCCGAAATTAATCTTGATATTGAAGTTGTTGGGAAATATATAAATTCAGATATAAATATTTTACATAAATGTAAGATTGATGGATATGAGTGGATGGCTAGACCATTACATATTCTTAGAAAACATGGATGCCCTGTATGTGCTGGACAAAAAAGAAAAACACAAGAAGAATATATATCAGAAGTTGCCAAAATAAATCCAAATATTGAAGTTGTCGAAGAATATATAAATGCCCATACAAAAATATTGCACAGATGTAAAATAGATGGTTTTGAGTGGCATACTTCTCCACATAATGTTCTTAGAGGTCAAGGATGCCCTAAATGTGCGGGAACAATAAAAAGGACTAATGAACAATACATAATCGATGTTGCAAAAGTCAATCCAAATATCGAAGTTGTTGGAACATATGTTAATGTTCATACAAAAATTTTACATAGATGTAAAATAGACAAATACGAATGGATGTCTACGCCAAATAATATTTTGCGTAGTGCTGGTTGTCCAGTATGCAGTGGAAAGACAATTGGCAATCCACCAGAATATCAAAATAGCATTTGGGCATCTGAGCATAGAGAATATTTTTCAAAATATTTAACAGAAGAGCAAATGAAAACGTACACACCACATAGCAATATAAAAATTAATATAAGTTGTCCTGATTGTGGAAGGTTCAAATTGATAAGTGTTTATAGATTATTAGGCGAAGGATTGGGTTGTATATGTGGAGACGGAAGAAGCTATCCAAATAAATTCATGTATGCATTTTTAAGGGAATTAAAAATTGAACATGAGTTAGAGTATTCACCTGATTGGTCTAATAATTTTAAGTATGATATTTATATTCCGTCACTAAATTGTATTGTCGAAAATCATGGTGCTCAACATTATAAGGGTGGATTTGAATATGCTGGTGGTAGAACGCTAAAAGAAGAGCAAGATAATGATGAATACAAAGAAAATATTGCTAAAAATAATGGAATTACTCACTATGTTGTTATTGATTGCAGAAAGTCTGATGTAAGTTGGATTAAAGATTCAATTTTAAAAAGTTGTTTACCAGTATTGCTAAACTTTGACGAAAAATCTATTGATTGGAATGAGTGCGATAAATTTGCAACATCAAATTTGGTTAGGGAAGCGTCTAATTTGTGGAATAGTGGCTTTTCAACAAAAGATATTGCGAATAATATTGGTGTGAGTCAACAAACTGTAACGAAATATTTAAAAAAGGGTTTGAGTTTTGGGTGGTGTGATTATTCGAAGCAAAAGAGCATGGAAAGAAGAAGTAGTGGAGTAATCAATTTATCAACAAAAGAAGTCTACGCTCTTCTAAAGATAGCTGCCAAAAGCAACAATGTTAGCACAAGAACAATGACAGAATACTGTAAAACTCATAATAATTTCATGTATTATGATGAATATATTATGTTGCAAAATGAGAAAGGTGTGTGATAAAATGAAAGATTTTAAAATTTATCTCTCAGGAGCAATGTTTGGTATATCTTGGGAAGAGCAAACAAAATGGAGGCAACAGATTATAAATGCCATCAAAACTAATTATTATACCAACGATAAAAGAGTTGTATTTTTTGACCCAACTCAATTCTATAATTTTGAAGAAAAACGTCAAAAGAATGAAAGAGAAGTTATGGAATTTGACCTGTACAATCTGAGGAATTCAGACTTGGTAATCGTGAATTTTGGCAATGGTGGCAATAAGAGCATTGGAACTTCTATGGAACTAATGTTGGCAAAAGAATTGCGTATTCCAGTCATAGCTTTTGACCGCAACGAAGAAACGCATCCTTGGATGCTGGAAACTTGTTCGAGAATGTGTAGAAGTCTCGATGAAGTAGTAGAACACGTTGTTGACTTTTATTTGAATTAAACAAAATAGACAAAAATAAAGATATAAGATTTGTGCAAAATTACATATTGAAAAGCGTTGGCAAGTTTTGTATAATGTATGTGTAACTAATAAGGTTATAAAAATAAGACAATAATAAAATTAAAAATTGAAAGGAAACGAAAATTATGGCTGAAAAGATTGTTAAGAAAGATTGGGTCTCTAGTTTTAATTTAATCGGAGTCCCGAAGGTTAATGACTATACGTTCAAGACAGATGAACGCAGTGAGAAATCCAATTGGGTTTATAATGCAATGAATCTAGGTGTTGATTGCGGTGAAGGTGCAGGTTGTGTGTACTGCGAGCTTATGGGAGGCTACTCCGAAGAGAATGAGAACCGTATCTATGCACACGGCAAGAAGGACGACGGTTCTGATGATTTTGATAAGCAGATTGTTGTTGATTGGTCAGACCGATTCAATGACGATATTCTGGAAGAGATTGGCGAAATGAGCTTTATCAGCGTCGGCTTGGAGAAGACCGATAAGGATAAGACTTATTATAAGAAATTCCTGTCTGCTTATGATGCCATTGCCTACATTAAGGAACATCTTAGCGAAGATATGGTTGTCAATGTCCGTGGTAATTTGAAGTATTCTTCTTATAATGATGTCGTTCAGGTTCGTAAGAACATTACCAGCATTGCACTGAGTAAGGCGGACGACCCTTCTAAGTATAAGGCTACTTTCACTCAGTCCATTTTGCTTGACAAGGATTCCGCAAGTTTGAAGAACATTGATAAGGATAAGGGCGTTATGTTTGTTGACGCTAGAGTGCTTGATTATGTAAAGGAAGTAAATGGTGTCGAAGTTAAGGGGCAGTATCCTTATCATAAGACATTTGAATTTGCACTAAATCTTGAAAATGAAAAGCAGTGCAAGACCATTTACGAGAAGCTGTTTAAGGTTAAGAAGGGTGTAACCCAGATTACTATGGAGGGCGACTTTATTGAAAGTGGCGCTGTTGTAACTACTACTCTTGATGATTTGCCTGATGATATTCGTGATTTGGTTGAGATGGGTGTTTATACAGAAGAGGAAGCTTGCGCTAAGTGTACTGCCAATGGTAATCGTGAGCGTAGAATGGTGTTAAGAAAGCCGTTAATTCGTTTGGTTGGCGACGACAAGACACCTATTGTCCAGAAGTTTGAAGAGCGCTATAAGGAAGATGACCTTGTTCTGGATTGTATGACTAAGAATTCTGACGATAGCAAGCCTCCTTTTGATATCGATGAAGAGTCTGGTTCTGATGCAGACAGCTCGATGGATTGGTTGAATTCTTTATAATGTAAATACATAAGATAAAAGGTTATATAAATAGAGAGGGATTTAAACATCCCTCTCGACAATAAAAAATGAATGAATAGGAGATTGATAGAATGGCTATGAAATTTGGTAAGAAAAATGAAATTAAGGTAAATCCTCTTGCATATAATCTTGCTTTAATTGGTGAAAGTGGTATCGGTAAAAGTACTGTAATTAAGGAATATTGTGAGAAGTTGGCACCTGACCAGTATATGTTCCTTGAAATTGGCAAGGAAGACGGCGGAGATGCGCTGAATGGCTTGATGTATCTTAACTGCCCTGAATGGGATATGGATTACGATGAGGATACGAATAGTATTGGTTTTAACACCTTTATCGAAGACGTTTGTGAGAACAGAGCAACAGACTGGAAAGATTTGAAGGTTGTCGTAGTTGACACGATGGACGAGCTTTTTGCAATTGCCGAGCCTGAAGTAATCGCTATGCATAACAGAGAAAATCCGACTAAGAGAACTAAGAGTATTAAGGCTGCATTTGGTGGATTCCAAGGTGGCGAAGAAAAGGCTGTAGAAATCGTACTTGATAGACTTTGGTCTTTGAAGAAGGTTGGCGTTTCCTTTATTGTCATTGGTCACACGAAGACCAGAAATATTACAGACCCTGTTACTGGTGAGGACTTCTTGCAGTTAACAACTAATATGCCACAGAGATACTTTAATGCCATTAAGACTAAGGTTCACTTTCTTGGCGTTGCTGCAATCGATAGAGAAATTGTCAAGGAAAAGACTGGCAAAAAGGATTTTGTAACTAAGGAAGAAATTAAAAAGGGTGTCGTTAAGGGAGAAACGAGAAAGATTACTTTCAGAGATAATAATTTTGTTATCGATAGTAAATCTCGTTTCTCTGACATCGTAGAGTCAATCCCGTTAGACTCCGATGCTCTCATCAAGGCAATTACCGATGCAATTGAAAGTGAATTAAAGAAGTCTGGAAAGACTGTTGAAGAGTCTAAGGTAGAGCAAGAAAAGGCTGAAGCAAATAGACTGAAGCGTATTGCAGAAGCCGAAGAAGCAACTCGTGCTGAGAAGGAACTGAACGGTATTAAAACTGAAATTGTATCATTCTTTACCACCAACAAGACTGATATGGCTAGGATTAAGCCTGTGCTTGAACTATGTCGTGCAAACGGTTTTAGCAATCCTAATGAGATTGATGATTTGGCAATCGCCAAGAAGGTTTTGGAAGCTTGTAAGTAATAATTAAAGTTATACCCAGTTATACCCCTATGATATTTCTATTGTAGGGGTATAACAGTATAAGGCACAAATATGAAATTGAGGTGAGAATATGGCGAGATTTGTTGATTTGACTGGTCAAAGATTTGGAAGATTGACTGTTATTAAACAAATAGAAGATTATATTTCATCGAATGGCAAAAGAATGACGCAATGGTTATGCAAGTGCGATTGTGGAAACGAGACAAAAGTTGTTGGAAGCAGACTAACAAAGAAAAATGGCACAAAATCATGTGGATGCCTACAAAGAGAGAAAGCGTCTCAAATTGGGAAAAATAACAAAAAATATAATATATATGATTTAACTGGTGAATATGGAATTGGCTATACGACAAAGGGCGAAGAATTTTACTTTGACTTAGAAGATTATGAAAAAATAAAAAACCATTGTTGGCATATTGATAACAATGGCTATGTGGTGAGCAAAATATATAATAAACAGTTTGTTTATATGCACAGATTCATATTAGATGTACTTGATAGTGAATTAGATGTTGACCATATTTATCATGAAAAAAATGATAATAGAAAATCTAAATTAAGGGTTTGCGAACATAGAGAAAATTGTATGAATGTAAAAGTGCAAAATGGTAGCACTACTGGAATTACTGGGGTTACTTGCAGAAAAGAAAACTGTAAGAAAAAATATCGAGTCACAATAAATATAGACGGTGAATGTGTTAAGATTGGGTCGTATGAAGATTTTGATGAAGCTATTTCTGCCAGACTGAAAGCAGAAGACGAATATTATGGAGAATATTCTTTTCGTAATAGTCAGATGAGGTGTACCGAAAATGAATAAAAAAAGGAAAATGACAGCAGAAGAAAAAGTGGCATGGGAGAGCCTATACAATTATGTTAAGTCTAACATAATGGGTTATGACGAAAATCAAGCCTTGTCTAGTACAATGGTTCTTAGATTAAAAGGATTGCTGACTAATAAGTTTATTGAAAACAAGAACATTGAAGCGAGCGCCAATTATTCTTATGAAACAATATTAAATGCTTTCAAGTATTCTTCCTTAGACATTCAAAAAGCATTGAGAACCAACAACTTTAAGGACGAGATGCATAAGTTTAATTATATTTTGAAGATTGCAGAAAAGAATGTTAATACTGTGTATATGAAGATGAAGAGTGCAGAAAAGGCAAAAGAAGAAGCGAAAAATACGACAATAGAGGCTCCAACTCATACTGGGGCAGAATTTAAACCAAGAGAGAAAAAGAAAGATAAGTTTACAGACTTATGGTAAGTGGGGCGGTTGTTTTGGGCAAGTTTAAGGATTTGACTGGTAGGAAATTTGGCAGATTAACAGTTATTAAAAGAGTTGAAGACCATATCCAACCAAGTGGACAGCGCAAAACAAGATGGTTGTGCAAATGTGATTGCGGAAATGATGTTGTTGTACAAAGCAGTCATTTGACAAGTGGTGATACAAAGTCTTGTGGTTGTTATAACGACGAAAACAAGCGTAAAAAGAAGCTTAATACATATAATTTATCTGGCGAATATGGGATTGGATATGATTTTAAAGATAGAGAATTTTATTTTGACTTGGAAGACTATGACAAGATAAAAGAATATACATGGTATATAAATACAGAAGGTTATGTATTTACAAGTAACAAAGTGTCTATGCATAGATTGGTAATGGACTGTGGCGATGACAAAGAAGTAGACCATATTCATGGCAAGGTTACTAGACACGATAATAGAAAATCAAATTTAAGAATCGCAGAGCATTTTGAAAACATGATAAACAAAGGATTGCGATTAGATAACACATCTGGAACAACTGGTGTTTGGTATAGAAAAGATTCAAATAAATGGAGAGCATCAATACAGTACAATAATAAAGTAATTAACTTGGGTTCTTATAACACATTTGAAGAAGCGGTTAAAGCAAGAAAAAATGCAGAAGAAAAATACTTTGGAGAATTTAGTTATGATAATAGCGTAAAGGAAGTCTACTGATATGGCAGAAAAGAATGTTAAATTAACTCCGTTTGAAAAACAACAAGCAGAATCTGCAAAACAAATTTTAGAATACAAACTTGGCGCAGAAGCTTCTATTGTTACAATGATTTATAAAAACCCAGATTTATTGAGAGAAACAAACTTAAGTTTAAGCGATTTTCATCATAATTGTTGGAAGGTGCTGTTCGAAATCGCTAGGGATATGATTATCAATGAAAAGAAAGCAACTCTTTCAGAGGTTGATATTGGTCTTTACCTAGAGAAGCATCCTAAGTTGGCAGACAAATATTATAACGAGTATGGCGGATACCAAACTATTGAAAATGCTGGCTTTTATATTAAAGAAGAGAACTTTGATAGCTATGTAAGAGACTTGAGAAAGTGGAATGTAGTAGCCAAGTTGGTTAAGCATGGGTTTCCTTGCGACAAAGCGAGACTGAGCGAAATATGCGATATGTCGGCAGAAGAGCTATATGATGAATATACGGTTTATCTAAATGACATCTTTGCAAATATTGATAATAACATCAAATCTTATAATGGTTTTGATGGCATGAAAAACTTAATTGATGAACTAGATGCAGGTAAGAATGTGGGAATTCCATTTGCAAATTGTGAAGTTCTTAACAGAGAAACTGGCGGTATGTTAGGTGGTAATATCATTGGATTTGGAGCCGCTTCAGGTGTCGGTAAATCCACGCTGAGTATTAACTACATCTTTCCTACGATAATGAAACACGACCTCAAAGCATTGTTTATCATAAATGAAGAAGACGAATCAAAGTTCAGAAAAGAAGCTTTGACATGGTATTGCTCAAATGTTTTAAAGCATCCAGTCCCTAAGCGAATTCTTAGAGATGGTAACTTTGATAAAGAAACCAAGGAAGCTCTGTATAAGGCTGCTGAATGGTTTGAAAGCCAAAAAGAAAAAAGGCATATTACCATTATTCCTCTTGAACAATATACGGCTAGAACGGTCATTAAGCTTATTAAAAAGTATACAAAAATGGGTTGCGATGTAATTGTACTGGATACTTTAAAGGAAAGCTATGATTCCCGTGATAAAGAGTCTTGGAAATCTCTTATGACAGATTGTGTTGACTTTTACGATTGTATTAAACATACTAACACCTGTATGGTGATTACATATCAGCTTGTAAAGAACAAGAGTAAATATCTTACAAATGCAGACATTGGCATTTCTAAGGGTATTCTTGATATCTTTAGTTTGAACATCTTTTTCAGACGACCTTTGCAGACCGAATTTGAAGGTGGCAAAGATGAGTTATATTGCTACGAACCTATTAAAAATAGCAACAGTAGAATCGAATTTAAGCTGAAAAAAGATAAGCATTATATGATTGGATTTATTAGTAAAAATAGACACGGTATGAGCGATATACAGATTATCAGCGAAGCAGACTTTTCTATTAACCAGTATAAAGACCTTGGATATTGTACAGTTCTACAAGATTTTTAGGATAAATAATAAATAACGATATAAGGTAAAGGGTTATGACAATCAGCGAACTGAAAGAGCACATCTATAATGAGCGTAAAATCGAATATGTCTTAGAAGAGATTGGTTGTCATAGTATTGTCTATCATCCAAATAAAGACTTTTACTCATGTGGCAACTACAATGGCGATAACAAAGGTGCAATTAATGTTAAAAACAATGAGTATTTAGGTGTAACTAATTGGACGAGAACCAAAGAATTTGGCGATAATTCAGATATTATTACTTTAGTCCAATACAATAAGAGTCTATCATTTATCGAGGCAATCAAATATCTGCATAAAATTCTTGACTTACCATTTGAGTTCAAAAAGAAAGAAGAAAAACCAAAGAAAAGGTTCGACCCTTTAAGTGTGTTTAAAAATGTATTAAGGAGCAGTAGAAGGGCTATTAATGTAGACGATATTCATGTATTAGACGATAAGTTGTTAGACGACTTTGTTCCTATGTTGCACATTAGTTGGGTTCACGAAGGCATTATGCCGTGGACTAGAGAAAAGTTTAAGTTAGCTTATTCATATAAGCACAAAAGAGTTATTATTCCTTTGCGTTATTGGGCAACAGGAGAACTCTTAGGGTTCAATCAAAGAACAACAGTTGAAAATTATGAAGAGTTTGGAATCAAGAAATATTTCATAACTCCGACATACCAAAAATCATTGAACTTGTATGGCTTATACGAGAACTACGATTCAATTCAGAAAGCAGGATATGTAGTCGTTGCAGAAAGTGAGAAGTCGGTCTTGAAAAGAGATTCTCTTGGAGATGGAACGGTTGTGGCGTTGTCAGGAAAGAGCATTTCAGACGAGCAAATCCGCATTCTAATGGGATTGAATGTTGAGATTGTGATTGGATTAGATAAAGATGTTGATATAAGTGAAGTAAGACATATGTGCGAGAAGTTTAAGAACGTCAGAAAGGTGTCTTACATACATGACTTCATGGGGATTCTAGGAGATAAGGATGCTCCTATGGATGCAAACAATAAGGACTATCAATTCTTGCTTGAAAGCAGAATTGTCTACGATAGAAGCGAACAAAGAAAGTATCAAGAAAGTTTGAAGGATAAGTGAGTATGAAATTATATTTTGAAAATTCACATGGCGAAAGAAGAATCATAGCAGAACCGCAGAACGAAGACGAAGCGTGGAAAGAGATTCATAAGTTTTGTGAAGATAGAAATTTTAAGATTTATTATGTAAGAGGGTGGCTAACTTCTGATGGTGCAAAAGCATATGATGTTGGGTCTCATACAGAATTTTTCTATCTTTATGACAAGTAAAATGGTGATTTTAAGAGGTAGTAACTAATAAATTTATATATTAAAAGGCAGTAAATTAAGTATGAACAATAAAGGATTTATAAAAGAAATTACATATAAAGAAGCTGTAGACTTTCTCCTACCAAAACATTATTCTGGCAGAGCGCCAGTAATATCAAAGGCATTTGGGTGGTTTTTTGATGATGAACTTTGTGCGGTTTGTACTTTTGGAAAGCCAGCATCGCCTTCGTTATGTACTGGTGTTTGTGGAAAAGAATATTCAAGTAAGGTATATGAATTAAATCGACTTTGCAGAGTAGAACGTTTGACAGAGCCACTATCCTACTTTGTATCTCATTGTTTAAGAGAATTAAAGAATGAAGATTGGATAATTGTTTCTTATTCTGATACTGGTATGCACCACAACGGATATATTTATCAGGCTTGTAATTTTCTATATACGGGGCAAACAAAGCAAAGAACTGACAAGTGGACTGAAGGCAATAAGCATTCAAGACACTATAGCAATGAAGAACAGGGTAAATATAGAAAAGTAAGAACTGCAAAAAATAGATATGTTTATTTTTGCACATCATCAAAGAAAAAGAAAAAAGAATATATGTCTGCATTAGAATATCCGATACTTCCTTATCCAAAGGAAGAAAATCAGAATTATGTATTGGGCGAATACATGCAACCAATATTAGTGTTGGCAAACTAAAATTACGATTTTAAGAGGTGTAAGATGAACATAGGAATTATAGACGCAGATTTGATAGGTAAAAAGAAACATAGGTTTCCAAATTTGGCTTGTATGAAAATCTCTGCATACCACAAAAGCCAAGGACATAATGTGAAACTGTTAATGTCTTATGATGATATTGAAAACTATGATAAAGTATTTATTTCCAAGGTGTTCACAGATACACCTGTGCCAGATGGTATATTGAATTTATCTTGGGTTGAATATGGTGGGACTGGTTTCTTTTATGATAAAGCAATTCCGCTGGCAGATGATATAGAGCATAGTATGCCAGATTATCATTTGTATGATGATTGGGTAAATGAGCAACTTGCAAATGGTGGAAAGCGACTTGATTTTAAATACTATCTTGATTATTCAATCGGCTTTCTTACAAGAGGTTGTTTTAGACAATGTGGATTCTGTGTAAACAAGAACTATAAGCAAGTATTTAAACATAGTCCATTAGAAGAATTCTATGACCCAACAAGAAAAAAGATATGTATGTTGGATGATAATTTTCTTGGTTGTCCTAAGTGGAAAGAGATGCTGCTTGAATTACAAGCAACTGGCAGACAGTTTCAGTTTAAGCAAGGTCTTGACGAAAGACTTTTAACAGATGAAAAGTGTGAGATTCTGTTTAGTAGTAAATACGATGGTGATTTTATCTTTGCTTTTGACAATATAGAAGACAGGAAAATCATTGAGAAAAAGGCTTATTTAATTAGACAGTATTGTAAGAATAAAGGACAAAACATAAAGTTCTATGTCTTATGTGGCTTTGATAATGATGATAAATATGATTTAGATTTTTGGAAACAAGATATTAGAAATACATTTGAAAGAATTTTTATTCTTAACAAATATAATTTTAAACCATATGTTATGAGATTTAATAAATATAACGAAAGCCCATTGTACGGCACTTATGTTAATATTGCTTGTTGGTGTAATCAGCCAAGTTTGTTTAACAATTTAAGTTATAAGCAATTCTGTGAGAAAGATGATTTGCGTAAAAGCGGTGGCAAGGGAACATCTGCAACATGGAGATATTACGAACAACTAATGGAAATGGATGAAGAGTGTCATAAGTATATGGATATAGTTCCAAGCCAAGTTAGATTGGACTATACAGAATGGTAATAAAATTGCAGTTTTAAGAGGTAAATGTAATGAGAGTTGAGGTTGGCGATAAGGTTTATATTCCAGAACACAAAAGACCATTCAGAGTCAGAGCAAGAGACGACAGATATATCATTTGTACTAAGCCATTTAATGCTCAGCATACCGTCATATACTTCATTGTTGATTTAGTAGATAAGTGGAGAGCGCCAGATAATTTGATTTTCTGCCTTGGCTATGAAACAGATGAGGATTGCAGAGAAAGATTACGACAGTTGCAAAATGGTGAAATCGGATTAAGTTGGCGAAGAGGAACTCCGCTAGATATTGATATTGAATAAGGGGTGGGTAAATGGCAAGATTGTCATATGAAGAATTAGAAAAGGTTAAAAAGAAGTATAATGTTGACCGCCTGTGGTCATGGAGCCGTATGAATACATATATGACTTCAAAGTTTGAATATTTATTAAAATATATCTTGAAGTCAAAAGAAGATAGATGTGACAGTTGCTACACGACTTTGGGAACTATCTGCCACGACACGCTTGAGAAATTCTACGAAGGCAAGATTAAGTACGAAGATATGATTGACGACTATAACGACGGTTTCACTACGGCTATTACAATCGCAGATTTAAAGTTTAATCGTTCAGACGAAGAAAAGAATAAGAGCATCGGTGAAAAGTACAATGAAAATCTAATTCATTTCTTTAAGAACCATACAGTATATAAGCACAAGCTGTTAGTAGAAAAGCCTATTATTTTTGTTGTTGGTGGCAATGTATTTGTTGGTTATATTGACGGACTGTACAAAGATGACAAAGGCTTCTATTATCCATTAGACTTTAAGACATCTAGTATCTACACTGGAAAGACACTTGAAGAAAATTCTGGTCAGTTAATTGGATATGCCCTTGGTCTGAATCAGATGGGGATTCCGCTTGATAAGATTAGACCGCATTTCAACTTCTTAAAGTATTGCACTATTAAATATCAGTTAAAAAAGGGCGATGTCAAATACAGAAATGTAGAGCGTTCCAAGATTGGTGAGAGCTTACAGAGTAACGCCAAGACTTGGTTAAAGCACTTTAAGTATGAACCAGATGAATATTTAAAGCAGATGCTAGATACAAACAGTATCGATTGTTTGCCTGAAGAAGTTAAAGCCAAGTACGAGATTACGGATTGCCATGTAGCCGTCGAACTTAACGAGAAGATTCTTGAAAAGTGGACTGAAAAGGTTACTGTAACTTTGGCAGACATTATGCTCAGAGAAAAAGATTATGAAGAAACAAAATCTTTAGAGTGCTTCTGGGACGATGAAGAAAGCGTAAAAGCTCAGAGTTATTACTTCGCCAATCTGTGTGCTTATAGTGCTTCTAAGCATCTGCCATATAAAGCTTACTTAGAAAAGTTTGAAGCTAATAAGAGTGATATGTTCGGTGGTTTACTTGGCACTAATTCGTCCGCTTCAAGTAGCAAAGTTATAGAAAATAGTACAGATGAAGTGGATTTGTCGTGGCTTGACAATATTTGAGGTGATTAACAATGATGTATATAGAGGGACATTGGGAAACAGTTGATAGTCTAGAAGATGTTGCGAGAGTGGTTAGAGAATATTATAATCGTGAGCTTGCAGATGAAATTGATAAGCTTGTCGAAGAGCAAGAGGGATATATTGCTGACCTTAAAAACGAAATTATAAACCTAGACAATCTTCTTGAATTTGAAATGAATAACAAGGAGTAAATTTATGTATATGAATATGAATGTAATTAATAAGGATAATGGCAAAGACTACAAGATATATGATATTACATATGATAAGGCTGGTTATCCGCACTTTTTAATCTATAAGGACGGTCAATGGCTTCGTATGAGTGCAAAGTATTTTAGACCTTATAACTTCGATGATTCAATAAGAGAGCTTAATGAGACGCTAAATGACTGGTCTAAGAGCGGCATTTTCGTAGATTAAAAGCTGAATTTTAAGAGGTAAGGATTATGAAATATAGAAAGAAACCAGTAATTATTGAAGCGGTTCAATGGACAGGATTGAATCTTGAAGAAATCAAATCTTTTGTAGGTGAGTCTTTGCAGTATGATATTGTTGATACCGCATGGGAAGTAGGCAAAGGTGCTCCGCATGTCAATATGATTATTAAGACATTAGAAGGCAATCATACTTGCACAAAAGGAGATTACATTATTAAAGGTGTACATGGTGAATTTTATCCTTGTAAACCAGATATTTTTGAAGAAACATACGAAATTGTTAGCAATTAAAAGTTTAATTTTAAGAGGTGTAAAATGAACATAGGAATTATTGATGCTGATTTAGTAGGCAAAAAGAAACATAGATTTCCTAACTTAGTTTGTATGAAAATTTCATCATACTACAAAGAAAGTGGACATAATGTAAGACTGCTTCTTTCTTATGATGATATTGAAAATTATGATAAAGTATTCATTTCCAAGGTGTTCACTGATACACCTGTTCCAGAGGGAATATTGAATTTGTCTTGGGTTGAATATGGTGGAACTGGTTTCTTTTATGATAAGGCAAAACCACTACCAGATGATATAGAACATTGCATGCCAGATTATCATCTGTATGATGATTGGGTAAATGAACAACTTGCAAATGGTGGTAAGCGTCTTGACTTTAAATATTATCTTGACTATTCTATTGGCTTTCTGACAAGAGGTTGCTTTAGACAGTGTGGGTTCTGTGTAAATAAGAACTATAAGCAAGTGTTTAAGCATAGTCCGTTGAAAGAGTTCTACGACCCAACGAGAAAAAAGATTTGTATGCTAGATGATAATTTTCTTGGATGTCCTAAGTGGAAAGAGATGTTGCTTGAGCTGCAAGCGACTGGAAGACAGTTTCAGTTTAAGCAAGGTCTCGATGAAAGGCTTTTAACAGATGAAAAATGTGAGATTCTGTTTGGCAGCAAGTACGATGGTGATTTTATCTTTGCTTTTGACAATATAGAAGACAAGAAAATCATTGAGAAAAAGGCTTATTTGATTAGACAGTATTGCAAGAATAAGGGACAAAACATCAAGTTTTATGTCTTATGTGGTTTTGACAACAATGATAAATATGACTTAGATTTTTGGAAGCAAGATATCAGAAATACATTTGAAAGAATCTTTATTCTCAATAAGTATAATTTTAAACCGTATGTTATGAGATTTAACAAATATAATGATAGTCCGTTGTATGGTAGTTATGTAAATATTGCTTGCTGGTGTAATCAGCCTAGCTTATTCAACAATTTAAGTTATAAGCAATTCTGCGAAAAAGATGATTTGCGTAAGAGCGGTGGCAAGGGAACATCTGCAACATGGAGATATTACGAACAGCTAATGGAAATGGATGAAGAATGCCACAAATATATGGATATAGTTCCAAGCGAAGTACGATTGGACTATTCGGAGTGGTAAAGCAATAAAAGATTAGTTTTAAGAGGTAAGTATGGTTAATGAATTTGCAAAAAATAGATGGGCTGTAGTTGGATTTGACCATGATACAGCAATGCAACTTATTGTAAGCATTGAAGAGTCTTCTGGTAAAGAAATATCAAAAAAAATACAAAGTAAAAATGAATTACGCACAGAGTTCACAGATGGGACTATATTGAGATGGTTTAAAGCGTCTGATAGCACTCACGGACAAAGGGTTGGCAAAATGTGGTGCGACAAGAATATCAATGAAGATGTATTAAGATGTATGATTTTGCCAATGTATTTTGGCAAAAGAGAAGATATTATTTGGATTTAAAAGATTTGTTTAAGAGGTAAAGTTATGAACCTTGAATGGAATGTATTTTATCATAATATAAACAAGGATAAAATCGAGACCTTTAATATTTTTAATCACTGGAAGTTCAGCGAAGATGTCCAAAAGTCCTTGAAGAAATTCAAGGACAAGGATGAATTCGCAGAGCAACTAAGACGATATTTATTTTATTACTTTTGTAGCAAGTGCGAGTATGAAATAATAATTACTTCTTTTCCAACTTATATCACAATGAATGAGTTAGATAGATTAAATCATGAGAGATGGACGCATAAAGACAGATATGGAACAGACTATGTGCGTATTAATGTAAGTCCAGATACAGGAGCTAAGATTGATATCTATACTCAGGTTATTAATAATTGGGATGTCTTTTTAGATTATGTTTGGAACAGTAGGAAGCGCAGAAAGAAGAAGGTGGACGAAGATGAAGAAAATTAAAAAGAAGATAGATAATTTTATTGATATGTTACCATATTTAATTTTACAGTTTTTGCCTGTACTTATACTTGTTATCGTTTTGGTATCTGCATATTGGGTTTCAGTAAGCGATTTGCCAGACTGGTTCAAGTTCTTTTTGCTGAGATAAAATTAACATTTTATTTTAAGAGGTTGATTATATGACAATAAGTGTGAGTAGTACAAAGACGGATGGTAAGATTCCATCTGAAGTATTAACCTTAGATGAACTTGTGAAGATAGCTCCGTATATTCCGCCAAAAGTATTATTTGAAACAATTTCATTTGCATATTGGCATCAAAAGTTTATTAATTCATTTGGCGAGTTATACTTGAATGAATTAAAGGAACTAGACAATAATACTCAGCGTTACATTGTATTTTGTTGGTTCATTGGATGCCATTTATGGAAGTGGAATGAAAGTATTTTTGGGCATGAAATTGTTAAACCATTTTGTGACTTTGATAAGACAGACTGGAACAGAGCATATGGTGCAATCATGTCTCTTACATCATATGGACTTGGTTAAGAGGTGAAAGCGTATGAAAATTATTAATTTGGGCAGACAACAAGGCAAAACAACAAGATTACTTTATGCGAGTGAATGGCAAGATACTCCTATCTTATGCGCCACTTATCAGCAAAAGCACTATTTGATGGATATGGCAAAGAGATTAGGGCTGAATATACCAGAGCCAATTTATGTTGCTGAGATATCCAAGGGAAGCAGCGTAATGGACAAAGATATTTTAGTAGACGAAGCGCCTGGGTATTACAGATGTTTTTAAAAAATATGGGTATGAGAGGCGAAGTTAAGGCGATTACTTTAACTTCAGATGAGGGACAAAGTTATGGATGCAAAAATTTATAGTATATTTCTTGCTTGTGGTAAGACATGGTTATACAAACATCAGGAAGATTATGATTTGAGAATCTTAGATTCTGATAGTAGCCAGTTTAGCTGGTTATACACAGATAAAGATGAGTTTGGCGAGCCGCTAGATGGATATAGAAGAATTCGTAATCCAGATTTTCCATCCAATTATATCGAGCATATTAAAGAAAACATTGGCAAGTATGATTGCATTTTTGTGAGCAGTCATGCATCTGTCAGAGAAGCGTTAGATAAAGAGGGTATTGATTTTACAATCGTATATCCTATGAAGAGCTGTAAAGCTGAATGGATTGGTCGTTGTTTTATTAGAGAAAAGAACGGTGAGGACGGTTGTGGCGTTGAAGTTATGTATAACAATTTTGACCAGTGGCATTTAGAATGCTTTGAAACTGGACTTAATCACAAAGAAATTGTGTTACGACCAAGAGGTTATTTGAGCGATTATTTTGAGAAACGTCACGGTTTGATTGTTGATGATTTAAATGCTATGCGTGAAGTTTATAAGATTCTAACAAACAAAGAAGAGTATGATGAGTATTTAAAACAGGGATTTTAAGAGGTAAAAATGAAATGAAGAAGTTGCTAAGAAGGTTGTTTTGTAAACATGAAAGTAATGAAGTCGTCTGCTGGCATTGGGTAAATAGTTTTATGGACGACGATGCTCATTTTTTAGAGGTGCAAGTTAAGTGCAACAATTGTAGCAAATATCATTTTCAATATATAAGAGGATGGGATGAGTGTTGCAAGTTTATGTCCGAACATAAAGATAAGCAATGGTCTGAAACTTGCGAACCAGTATTATAAAACAAAGATTTTATATGGTGATATCTTAATATGTTGGAATTAGAATTAAAAGAAATAACACCCGAACAAGACGAGTGGATTACGCAGAAAGTATTGTATGGCTATTATGGTTCAATTAGATTGGGCAGTTTGTTTGTAATAATGGGCGAAGATTTAAGCCCTATATATGGTTATGAAATTGATGGTCAAATAGAAGAACTACCAGACTCAGACCTTTGTGAAACATGGGAAGATGCAGAGCGAGTATTTTTAGATGTAATGTTTGACTATTTTGACGACCAAGAAAGTTATTATAATGAACTAAAGCATATGTGCAATAAATTAATAAGAGAAAGAGACCGCAATATATAGTGTCTAAAATAAAAACAAAGCACAATATATAGTGTGTTTTAGGCAATAAAATAAAGGTTTTAAGAGGTTTTTGTTATGAGCGTAACAAATAGATTATTAGATGCCGAATATGAAGATGCTCCACATTTTATCAATCCTGATTATGAAGATGCCTTGGTTGGCGTTACAGACGATGGTAGAGTAGTTTATGATTTTGATAAAATGGTTGAATATCTAGTGAATAAAGAGGCTGGTCTGATATTGAAGCAATCGATTGGATTGAATATAATGTTATCAGAAGCATTCCTTATATGGGCGAAAATGCTCCAATAATTGTGTATCCAATTTATTAAAAAAATTTTGAATAATATCTTGACAGAGTTGTAAGGTTGTGATATAATAATGGTGTAAAAAATATCAATTAAATCTTACAACTCTTAAAGTTATATAGAATAGAAAGGTGTAAAAATGGTGGTATGAGCAAGAATTTCGTAGTATATCATTTACATAGCGACCTATCGAATGGTGTAACAAATATTGACAGCGTTACAAAATATAAAGAATATGTAGAATATGCAAAATCTCTTGGCATGACCGCCTTGGCTTTTGCGGAACATGGCAACATTTTTGAATGGGTTCATAAGAAGGAAGCTATTGAAGCTGCTGGTATGAAATACATTCATGCTGCCGAAGTGTATCTTACGACAGATAAAAACATCGAAGACAAGCACAGAGATAATTATCACTGCGTTTTAATTGCTAAAAATTATGATGGCGTTAAAGAATTAAACAGATTAATCTCTGGTTCTTTTAACAGAGATGATTATCACTACTATTATGCTCCTCGTATTGGCTTTGATGAATTGTACGAAACATCTGACGATATCATTATAACTACGGCTTGTCTTGGTGGTGTATTAAATAAGGCTGAAAACGATATTAAAACTGAGTTTCTTAGATTTTTAATTAAAAACAAACATAGATGTTATCTTGAAATTCAGCATCATAATTGCGTAGACCAAGCTACATACAATAAGGTTTTATATGCAATCAATCAAAAGACTGGCATACCGCTTATTGCAGGAACTGATACGCACTGTTTAAATGATACTCATATTGAAGGCAGAAGCATTCTACAGAAAGCAAAAAATGTCTTCTTTTCAGATGAAGAGTCTTGGGACTTAACATTTAAGACTTATGACGAATTGGTTGAAGCATATAAAAAACAGAATGCATTGCCAGAAGCTGTTTATTTAAATGCGATTGAAAATACAAATGTAATGGCAGAATCTATTGAACCTTTTAAGTTAGACTATTCTAAGAAGTATCCGAAATTATATAATGATTCCGAAAAGGCATTAAAAGAAAAGATTGTAAATGGCATTAAAAATAGAGGCGTTGATAAGTATGATAACTTCAACGAATATAAAAAGAAGATTCAATATGAACTAGAAACATATAAATACAACGGTGCAATGGACTTCCTTTTGCTTGAAGAGGACTATAAATCGGCACTAAAGAAGCAAGGTGTAAGCTACGGCTATTCCAGAGGTTCGGTTAGTGGGAGTATCATCGCATACCTACTTGGGATTACAGAAGTAGATTCTATTAAATATAATCTTAACTTCGAGCGCTTCATGAACAAAGAGCGTGTGTCGCTTGCCGATGTTGATACAGACTGGTCTAAGAAAGATAGATATAAAGTTAGAGAATACTTGTTTAATAAAGAAGGCTTGTATTGTTGCGATATTATTACATTTAATACTATTGCTTTAAAAGGCGCTATTAAGGATGTTGGTAGAGCATTGGGAATGAGTGTCGATGAAACGCAGACATTAAGCGATGCAGTGTATCAAGATGAAAACAAAAAAGATTGTATTGATGATTTTTATATTAAGAAATACCCAGAGCTGTTTAAGTATGTAGATATTGTAAAGGGCACTATCGTTTCTATTGGCAATCATCCAGCAGGACTTGTTGTGTCGCCATTTCCTATAGATGAATGGTTTGGTTTGTGTACAACGAAGACTAATGAGAATATGATTTCTCAAATTAACATGAAAGAGCTTGATGGTCTACAGTTTGTTAAGCTAGATGTATTAGGCTTGGATTGTGTTGGTTTGATTAATGAAACTTGTGATTTGGCAGGTATTCCAAGAATTACACCAGACAACATTTCATTCAATGATAAAAAGGTTTGGGATGAAATTAGAGACGATTGTACAATGATTTTTCAATTTGAATCTTCATATGCTGGCGATTATATTAAAAAGTTGTTTAGTGATGAAACAATTGCAAAAATTAAAGAACAGAACGAAAACTTCTCTTATATAGACTTGATGTCTATGGCAAACGGAGCTATTAGACCTGCTGGTGCAAGTTATCGTGATGAACTGTCCACTGGTAAATACCATGATAATGGACATGAAGCGTTGAATAAATTCCTTGCGCCAACTCTAGGATACCTAGTTTACCAAGAGCAGATTATAGAATTCTTGCATAGTTTCTGCGGATATACAATGGGCGAAGCAGATATTGTTCGAAGAGGTTTTGCAAAGAAAACTGGTACTGATAAATTTATACCCAAAATTAAAGAGGGATTTATTAAGACAATGAAAGAGCAGTATAATGTTGACGAAGAAGAGTCTAATCAATTAATTGAAAGCTTTATCCAAGTCATCATTGATGCAAGTTCTTATTTGTTCTCTTTAAATCATGCTACGCCTTATAGCTTCCTTGGCTATGTTGTTGGTTGGCTAAGATGTTATTACAAATTAGAAACAATAACAACAGCTTTGAATATTTATGAAGGCGATTCAGATAAGTGTTTGGAGATATTGCAATATGCAAAGAAACATAATATTGAGCTTAAACCAATTAAGTTTGGCAAATCTGGCGCTGACTATACGATAGACAAAGAAAATAATGCTATTTATAAAGGTATTAGTAGTATTAAGTATTGCAATGTTCAAATTGCAAATGAGTTATTAGAGCTGTCCAAAAACAAGTATGAAACATTTACAGATTTGTTAAAAGATATTAAAGAAAAAACTTCGCTTAATTCGAGACAGTTAAATATTTTAACTGGATTGGATTTCTTTAGTGAATTTGGCAACAATAAATATCTTTTAAATGTAATTGAGGTTTATGATAAGTTTGCAAGTGCCAAAATTATTGCCAAAAAGAAAATGGAAGAGCTTGGTGTTACGGAATTCCTTATGACGAAATATGCTGGCAAGGAAACAAAGAGTCAGTATAGAGAGATAGATAATCAGGGATTAATTAAGGAATTGTGTAGCAGACTGCCAAATGAATCTATGGGTGTGGTTGAGCAAATCAAGTTTGAGATGGAGTTTCTTGAATATACAACATATGTAAACCCAGATTTTGCCGACTATTATTATGTGGTACTTAATTTCAAAACATTCTCAGACCCCACGAAGCCACATTTTACTTTGAGAAACATTAAGACGGGCGAAGAAATTAAGACTAGAATTAGACAGTCAAAGTTGTATCGTGAGAATCCATTTGGTGAGTTCGCTATTTTGGACGTTAAGGGTTTTACTTATGTACACAAAAAGAAGAATATTGGCGGAGATTGGGTTGAAACAGAAGAATTAGAGCCGTTAGTCACTGAATTTGAGGTAATTAAGAATGGATAATAAGCAGTATAAATTTAAAGGGAAGATAAAAAGGTGTGTTTTTAGTAGCGAAACATTTAAGTGCTACGCTATGGATGTTGACACAAAGAAGTATCCAGAAATACAACTTAACCGTTATAAAAATTGCACTGTCGTAGGTGACTTGCCAGACTTAGGTGAAGATATTGAATATGAAGTTACAGCAATAGAAAAAGAAGGCAAGTATGGTCTGTCATATCAGGTCTTGAATATTAGGCGTGACATTCCCACTACTTCTGAAGAAGTGTATGCTTTTCTTTCGTCTATATTAACTCCGAATCAGGCTAGGACTATTTGCCAAGCGTATCCCAATATATTAGATATCATTAAAGAAAACAAGTTAGATGAAATAGACCTAGGTAAACTTAAAGGCATTAAAGAATACACCTTTACAAGAATCAAAGAAAAAATTGTTGACAACTTTTATTTAGCAGATTTAATCGCAGAGTTCCAAGGATATTTTACTTTATCTATCGTCAGAAGACTATATAAAGCATATACATCAACAGACAAAATAAAAGAGAACTTAAAGAAAGACCCATATGCGGCTTTAACTAAGATTTCCAATGTGGGATTTAAGACAGCCGATAGGTTACTTTTGGACATCGAAGAAGTGTCTAAGAAGAATATTGAGAATGGCGAAAAACCTATAATCGAATTTGATTACGATATTAGAACTAGCAAACAAAGATGCTTGTCTTGTATTTTATTTCTTTTGAAGAAGAATGAAGAAAATGGAAGTACAAAAGCAAATCTTATTGACCTAAGAAGCGAATGTTTAAAATTAACACCTGAATGTATTGATTACTTCCCAGAAGCGGTTAAAAGCGAAGATATATATTTAAATAAAGATAAACTAGAAATTGCGTTAATGCGTACTTATGATACTGAGAGATACATTTGCAACAACATAAAAGAAAGATTGAAAAATACTGCGAATGTTTGGTCTTTTAATACTGAATTATATCGCAATGTTAACGGAATTGACTTGTCCGATGAACAAATGGGTTTATTGAGAAGCGTTTGTCATAATAATTTTACAGTATTAACGGCTCCTGCTGGCTGTGGTAAATCGTTTAGTACAAAAGCATTGATTAATCTATTAAAAGACAATCATAAAACCTCACTTCTATGTTCACCAACTGGAAAGGCTGCAAAAAAGTTGTCTCAATATATTGGCGAACAAGCTAATACTATACATAGAATTTTGATGTATCAAGATGGCAGATTCGTGTATAACGAAAATAATAAACTAATTGCAGATGTTTTATTGGTTGACGAGGTTGGCATGACAGACATTCACTTGTTTAAGAGTCTTTTGGAAGCCATAGACATGAATACAAAAATAGTGTTAATTGGCGATAGTTTTCAGTTGAACTCTGTTGGTTGTGGAGCATTGCTAAGAGATTTATGTATTGACGAAAAGATACCCCATGTTACTTTTAGCAAAGTATTTAGAATGGGCGTTGGTGGAGTGCTTACGGCTTGTACTTATGTTCGTCAAAATCAAAAATTCTTGACTAAGAATGCCTTTACGCAAATTGGCGATGATAAATCATATTCATTTATTCCTGCAAACAAAGAACAAATAAATGATATGATATTGGCATTGTATAAAAAGTTATTGGAAACAAATGATGTAGAAGATATAACAGTTATTAGTTCTTATAATATTGGAGATAATGGATGCGATAAATTAAATCAGATGTTGCAACCAATAGCGAATCCGAACTCTTTGACCAGTGATAAGTTCATCAAGGTAAAACAGGACAAATTGGAAGTCAAATATTATATAGGTGATATGGTCATACAGAATCAGAACAACTATCGTGCAAGACTGTTCTTGGGTGAAGACAAAACAAGTGAAATTGTATTTATCCCAAATGGTACACAAGGAAAGGTTGTTGACATTATTGATAATGATTTAATAATCAATTTCGATGGCGAAGTAGTGTATTATTCTTCTGATGAAATTAGGCAGATTAAGCACTCGTTCGCACTGTCAACCCATAAAATGCAAGGCAGTCAGAATAAGATTATCGTATTTTGTTGTCCATCATCTCATATATTTTTCTTATCAAATAATATTGTGTACACAGCAATCAGCAGAGCAGAAGAAAGAGTTTATCATTTTTCTGATGTTAAGACTATCAATACGGCGATGAATAAGTCAGATAGTAATAAAAGAAATACATTTTTAGGTGAGATGTTGACCGAGGTGGTTTCATGAGACAAGATAGTAAATATAATGAAAGAATTGGTTTAACAAAACAAAATAAATGGGGAGATACAATGAAAATTATTGAGTATATTAATGCTAATAATATAGTTGTAGAATTCCAAGACGAATACAAAGAAAAGAAAAGGTCACGATATAGTCATTTTTTAGATGGTGATATAGTTAATCCTCATATTTTAAATTGCAGAATAGGGCGAGAAAATTTCAACAGTCAAGGTTGTTTGATGAAAATCGTTGAATATAATGGTATTCGAGATGTTGTTGTCGAGTTTCAAGATAAACACAAGGCAAAAGTTCATACAACATATCAGCATTTTGAGTCTGGGAGTGTTAAAAATCCATACTTTAAGAGCGTCCTTGAAGTTGGAATGATTGGAATTAAATATCCAGCAAAAGTAAACAACAAACATACAAAAGAATATATCGCTTGGAGATGTATGCTTGTTAGATGCTATGATTCAAAATATAAACAAGATTTTCCAACATATGACGATGTAGAATGTTGCAAAGAATGGTTATATTTTGAAAATTTCTATGAGTGGTTACACAGCCAAGAAAATTTTGATAGTTGGTTAAATGGCGATAAATGGGCTGTGGATAAGGATATATTAGTCAAAGGTAATAAAATTTATTCTCCTGATACTTGTTGTCTCGTTTCGCCTAATGTAAATGCTCTGTTTGTCAGACAAGATAGTAGCAGAGGAGATTTGCCTATTGGCGTTCGTAAGCGAAAATATGGATATCAAGCATTGTGTAGCAATCCATATACGCATAAAACAGAAGCTATCGGCAGACGCAAAACAATAGAGGAAACATTTAATATTTACAAAACACATAAAGAAAATCTAATTAAGCAAGTTGCTCAAGAAGAATATTCTAAAGGCAACATTACAAAACAGTGCTACGAAGCAATGATGAATTACGAAGTAGAAATTACAGACTAATAAAAAATTTATTAAAAAAATCTATTGACAATCATATTTAAATGATGTATAATATAATAGCGGAAAGTTAGTGGGCTTAAAAACCAAATTTTAAGTCCCTAACTACTAAAGTTATACAAGGAAGGTGAAGAAATGAGCGACAACAAAGAAAAGAAGAAGTCCAAGAAGAATAAGAAGTGCAAGATTAAATGTGTCACTTGTGAGTTCTATGATGCGCCTATGGATTACTGTTCACAAAAGGAAATTGAACAGTGTACTATGCAAGCACATATCAATTTCTCATCTTGTGACAGCTATCTCGTGCGTGAAGATTTAGTAATGTTCTGAGGTGAAGTGTATGAACGAAATTGAACGCAATTTAATGAAAGGCATGGTCAGTATTCTCAACGAAGCTGCCAATGCATATTACAATACAGGAAATCCAATCATGTCAGATGAGATGTATGACATGAGACTCGAAGACCTCAGACAGATGGAAGAGGAAGCTGGATTTTCATTCTCTAACTCACCTACGCATAGAGTTGGTGCAAAGGTGCTAACCGAACTTAATGAAGTGACCCATACTTCTCCTATGCTTAGCTTAGATAAGTGTCATAATGTTAACGAGTTACTTAAGTTTATTAATAACAAAGAGACTGTTGCAAGCATTAAGTTAGATGGTTTAACTTGTAGATTAACTTACGAAAACGGTCTTCTTGTTCGTGCTGAGACGAGAGGAAATGGAGTTGTAGGTTCTGATATTACAGAACACGTTAAGCAGTTCTTAAATGTTCCTATGAAAATTAGCAAGGTTGATACATACATTTTAGATGGCGAAGCAATTATTCTGGATGAAGATTTTACAGAAATTAATCAGAATGGCGAATACAAGAATAGTAGAAATCTAGCTTCTGGCACATTGTCTGTTCTTGACACATCTCTTGTTGCAAAAAGACGAATGCGTTTTTATGGGTGGAATGTAGTTGAAGGTGGCAGTAATAGCCTAAAAGATAACTTGGCAGAGGCTAAGTTATTAGGATTTGATATTGTTCCATATTGGTTCAATGCTAACACTTCCATTGCTTTAAATCCAGACAACCTTCAAGGTAATATCGATTACGTATTTGAGTATGCCAGAGACAATGGTTATCCTCATGACGGTGTTGTATTTAAGTATAATGATGTAGAATATGGTAAGTCTTTAGGTTCTACTAGTCATCATTTTAGAGATGGTATCGCATATAAGGCTAAGGATGAAGTTTATAGAACTAAGCTGATGGATATTGATTGGACTATGGGTAAGACTGGTATTCTTACGCCGACTGCCATTTTTCAGCCAGTAGAAATTTCAGGTAGTACTGTTTCTCGTGCTTCGGTTCACAATGTTTCCATCCTAACAAAGTTAGATTTACATATTGGCGATACTATTGAAGTTGCAAAATGCAATGAAATTATTCCACAGGTCAAGAGAAATGTTTCTGCTGATGAAAGAATGGTACTGAGAATAGAACCAGACTATATTACATATCCAAGTTACTGTCCTGTTTGTGGTGGTCAGACAAAGTTAGAAACAGAAAATAATTCAACTGTTCTCGTTTGTACTAACGACAATTGCAAGGGCAAGTTACTTGGTAAACTGACTCATTTTGTTTCTAAAAATGCAATCAACATTGACGGTCTTTCAGAAGCAACACTAGAGAAGTTTATTGAACTTGGCTGGTTAACTTGTTTTGAAGATATTTATAAGTTAAAAAGTTATACTTCTGAGATGATGAATCTTGAAGGATTTGGTGAAAAGTCAGTAAAAAAGCTGCTAAAATCTATTGAAATGTCAAGAGATACTACACTTGATAGATTTATTTATTCACTTTCCATTCCTCTTATTGGTCGCTCTGCAAGTAAGACTATTAGCAAACATTTCAATGGCGACTTTGACCGCTTCTATAAAGAGTGTTGTATGAACAGCTTTGATTTCACTGTATTAGATGATTTTGGCGAAGCTATGAACGATTCTATCAATGATTATATTGAAAAGAATGTTGTTATGATTGGCAATCTTGCAAAAGAGATGTGGTTTGAAGAGCCACAGATTGTTTCTGGTTCCAATAGCTTAGTAGGTAAGATTTTTGTAATTACTGGTTCACTGAATCATTTCGCAAATAGAGATGAAGCAAAAGAAAAGATTGAAGCTGCTGGTGGCAAAGTAAGTGGCTCTGTTTCTGCAAAGACTTCCTATCTAGTTAACAATGATGTTACATCTACAAGTGGCAAAAATAAGAAAGCAAAAGAATTAAACATTCCTATTATTTCTGAAGAAGAATTAATTAAAATGTTAAACTAATAAATATATAAAGGAGTGTAACTATGGCTGATACTGTAGTAAAGAGAGATGGTCATGTTGTACCATTTAATAAAGAAAAAATTAGTACAGCAATTCTTAATGCAATGAAGTATGGTAGCGGTATCGAAAAAGAAAAGATTGCCAACGACATTGCAAGTGAAATTGAAGTTGAATTACGGGGTGTTGCGCAAGTATCAATTTCTGAAATTGAATCATTAGTATATAACAAGCTTATTTCAAAGAAGCAGAGACTTACCGCAAAGGCGTATGAAGATTACAGAGCGGTAAGAGAATATCAAAGACAGCATAACACTATTGACAACAAGGTGTTGGGCATTATTGACGGTACTAATAAAGCGTCACTATCTGAGAACTCTAACAAGAACGAGGCACTGATTTCTACTTGTAGAGACTTGGTAGCAGAAGAGGTGTCAAAGGATATTTCTTTAAGAATGATGCTGCCTCCTCATATCGCCCAAGCGCATCAAGACGGTATTATTCATATCCATGACCTTGGACATTATTTGAACCATAGCTTTAATTGCTGTCTTGTTAATCTAGACGATATGTTGCAGAATGGCACTGTTATTAATGGCAAGATGATTGAAAAGCCTCATAGTTTTAGAACCGCTTGTACCATTGCAACTCAGATTATTGCTCAGGTTGCTTCTGCTCAGTTTGGCGGTCAGACGATTACCCTTTCTCACCTTGCGCCATTTGTAAGAATTAGCGAAGAGGCAATTCGTAAAGAAGTCGAAGAAGAGTTTGTTGAACTAAATAGATTGGAAATTGACCCGACATATAATGAGTTGGTTAATGAACAAATTGAAAAGACAGTCAAAAAAAGATTGGCAAAAGAAATTCGTGATGGTGTACAGACATTCCAATATCAGATTAATACGCTTCAAACCAGCAATGGTCAGTCACCGTTCCTTTCTGTTTTTATGTATATTAGCGAAGACCCTGAATACGAAAAGGAAACGGCAATGATTATCGAAGAATTCATTAGACAGCGTATTCAAGGTATGAAGAATGAGGTTGGCGTTTGGATTACTCCAGCTTTCCCGAAGTTACTGTATGTTCTTGATGAAAATAACATTCATGAAGACAGTGAGTATTGGCGTATTACAGAACTTGCCGCTGAGTGCGTATCTAAGAGAATGATGCCAGACTTTATTTCTGCAAAGCATATGCGTCAGAATTATGAGGGTAATGTGTTTGGTTGTATGGGTTGTAGAGCTTGGCTTTCTCCTTACAAGGGTGGCATTAACAATGAAGATGGTAAGTATAAGTGGTATGGTCGTTTCAATATGGGTCTTACCTCTATTAACCTTGCAGACTGTGGCATGTCTGCACAAGGCAGCATCGAAGACTTTTGGAAGATATTCGATGAAAGACTTGAACTGTGCTATGAGAGCTTAATTCTTAGATATGAGAAGTTGAAGAATGTTACTTCTGACGCATCTCCTATTCATTGGCAACACGGAGCTATTGCAAGATTGCCTAAACACACACCTATTCTACCTTTACTTCAAGACGGTTATGCCACCATTACACTTGGTTATATTGGAGTTTACGAATGTGTTAAGTCCTTGTTAGGTGTATCTCACACGACACCAGAAGGTGAAAAGTTGGCACTTGAAATTGTCAAATATATGAAGAAGAAGATTTTAGATTGGAAGAAGCGTACTGGTCTTGGCTTTGCACTTTATGGAACTCCTAGCGAATCTTTGACTGAAAAGTTTGCTCAGGCAACGGTCAGACGCTGGGGTACAGTTGATGGTGAGTCCAACAGAAACTTCTTAACAAATAGTTATCATGTCTTCGTTGAAGAAGAAATTAATGCGTTTGATAAGTTGAGATTTGAGTCTCAATTCCATCCTATTAGTAGCGGTGGTTGCATTTCTTACATTGAAGCAGTTAATTTAACTAATAATATTCCTGCTGTGTTGTCTGTCATTCAGTATATTTATGATAACATTCAGTACGCAGAAATCAATACAAAGTCTGATTATTGCCATGTGTGTGGATACGATGGCGAAATTATGATTGACGATAATCTTGATTGGTACTGTCCTAACTGTGGCAACAGAGATAAGAGCAAGATGAATGTTGTCAGAAGAACTTGTGGTTATTTAGGTGAAAACTTCTGGAATAAGGGTCGCACAGAGGAAATTAAGAATCGCTATGTTCACTTAGGAGCTGGTGATTGATGAACTATCATAAGATAGAAAAGACATCTGTTGCTAATGGAACTGGCATAAGGGTAGTTCTTTGGGTTAGTGGTTGCTCCTTGCATTGCAAGGGGTGCCACAATCCAGAGACTTGGAGTTTAAATTCTGGCAAATTGTTTGATGAAGAAGCCAAGAGAGAATTATTTGAAGTGTTAGATAAACCATATATCCAAGGCATCACTTTTTCTGGCGGTCATCCTCTCGAAGATGAAAATGTTGAAACAGTATATTTATTGATAAAAGAAATTAAAGAGAAATTTCCAACGAAAGACATATGGCTTTATACTGGACTTACATTAGAACAGATTTTCCCTACAGTTGTTACAAGTGATTTTAATCTAAATAGGTTTTATAGACAAGACATTGTTAGAATGTGTGATGTTGTAGTTGATGGTAGATATGTTGAAGAGTTAAAGGATATCACTCTTAAATGGAAGGGCAGTAGCAACCAAAGAGTCGTTGATATGCAACAATCTTTAAAAGAAAAAACAATAGTTTTATATAATAACTAAGGTTATATAAGGAGAAAAACGAATGAATAAGATTGCAAAATTTAGTAAGGTATCATACGAGCAGTTTGCTTATGATTGGAAGTATGCATTCCCTTTGTCCACGGATGAAGAAATTGAAGTTGCTTATGACAGTATTATGTTGCCAAGAAGAAGTACGACTGGTAGTGCAGGATACGACTTTTATTTGCCTGACGATGTTGATGTGCTTGACGGTCATGCTACATTGATTCCTACTGGTATTAGATGCGAGATTGAAGAGGGTTGGATGCTGTCTTTATTCCCTCGCAGTGGTCATGGGTTTAAATATGGTATTCATCTGGCGAATACTGTTGGCATTGTGGATGCAGATTATGCTTTCGCAGATAATGAGGGTCATATTATGGTTAAGTTAGTGAATGACTCTATTCTAAAGAAGGATGTCTATTTTAAGAAGCATACCGCATTTTGTCAGGGAATCCTTATGCCATTTGGAATTGCAGAGGATGACGATGCAGATGGTGTGCGTCATGGTGGCATGGGGTCTACTGATAATAAGTAATTGATAAATTCAGACACAATATATAGTGTTAAAAATAAAATAAATCTACTATATATTGTGTCTGAAAGCCACTTAAAATTCTAATTTTACGAGGTAAAACTATGTATAATAAAAAGTATCGTATTGAAAAGATTGAAGAACTTAATGGACATAACTCTATCTATGATGATGTAGAGGGCAGTATTGCTTATCCTGCATATTTCAATATTGGCGAACGAGGTTGGTTTTTATATATTGAAAATGGTTTGTATGAATTGGCACACAGAATCCATACCTCTGTAATCAACAATGTAGAGTATGCCGAAGATGGCAATATTATTGTAACTACTCAGAATACCAAGTTTACATTTACATTGGTTGGGTAATAAATATTGATACATACATATCGATATAATAATATCAATAAATGAGGTGTTTATATGAAGTTAAGTGACGTTAGAAAACTTGGAATTAAGTATTGTGAAGAAAATAATTGTAACTACACCTATATTTCACATAATGATGTTGAAGAGTTCTATTTGACCGACAAAGAAGATAAGCATACTGTATTCTTTGTAAATAAGAATGGTAGCTTAAGAGCTTGTCGCAATACCGAATATGCCGTTAGCTTCCATAGGGAATTGAAGCGTAGAAAGAAGAATAGAAGAAAGAATGGTAAGAGAACGATTGCTGAAATTGCCAATCGTGATTTGGCAAATGAAGATGAGGAATAATACATTAACTACTTTGTTTCAGACCTTCACTTTGGTTGTCAAAACAGATTTGAAAATCGAACTTTAGAACATGACAAGTTAATTAAAGAGAATTGGAATCGTGTAGTTCATAACAACGACACAGTGTACATCCTTGGCGATATTGGCAGAGAAGGCGGCAACAAAGACAACGAATATCTTTGTGAGATTATCTCCACTCTTAAAGGCAATAAGGTTTTAATTCAAGGCAATCATGAAAAACTTAAAGATAATAGAGTGAGGCAGTTATTTGTTGAAATTACACCATATAAGGAAATCATGGATAACTTTAATGGTTTGAATCATAATTTGGTTTTAAGCCACTATCCTATCTTGTTCTGGAATGGGCAACATAAAGGTTGGGTACATTTGTATGGTCATGTTCATATGTCCGATGAATGGGAAGTTTATAAGAGATGTTTAGGCAATGTAAATGATTTCTTTGATGGCAAGACTATGAAGGGCTATACAGATTGTCCTCCTGCTGTGGCTTATAATGTGGGATGCATGTTGCCCTATATGGACTATACGCCCAGAACTTTAAAAGAAATTATTGACGCAAATAATCAATAAAAAATATTCAAATTTTTCAAAAAAGTGCTTGACATTTGATTTCGTATTTAGTATAATACATACAGTCGGCGAACGAAACGAATCTTCTGACGAAATAAAAGCGAAAGAAATGTGAAATAAAAAAAATCAGAAAATTCAAAAAAAGTTCTTGACAAACGCTTTTGAATTTGGTATAATATCTACAGTCAAAGAACACAGCGAGTAACTGGTAATTTAAAAAATAATTTAGAAATATTTGAAAAAAGTTCTTGACAAAGTGTTCTGGCTATGATATAATACATACAGTTCGATAGAACGAAACTTGGTTATATAACTGATAAGGTTATATAACCAAACATGACGGTGTAGCTCAGTTGGCAGAGCAATTGCCTTTTAAGCAATGGGTCGGGAGTTCGAACCTCCCCACCGTCACCAAAGGAATTGTTGACCTTACTCTTTGCAAACGAAACCTTTCAAATCGGCAGGAAAAGAGCGTGAAGGCTACGAGAGTGCCACCCAATATGGTTCCGTAGTTCAGTTGGTTAGAACCCTTGGCTCATAACCGAGTTGTCCACAGTTCGAGTCTGTGCGGAACCACCAAATATGCCGTTGTGGTGGAATAGGTAGACGCAAGGGGCTTAAAATCCCTCGATGGAGACATCATACGGGTTCGAGTCCCGTCAACGGCACCAATACGGAACATTACAAACAGTTACTTGTCCATGTGGGCGATGCCTAGAGCATATCAAAAGGTTTGAATAATGTTCCAAATATAGAGGATGTAGTGTAAGGGTAGCACACGAGTTTTGGGAACTTGTAGAGGGGTTCGAATCCCACATCTTCTACCACCTTTAATTAAGGAGTTTCATAATGGCAAGAACATCATCTAAAATCGTAAAAGCAATTCCAGCTTCTGAAACTGGAAATAGAACAACTTGTTTCACTAAATCGAATAGTTTTGGCGATAAGTATCTTATTACTGAGAATCCACTGAAAGACCAGTTCACTCTTTGGAAGTGTCTTGAAGATGGATTTGAAAGAGTTAAGACTTCTGATAATCCAAGAGATTTTGATGATGTAATTCCTTATGAAATGTAAAACAAAAAATATGTCCCGTTAGTTCAGTTGAATAGAATAAGATACTTCTAATATCTAGGTCGCTGGTTTGACTCCAGCACGGGACACCATATGGGGATGTGATGAAACTGGCAAACATGCATGACTTAGAATCATGTGCTTCGGCTTAAGGGTTCAAGTCCCTTCATCCCTACCAAAACTTTGGAAGCAAGGCGTGTCCACCTTTGGGCGCACAGTAACAGCCTGTAAAATAAATGCAAAAAAATGAAGTGATAAAAATGAATAAATATAAAGCAATAAAAGTTAATGGTAAAAAGGTTGATGAACATAGATACATTATGGAACAACATTTAGGCAGGAAACTGAATAGAAATGAAGTTGTTCATCACATAAATGGCGATAAAAGTGACAATCGTATTGAAAACTTAGAGCTAATGGATTTGGCAGAACATTCAAGAGAACACGGAACTAAGAGAGAAGTTTTTATGGAGACGAAGAAAAAGATTTCCAATGCACTAATAGGGAGAAAGCCGTCAAACCGAAAGTTTAATGATGAGCAAATTGAACAAATATGGAATTTTCATAATAATGGTTATTCAAATAGAAAAATTGCAAATATGTTCAATTCAAATCATCAGACTATTAACGATATTATAAATGGCAAGCATTACAAAAGTTAATATATAGGGCGTTAGCATAACGGTGAATGCGCTCGGCTTTGACCCGAGATATGGGGTTTCGACTACCTCACGCCCTGCCAAATGGCGCATTGGTCAAGCGGTTAAGACACCGCCCTTTCACGGCGGTAACACGGGTTCGAGTCCCGTCCGGGTCACCAAAAGAAAAGTCGCACAAAGGTGTGACTTTTTTCTTTTTGTATTATTCATTATTAATTATTCATCTTTCATTAT
>JBGVKZ010000054.1:0-7219 GCA_045124055.1 Lachnospiraceae bacterium | reverse complement strand
AACTCCATACATATCGGCTATCCGGACGCGACTTTGTTCACTATAGAAAAATCGAAATTGGTGCAAACGATAGGGCAGTTTATAAAAATATGTAAGCTGCTTTATCGTTTACACCAACTTCGATTGGTTTCTAATCAAGTTTCTTTCTATCAAATATACTACACATTCTGTTTATCTTCAATATAAGCTATTGATAATTAGATGGATTTCAAAATGTCCTTGATACTGGGTACTATTTTATTCTAATCCACCCTTTTTGTAAGCCACAGCAAAAAGAACGATTGTGATAAGGGCTGTGATTCCGATTACCAATATAGGTTCTAGCTGAAATTGCATATCTTCCACACCAGAAAGTAGTGTGTTAATCTGCTGTGTATATGTAATTTTACCAATTTTTTTGATAGTAGAATTAAACATAGAAAGCATTGGTATGAAAGCAAATATCATCATAACCGGAACTGTAATGGAAGTTGCCATCATCTGACTCTTGCTTATCACACCAATAAATGCACCAATCAGTAACGATACCAAAATTCCCATTGTTGTAATGAGCATAAAATAGAAAAGTCCACTTCCGGTAAATTTGCTAGAAAGAGCAATAATCAATGCACCTATCATACACATTCCCCACACATAGATACCAACTCCTAATAAATACTCAGCCGGTTTCACATTGGACATTCTCAAAACACGTAAAGTATTTTTTTCTTTTTCTTCTGCTATAATTGCTGCCATAGACGTAAGAGGTGCCATTCCAATAAACATAACTCCAAACATAATCGCAAAGAAATGTTCTGGCATACCCTCGATTTTAATGCTATTTTCCATAATTATCGTTATAACAGGAAACAGCAAAAACTGAATCAAAATGGATTTATTCTTTAAAGTGTCCTTGAATTGTTTCCATAAAATTGCCTGTATATGTTTCATAATTACTCAAATTTCCTTCCTGTTAATTCTATAAATACGTTTTCCAAATTTGGCTCCGTAGAATGTATGGTTTCAATTTGATTTTTATCAAAAAATTCTTTGATAACTTCAAATCCTTCCTTTGTGTGTGAAAGAGTTAAATCTCTGCCATCATACAAGTGTAGTAAAATTTGCTTTTGATGATTGTATTTACGGCAAATTTCCTTTGGACTACCATATTCAATAATCTTACCTTCATTTAAAAGTGCAATGTTTTCACACAATTTTTCTGCCTCAGCCATATTATGTGTTGTCAGGAAAATAGTCGTTCCTTTGTCCTTTAATGCTAAAATAAGCTGATGAATTTCCTCTGTGGTCTTTGGGTCGAGTCCACTGGTTGGCTCATCTAAAAAAAGAACTTTCGGCTCACTTAAAATAGCCCTTGCAAGAAGCATCCGATTACGCATTCCTTTTGATAAGTCTTCCACCTGAGTCTTTGCAGCTGACACAAGTCCGACATTATTTAGTACCTCTGGTATTTTTGACTTATCGATTCCATCTATCATACAAAAAAATTTCAAATTGTCATAACAACTCATTCTTTCATATAATCCAAAATTATCCATCATAATACCGATGTCCTTATAATCTTTCCCTTTTAAAGTGGAACTTTTCTTAGAAAAAAGTTCCGCTTGGCCGTTTGTCGCAATAAGCTGCCCTGTCAATATTTTTATAATAGTGGTTTTACCTGCTCCAGAAGGTCCAAGTAGCCCAAAGATTTCTCCTTTTTTCAATGTAAAATTAATGTCTTTTAATACACATTTATCTCCAAAACTATGCCCTAAATGGCACGCCTTAATCGTCTGCTCCATTATTCCTTTCCTTCCTTTAATCTTTCTAATGCTTTCTGCATCTTCTTATTTTCTACTTTCTCCTTACAACTGGAGACCACAACTCCACCTAAAGAACTTATGGCAAAACAAATAAAAAATAACGCCCACGGCTTAACGCCATTTACCGGGAACCATTTAAACCAGATTACAAATACTACCATCATCGCAATTACTGACAAAAACATACCAATCGTTCTAAGTGTACTGGAAGCATTTTTTATCAAAATATCTGTAAAAAAAATTGTTCTAAAGGTGACAATCAATGTCGATGTTAACAAAAATTGTGCTAACGTTGACACTGTGATTCCTTCCGCCCCTAAATCATACATACTGGAATAGCCTTTCGCAAACTCACCAAATAATCGGCAAAACACCATCAGGCATATTACAGAAAATCCAAATACAGTAAATATTTGACCGATGAAATCAAAAATTGTTTTTCTCTTTTCCATTTAGATAACCCCCAATCTTTTTTTCATTTCCTCTGCATACTGTCGTGACACCATAATCTGTTCACCACTTTGCAGAGTCAAACGATTTTTTCTATCCACATCATTTTTCAAAGATTTAATATTTTTCAGCTGAACGAGGCAAGATTTACTGACACGGAAAAATCCGCATTCCATCAATTTTTCCTCCATTTCATACAACTTTAACTTGGATTCATAAATCTCTTGCTTTGTATATACAAAGGTCTTTCTGTCAATGGATTCCACATATATAATTTCTGAAACATCAAGAATATACGTTTCATTTTCTTTTGTTACCAGCATCTGTTGGTTCAAAATACGAAGGGTTGCTATAATTTTGTCTACATCCGGAGTCAGTTGGTTACACGCTATACTTATCTCCGTATCTTTCACCTCAGGATTTATGTTGATTGTAATTTTCAAACTACCACTCCTTCCCTCTTTTGCAACTTACCATTTTTTATTTTTCATAGCAAGTAGCAACGACGCAAGTTGCCAAATAAAAAACACAAGTTGCCAAAAAGCCTCTCCGACATCTACTATATAGATGTTGAGAGGCAATTTTGTTTCTATCGTTCCTTATACATTATCTAATAACCATTTTGCCACGCCATCTTCATTATTTGATGGTATCACAGCCGTTGCCAAAGTTTTCAACTCCTCCACTGCATTTTCTACTGCATAGCATTCATCTGAAATCTGAAACATTGGTATGTCATTCATTGCATCTCCAAAAGATACTATCCTATCGCACTTCCACAAATCTTTTAGCTTTAAAATTGCATTCGCTTTAGTAGCTTTCTTGGGCATAATTTCGAGCCACCATTCGTCTCTGTAAAGTTCTTTTTGAAATGTGCAAGTGTATCTGTCGTCATCCTTTATCAGCTCATAAGCAGGTTCTAATTCTTCCTTTTCTCCAAGGCAGGTAAAATAGAAAATCTCACCTGCATATAATTCCACATTGTTTTGTATCGGTCGAAGTCTCTTATCACCTTTTCGGGAATCCAAATAGTGCTGTTTTGGTTCATTTTCCGTACCTAAAAGCCACGATACCTTCTCCACACCTTCTACGAAAGAATATACAAGTGGACTAATATGATTTTTCTCAAATATTTCTATAATGTTGCCTGTTTGTTCTTTAGTAAATTGTTCCTTGGACAAAATTTTCCTTGTATCCGGCTCTATAATAAATGCCCCATTATACGCAATAATGGGAATTTGTGTAGACAAACCTTTTGCTACAATAGAGGCAGACGATATACTTCTGGCAGTCGCATATGTAAAGAGCATCCCCTTATTAACCAACGAATTGATAATATTAAGGCTACATTCACTGATTCTTTGCGAGGCATTTAAAAGAGTTCCATCTAGGTCGGTAACATATAAAGTCTTTGTTTTTTTCATACTTGCTGTCTCCATTTTTTCTTATTATATCATATCATTGTTGCAATTTATACGATTCTATTATTATGGTATGATAAGGAGTTTTTTAAGTAGGAATTGCAATGAGCAAATGAGCAAGCGGCATTATACCACTTGCTCACTTCTCATTATATATTCATTAATATTAGCTATATTATTTTGCACACTGGCAATACTGCTGTTTTAACTGCTGTACTTTCTTATCCTCTGCCATTGGAGTAGGATAATAGCCTTCAGAATGCATCATATTGAATACGTCTTGTTGAATATCGTGTTCCTGACTTAAAATGTGCAGCATTGTTTTTCTAACATCTTCATGCACACATTCATTGGCGGACATATTGAATTGGCTTGTTGCAGCTTTCTGACTAGCTAAAGCATCACCTAAAATTTCTTTTTCTGTATAAGTGTTCTGCATAATTCTATTCCTCCCTAAGATAACTTTGAGTAAAGTTCATTAAAATGACCTTGGTGTTTATCTGAAATACTGTTCATTTTACATTTTAATTCTTCTGTTTGTGCATGTTCTGCTAACATTTTAAATTTCTTTACCAAAAGTTCCTCTTCTGAAAGAAGGTCTTTGATTGCCGATAATTCTTTTTCTGATAATTGTGACATAAAAAATACCTCCACATAAATTCTTTTCATTGCTACATTTTTAGTATGAACAAATGAAATGAAAATATGTGAAGGAAAAGAATTCTTATTTTAAAAAATTTTAAATTCAAATCTTTACCCTATTATCTCTCAACTATCGTCTCTACCAAACGCTTTTCTTGTCTCTGCCATTTTAGAGGTGGTATATCCCTTTTTGTTGGAATAAAAGTCGTGTAACTGGGGAGACCATTGAAAATGATGTAGGTATGTTTAAGTATAATTATTGTAAAGGATGGGTCTACACATTATAGCGAATGGGGAATTTTGATATTAAATTTATTTGAGGTTTGCCAATTAATTATTAGCATCGGGGTATTCTTTGCGGTAGTATTCCCAGAGGTCTTCTGTGGTCGTACACAACTTAGCAATCTGTGGACCATTGTGTACTGTCTTGCAGATGTGATGTCTGTATTCTTCAATAGTGACTTCCCGGAATATCCATTCATTATTCTGGAAATCTGTAAAACTAAAGCCATTTTCGAAGGTTTCCTTGATGGTTCCTTCAATCATATATCCACGTCCCAGTCCATCGAAACAAATATATCCTTCCTTAAATGTATTGGTTACATATAAGCAAAGCATATCTTCGCCGTATGGGAATTTTTCAATGATACAAAGGGCTTTTTTGTTCGGTTGCATTGTCTGTCACCATCCTTACAACATCGTTTTTGTTTATTTTATGTAACTAGTAGAAATTATATTTCTTTCAAAGTCCTGTACGCGTAGAAGGATTCAGCTAATCTACAAACTAGTAGAAATTATATTTCTTTCAAAGAAGGCTATGGACGGAGAAACAGACATAATCTACAAACTAGTAGAAATTATATTTCTTTCAAAGGTTTGCATCTTCCTCGAAAATCTCACATCTACAAACTAGTAGAAATTATATTTCTTTCAAAGATCTATATCAATCAAAATCGTCTTATCATGGAGTTTCTATAAATGTCTGTAACTTATCATACCCACCACAATATGCTCCTCCTTGCGATCTAACAGGTCCAGTATATGTTATCGTTCCCTTTGGAACTTTTATCGCATATGCAGTATCTACTATGGATGTTTCTGTCAATTCACCTGTAGTTTGATTTATCCATTGTGATTTTACAGCAGTATCAATTCTAACCTTTACAACTGACTCTGGTGCTTCACTTGTAAACCACTGCCCTAACGGTTTACCCGATTGTCCAGCTCGATAAAAGATAGTATCCTCTTCTAAAACATTTACATTATATCTCCCACCACAAAAATTCTTTACAGGGTTATCTACAACTTCTGCTAATGGTCCGGGATTTTCAAGCATATTATATTGATACTTTGCAGTATCATCTGTTCGATATACAACTGTTGATGTACCACCCTTGACATCGAGTCTGAACCCTCATGTTTATCCAAGCAGTTCCATTCCCTTTGAAAAAAAATAACACTCTCCAAAGCAATGATTTTCACTGCCTAAAATTTTACCATATTTTCTTTGTCTTTTTTCATTACTTACTCTGACGATTTTCCTGATATATATTTTTCTGATAATAATGATTCAATTCAGATACTGCATTTACTAATTGTTCCGAATCTCCATGATTCAACATTCTAACAATATTTAAACAAACGTTTCCTTTATTCATTTTATCCAATTTATATGCTTCCTCTAATTTTTGTAAATAAGTATGCATTTTTATATATCGTTCTACAAAAATTGCATTTTCTTCTACACTCATTTCCTTATCTATAATATCCTTCGTATTATTTATCAATTCAATAAATTCCATAAGCACGTTCTCCTATTTTATCCATGATTCATCAATAGAATTAAACCAATATTGTTTTTCACCGCCACCACGATATTCTAACAGTTCCCCTGTAATATCATCGTAAAAAGATTGTTCTTCTGCAATTCCAGTAATAGCCTTTGTACCTTGTGGCACTGTCATTTCATACTCTCCAGTCAAAGGATTGCCCCAATTCTCTAAAATTGCAAGTTGTTCTCTTGCATCTTCAATTGATAATCTTGAATCTGACCACCATTGCCCATAGCCATACCCTCCAGTTCCTTCTGTCGGATACCCTCTCCTGTATAGAACTAAGTCGGCATCAATTTCTTCAACTCTAATTGTTCCGCTTTTAAAAGCAGTAATGTCTGCCAAATTTCCTTTTATATCAAAATTTGTGAATCCAGCATCTTGTAATATTTGCGTCTGCAGTTTTGCAACATCCATATTCCCTAAGTCTATCTTTTCAACATTATTTAAATACTGATTCAAATCTGCAACATTCATATTTTGAAAATCAAGACCTTTTAAATATCCCGATACTTCATCAAAATTCATCCCAACTTTTAAGCCACCCTCAGCAGTAACTTTTTCACCATTCAAAAATGCATCCTGTTTTGCCATTTCATCGGCTCTAAGTTTTATGACAGCATCTGTGTCCACATCCTTAATTACTATATGCTCATTCAACTTACCCTTTGCTAAATCCCAGGCTGCTATGTCTGCCTCACTTAAACCTGGATATGGATTTACTTTTCCTACCTCCATATCAGCTAAATGAGCTTCATAACGGGCAAGTTCATCAGGGAATATGTCTTCTGTTATTGCCAAGTCACTGGCTGTATGCGTTTTGTTCGTTGCATCAATACCACTATTTACAACACCCTTCGTACTTCCACCGTCAGCATCCCCATTCAAAAATGCATCCTGTTTTGCCATCTCATCGGCTCTAAGTTTTATAACAGCATCTGTGTCCACATCCTTGATTACTATATGTTCATTCAACTTACCATTTGCTAAATCCCAGGCTGCTATGTCTGCCTCACTTAAACCCGGATATAGATTTGCTTTTCCTGATTCAAGAGCATTCCAATGGGCTTCA
>JBGVKZ010000053.1:0-5607 GCA_045124055.1 Lachnospiraceae bacterium | reverse complement strand
TAAGCCCGTGTTTGAAGTTTGTTATTGGTGGTACTTTAACAATACTATCTTGGGACAATCCTGTCACTGCCTATTTTTGAAGATGTAAAAAATTACGCTACAGCCTTGGCAGGCCATCGCGCAGCGATTTTGTTCACTTTCAGTTTGTTGGAGGGATAACTTCTAATTTGCACGATTAAATAATCCATGCTAACATACCACACATTCCAAGACAGAAGGAGGTGTGGTAAGACATGAAATTCAGTAATAACAAGGGTTTTGTCGGCAGTTGTACAATGATTAAGTTCTTTTAGCGAAAGCTATTTGAACAGAATTTAATTGATACAGATACTTATGTATTTGCAATGAACATGGCAAAAGAAGGTTTCGATAAAACGGATAAGAGGAAGCATTGACGCATATGTGTACACCCCCCGAAAAATAAAGCAGCGTATGTGCATAGCACCCGACCAGGCGGCGAAGTTGGCTCGTATGAATGAAGACTAAGCAACTTTAAGGGTGAGATTGAAAATTGGATATTGAGATGTAAAAATGAGATGCTCTATATCAGTTTAAGTGACTGATATAGGGTATTATATAATCAGTAATATTATTTAGAATTTGTAGGAGAGAATGTAAATGAGTGAAAGACCAGATTTGAATAAGGAATTGGACGGAGAAACTTTTAGAAGTTTTTATTATTTGAAGGAAGAATTGATCGATTTTTGTAGAGAAAACAATTTACCTGTTTCGGGCGGAAAGATAGAACTTACAGATAGGATTGCATATTTTCTTGATACAGGGAAGGTGTTAGAAACTTCTGCAAAAAGAAAAGCAGCAATAGATGTTGGATTAATTACAGAGAATACGCTAATTGAATCAAATATTGTATGTTCTGAAAAACATAGAGCCTTTTTTAAAGAAAAAATCGGTAAAAGTTTTTCTTTTAATGTTTTGTTCCAGAAATGGTTAAAGAGCAATGCTGGAAAGACTTATGGAGATGCAATTAATGCGTATTATCAAATTTTAGAAGAAAAGAGAAATGGAAAAACAACGATAGATAAGCAGTTTGAGTATAATACATACATTCGCGATTTTTTCGGAGATAATCAAGGAAGAAGTTTGGAAGAAGCAATTACATGTTGGAAATATAAAAAGAGTTTGCAAGGACACAATCGCTATGAAAAGTCTGACCTCGTTGCGTTAGGCTGAAAAAATTGAATTTGGAGATGAAATTATGAAAAAAATATTGGATTCGAATATGGTAAAATTTATTGCAATTATTGCGATGACCATAGACCATATCACGTGGATGCTGTACCCAGGATATCCCAAAGAGATACTTCCTATTGCATTACATATTATAGGGAGAATTACGTGTCCTATTATGTGCTATTTCATTGCAGAGGGATATCATTACACAAAAGATATCAACAAATATACAAAGCGTTTGTTTTTGTTTGCATTAATATCGCATTTTGCTTATGTGTTTGCATCTATGGAGTTTGTAGACTGGAAGTCATTTATACCATTTTATTATGGAAGTACCTTGAACCAAACGAGTGTTATGTGGTCGCTTGCATGGGGCTTGGTAATGTTAAGAGTAGCACATAGTTCGAAAATAAAAAGTAATGCAGTAAAAACATTACTTATAATACTTATCTGCTTTATTAGCTTTCCAAGTGATTGGAGTTGTGTTGCAAGTTTATGTATTTTAGTAATTGGAACAAATCGTGATAAACTAAAAACGCAGATGTTGTGGATGGTATTCTATGTTGCGATATATGCAACGGTATATTTCTTTGCGATTGATAAAATATATGGAGTATTGCAAATGGCAGTTGTACTATCAATCCCTATTATTATGATGTACAACGGAAAAAGGGGAAACAATCGAAAGATAAACAATATTATGAAATGGTTGTTTTACATATATTATCCATTACACCTTTTTGTTATCGGCTTGATTCAATATAATCGATGAAGTTGAGTTTGAATTTTTGTATGAGTTAAAGACGGATATTTTGTCCGTCTTTTTTGTTGACAATAAAAAAAGTAATATGTTACCTTAAATAAAGTAATATATTACATAATGGAGGATTATATGAATATTAAAGATGTTATCCGTAGTGATAAAGTAGATTTTACAGGAATTGAACTATCATATTTTCTACTAGGATTATTAAGTGCATTTGATAACAGATTTCAGGCTGTTGTAGATAGTACGATGAAAGAAGTTAGTTGGAAACAATTCTTTGCAATCATATGTATTAACTTATGTAAAGAAAGACCAACTGTAAAAGAGCTTGCTGAAATAATGGGTAGCTCACATCAGAATGTAAAACAGATTTTGTTGAAATTGGAAAAGAAAGGTTTTGTTTCTATTGCAGTGGATGAAAATGACAAGCGTAAGCA
The DNA here is from genome assembly GCA_045124055.1 of Lachnospiraceae bacterium. Lineage (GTDB taxonomy): Bacteria > Bacillota > Clostridia > Lachnospirales > Lachnospiraceae > CALZKI01. Next base: position 3,213 of record JBGVKZ010000053.1, on the reverse strand, counting down.
GCGTATCGAACTTACTGATTATTGTAGAGAGTTCTGTGAAAAAAATGATGAAATGACGATTGGAATTATGAAGAAAATGTTTGCAGGTGTTCCAGAGGAACAGCTACAAGTGACAATACAGACGATTATACAGATTGAAGATAATTTAAAGGAGATTCGAGATTATGAGTAGGGGTATTATTTTATATCAATCAAAGTATGGGGCTACTAAAAAGTATGCTGATTGGTTAAAGGAAGAAACAGGGTATGATTGTGTTGAAACAAAAAATGCTAAAGTAGAGACTATGCGAAATTATGATGTAATCATATTAGGTGGTGGTGTGTATGCTTCTGGTATCGCCGGATTACAATTCTTAAAAAAGAATATAAATCAGTTGGCGGATAAGAAGATTGTCGTATTTGCAGTCGGTGCTTCCCCATATGATGAGAAGGCAATACAGCAGATAAGAGATATGCATTTTAAAGATGAATTTAGTAATATACCATTGTTCTATTGCCGAGGAGCTTGGGATGAAGAGAAAATGAAACTTGGTGACAGAACTCTTTGCAGGATGTTGCAGAAAGCAGTTGCAAAACAAAATCCGGATGAATACGAACCTTGGCAAAAGGCATTGATGTGTGCAGTGGGACAGAAGTGTGATTGGACGAATAAAAAATATTTGGAACCATTGTTAAATTATATTGAAGAACTGTGAGTTGAGAGGTTTATATGAAAAAGTATGTGATTGCATTTTTGATATGGGTTATGATTATTCCTAGTTTTTTTGATAGGAGCTGTATATTGTTAGAATGATTACAGTTGGCATAGAGGTTGTGTTTATTTCAACCGTAACAATTACATATGAATTACGGTTGATTTGATAAGTTGTCTTTGTTAACCGTAAAATAAGAATTTATCGAGTTTATGCTTGCGTGATTCCTAGACTTCCTAAAATGCCAAAAAACACAGTGTTTTTAAGGGCTTGCGGACTTTTGCCGAAAAGACAGATGTATCGTAATTTATCGCAAATTGGTGTAATTTCACGCCGAAATGGTGTAGTAGATTATAGCTGATTTGAGGACGGAGACGTCAAATATTATATTGAAATGGTGTAGAGACCCATGTGCTTGCCGGGAGGCGAGGACGTGGTTTTTTTGGTTTCAAAAATAGAAAAATTTTAAAGTTTCGAAAGTGGCGGTGAAGACCTGCTTTTTATGGTTCACCGTCGCTTTTGTGATTGGTATTTTGAAAAATGCACAAAGTATTTGAAAAAAGTAATACTTTGTGCATTTTTAGAAATGGTAGTTATAGGATAAATCTTGCATAATGGTAGGCAATGCCGTATACTATATATAGAGAATTAAGTGGAGGTAATATCATGAAAGTAAGAGAATTACGTTTACAAACAGGATTGAGCCAGAGTAAATTTGCTAAAATGTTTGATGTTCCGGTTTCTACTTTAAAAGATTGGGAGCAGGAAAGAAGAAATCCTCCGGCATACGTGATAAATATGATGAGAACGATTTTACAGTATAAAGGGATGATTATTAGCCAGAGTTATGTAGAAGCGTGTGAAGCGAGGAGAAAGAGTGTGGAAAATGCGATGGCTATTATGCTAAGTGCTACAAATGGTCCCGATGAATTGTTTATGGAGGTTTTGGATTCCTATATCTTTGGAAAAATAACATTGGAAGAAATGGAAGTCAGAATTGATAGATTTGAGTATTTGGGGGTCTAGTTTATGAGTGGAGGAAAAAATTGTTATCCGGAAAGCGATGTTCTTATCAATAAATATAGTATTCGTGATAAGGAACTTTTGGAGAAATTTGAAATACAGAAAGTATTTGCTAAACTGTTGGGATTAGATGTAAAGCCTGAAAGGATTAGTTATACCTATGACGCGGAGCATTTGATAAACATTCATAAGTATTTATTCGGGGATATTTATGAATGGGCAGGAACATTTCGAAAAGAGAATTTATATAAGAGCGAGCGTGTTTTGTCCGGTGGTTCCGCAGAATATGCAGACTATCATGAGATTGAGAAGCGATTAAAGCAATTGTTGCAAGAATATGCAGATTTTGACTGGATGAAGACTACGAAAAAAGGAGATGTGGTTTCTGATTTTTTGTTAGCATTATGGAGCATTCATCCTTTCAGAGAAGGAAACACCAGAACCTGTATTACATTTCTGTGGCATTATTTAAAGGGTAAAGGTGTAGATTTCCAAGTGGCATTGCTTAGGAATAACCCTATGTATGTGAGAGACTCATTGGTTATGGCTAATTATGACCAGAAAGAGTACTTAAGACGGATTATATCAGATGCATTGCAAGGCGAGGCACAGGAGTTAGAGTATTCTATGAATGAGGAGCAGGCAGGAGAGCAATATAAAATCGCGAAAGCGGATTATGAAGCATTTAGAGAAGAATATTCGATAAAGAAGGATTAGTACGAAGAAGATAATAGTTATGAAAGAAACAGGATATATACTCTTTGGGATGTAGAGTGTGTTTTTGTCGTGGAGGATAACGACATAGTCATTATTCCAAAAGATAAAAGCGACATCCAGAAAATAAAATCTTATTTCGAGGATCACAATTTTATTATAAAGTATAATCCAACTGTCGGTTGTGCTACAGCTTTTATTGAACGGGTAGAGTTTGGTATTAACCAAACGATAAAACTGTTCCCTAGGTATACAATTGAACGTTGCCATAAGGATGTTTTTTCAGGTTTTGAGATTACGGGGGAAGCTATTGATGACTTTTTTAGTCCTTCTCGATATTTCTACGATCGATTAAAAGAAGAAACGGAATCAAATGTCGACTATATCTATCATAGCGAAGTGGCAGATAAATGGATCATTACTTTTGAAAAAAGACCTGTTACAGTTACATTATCTTATGGAGATATTCTGCGTTGGGGAATAGGTAGCGATCTGATGTTGCATCCGAAATTAACAGTTGCTTTTGAACATACAACTGATACACAGTATGTGTATCGAGTGTATTCATTTATTGTGCGTTTTTTGCAAATAGTTCGTTATTCTGAGTGAGATGGCTGATGTTGTTAAGGAAAAAAAGAATGAGTTGCACTATAGTCAAGTAAGTAGACACAATTTATGAAAAAATCTTTCTGGAAACAGAGATTATGCCTGATTCCAGAAGAGTTCTTCCTTTTCATTAGGGGTTAACAGTCCGAGAGAACCGTGAGGTCTCTTAGAGTTGTAG
>JBGVKZ010000052.1:0-59303 GCA_045124055.1 Lachnospiraceae bacterium | reverse complement strand
ATCAATGGTGGATTTGCTGGCATTTTCCCTATCCAGTACAAGTCTGTGATAGCGGTCTATGTCATCTAGATAGTCGGAAATGGAGAGTTTCCATATCCATTCTTTTGTGCTCTCTTTCACATCTGAGAAAAAGTCCCAGATATATTCAAAGGAGTTGTGGGGACTAACCCCGTCGATGTGTTCATATAGCGTCTGCTTTGCTTCCAAAGAAAAATCCCTTATCATATTGCCCCTCCTACATAAATAAAGAATAAATCATCTTCTATTTCAATATAATACACATTTTTTTATCTGGCAAATATGATTTTCAATAAGTACAAAAAACCGCATGAAGCTAATGCTTCCTGCGGTTTTCATCTTTTCTATTTCCATCGTTTTTTCTTTTTGCCTTCTTCAGCATTTCCGGTTTTATTGACATTTTTTGCAGCATTTAAGCTGTCGCCTGTCAAGGCATCAAACTTTCTTAATAATTCCTTTGCTTCCGAAGACATTTTTTCTGGTGTTTGAATCACAAGAGTAACATAATGGTCACCCCTTGAATCTCTGTTTGGTACAGGTACACCTTTTCCTTTTAAACGAACTTTTACATCCGTAGCTGTACCAGGTTTTACCTCATAGACAACGGGTCCATCTACTGTATCGATGACAATTTCACCACCAAGGGCTGCGATTGCATAAGACATATAAACAGTAGAAAAAATATTGTAATCTTGTCTTTGGAATTTATCATGTCTACCAACTAATACTTCTACTAAAACATCGCCTCGTGGTCCACCATTTTTACCAGGTTCACCAAGTCCACGCATACGTGTGCATTGTCCGTTATCAATACCTGCCGGAATTGGCACGGCGTATTTTTTACGCATCTGAACATATCCTGTTCCACGACAATCTGCACATTTTTCGCGAATCATTTTACCAGAGCCATTACATTCTGGGCAAGTCTGTACATTTCTAATTGTCCCAAGGAAAGACTGTTGCGTAAAAACAACCTGACCTTTTCCACCACATCTAGTACAGGTTTCAGGACTTGTTCCTGGTTTTGCACCACTTCCATTACAAGTCTTACAAGTTTCTTTTACTGGAATCTCTATTTCTTTTTCAGTACCTTTAATTGATTCTTCAAAAGTGATTTTTACACTTGTGCGGACATTTGCTCCCTGCATTGGACCATTATTTGCTTTGCTGCTTCTTCTACCGCCACCAAAAAAGTCGCCAAAAATATCGCCAAAGATATCCGAGAAATCGGCACCATTGAAATTAAATCCACCACTGCCGCCAGCACCTCCGTCGAATGCTGCATGACCGAACTGATCATACTGACGCTTTTTCTCTGGATCACTTAGCACCGCATAAGCTTCTGAAGCTTCTTTAAACTTCTTTTCCGCTTCAGCATCCCCCGGATTCATATCTGGGTGATATTTTTTTGCCAATCCTCTATATGCCTTTTTAATGGTTGCTTCGTCCGCGTTTTTATCTACACCAAGCACTTCATAATAATCGCGTTTTTGTTCAGCCATAAATCAACCTCTCCTCTTGCAATATGGATAAGACCAAAGCCTTATCCATATCTATGAAACATTATTTATCCTTATACGATATTACACTTCTCTGAAGTCACCGTCAATAATATCATCATCTGCTGCTCCTGTGTTTGCATCGGCACCTGTTGCTCCTGAGAATCCACCCATATCTGCACCTGCCTGACCAGCAGCTCCCTGAGCCTGTTCGTAAACTTTTGCAAATAAAGCCTGAGCATCTGTCATAAGTTTTTCTTTAGCAGCTTTCATTTCGTCGATTTCACTATCCGACATTTCTTTATCTTTTGTTTTTTCCAAGATAGCTTTTAAGTCAGCAAGATCAGCTTCTACGGTTGTTTTCTGTGAAGCATCAATCTTGTCACCAACTTCATTTAAAGCTTTTTCTGTCTGGAATACGAAAGAATCTGCATCGTTTCTTGCATCGATAGCTTCTTTACGTTTCTTATCCTGTGCTTCATATTCAGCAGCTTCTTTTACAGCTTTTTCGATATCTGCATCAGACATATTTGAGCCTGCCGTAATTGTGATATGCTGTTCTTTACCTGTTCCCAAGTCTTTTGCAGAAACATTTACGATACCGTTTGCATCAATATCAAATGTAACTTCAATCTGTGGAACGCCACGCATTGCTGGTGGAATACCATCTAAACGGAACTGTCCTAAAGATTTATTATCTCTTGCAAACTGTCTTTCACCCTGAACTACGTTGATATCAACGGCTGTCTGGTTATCAGCTGCAGTAGAGAAAATCTGGCTTTTCTTTGTAGGAATTGTTGTATTTCTTTCAATCAATCTTGTTGCAATACCACCCATTGTTTCAATAGAAAGTGAAAGTGGAGTTACGTCAAGCAATAAAATTTCGCCTGCACCAGCATCGCCTGCTAATTTACCACCCTGAATAGAAGCACCGATAGCTACACATTCATCAGGGTTCAAGGACTTACTTGGTTCATGACCTGTCAACTGTTTTACTTTATCCTGAACAGCTGGAATACGTGTTGAACCACCAACAAGTAATACTTTACCAAGTTCTGATGCTGTAATTCCTGCATCTTTTAATGCATTCTGAACAGGAATTGCTGTTCTCTCTACTAAGTCGTGTGTTAATTCATCGAATTTAGCACGTGTCAAGTTCATATCAAAATGTTTTGGTCCTTCTGCTGTTGCTGTAATGAATGGAAGGTTGATATTTGTTGTTGTTGCAGAAGATAATTCTTTCTTTGCTTTTTCAGCAGCTTCTTTTAATCTCTGAAGTGCCATTTTGTCGTTTGATAAATCAACACCTTCTGTTCTTTTAAATTCAGCTAACATATAATCTGTGATTTTCTGGTCGAAGTCATCACCACCAAGACGGTTATCACCACTTGTAGCTAATACTTCGATAACACCTTCGCCGATTTCAATGATTGATACGTCGAATGTACCACCACCTAAATCGTATACCATAATTTTCTGTTCTTTTTCGTTGTCAAGACCATAAGCCAATGCTGCAGCTGTTGGTTCATTGATAATACGTTTTACTTCAAGACCTGCGATTTTACCAGCATCTTTTGTTGCCTGACGCTGTGCATCGTTGAAGTAAGCAGGAACAGTGATAACTGCTTCTGTTACTTTTTCACCTAAGTAGTTTTCAGCATCTGCTTTTAATTTCTGTAAAATCATAGCTGAAATCTGCTGTGGAGAGTATTTTTTGTCGTCGATTGTACGACCATGGTCTGTACCCATATCTCTCTTAATAGATGAAATTGTTTTTTCTGCATTTGTTACTGCCTGACGTTTTGCAGGTTCACCAACAAGTCTTTCTCCTGTTTTTGTAAATGCTACAACAGATGGTGTTGTTCTTGCACCTTCTGTATTAGCGATAACTGTTGGTTTACCACCTTCCATAACTGCTACACAGCTATTTGTTGTTCCTAAGTCAATACCGATAATCTTGCTCATAATTAAGCCCTCCTAAAATATTATTTGCGTTGTTATAATCTGTTGTATATGCCCGTAGGAAAACTTCGTTTTCCATCTACGGTAAAAATAATCCGCGTTGGCAATGCTAGCATTGCCACACCGGTTATTTTACCGGCGAAAAAAGCGTAGCTTTTTTCTTCGGGCATATACATTTGCATTATCCTATGCAGTAATTATCTCTATTTTCGGAGACGATTCATCTCCCTCAAGCGAGGAGCCATGCCCCGAGCTTTCCCTAATTCTCACCTAAACCTCTTATGGCACTACTGCTACCATACTATGTCTTACCACTGTATCGTGGTATGTGTAGCCTTTCAAAAGTTCCTGTGCCACAACGCCTGATTCAAATTCTTCACTTTCTACCTGCATTACTGCATTATGAAAATTAGGGTCAAATTCTTGACCAACTGCTTCGATTGGTTTTACCCCAAGTTTATCCAATTCATCAAGCATTTGTTTATAAATCATTTTCATTCCATTTGCAAAAGCTGATTCTTTATCTTCTTCCGGAATCGTAGCCAAACCTCTTTCAAAGTTATCCACTACCGGTAAGATTTTTTCAATCACGCTTTTCGCACCGGTTTCAAACATCATTGTTTTTTCTTTTTCGGTTCTTTTACGAAAATTCTCGAACTCAGCCATCTGTCTTTTTACTCTATCTTCCAGCTCGTCGATTTTTTCCTGCATCGCTTCATTTTTCTTATCCGCTTTTGCTTTTTTCTTGTCAGCTTTTTTACTTTCTTTTGCTGTTTCCTTTTCTTCTTTTGCTTCTGTCTCTACATTTTCAGTATCTACATTTTCTTCTTTTACTTCTTCTGTATCCACTTCTGAAGCTTCCTGTTCAACCTGATTTTCTAAATCTGCCACTTCTTTTTTCCTTTCTATTTTCTGTGATACAACTCGTCTAACTGACTTCTCAAATTCTTTAGTGTATCCACAACTTTGTCATAATCCATTCGTTTTGGACCAATAATACCAATCGTTCCTTTCATTCCTTCATCTAATTCATAAGTAGCTGTTACTACGCTACAATCTTTCATAGATTGCAATGGATTTTCTTCCCCGATATATACCTGAATACCATTTTTTTGCTGGTCAGATAACGTATCCACAATCAATTCATTGAAAACTGCTTTTTCTTCAAAGGTATTAATAAGCTCGCTGGCTTTTCGGTTATCCGACAATTCTGGATATTTAAAAATATTGTTCGTGCCGCTTGTATAGATTTCCAAGTCTTCGTCTGCCTTAATGGCCTCTGCTACAGCGTCCATTACTTCGCTAACAATATCTTCATGTATACCTGCCTTTTGTTTTAAGGAAGCAATTAATCCCAAATTGATTTCTTCCATAGATAATCCGGTCAAATGAGTATTAAGCAAAATGTTGAGCTTCAACATCGTTTCATCATCAACTTGCTCCTTCACCGGAATAATGGAATTCTTAATAACATTTCCCTCTGCAACGACTACCGCTAAAATCTGATGTTCATCTACTCTGGAAAGCTGAATGAATTTCAGTTTGTTATGATGATACTGTGGAGCAGAAATCATAGTAGCATAATTAGTATTTACTGCAAGTACTTTCGCTACCTGTTTCAAAAGGTGTTCCATCTTTTCTTCTTTTTCCAGAAGAAGTTCTTTTATCTCAGAAACTTCCTTATCCTTTTCCTCCATCATCTGATCTACATAGAAGCGATATCCCTTATCTGTTGGAATTCGTCCTGCTGAGGTGTGAGGCTGAACAATATATCCCATTTCTTCCAAGTCTGCCATTTCATTACGAATGGTTGCGGAAGAAAGATTCAAATCCGTGAACTTGGAAATGGTTCTACTGCCCACCGGTTCGCCGGTTTCTAAATAGTTACGAATGATTGCTTGCAATATTTTCTTTTTTCTTTCGTCTAATTGCAATCGGCTCACCTCTTTCTTTTGTTTATTAGCACTCGATTATTTTGAGTGCTAACATCTTCTTACCATAAAATATCACTTTGATTATTTATTGTCAACAAAAACAAACTATAAAATTTATAAAAAAAGTATAAAGTTGTAAATTTATTTATATAGATACTTTCCAAGATATGTTTCAATTTGAGGAAGACGAAAAAATGCTCCGGAAAATTCCGGAGCATTTTATGTACCTGATTAATATTCAAGAGAATCAAAAATTCTCGTTTACTAACGCTACGCGTTATCTTATAATGCAAAGCTACCTGTTACTTCGCCGTTAACAACGTAGTAAGCCTGGTTTTCTTCTGGTTTTACATAAATTTCAACTGTTTTGAATTCTGTTGCTTTACGGCCTAAATCGTATACCCATACGTCTTTAGCGATTTTTGCAAGCTGTTCTGTTGAATATGATTTTCCAGCAAATTCAACTGTTACTTCAACTTTTTTAGAAGCTGCTTTTGTAGTTGTTGCTTTCTTTGTTGTTGTAGCTTTCTTTGTTTCAGCTTTTTCTGCTACTGCTTTAGTTGCTGTTGCTTTTTTAGCTGTTGTTGCTTTTTTAGTTTCTTTAACTTCTGCCTGAGCTGTTGTTGCTGCTTTTTTTGCTGCTGCCATTTTCATAATCTCCTTTTCATTTCACAAAAACACAGGACCGACCTATCATTTTCTACCTTTTTACGACAAGTTCGTCCTGATAAACTCATTTATCCGTTACCATAGTACCATTCTATTATGAGAAATGCAAAAAGAAAAGAGTATAATTGCACGGAATTTTTCTCTTTTCTTTCTCTTTTCCAGTAATTTGTAACAAAATACACCTGTTCGTTATGGGAATTTTTTACAAAAAAGTATATTTGTTCATTATTTTCTATATATATTTTATCAAATCACTCATTTACAACATTTCTTTTTTCGCCCTTTAAAAAAGCAGAAATATTTAGACACGCCTCGTCCACAATTCTGGTTCTTGCTTCCACGCTACCCCACGCCATATGCGGAGTAATAATCAATCTTTCACTATCCATTATTTTAGATAATGGGTTGCTTTCTTTAATCGGCTCCTGTTCCAAAACATCAAGTCCGGCTCCTGCAATTACATTTTCACAAATGGCCCACGCCAAATCACTATTATTTACTACTGCACCACGGGCAACATTAATTAGTAAGGCAGAAGATTTCATTTTGCAAAGTGCCTCTTTATCTATCAGATTTCTAGTCAAATCGCTAAGAGGACAATGAATCGATAAAACATCGGACTCTTTTAGCAGAGTATCAAAGTCTACTCTTTCATATTCTTTACAACTATTTTTTCCTGTCACAGAATAGTAAATCACATTACAGCCAAAAGCCTTTGCAATGTTTGCCACTTTCCTTCCAATATTTCCAAGTCCGATAATTCCCCAGGTTTTTCCTTCTAACTCGCAAAAACGTCTATCAAAATTGGAAAATCTATCTTGTGCACCATATGCACCCGATTTCACGTATTCATCATAATAATGTAACTTTTCAAATAAAAATAATGCCATTGCAAAAGTGTGTTGTGCCACCGAAGATGTGCAATAATCTTTTACATTCGTAACGACAATACCTCTTTTTTTGCAATAAGCTAAGTCTACATTGTCGTACCCTGTGGCAAATTCACAAACCAGCTTGACATTCGGACAATTTTGGATTGTTTCTTCATTGATAGGAGCTTTATTTGCAATAATAATGTCCGCATCTCCTATATGTTCTTCCACATTTTCTTTCACAGTATTTCCATAATAAGTAACTTCTCCAAACTGCTCAAAACTACTTACATCAATATCTGTACCTACGGTATTTCTCTCTAAAACGACCAGTTTCATATTTATTCTCCGTTTTTCTTTGCTATACCTAAAATAGCATATTCTTTCGTATATTAAAAGACCCCATCGAAGAAACGATAGAGTCTTAGTATTCAGGCCAAAAATTCCCTAAGCAACATTTCCAGTTCTTGCTTGTCCTTTTCTGAAAAGATGCTCTCTCGTGGCTTTTCCACTGTTTCTTCCGTTTTTTCTACCAGTTTCTGATTTAAAACCTGGTCCGTTTGTTTCAGTCGACCTATCATATGATTTTCAAGATAATCCACAAGGCTAAATTTTAAGCTGAGCTTTTTCTCCTCAATACCGGCAAAGGAAGTGGAAACAAAGTATAGGTAGAGTCCCAAAAAAGCAATGACATAATAAGGTAAAATCTGACCAATGGTTTCCCCTAGAATAATACTTCTTGCTGCACCAAGTCCTGACAAAAGTACAGAAAACAAAATAAGTTGTCCTGAAATTCGGTGCATAGTCGTAATCTTCATTTTCCCGACTTCTATTTTTTCAAGAAAGCGGTCTACAAATACAGGCACATTACCCATTCCTTCATTTAGTTTGTAGCAATTCATAAATTTCAATTTGAACTGTTTTAGCTGTTTACTTTCTGTGGAAGCCATATTTTCTGCTTCACGCACCATTTTGCCTAATACATTTCCGATTATCATTTGTAATATAATACTGATAAAAATAATTGCAATAATACTGATTGACATATAAGGGTGTCTTTCAAAAATTTCCAACATATATCTTCCTCCCTTTTACACAATATGATTATAATTTTTTTCTAAAAATCATACAATATATATGGCTCATTAAATCATTGCCAAATTTCTACAAATTTCCAACTTGTTATGTTATAATATGTTCATTGCAATACAATATTTTATTGAATTTACATATCGTGGAGGTATTTATCATGAGATATCAAACAAAAGGTACTTGCTCTGCCTATATTGACATTGAATTAGATGGCGATGTAATTCGTCAGGTTTCTTTCTATGGTGGTTGTAACGGCAACTTACAGGGTATTTCCAAATTAGTAGAAGGTATGAAAGCAGAAGATGCCATTAAAAAGTTGAAGGGCATTCGTTGCGGTTTCAAACCAACTTCTTGTCCTGACCAGTTGGCAGTTGCACTGGAAAGTATGATAAATAAATAAAGAAAGAAAAAAGTATAATTTACTGGAGATTCGTATGAGTAAAAAAATCGTATTAACAGGTGGCGGAACTGCAGGACATGTTACTCCTAATCTTGCATTGCTACCACACTTACAAAATAAAGGCTATGAAATTAGCTATATAGGTTCTTACGACGGAATTGAGAAAAAATTGATTGCCGATTATAACATTGATTATTATGGCATTTCTACCGGCAAATTACGTCGCTATTTTGACCCCAAAAACTTTACTGACCCTTTTCGCGTCATTAAAGGCTTTGGAGAAGCAAAAAAAATATTAAAGGAAATAAAACCTGACGTAGTATTTTCTAAAGGTGGGTTTGTCAGTGTTCCTGTTGTCAGAGCTGCCGCTTCTTTAAAAATCCCCTGCATCATTCACGAATCCGATATGACCCCAGGGCTTGCCAATAAGTTGTGCATTCCTGTGGCAGAAAAGATTTGTTGTAACTTCCCAGAAACCTTGAATCATCTTCCTAAGGACAAAGCAGTTTTAACCGGTTCACCTATTCGCGAAGAACTTTCCAAAGGAAATAAACTGGCGGCTTACGAAGTATGTGGCTTTACTGCGAACAAGCCAGTTATTATGGTAATTGGCGGAAGTCTTGGTTCAGCAGCTATCAACAAGGCAGTAAGAGAAGCACTTCCTTCTTTATTAACAGATTTTCAGGTAGTTCATATTTGTGGAAAAGAAAAAATTGATAATCTCCTTTTAACCACAAAAGGCTATCATCAATTCGAATATTTGAAGGCAGAATTAAAAGATATTTTTGCAATGGCTGACCTAGTTATTTCCAGAGCCGGTGCAAATGCAATTTGTGAGATTTTAGCTCTCAAAAAACCAAACCTTTTAATTCCGTTACCGGCAGGAAGTAGCCGCGGCGACCAAATTTTGAACGCGGCGTCTTTTGAAACCCAAGGTTATAGTATGGTTATTTCAGAAGACGATTTAACCAAGGAACTGTTGGTGGATAAAGTGCGTGAATTATACTGTAATCGCAACACCTACATTCAGGCTATGGAAGATAGCGAGCAATCTGACGCTATCAAAACCATTATGAATCTGATAGAGGAAGTTTCATAATATAACTGTCACATTCTCCCATACATTTCTTTTTGTAAAGACTTGCTCCCAGCTTTTTTGCAAGAAGAATGGAGGGGGTGTTTTGTGGTTCAATCAAAATCTGAAGTTCTTCCATATCATAATTTTCATACATATAGTTACAAATGGCTTTGCACACTTCGTAGGCAAAGCCTTTTCTTTGGTATTCTTTTCCTATCATAAATCCAAGTTCCGCTAGGGCAAAGCCTTCTCGATACGAAACACCAGCTCTACCAATGACCTTGCCGGATTTTTTTTCTACAATGGTCCACATTCCAAATCCATAAAATTCATAAATGTTTTTAATATAAGACTTGGTATATTCTATTTCTTCATCTCTATCTTCAAACAGTGGCTCCATATATTCTGTAATTTCTTTATCTTTATAAAGGATATAAAAATCGTCTACATCCTTTAGCGTCGTTTCTCTGACAAGACATCTTTGGGTTTCCAAAATATTAAAGGGCAAGCCGAGAAACCGTTTTAATAGTCCCTCAAAAAATGCAAGTTCACATTCCTTCGCCTCCATAATTGCATAGGAACAGAAAGAAAAATCCTGATTGCTATTGTCGTCTGTCAACAAGGCAACAACATTTTCTCCATTTTCTTGCATTTTTCTTGCAACAAGGCTATCATCACAAATATAAATTGTGTCCCTTTTCGTATCTTTGATTATGTCTCTTGCAGCCATAGATGCGTCGCTTTTTTTATCACTTCTAACCACCAAAACATCGCTTTCTTTATACTCTGGCAATTCTATATTTTCCGAAACCATAAAAATAAGTTGTTTTAACATTTTATATTTCCTTTGTAATTTGTGGGATTTATGCTACAATCATTTTAAAATAGAAATGACAGAAAGGAAAGTAAATTATGGCACAGAATCCAGTTGTTACATTTACAATGAAAAATGGTGACACTTTCAAGGCAGAATTATATCCTGAAATTGCACCACAATCAGTAAACAATTTTATTTCATTAATACAGAAAGGTTTTTATAACGGTCTTATTTTCCACCGCACAATCAAAGGTTTTATGATTCAGGGTGGCGACCCAGAAGGCACAGGAATGGGTGGTCCTGGATATTGCATCAAAGGTGAGTTTGCATCAAACGGTTTTGTAAATAACTTAAAACATACAGAAGGCGTACTTTCTATGGCAAGAAGTATGTTCCCTGATTCCGCAGGAAGCCAATTTTTCATTATGCATAAAAATTCTCCACACTTAGATGGCGATTATGCTGCTTTCGGAAAAGTTATCGAAGGAATGGACGTAATTAATAAAATCGCAGAAGTGGACACAAACTATAACGATAGACCTTTAGAAGATCAGGTTATGGAAACTGTAACCGTAGAATGTTTTGGTGTAGAATATCCGGCACCAGAAAAAATGAGAGAATTTTAATGCGGTTTGTTCACAATTTGTTCACATTTATTTCAAACAATGTTAATTTACATAACATTGTTTAGCCAAATCTCTTTTTTATACTAATATTATCAAAAAGTATTAAAAAGAAACCCCTTTCCCCTTTTTAATAAATTATTAGTAAAACTTTTTCATAACAATGCCAAGTAAAGTATTCTTTACTTGGCATCCTCTCATTTTAGGGATAATGGATTATCCTGCTACATTTTTTAAATATAAAAAAGTGCAACCCAAACAGGTTGCACTTTCATTATTTTCTTACAATTAAGCTTTGTCGATTGAACCAAAGATTTCCATTTTTTCTTTAACAGTAGCTTTGATTGCTTCAAAACCTGGAGCAAGAAGTTTACGTGGGTCAAATCCTTTACCCTGTAAATCTTTACCTTCTTCAATGTATTTACGTGTAGCAGCTGCGAAAGCTAACTGACATTCTGTATTTACGTTGATTTTAGCAACACCAAGGCTGATTGCTTTTTTAATCATATCTGTTGGGATACCTGTACCGCCGTGAAGAACTAATGGAAGTTCTCCTGTTAACTGCTGAACTGCATCAAGTGTTTCAAATGATAAACCTTTCCAGTTTTCTGGGTATTTACCATGAATGTTACCAATACCAGCTGCTAAGAAGTCAACTCCTAAATCAGCGATAGCTTTACATTCCTGTGGATCTGCACATTCGCCCATACCAACAACGCCGTCTTCTTCACCACCGATAGAACCAACTTCTGCTTCGATAGAAATTCCTTTAGCGTGAGCTGCTGCTACTAATTCTTTTGTTTTAGCAACGTTTTCTTCGATTGCATAGTGTGAACCATCGAACATAACTGATGAGAAACCAGCTTCGATACATTTGTAGCAATGGTCATATGAACCGTGGTCTAAGTGAAGAGCTACTGGAACAGTGATGTTCTGGTCTTTGATAAGACCGTTAACCATACCAACTACTGCATCATAACCGCCCATATATTTACCAGCACCTTCAGATACACCTAAGATAACTGGAGAGTTATTTTCCTGAGCTGTTAAAAGAATAGCTTTTGTCCATTCAAGGTTGTTGATGTTGAACTGACCAACTGCATAGTGGCCTGCTTTTGCTTTGTCAAGCATTTCTTTTGCTGAAACTAACATTTTATTTTACCTCCGTAAATTAAATTACAATATTGTACATCGTTTTTTATTATACTCTATGTGGTACACGAATTTCAAGAGCTTTATGCAAGTTCTTGATGGATACTTCTGTATGGTCACCACCATATTCACCATCTAAAGTCCAAGAAACGGCTTCTTCCGACTCAATTTTTACTTCTTTTGCCTTAAAACAGTACATACATTCTGCATCAATATCTCTATCAAGAAGTGCCGCCATAACTCTATTTAATTCGATTGGATTCATTGGTCTTTTAATCAAAGTTACTTCAAACAAGCCGTCATCAAGCTCGACATTGTTACCAGTAATACGTTTGAATCCACCTACGGAAACGGAGTTTGTAATCATACCATAAATAAATTCATCTTCTATCACTTCTCCATCTACGGTAGCCCTTATCTTATAGGACTTCATCTGGGAAAGGCTCTTTACACCTTCTAATAAATACGCCATATGACCAAGCAGGTTTTTCATCTGCTGGTCTGTTGCATAGGAAACTTCTGTAAAAAGGCCAAATGCCGCAATATATACAAATGTATCGTCATTGAATTGACCTACGTCGCACGCAAAGGTCTCACCATCAACAATCGTATTTGCTGCCGCAATCATATTTTTAGGAACATTTAAACTGATTGCAAAATCGTTGGTGCTACCTGCCGGAACATAGCCAATCGGTACTTTCTTTTCGCACTGCATCATACCAGTAACTACTTCGTCCAATGTTCCGTCACCGCCGCTGCAAGCAACAATGTCGTATTTTTCTTTCTTGTTTTTGGTGGCTTCTATGGCGTCACCACGTGCCTGAGTTGGACGAACAGTAACTTCATAGCCATCTTTGACAAAAATATCAATAATATCAAGTAAGTTGCTTCTAATCTGAGCTTTGCCGGCTCTAGGATTATAGATAAATAACATATCTTTTTTTGACATTTTCTCGCCTCCATACAAACTATGTAAATTTCCTATAACACAAAAGAGAACACCAGCTTTGATGTTCTCCCAATTTTTAACAAATTAGTCTAAAAACTACTATCGTTTTTAAACTATTTTCCTCCTAAAAAGCTTTCAATACTTGCAATAGCTGCTTCCTCATCAGCTCCATCTGCAACTACTTCTACGCTTTCACCATTATCAAGGCCTAAGCTCATCATACCCATAATACTTTTGGCATTCACTTTTTTACCTGCTGACTGAATATATATTGTGCTATCGTGCTGACTGGCTACCTGAACTAACATCGCAACCGGTCTGGCCTCTAGACCATTTGCCAACTGAATCTGTACTTTTTTCGTAATCATATTCTGTCTCCTCTCTACTTAGATCGCAACTTCTCCGCAATCTCGCTTAACCTTCTAAGTCTGTGGTTTACTCCTGATTTGCCTACCGGTGGGTCTAAATAACTCCCCAGTTCTTTCAGACTCGCTTCCGGATAGTCAATTCTCACCTCTGCCATTTCACGCAGATTCTGTGGTAGTCCCCCGAAACCACAGGTATCCCGTATTAAGATAATATCTTCTACCTGTTTTGTTGCTGCATTTACTGTTTTTGCAATATTGGCAGTTTCACAATTCACACGCCTATTCACAGAATTACTGATTTCTTTTAAGATTCGCTGATTTTCAAATTCCATAAGGGATACGTGAGCACCCATAACATTTAATAAATCAACAATTTCTTCTCCATCTTTTAAATATACGACATAATACTTTTTTCGTCTAACAGTTTTGGCGGCAATGTCGAACTCTGTCATATATTTTTTTAATAATTCCGCACTTTCTTCATTGGTACATACGAATTCCAAATGATTGCTTTTTTCCGGGTCGCTTATAGACCCTATACATAAAAATGCACCACGCAAAAACGCCCGCTTACAACAAGGACGCTCTACGTCGCCTGGATGGGCAACATCTTTTCTTATATTATCGGTTTTCTTTGATAATGTAAAGAACTTTCTTACACTTAATTCACTCTCAGACGAAAAATCAGCCTTCTTGTCCTCTATTTCGTCTTCCAAATTCTTGGTAGAAAACCTCCTAATTGCTAAAAGTTCTGCCACTTGACAATGTTTACTACCGCCAATGCATTTTGCAAGTTCTTCCTTTACCTTTCCGGAAAAAGACATTGCTACACTCCTTTTTTTGCATCTCTATGGGTAATTTTTAGTCCATAACTACCCTTGTCCAATAATTGTCTATACAGCTCGTTTGCCAGCGTTACACTTCTATGTTGCCCACCGGTACAACCAATACCGATAATCAACTGGTGTTTTCCCTCTTTCACATAATTTGGAATTAGAAACGTAATCATATCCGTCAATTTTTCCATAAATTCTGTGGTTTCCTTAAAGCTTTTTACATACTCTTGTACTTCCACATCATTGCCGGTTTTATGTTTTAATTCTTCTATATAAAAGGGATTCGGTAAAAATCTTACATCAAAAACCAAATCTGCATCTTGCAATATTCCATTTTTGAATCCAAAGGATACGATATTTACCATCAAGCTATTATATTCTTTATTTTGAATAAAAATTCTATTTAATTCCGTTTTTAAGTCTCTTGTGAGTAAATTTGAGGTATCAATAATATAGTCAGCTTTATCTCGTGTGGCAGCCAAAACTTCTCTTTCTTTTTTGATACCATCTTCCACTCTGCCTTCTGGCGAAAGTGGGTGCATTCTACGGCTTTCCTTGTATCTTCTGACAAGTGTACTGTCATCACTATCCATAAACAGTACTTCAAAAGCATAGCCTTCTTCTTTTATCTTATCTAGTGCCTCCTGCACGTCATCAAATTCCTGGCAAGAACGCACATCTAAGCCAAGTGCCACTCTTTCTCTTGTTCGGCCCGGCGTACTGATAAGTTCCACAAATTTATCTAAGAGGTCAACCGGAAGGTTGTCTACACAATAAAAACCTTCGTCCTCCAGCATCTTTAAAGCGGTTCTTTTTCCTCCACCGCTCATACCGGTTATTACTACAAATCTCATAATTAATTAAATTCACCCAATCTTATCACTTCAGGTTCTAAAGTCACCTGAAATTTATCTTGTACTTCTTTGATTACATCTTTCATCAAAGTGTAAACATCTTCTGCCGTAGCATTTCCTGTGTTGATAACGAAACCACAGTGTTTGTCGGATACTCTTGCACCGCCTACCTGATAACCACGTAATCCAGCATCCATAATAAGCTTACCTGCAAAATGTCCCTCCGGTCTTTTAAAGGTACTTCCTGCACTAGCATATTCTAAAGGTTGTTTTTCTCGTCTTCTTAACGCCAAATCGTCCATTTTATCTTTAATTACTTTGGCATCGCCTTTTTCTAATTGAAAAGTAACCTTTGTAACAATAAATGGCTCTCTTTTCAAAATACTGGTGCGATAGCCAAATTCCATTTCCTCACAGGTTAAGACCCTAAGGTTTCCCTCTAAATCCACTACTTCCACGCTTTTTACTATTTGCTTCATTTCTCCATCATAGGCACCTGCATTCATTACCATAGCACCACCTACTGTCCCCGGAATTCCAGCAGCAAACTCAAAGCCTGTAAGACTATGGTCTAAGACCTTTCTGGCAACCTTTGATAAAAGTACACCGCCACCGGCAACTACTTCGTTCTCACCAATTTCAATCTCTTCTGCTAATAAAGATGAATAGGTAATCACAACTCCTTCAAATCCTTTATCACTTACAAGTAAGTTACTTCCATTTCCGAGGAAAAAATAAGGGATTTTTTCACTTACCAAATAAGGCAGGAGTTTTTGTAATTGCGAAATAGAATCTATTTTCACAAGGATAAAGCAGGGACCACCTATTTTAAAGGTGGTATGCCTGCTCATAAGTTCTTTTTCTAATATATTTTCTTTAGGAATAAACTGACTAATGTGTTCTACAATTCCCATTTCTATATACTCCATAATTTTGTTTTAAAAAATTAATCCTGTTCTAAGGCTAATCTTGCTGCACCATAAATACCGGCATCATTTCCCAAAGTTGCAAGGGCAAATTTTGCACCTTTACAAGCGTGGAATACTTCTCTTTCAAAGTGTGGTCTGATGTAATCAAAAAGCATTTCTCCTGCCTTTGAAACACCACCGCCGATAACAAAAATTTCAGGATTTACTACACAGGCAATGGCTGCGAGACCTTTTCCTAAATATGCACCAAACTGTTCCAAAGTCTTTACCGCAACTTCATCTTTTTCTCTTGCCGCATCACAAATTGCTTTTGCTGTAATTTCGCCTTCTCGTAAAATGCTTGCTTTTTCAGTAGCTTCCAGGTTTCTCTTAGCAAGACGAACCAAACCTGTCGCCGAACCATACTGTTCCAAACAACCCTGTTTTCCACAGCCACATCTGTCTGTTTCGTTGTCTTCTACGTGAATATGACCAATTTCGCCACCTGCACCTGTGGCACCCGCAAGTAACTTTCCGTGCACGATGATACCACCGCCAACGCCTGTTCCCAAAGTAACAGCAACTAAATCATCATGACCTTTTCCGCCGCCCTTCCACATTTCGCCAAGAGCTGCAACATTGGCATCATTACCTGCTTTTACCGGTAAGTTAATCAACTCACTTAATGTATTGCTTACGCTGAAAATATCCCAACCAAGATTTACTGCTTTGAATACAACACCATCTGCATCTACTGGTCCTGGAACACCTACACCAACGCCTACAACTTGGTCTTTTGTAATTTCTTTTTCCATTAATTTATCTGTAATGGATTCAGCGATATCCGGAAGAATAAACTTGCCTCCAAGGTCTTTTCTTGTAGGAATCTCCCATTTATCAAGAACATTTCCTTCTTCATCAAAAAATCCCAATTTTACGGTTGTACCACCGATATCTACTCCAAATACATATTTCATAACTATATCCTCCTATTATTCTTCCTCTTATTCTTCCTCTTCTTCTCGTCTTCGTGCCAAAGAATTTTGAACACGTGTATATAATTCCTGTGCCGCATTGTAGCCCATCTTCTTCTGACGATGGTTAACCGCTGCGGATTCACAAATAATCGCAAGGTTTCTACCAGGTCTAATTGGAATATTATGGCAAACTACCCTGTTACCAAGATATTCTGTATATTCTTCTTCCAGACCCAGTCTGTCATAATCTTTTTCCTTACTCCAGTCTTCCAGTTTGATAACCAGGTCAATATTCTGACTATCTTTAACACTAGATACACCGAACAAGGTCTTGATATCCACAATACCGATACCACGAAGCTCGATAAAGTGCTTGGTAATATCTGGTGCTGTACCAATCAAAGTTTCTTCACTAACTTTTCTAATTTCTACAACGTCATCTGTTACAAGACGATGACCTCTTTTTACAAGCTCAAGTGCCGCTTCCGACTTACCAATACCACTTTCACCAGTTATTAAAACGCCTTCACCATAAATATCAACCAAAACACCATGAATGGAAATGCAAGGTGCCAATTTTACGTTCATCCATCTGATAACTTCCGCCATAAATGTAGAAGTTGCCCTTCTGGTCATTAAAATCGGTACATTGTTCTGAATAGCAATTTCCACAAAAATAGGGTCTGGTTTCAATTCACGACAGAATACAATTCCTGGAATTTCACCAGATAATAATTCCGAATAAATCTCTCTTTTTCTGTCATCGGATAATGAAACCATATAACTGTATTCCACAAAACCGATAATCTGCAATCTGGATTTTTCAAAATGCTGGAAATATCCTGCCAACTGAAGTGCCGGTCTGTTAATATCCGGCTGTGTAACCTTAATCTTACTGATGTCGATTTCTGGTGTAAGATTTTCAAGTTTCATCTGGTCAATGATTTTTTGCAAACTTAAACCTGCCATTGTTTTCTCCTAAGAATATGAATTTAAGAATTTTATTTATTTCTGCATTATACCACACAGTTATCATTCTTTCAATTTATATCCGCCTAAGTTTCTTGGTTTATGGAAATTTTTCTCCTAGGACTTTTTATGAAAAAAACTATAAATTTCTTCCGCCGCAGCAAGTGAAATTTCAGGGATTACGCTAAGTTCTTCTACGGTGGCATTACGAATTCCCTCAATGGATTGAAAATGCCTCATCAACGCTTTTCTTCTAACAGGACCAACCCCCGTAATTTTATCCAAGATAGAATCTACTTGTTTTTTACTACGAAGGGAGCGATGGTATTCTATGGCAAATCTATGTGCCTCGTCCTGAATCCTGGTAATTAACTTAAATCCCTCAGAATTTGTATCAATCGGGATTTCCACATTGTTATAGTATAACCCCCTTGTTCTGTGGTTATCATCTTTCACCATACCACAAACCGGAATATTTAACTTTAAGTCGTCTAACACCTGCAAAGCAATATTTACCTGACCTCTTCCTCCGTCCATCAAAATCAAATCCGGAAACTTCGTAAAACTACCAAATTCGGCCTGCATATTCTTTTCTTCTAATTGCTTACTTTCTTCAATTCCGTGTAAGAATCTTCTGGTTAATACCTCATGCATACAGGCATAATCATCCGGTCCAGCAACTGTTTTAATTTTGAATTTTCGGTAATCGCTACGCTTTGGCTTTCCTTTTTCATACACCACCATAGAGCCGACATTTTCAAAACCGTTCGTATTGGAAATATCAAAAGCCTCCATACGTTGAATACCTGGCAAATCCAACCACTTGCAAATTTCTTTTACCGCACCAATAGTTCTGCCTTCTTCACGTTTTATCTTCTCTCTATCTTTGCTTAACACAAGAGCAGCATTTTCCGCCGCCATTTCCACCATTTTTTCCTTTTTTCCCTTTTTCGGTATGGAAATTTTTACTTTGCCACCACGTTTCATAGAAACATAGTTTTCAACAATCTCCTTATCCGCAATTTCCTCCTGCATTAAAAGTTCCTTTGGAATAAAAGGTGTTCCGGAATAGTATTGTTTTACAAAATCAGATAAAATTTCAGCATTCGTGCTTTCTGACACATTTGTCATATAAAAATGTTCTCTACCGATTAATTTACCTCCACGAACAAAAAACACCTGCACAATAGCATCTTCCGCATCTTTTGCCATAGCAATAATATCCTTATCTTCTCCATCACTATCGGTAATTTTCTGACGTTCCGAAATTCTCTTGACACTGGCATACAAATCCCGATAGCGAATAGCCTCTTCAAACTCCATATTTTCCGACGCCTCTGTCATTTTTGCTTCCAGACGTTTTAATTCGCCTACATAGTCACCATTTAAAAAATCTAAAGCCTTTTGCACCTGTTGTCTATATTCTTCCCTGGGAATCTGGGCTGTACAGGGTGCCATACACTGTTTCATATGATAACGCAGGCAAGGTCTATCTTTCCCACAATCTCGCGGTAAATTTTTACGGCAGGTTCTAAGGCCAAATAATTTATTAATAAGTTCCACCACATCTTTTACCACAGCCATAGACGTATATGGTCCAAAATAGCGGGATTTATCCTTTTTCATTTCGCGAGAAAAAACGACTCTTGGATATTCCTCTCCTAAAGTTACTTTGATATAGGGATAGGTTTTATCGTCCTTTAACATTGTGTTGTATTTGGGATTATGCTCTTTAATCAGGTTGTTTTCCAATACTAAAGCTTCCAGTTCCGAATCTGTCACAATGTATTCAAATCTGGTGATTTGTGTTACCATTTTCTGTATTTTCGGACTTTTTACAGTGCTTTCCCGAAAATAAGAACGCACACGATTTCTTAAATTGATGGCTTTTCCAACATAGATAATTTCATCGGTTCTACCATGCATAATATATACGCCGGGATTATCCGGTAATTTTTTTAATTCTTCCTGTATTACGAACATTGTATGTCTCCCTAAACTTCTGCTTCCCAAAGGGGAATTTTGACAGTAATTGTAAAACGAGTTCCCTCCAAAAAGGCAACGGCATCGCCGCCCATCTGTACTGCAAATCTTTTTACAATGGCAAGTCCGAGTCCTGTGTTCTTCTTGCTACGTGACTGGTCAGTAGTATAAAATCTATCAAATATTTTCTCCATATCCGTTGGCTCTAAACTGTCCGTTAGATTGGAGCAATGAATCACACAATAGTTTCCTTCTTTTCTAAGCGAAATCTGATATCCACCTACTCCGTGAATCAGGGCATTTTTTATAAGATTTTCCAGAATGCGAACAAATGCCTGCTTATCCGTATTCATCTTACAAGGTTTTTCTGTAATTGTCACTTCCGGCTCACAATTTTTCGCAAGAAAATCGTCATAAAACATCGCTACTGTCTCTGTAAATACGTTAGTTGCATTAAAAAGTTCTGGTTCAAATTTCATCTCTCCTGCTTCTATACGTGCATACTCAAAAAGCTGATTTAACATATTAGTCAAATCATCAAGTCGTAGCTCTATGGTTTTTAAATATTCTTTCTTTTTCTCTGGCGAAATTTGTTCTTTCTGAATCATCTGAAGATAGCCTTTTGCCGATGTTAAAGGTGTACGAATATCGTGAGAAATACTGGTGATACTCTCTCGATAAACACGATTTTCCTTTTTTAATTCAATTTCCTTTTCTTTCCGGCTGTTAATCAAATAGTTCATACTCCTTATAACATCTTCTGTTTGACCAACAGCACAAAAAGAGGACAAACGATAATTCGTGTCCTCTTTTTCTATAAAGTTCAGTTCTTTTTTCATATGGGAAATCTGCTTTTCATAGCACCACAAACGTATGCACAAAAATCCCACAATAATCAACACTATTACTACGGTGATTATGAGTCCTATCTGCATAAAACCTCCTATTTTATGTCCGCCTTTTTAAAATGTGTCAAAGCAGTGCTGATTGCCAAAACCATCCATACAACCGCAGAAATGCTGGCTCGAAGAACAAAGTTTCTTTCTATATCCACTATCGGACAATTAGAAATCAATTCTGGAATCCAATAATCAGAAAATCGCACGTCAAATTTAAAATATTTTAACACCAAATCGATTCCTGTGGATAGAACAGAAGAAAATAGAATCATTCCCATACTCAACATAATGCCTGTTCCCAGATTTCTACAAAATTGATTAATGGCCACTATAATGCTCGTCAAAGAGCAAATTAATACTATTTCCATCCCTACGTAACGGAAGAAATTCTCCAATATATCTTGCGTCAGCCTTTCTTGTCCCATAAAACCAACACCCAAAACGAGAATAAACAATGACATAATCAGTGCCAACATAATAACTGTAATTTGAACTACAAGATATTTTGTCAGAAAAATTTTCCACCGCTGATACCCTTTTCCCACAATGTTTTTTATACCGCCATTGGCATATTCCAAATAAACAAATAAAGCAATAAATACAACTATAATAAGACAGCAATAGGTATTAAAGGCCACTTGTGCAATGTCGATAACCGTCATACTATCCCATACAGACTCTACGTTTTCATTTTCTACCTCCGCAGAAACTGAAACCGTAGAATTTTGCTCACTTGCCTCTGCCAAAGCGATATGGTCAGACAACTCATATAGTCCATAAAAAAATAATACAAATGCCAGGGCAAGTATAGTGCATACATAAACGCACTTACTTTTCCTTAATTTATAAAACTCACCACGTATTAAATTAATCATTTGATGCACCTCCTAATAACTCCATAAAATATCCTTCCAAATCTTGACCTGTTAAGTAGCTTTCTCGAATATTCACGCCACCTAAAATCAATTCTTTGTTAATGCATTCTATTCTTTCAAAGTTATCGAATACACGAATGACTCCTTGCCCAAGGACATCAAAATTATTAATATGGAGTTTTTCCTCTAAGATGGATACTGCCAGTTCCACATTATCTACATCAATTTTCTGGCATCTTTTACATCTTTCATCTAATTCTTTTGCATCAAATTCTTCAATCAATACACCCTCTCTCAAAATGCCATAATGCGTAGCAATTTTGGAAAGTTCTCCTAAAATATGACTGGAAATTAATATCGTAATTTCTTTTTCCTTATTTAGTTTCAAAAGAAGTTCTCTAATTTCCAAGATACCTTCTGGGTCAAGTCCATTGATTGGCTCGTCCAAAATCAAAAAGTCTGGATGACTGAGTAGAGATATTGCAATTCCAAGTCGTTGTTTCATACCCATAGAAAAATTTTTGACTTTTTTCTTGCCGACTCCCTTTAAGCCTACAAATTCCAATATATCTTCCACGGCATTTTTCTCTACAATTCCTAAATTTCTTCTAAGAATTTCCAAATTGTCTTTTGCCGTCATATTGGCATACATTCCCGGATTCTCTATAAGACAACCGATTCTCTTTCTCTGAAACTCCAAATCATTGGATTCAAATAATTGCATAGAACCTTCCGTCTGTCTTGAAAGTCCTGCAACCATTTTCATAAAAGTAGTCTTTCCAGCTCCGTTTTTACCAATAAATCCATAAATCGCACCCTTTTTTACGTGCATACTGATGCGATTAACTGCTTTATGTTCTCCATATACCTTTGTGAGATTATCTGTCGTTAATACATACTCCATCTTGTATCACCTATGTATCCTTTCCTAGTTTTCTCTTACCATCGCCTAAGCTTTTCATATACCAAGCATATCAGCCGATATTTTAGAAAGTTTAGGAAAAGTTTAAAGAAAACATAAAGTTTTTTCTATTTCATTTTAAAGCCAATCCCCCACACCGTCTCAATGTAGGTTTCTACGCTATTTACTTTTGCCAATTTCTGACGAATATTGCTGATGTGAACATTTACCGCATTGTCTTCGCCTAAAAATTCTTCATTCCATACAGACTCATATATATTATTTTTTGTAAAAACTTTGCCCGGATTTTTCATCAAAAGTTCTAAAATCAGGTATTCACGTCGGGTCAATTTGATTTCTTCTCCAGAAACTGTGACACGAAACTCCTCTAATTCCATCACAATATCTTTGTATTGTAACGTTTCATTTTTCAATGTTGTCATATCCTTTGTAGAGTTCGTCACTTTGATATCCCAACTAACACTACGTCGAATAACTGCTTCCAATCTTGCTAGAAGCTCATCTGTATCAAAAGGTTTTGTTATATAATCATCTGCACCGGAACGCAGCATTGCTACCCTGGTCCTAATATCTTCTTTGGCTGATGCGATAATAACCGCAATTTCGGGATTCTCTGCTTTGATTTTATGTAGTAGTTCTTCTCCATTCATTCCAGGTAACATTAAATCTAAAATCATTGCCATAGGCGTCCTTTTTTCTATATGAAGAAGTGCCTCTGTGCCAGAAAATGCCTGTAAAACCTCATAACCATTTTGTTCCAATAACTCTTTTAACATAACATTGATATCATTATCATCTTCCACAATTAGAATGTAGCTTTTTACCTTTTCCAATTTTTTCTCCAATCTTACATCACCCTGGTGCTTTTGACTTGAAATTAGTATATCCTCACATTTTGTTTTCAGCAACAGCTTTTCTACAATTTGGTCATAGTATAAGAAAAAACGGTCATTTTCGTATTAAAAAATGACCGTTTCCATTTGCATTTACTATTCTAAATTTCTTCCAGAAAAAATACCCACATTCTGATTTTGTTCTTCGCTCTTTTCTTCGCTCTTTTCTTCGCTCTCATTTTCTATAATAGCGGTTTCATCCTGCTTGGTTTCTTCCGTTTCGTTTTCTGTCACTTCACTTTCTACGGTTTCCACTTCCATAGTATCATTCTCTTTTTCTTCACTACCTTTGGAAATAACGTCCTGATTTTCTTTTTTCTCCTCTGGCTCAGGAATTCCCTTTTCCTCACGGAAAATCTTCATAAATTCTTTGCCTGTAATGGTTTCTTTTTCAATTAAGAATTCCGCTAATTTATCCATCAACTCTCTGTTTTCTTTTAAGAGTTTCTTGGCCTCTTTGTAGCTGTCCTTCAAAATCTTCATCACTTCGTTATCAATGTCACCCGCTGTATTGTCACTACAATTAAGAACAGCTCTACCGTCTAAATATTTGCTTTCAATGGATTCCAAACCAACCAGACCAAACTTTTTACTCATACCGTATTGCGTTACCATAGCTCGTGCAATCTTAGTTGCTTTTTCGATATCATTCGCAGCTCCTGTAGTTACAGTATCAAAGACAATTTCTTCTGCCGCACGCCCAGCCACAAGACCGATAAGCATTGCACGAAGTTCCGCCTCTGTATTTAGGTATTTTTCTTCTTCCGGTACTTGCATAACATAACCAAGGGCACCCATAGTTCTAGGAACAATCGTAATTTTCTGCACTGGCTCAGTATTTTTCTGAAGGGCATTTACAAGTGCATGACCGATTTCATGGTAAGAAACAATTTTTCTTTCTTCCTTACTCATAATGCGGTCTTTTTTCTCTTTTCCTACCAGAACCTGTTCTACTGCCTCAAATAAATCCTTCTGGCAAACACATTCCCTTCCCTGTTTTACAGCATTAATAGCTGCCTCATTAATCATATTGGCAAGGTCTGAACCTACTGCACCACTGGTCGCAAGTGCAATAGCATCCAAGTCCACTGTGTCATCCATCTTCACATCTTTGGCATGTACTTTTAAAATTTCCACACGACCTTTTAAGTCCGGTTTGTCCACAATAATTCTTCTATCAAAACGTCCCGGGCGAAGTAAGGCTTTATCCAAGATTTCCGGTCTGTTTGTTGCACCTAAAATAAAGACACCTTTGGAAGTATCAAATCCATCCATTTCTGAAAGAAGCTGATTCAAAGTCTGCTCTCTTTCTTCGTTGCCGCCGCCATATTTCGAATCACGACTACGACCAATGGCATCAATTTCATCTATAAAAATAATACAAGGTGCATTTTTAGAGGCTTCCTTGAATAAGTCACGTACTCTGGAAGCACCAACACCTACATACATTTCAATAAAGTCAGAGCCTGCCAAGGAGAAAAATGGAACTCCTGCTTCACCGGCAACTGCCTTGGCAAGAAGAGTTTTACCTGTTCCTGGAGGTCCTACTAAAAGTGCCCCTTTGGGAAGCTTTGCACCGATTTTTGTAAATCTTGCAGGTTCATGCAAAAACTCTACAACTTCCAGCAAAGACTCTTTGGCTTCGTCTTCCCCTGCTACATCTTTAAAAGTAATACCTGTCTCTTTTTGCACATATACCTTGGCATTACTTTTTCCAACACCCATTGGGCCACCTTTCGAAATCTTTCTAAACAGGAAACTTAATAAAATCCAAGCGATGATAACCGGCAAGACATAGGTTAAAATAATAGATAAAATCCAACCCGAATCGTCTTGCACTTCACCACTAATTTCTACGTTACCTACTTCCAAAATTCTCTGCGTTACCGTATTGTCATCTTCAATTTTTGCAGTATATAAAACCTGGTCATTACTTCCATATAACATAGTCAGGAATGGATTTTTATTTTTTTCTTCTTCCTCTTCCACTTTTTCAATGTAAATCACATCGGAACTAATCTGAACACTTTTCACTTGTCCGGATTCCAACATCGTGACAAATTCAGAATAAGTGATTTGCGTCTCTGAACTGTTGGTCATAAGTTTTGAAAAATAGCTGACAAACAAAAGTGTCATAAGAGCTGCCACCAAAAGAAGTATGATATTAATATTCTTTGGGTTTTTTCCACCATTTCCATTTTGCCCTTGTCCGTTATTTGAATTATTTTGATTATTTTCCACTTTTTTACTCCATTTCTGTAACTATTATATCTATATTTCTCAAAATAAATACTTTTCAGCTTTTTCCATTATACGAATAGCCTTGGCATAAATCAATATAATTAAGGTTAAAGATTTCTAAATTTTCTAAAAACACTATGGATTTTGACCCCTAACTATTGTATAATGTTTGGCGTATTGTTATGGAGGTAAATTATGAAAATTGGTTTTGATAATGAGAAATATTTGCAGATGCAATCTGCACATATTCGTGAAAGAATTACCAAATTTAATAATAAATTATACTTAGAATTCGGCGGTAAGCTTTTTGATGATTATCATGCTTCCCGCGTTCTGCCGGGATTTGAGCCTGATAGTAAACTAAAAATGTTACTTCAATTAAAAGACCAGGCAGAAATCGTTATTGTTATCAGTGCCGAAGCCATCGAGCAAAACAAAATGCGTGGCGATTTAGGTATTACTTATGATGAAGACGTTTTAAGACTTATGAAAGTCTTTGAAGAAATGGGCTTATATGTTGGTAGTGTCGTTATCACAAAATATGCAGGTCAGTTAGCTGCCGACAAGTTCCGCCAAAGGCTTACGAATTTGAACATTACTTCCTACCTTCACTACCCAATCGAAGGCTATCCAGGAAATATCGACCACATTGTTAGTGACGAAGGTTATGGAAAAAATGATTATATTGAGACTTCCAGACCACTTGTTGTTATTACGGCACCAGGTCCGGGAAGTGGAAAAATGGCAACCTGCCTTTCTCAGTTATACCACGAAAACAAACGTGGACTCAAAGCCGGCTATGCTAAATTTGAAACTTTCCCAATTTGGAATCTTCCGTTAAAACATCCTGTAAACGTTGCTTATGAAGCCGCAACCGCAGATTTGAACGATGTAAATATGATTGACCCATTCCATTTGGAAGCTTATGGCAAAACTACCGTAAACTACAATAGAGATGTGGAGATTTTCCCTGTATTAAACGCAATTTTTACACAAATTATGGGAGAAAGTCCATATAAGTCTCCAACAGATATGGGCGTTAATATGGCAGGAAACTGTATTATTGATGACGAAGCTTGTAAGGAAGCCTCCTTACAGGAAATTATTCGCCGCTACTATAATGGTTTGTGTGATTTCAAAAAAGGAATTGCATCAAAAGAAACCGTCTATAAACTAGAACTTTTGATGCGACAGGCAGGAATTAGTGCCGAAGATAGAAATGTCGTTTCCGTTGCTACTGAAAAATCGGAAGCCACAAATGGTCCTGCAGTTGCTATTGCATTAGACAACGGACAAGTTGCTACTGGTAAAACTTCCGCACTTCTCGGTGCTTCTGCCGCAGCACTTTTAAATGCCTTAAAAACCCTCGCGGGAATTGACCACGATTATCATTTAGTTGCACCGGAAGCCATTGAACCAATTCAAACTTTGAAAATTGATTACCTTGGCAGTCGTAATCCTCGTCTTCACACAGATGAAATTCTCATTGCACTTTCAATGAGTGCCGCAAATGATGAAAAGGCTCGCCTGGCCTTAGAGCAGTTACCAAAACTGAAAGGTTGCGAAGTACACTCAACGGTTATGTTGTCTAGCGTAGATGAAAAAATATTTAAAAAGCTTGGTACACATTTGACTTGTTCACCGCAGCAATAAGAATGAAATATTTCAAAATGCAAAAAGCCGATTTTCCTCAAAAGAGAAAGGTGTAGAAAACTCACACGCCTTTCTCTTTTGTACATTATAATCTTTCGTGATATTAAAACTAATTTTAAAATTTTTATAAATTTCATATAGTTCAGATTGAAAATCTAATTTTATTAACATATAATATTTGTAATTTTACATTAAGGGGAAAACATATGGGGAAAAATCAATTTAAGAAAATCATATTTATCACTTGCATTATTATATTTCTTTATATAGTTGGAATAGTAATAGTAGGTATTTTATGTAAAGATATGGAAAGTGTTTGTTATTTTTCGCAAATATATTCAGCATTATTTGTTGTATGTGGTGTGGTGATTGCAATGATGCAATATATAATAACATCAAACGAGCAAACTAATACTCGCAAACGAGAATTAGAACTACGCGAAAAAGAAATGCTCGAAATAGAAAAAGACAGAATTCAAAATGCAATCAATTTGGCTAATTACTATAAAGACAACATTTTAGACAACATCTTTATTATCGACTCTATCTATGAAGATACAGGAATAAAAGCCATTTTAGAAAATATCAAGTTAGAAGATATGATAGAATTTGATCAACATGAATTGAAAAAGTTACTATCAGCTGATAAACAAAAACAGATTGCAGAAATTGTAAATTCAGACACATTTAGAAATGCTGTTGCAAAAAATAGTATTATATATGGATTTGCAGAACAAGCCAAGATAATTACTACAACAGAAAATGATGAGGGGCAAGTACAAAAGAATTTAACTATCAATGAAATGGAATTATTCAGGGAATACTCCAATATTTTAAATATGTTACTAAATAATACAGAATATTTCGCTATGAATTTTACCCACAAAACAGCCGATGAAAGCGTAGTATACCAATCTTTACATACTACATATTTGGCAATGATGCGAATACTATATTTCGATATTTCACAAAATAATCAATACGGAGAAGAAAAGCTGTACACGAACGCTATTGAATTATTTAATATATGGCGAACCAGAGCACAACATCAGCGTGATGGAGGTATTGAACTTCAAAGAGGTACTATTGCAAAAGGTGCAGAATTACCATATAATAAATAAAAAATAGTTGACATTCAAAAACATCAATGGTAATAATATTAATGATGTTATGTTGAGAAAAGAGGATAATTATGGGCATTAACGTTAAAACAATTTTTGATTTGTATAAAAACGACGAATCAGAAAAGAAAAATGAAGAAAAAACACAAGAATAATTTTAAGACCTAGCAAATTGCTAGGTCTTTATTATTCTTTTCCCAGTATACTTTCAGCAGTATTGTATTAATTCTTGACTTCTTCATATCCTTATCCAAATAAATAAAAAACCTACACAAGTGCTACTGCCCCAAGTATTGCTAAAAATACCACACACAAAAGCGTAAATTTTTGAATATATTTTCCCTTTTTATCTGGATATTCTTTCGCATAAATTTTGTAAGAAATCAAATTTGCCATTGAGGCAATCAACGTTCCCAGTCCGCCAATATTTAAACCTACCAGTAATAGTTCGTATTTATCCGTGAAACTGCTAAGCAGTAGTGCGGCAGGGACATTACTGATGACTTGACTACTCAAAACACTTACCAAAATTTCTCTGCCGGAAACAACCTCTTGCAAAAAGTTGCTAATAAACTCAATGTTTCCCATATTACCAATGAAAATAAAAAATCCTATGAAAGTCAAAATCAGTGAATAATCCACCTTGCCAAATAGACTTCTATCTAAAAGTAATGCTGCTAACAACACAATCAACAGTGTCAGATAATATGGCAGCATACCAAACACCGTGGCAATACAGACAAGGAAAAGTATTGCATAAATAACCGCCTTGCCCTTTTGCATACTGACATTAATAAGCTCGCTCTTTTTCACCTTGGCATCCCTTTTTCCCAAAAGACAACAACCAAGTAATAATATTGCTGCCAAGGCCACATAAGGAAAAGTAATTCTAAAAAAATCCCCGGCACTCATACCCGATTCTGCAAATAAGTACAGATTTTGTGGGTTTCCAAAAGGTGTCAACATACTACCAAGATTGGCGGCAATCGTTTGCAAAATCACTACAAAAGCAATCTGATTTTCGTAATTTGCTTTTTTTAAAACATATAAAGAAAAGGGTACAAAAGTGATCAAAGCCACATCGTTTGTAATAAACATTGCACTAAAAAAACAGAGAAAAACAAGCACAAGTTTTAAGCTTTTAATTCCCTCCGTATGTCTTAAAAGCTCATTACCTATTTTTTCAAAAACTTTACATTCCCTAAGTCCCGCTGTCACAAACATCAGCGAAAGTAAAAGTCCCAAGGTTTTAAAATCTATGTACAAAAAATATTCTTTTGATGGAGTCACCAAAAACATCGATGCAATAGCAAGTATCCATGCCACCACAAGCACCGTTTCTTCTTTTAGGATTTGCACAAATTTTTTCATAAAATATTCACCTTTTCTTATCAGATTCGTTTTATTTTATCACTATCTGCCACCTTTCGTAAACAAAAGGTGTCTTTTTTTGCCAAGTTGTTATATGATTAAGCTAATAAACAAAATCGAGGTAATTTATGAACATTTTAGTAATAAACAGAAACTCCTACGGACAAGATGATGTAATTGAAATTTTGAGAAGCCTTGGTCACAAGGTTTTGGTGTATGACCACGAGGCAATTACAGAGCATAGAAACGAAGCCATTGAAAAAGAATTGTTAAGTCTTATCAATAAGGAGAATATATCCCTTATTTTTTCCTTTAATTATTTGCCTATTGTTTCCATCACAATAAAGGATACGAAAGTTAAATATATTTCTTATGTATACGATAGTCCCAACATTGCTCTCTATACTTATAGCATTATCTACCCTTGTAATTATGTGTTTATTTTTGACTATGCCGTATATGAAGAACTACGAAAAGGCGGTATTAAGACCGTTTACTATCTGCCTCTTTCCATTCATACCGATAGAATCGAAAAAACTTTGGCAAAGAAACCTATCGCTGCCCTTGGCACAAATTATAAACACGACGTTTCTTTTGTAGGTAGTTTGTATAATGAAAAACATAACTTCTATGAAAGGATTATGAATGCCCTTGGAGATAACCACGATTATGTAAAAGGATACTTAGACAGCATTGTAGCTGCTCAGTCTAAGGTGTATGGTTCTTTCTTTATTCCAAAGA
The DNA here is from genome assembly GCA_045124055.1 of Lachnospiraceae bacterium. Lineage (GTDB taxonomy): Bacteria > Bacillota > Clostridia > Lachnospirales > Lachnospiraceae > CALZKI01. The sequence goes on along the minus strand of JBGVKZ010000052.1, from coordinate 28,627 downwards.
TGTTGACAGAAGATATTATGAAAATTTTACAGGAAGTTTTTCCATATCCTCAACGTGCCGACTCTATTGCTACGCCGGAATATGTGTATGCACATTACTTTTTAGCAAGAAAAGTGGCTTCCATAGAAAGAACCACTTTATTATCTGCGATTTCTGAGCATTTTAACTTAAGCCTATTTACCCATAACCCTACACCAGCTTTACCAAAGGCACATAACCAAGGTTCTGTGGATTATTATAGGGAAATGCCTTTTGTTTTTCGAGACAGTAAGATTAACTTAAACCTTTCCCTGAAAAGCATTCAAACAGGTATCCCCCTTCGTTGTATTGATATTATGGGTTGTGGCGGCTTTTTGCTGACCAATTATCAGGTAGATATGTTCCGCCATTTTGAGCCAAAGATTCATTTTGATTTCTTCACAGATGAAAAGGACTTATTGGAAAAAATTGACTACTACTTATCCCATGAAGATGAGCGTATGGAGATTTCCCAAAATGCAAAAAAATGTATTGAAGAAAATCATAACCTTACCAACTATTTACAGGAAATGATTACCTTTGTATCTGAAAATTAAATAAACAAGAAATCCTTATAGACTCTAGAGTTGTGGAACTGGCGGACGCTCTGGGTCTAGTATTTCGCTGGCATCAAAGAGGTCAGAAACATTATTCTGCTCGCCAATGGCATTATAGTAAATACGATAACCATCTAAATTTCGTCTGCCCTGTCTCAAATAGTCTTTACCAAGCCAAGTGGCATATTGAGAAGAATCCACATTACAAAATACTTGAAATCCCTGTTCACGTAAATACTGATATTTTGCATTGGTTTCATCATAATTTCCCCACTTGCCTAAATCCTGTCCATGAGCAAAAATAATCGTATCTGTTTCGCCAACCAGTGGCTCTACATTTTCTTTCCACTTCTGTGTATCTGTCTGCAATCTTTCCAGGCTAACGTCAGCTATACGCAAATGTCCCCATGTATGACTGGCAAATTCCCAACCATTTTCTTTCATTGCATCAGCTACCGCCTTGGCTTCTTTTCTTTCTTCTTCTATATCAAACTCTGGGTGTTCTTCTATCCATTGACGTTTTACATAGTCCAAATCACTGGTAATGCTTGTGTAACTAATATCCGTACGATAGCCCAAAATTCCGTTATATCCTGTCAATGCAATAATCCCTTTTGCACCATGATAAGAGGCGTCTGGATGTTCCTCCACAAAAGCGTCCATAAGGGGCACAACATCATATGCACCGGTTACAACTGTTCCATCTGCCTGTATATATTCACAGGTCGGCTCACCATTTTCATCTAAAACAATTTTGGAAGCATATCCATATCCATCATAACTATGATAATAGGACAAATCGTCTAACGATAAGACAAAGGCTTTCTTGCCTGGCGGAAGCATAATCGTACCTTCTACAAATTCTGTTTCTCCATTTTCATTCACTACTTCTTCATACAAATCATGAATGCTGACCATAACATAACCTCTATCATACATCTCCTGCGTAATCTTCTCAAATTCGCTAATCGTTGTCATCCACTGGTTATTACCAACCGCCTGCGGATTCTTTTCCTGATTAGCAAAAGCTCTCTCAGGGTCTACCACCAGAGAATGATAGAAAATGTGTGTTACTTCACTAATTTTAACAGGGACACAGGTTGCTTTTATCCCCTCATATTCTGCTATCTTATCTGTAAAGCGGCTGTCTTCTTCATAATTTTCAAAACTCTCTATTAATGTAATCGCTCCATCATAATCATAAGAGGCAGCCAGTCGGTCTGCATCTTCTATCAGTTGTACTTTTTCTTGTTCTAAGGCTTCTTCCTGCCTTTTTAATTCTTCTTCCAATGCTGCTTCTTCACTATCAACCAAACTCACAGCATTTGTATTCACTGTAATCGCTCCATTTTTAATTTTCGTGCCATTTACTATAATCAAAGCCACAATAATGGCTACTAAGGACATAATAGATAATAGGGATACAATGATGTTAAGTGTCTTTTTTCCAGCCTGATTTCCCATATTTTTTTCACTTCTTTCTTTGGTGTATGCCATTATAATAATACGCTTACCAGCCGGAATCAATGACTTATTTTGACTTATTTTCTTAATATTTTTTTAACATATTTTCTCCAGATAAAAGGACTATAAGGGTACTATATACAAAAAAACACCCTACATTTTCTAAAACAAAAATGTAAAGTGTTCTATAAATATCTATCTGGTTTTCCAAAGGTTTTTACAACTGTCATTCCGCTACCTGGTTCAAAGATAACAGTTCGTGGGTATCTATCACCCACCTCCATACCTAAAATTTTGATTTTATGTTTTTCCAGGTATTCTACCGCTACCTGAATATTTCTACTAGAAATATCTCTGGAAGGGGATACACTTTGATACTGTATGATGTGTGCTGCACCAGCCATTTTGGCTTCCATATACTTTCTGTTTGCTCCCAGTTTTTCCATCTCGGAAAGCATCAACTCCAAACCCAAATCCACATACTTTGGATACTGTTCAATGGGAATATTTCTTCGGATTAAGGTGGTAGGCAACATCGCATGTAAGAGTCCACCAATACCGGTTCGCGGGTCTCTGATAGTTATTCCAATACAGGAACCCAAGTCTCTTGTAATTAACTTTTGCTCGTCTCTGGCAACCTTGTAATCTGCCATTCTGACCGTCAGCATTTTACTGTACTCGTCTTTGAAAATATCCATATAACCCCAATTTACTCAATTCCATCAAAAAAATCACACAGATTCCTTAAACATTTGATAAAGGCTTTCATTTCGTTCTCGTCTAAACCTTTTATCGCAGAACGAATCATTTTTTTATGAAAATCTCTATGATGGAAAAAAGCTTTTTTACCTTTTTCTGTCAACACTACGAAAACCACACGCTTATCTGTTGTGCTACGCTCTCTTACGATATAACCTTTCTTCTCTAAGCTGTTCATATTGGTGGTAAGTGTCCCCATCGTAACAGAAAGACTTTTTGCAACCATAGACATACTTCTCGGTTCATCTATTCCTATCGCTTCGATAATGTGCATATCGTTGTTGGTAATATCTTTAAACTCCTCTGTAATAATTGCTTTTTCTTCACGAACCATTACCGTATTAAACAATTTTACCAACATTCCATTTAAAGCGTGATTCGTCTCTTTTTCCATATTTTTCTCCATATATTCTATATCTATTGGGGTAATTTGACAACATTTTTTTGTGAGTTTAGTACCATATTTGATAGAAAAAACATCTATACTACCAAACTACAACTACCGCTCCATAAGTGAGTCCTGCACCAAACCCTGATAAAACGAGTTTATCACCTTTTTTGAAGGTATTCTTTCTATTTAATTCGTCCAACAATACTGGAATTGTCGCAGAAGACATATTCCCTACATTTTTAAGGTTTGACGGAAATTTATTATAATCCGCTTTTAATCTTTTTGCAACACCTTCTATTATTCTAATGTTTGCCTGATGGAGTACAAAATGGTCGATGTCAGAAACAGTTAAATCCACTTTTTTTAACGCATCTTCTATGCAAACTGCCACTTGACGCACTGCAAATTTGTAAACTTCCTGTCCGTCCATTGTAACATAGCCCATTTTCTGCACAGCATCTGAATATGGATTTACTACGGCTCTGTCTTCGCAGGCAAGCACCATTCCTTTTTTTCCATCAGAACCTTGAGAAACACTGATAATTCCGTCGCTTAAAGACTTCGAAGTGCTTTCTACAGCTTCTACAAAAGCTGCCCCTGCACCATCGCCAAAAAGTACGCAGGTAGAACGGTCTGTCCAATCTACAATTTTGGATAATACTTCCGCACCAATAACCAATGCGTTTTTATACATTCCAGTTTGAAGATAAGCATTGGCTACACTAAGTCCAAAAACAAAGCCGGAACAGGCCGCATTTAAGTCAAAGGCTACCGCATTTGTTGCACCAATTCCGCTTTGTACCTGACAGGCACAACATGGAAGTAACATTTCCGGTGAACAAGTTGCAACCAGAATTAAGTCTACTTCTTCTGCACTTTTGCCTGCCATTTCAAGTGCCTTTTGGGCCGCCTTTAAAGAAAGTGATGCTACGGTTTCTCCTGTGGAGATGTGTCTATTTGCAATACCGGTTCTTTCCTGAATCCATTCGTCCGAAGTATCAACTAACTTTTCCAAATCAAAATTACTTACAATTTTTTCCGGCAGGGCACTACCTGTACCGGTAATTTTTACTGCTATCATGAAAATTCCTCCATAATTTTAGCAACGGTTTCTATTTTATTTGCTCTATAAGCATTACTTCCGCAGAAAAGAAGCCCTTCCTTTACATTGCCCTCTACTGCATTGATTAAAGCTTCTGTAATGCAATATGGTGTAGTCGCCGGGTCACAGGTGCTGACACACTGTCTGCAGCCTTTCATAAAACGTTCGCCAGATGCTACCCTATCTAAAAACTCATTGTGAATAGCTCGCCCTGGCATACCTACTGGACTTTTCACAAGCACAATATCTTCTTTTTTTGCATTAATATAAGCCTGCTTATAAGCATAACTCGCGTCACATTCCTCAGTGGTTACAAATCTGGTTGCCATCTGCACACCTTTTGCTCCCATTTCCAGGTAATGCTCCATATCACTTCTATCATAAACACCGCCAGCTACTACAACAGGGGTATCCATTTCTTCTGCCAATTCAATAATTGCCTTGACTTCTTCATCGTAGACTTCCTTTGTAATGGTCTCCAAATCTTCTTTGGAAAATCCAAGATGTCCGCCAGCCTCCGGACCTTCTACAACAACCAAATCGGGTTTTCTGTCGTATTTTTTCTTCCAATACTTTGAAATTACACTTAAGGATTTCTTGCTGGATACGATAGGAGCAATTTTTGTTTTTGCATTACCTACCAGTTCAGGCAAAGTCATCGGCAGTCCTGCACCGGAAATAATTAAATCCACGCCTGCCGATACTGCCGCTTTCACATACTCCTCATATTTCTTGGTTGCCACCATAATGTTGACACCAATAATGCCACCTTTCGCAATTTTTCTTGCTTTTGTAATTTCTTCTCCTATGGCTTTTAAATTACATTCGATTGGTTTTTTTGCAAAATCCGGGTCGCGATATCCAATCTGTGCCGTAGAAATAATTCCAACGCCACCACAAGAGGCTACGGCACCGGCTAAGTTTGACAAACTCACGCCTACGCCCATACCTCCTTGAATCACTGGGATTTTAGCACATAAATCACCAATTCTTAATTCGCTTATTTTCATAATATTTTCCTATTTTATAATGCCTACCCTATTCCTATCAAATACAACCGTATTTACTAAAAGTTACGGAATCTGTCATATCTTTCATCCGCAATTTCCTGACCACATTTTCCTTCATATTTTTGAAGGAAAGTTTTGATATTTTCTTTCATATAGCCAGCAATCGCTTCAGTTGTTGTAGTACTTGCACCACCAAATTCCGGTACAATTTTTTCAATGATTCCAAGACGTTTTAAATCTTGAGCGGTAATATTCATCACTTCGCTGGCTTCTTTTGCACGGTTAGAATCTTTCCATAAAATAGAAGCAAAGCCTTCCGGCGAAAGAATGGCATAGGTTGCATTTTCCATCATCCATACTTCGTTACCAACGCAGGTTGCAAGGGCTCCACCACTACCACCTTCACCAATTAAAATACATAAAACCGGTACTTTTAAGGCTGACATTTCTAAAAGATTTCTTGCAATCGCTTCGCCCTGACCTCTTTCTTCTGCTTCAATACCACAAAATGCTCCCGAAGTATTTACAAAGCTGATTATCGGTCGGTTGAATTTTTCCGCCTGCTTCATAAGTCTCAAAGCTTTTCTATAACCTTCTGGTTTTGGCATACCATAGTTGCGTTTTTCACATTCTTTGAAGTTTTTGCCCTTTTCATCGGCAATAATTGTTACAGGCTGACCATCTAAAAAGGCGAGTCCTCCTACGATTGCCGCGTCATCACTGAAGGCTCTGTCGCCGTGAGATTCCACAAAATAATCAAAGATATAATTCATATAATCTGTGGCAGAAGGACGCTGAACCTGTCTAACTGCCTTTACTTTTTCCCACGCACTAATCGGTGTCGATTTAGAAACCTGTTCTTTTAGGATTTCACTTAATTCAAAATGAAATTCTTTGCCAAACTGTGCATATTTTTTTTCCTCACATTGATGTGTTTTGATAAGGAAATAAATAGTTTTCTTTAAATTTTCTCTTTTTACAATACCATCAATGATGCCGTGTTCTACCAAAAATTCTGCAGTTTGGAAGCCTTCCGGTAATTCCTGCCCAATGGTCTGTTTGATAACACGAGGACCTGCAAATCCAATCAATGCTCCCGGTTCTGCCATAATAATATCGCCAAGCATAGCAAAACTTGCCGTTACGCCACCGGTTGTCGGGTCAGTCAAAATTGAACAATATAAAAGTCCTGCTTCAGAATGTTTTTTAATAGCGGCTGATGTTTTTGCCATTTGCATAAGAGAAACAATTCCCTCCTGCATTCTAGCCCCGCCTGAACAACAGAAAATAAAAAGTGGAAGTTTCAGTTCTGTGGCTTTTTCAATGGCTCTTGTGAGCTTTTCGCCTACGACCTGACCCATACTTGCCATCATAAAACGAGAGTCGCAAATGCCAAGCACGATATCTTCTCCAAAAACTTTACATTTTCCTACTGTAACGGCTTCTTTTAATCCGGTTTTTTCTCTTGCTGCTGCAAGTTTTTCTTCATATCCTTCATAATTCAAAGGATTACTAACCGGCATATCTTCAAACCAAGGTTCAAAAGTATTCAAATCTGCCACCATTCTGATTCGGTTATTAGTCCTAACACGGAAATAACCACCACATTCGTAGCAAACATATTTCTTTTTAATTACTTTCGCTTTGCTGACTGTCTTATTACATTTTGGGCATACAATTTCGTCTGGGTTGTCGTTTTTGACTACCTTTGTATCAGATTTCTCTGTTTCCACTACGTTCTTTATCTTTTCTTCCTGCGAATTTTTGAAATAAAGAGGAAATTTTCTTCCTCGTTTTACTACTTGAACTGTCTTCATAACCAATTAAACTCCTTATTCGCCAATGGCAAATGTAAGCTGTGCCTTAGCGACCATTTTACCGTTTACACTAGCAACGGCTTCCCCAATCCCGATAGGTCCTTTTACTTTTACAATTTTTGTCTCTAACATCAAAACATCGCCCGGTACAACTTTTTGTTTGAATTTTGCCCCATCAATTCCTACAAAATATGCTGTTTTTCCTTTCCACTCAGGTTGTCCTAAAAGTGCCACTGCACCTGTCTGTGCTAAGGCTTCAATAATTAAAACACCTGGCATAACCGGATTTCCCGGGAAATGTCCCGCAAAATATGGCTCATTAAAGCTAACACATTTTTTACCAACTGCACGCACGCCCGGCTCCAATTCTTCAATTGTGTCAATGAGCATAAATGGGTGTCTGTGTGGAATAATTTCTAAAATTTCTTTTGCTGTGTATACTGCCATAGAAAGTCACCTCGTTATTCTGTATATTTTTTGATTAAAATACTTGCGTTGTGTCCGCCGAAACCTAAAGAATTGCTAAGTGCATAAGGAATTTCTTCGTTATAGCTTTCTTTACAATAATTTAAGTCAAGTTCTTCTTCCGTCTCCTGTAAACCAACGGTTTTATGAATAAAACCATTTTCCATCTGTTTTACGCAGGCTATAAATTCTACTGCCCCTGCTGCACCAAGTAAGTGTCCCACCATAGATTTCGTTGAGTTAATTTTTAGGTTTTTGGCATATTCACCAAATGCTAATTTGATTGCTCTTGTTTCAAATAAATCATTATGGTGTGTACTTGTTCCGTGAGCATTAATATAGGTAATATCTTCAATGTCCGCATCGGCATCAACAATGGCACTTAACATTGCTCTTGCTGCCCCAGAGCCATCTTCTGCCGGTGAAGTAATGTGAAAAGCATCGGAAGAACAACCATATCCAACTACTTCTGCATAAATTTTTGCTCCACGTTTCTTTGCATGCTCTAATTCTTCCAAAATAACTACGCCAGCACCTTCCCCCATAACAAATCCACTTCTGTCTTTGTCAAATGGAATCGAACATCTTGTAGGGTCTTCACTGTCTGAAAGAGCCGTTAAAGAAGAAAATCCGGCAATACCGATTGGTGTAATTGAGCTTTCTGTACCGCCTGCTACCATTACATCTGCATCACCATACTGAATCGTACGGAAAGCTTCACCGATAGAGTTTGTACCCGTAGCACAAGCAGTTACTACGTTGATACTTTTTCCTTTTAAATTAAATGCTATACTTACATTTCCTGCCGCCATATTGGAAATCATCAGTGGTACTAAAAGTGGACCAACTTTTGATGGACCTTTTTCTGTAAGTCTTGTATGTTCTCTTTCCATAGCCTGGAGAGAACCAATACCACTACCTACTGCACAACCCACTCTGTATGGGTCTTCCTTTTCCATATCAAGTCCTGCATCTTCCATAGCTTCTTTTGCTGCCGCAACGGCAAACTGACAAAAATTTTCCATTCTTCTTGCAGCTTTTTTATCCATATATAAGCTAGCATCAAAGTCTTTCACTTCTGCTGCTAATTTACATTTATAATCTGTTGTATCAAAATAAGAAATTCTGTCAAAACCGATTTTTTCTTCTTTGATACCTTTCCAAAATTCTTCTACCCCAATACCGATTGGAGTAATTGCACCCATTCCGGTAACTACAACTCTTTTTTTCATCCTATCCTCATTCCTTGGCGAAAGCAATTCGCCACGCCTTTTTATTTAAATTGCCATACCGCCGTCTACACTGAACACTTGACCTGTAATGTAGTCAGACTGATTTCCTGCTAAAAATAGTACCATATTTGCAATATCTGATGGCTGTCCTAATCTTTGCATTGGAATCATTTTCAAAAGACTTTCTTTCGCATTGTCAGAAAGCACTTCTGTCATCTCCGTGCAAATAAATCCAGGTGCGATAGCGTTTACACAAATATTTCTGGTCGCCAATTCTCTTGCAACACTTTTTGTAAGTCCGATAACACCAGCCTTGGAAGCAGAATAATTTGCTTGCCCCGGATTACCCATAACACCACTTACGGAAGAGATATTGATAATTTTTCCGTATTTTAGCTTCATAAATTGTTTGGACAAATGACGAACCATATTGAATGTACCTTTTAAGTTCGTATCTAAAACGGCATCAAAATCGGCCTCTGACATACGCATAATCAAGTTATCTTTTGTGATTCCTGCATTGTTTACTAAAATATCGACCTTGCCAAATTCTTTCAAAATCTCGGAAACCATTGCTTCACCTTCTGAAAAATCAGCTACGTTACACTGCATAGCTACCGCATTTCCACCGTTTTCTTTGATAGTATTGACAACTTCACAGGCACGTTCTTTTGAACCATTGTAGTTGACAATAACAGTTGCACCATTTTTTGCCAGAGTAAGTGCAATTTCTTTTCCAATGCCCCTACTTGCTCCTGTAACTAAAGCAACTTTTCCACTTAACATGCCATTTCCTCCAATAATTTGTCTAAGTCGTTGATTGTTTCTACATTGTAGACTTTTACGTCTTTGTTAATTTTTCTCATAAAACCTGTCAAAGTCTTTCCTGGTCCAATTTCAACAAATGTATCTACACCATTTGCAATCATATTTTCTACGCTTTGTTGCCAACAAACCGAAGATGAAACCTGTTTTTGCAAAAGTTCTTTGATACGGCTTTCTTCTGTAACAAAAGTTGCGTCCACATTACAAACATATGGTATCTGTGGCTTTTTCACCATTACATTTTCCAGTTCTTTTGAAAGTAATTCTCCTGCACCATTAAGAAGTGCTGAGTGGAAAGGTCCACTTACTTTTAAAGGAATGCATCTTTTTGCACCACTTTCAGAAAGAGTTTTTGCTGCTTTTTCTACTGCTCCTGCTTCACCAGTAATTACAATCTGTCCAGGGCAGTTATAATTTGCTACGGAAACAATTCCTTCTGTGCTTTCACAGATTTCTTTAATTTTATCTGCGTCCATTCCCAGTACGGCTGTCATTGCACCACCTACTGGATATGCCTCCTGCATAAAAATGCCTCTTTTTCGAATTAAATGGAATAAATCCGATAATTCCATAACACCTGCTGCCGCCAAAGCACCATATTCGCCAAGGCTCAAGCCTGCTGTCACATCTGCCTTTAAGCCTTTTGCTTCCATAACCTTTAAAATAGCTACTTCGGTTGTAAGCATAGCAATCTGTGTGTATTCTGTAATGTTAATATTGTCATTTTCTGTAAAGCAAAGGCCTTCTACATCAAGGCCCGTTACTTTGCTCGCCAATTCGTATACTTCTTTGGCTTCTTTATATGTATCATAAAAATCTTTTCCCATAGACACGTATTGTGCACCTTGTCCCGGAAAAATAAATGCTGTCTTACTCATTTTCCTATTTTCTCCATAGATTTAAGAAATTTGAAGTAATGCTTTTGCCTCACTCATAATTTCTTGAATGATTTCTTCGCATGATTGCTCTTTTTTCACAAGTCCGGCAATCTGTCCTGCCATTAAAGTTCCATTTACTACATCACCTTCAATAACAGATTTGCGTAGAGAACCTAACGTTAATTTTTCAAGTTCCATAAATTCTGCACCTTCTTTTTCAAGACGAAGGTACTCTTTTGTCATTTTGTTTCGGATAGAACGAACTGGATGTCCTGTGGACGAACCTGTCACTACCGAATCAATGTCTTTTGCTTTAATAACCTGCTCTTTGTAATTTTTGTGAACAATGGATTCCTTGGCTACAACGAAACGTGTACCCATCTGCACACCTTCAGCCCCAAGCATTTTTGCTGCTGCAAACCCTCTGCCATCTGCAATACCACCGGCTGCAATAACCGGGATATCTACTGCATCTACTACCTGTGGAACTAAAGTCATAGTTGTTATGGAGCCAATATGTCCACCACTTTCCATTCCTTCTGCTACTACGGCATCTGCACCGGCACGCTGCATCAGTTTTGCCATAGCTACACTGGCTACAACAGGAATAACCTTTACTCCGGCAGCTTTCCATTTTTCCATATACTTAGCTGGATTTCCTGCACCGGTAGTTACGACTTTAACGCCTTCTTCCACGATAACATCTGCCACTTCGTCTGCATTTGGATTTAAAAGCATAACATTTACACCAAATGGTTTGTCTGTCAGAGCTTTACATTTTCTAATTTCTTCTCTAACAACTTCTGCTGGTGCTGATGCTGCACCAATCAGCCCTAAACCGCCTGCATTAGAAACGGCTGCTGCCAAGTTGTGTTCTGCGACCCAAGCCATTCCGCCTTGTATAATTGGATATTCAATTCCCAGAAGTTCTGTAATTTTTGTTTTCATAATTGCCTCCACGCTTCCTATGTTCTACTTACGTTTCAAACCCTTATGCTTCTACACCTTTGTCTTGCATATATTTAATGATTTCACCAACAGTTGTGATTTTTTCTAAATCATCTGAAGGGATTTCAACGCCATATTCTTCTTCAAAAGCCATAACTAATTCAAATAAATCAAGTGAATCAGCTTCTAAATCTTCTTTGAAACGTGTCTCCATTGTAATTTCTACACCTTCTAAATTCAACTGTTCTTCAATAATTTCTTTTACTCTTTCTAACATAATTGTTCTCCTTTTTGAATAAATTGCTGTTTTTTGTTACTTATTGTCTACATTTAGAATAGTTTGAATTTCAAATATTTTGACTTTCAAACTATTTCTCGCTAAGAATACAACTGTTGGTAAATAAAGTCAATAACTAAATTATGAAATTTTTGTGAACAATGAAAATGAATACAAAATAGCGGCCATAAGTTATATGCCCGCTAATACAAATTGTGGAAAAACACCAAATTATTCTTCTTTTTTCAAAAGTTTTTTCTTATAGGCTTGGATTTTTACCATATACTTACTGGTTACTATAACACCCACTAAAAGTATTCCAAACACAATCCCTAATGCATAACTTGCAATAAATTCATAAACAGTTTCCTTTGTTAATCCCGTAAGTTCCAAGACCATATACACTATAAAAGCCACAACTCCTGCAATAAATATATAATGAATACGTTTTGTTAACTTGCTCTTTTCATTGTTGCTGTAATCAGCAACCTTTAATACTGTTTCTTTCATTTTTTCGTCCATATGCTCATTTTTCCTTTCTCCGTCTAAAATTTCTCTTAGCTCTACATCATAATATTCTGCAATTTGAATTAGAATATCTAAGTCCGGTAAATTTGCTCCCGTTTCCCACCGGGAAACACTACGATTAGATACTCCCATAATTTCTGCCAACTGCTCTTGGGTAAGATTTTTTTCTTTACGAAGTTTCTTTAAAAATCCACCAATTTTCTGTTGCTCCATATTGCTCTCTCCTTCCAAACTCAGACTAAAATATAAGCCAAAAAAAGAACACGACATAGGACGAGAATGTCGTGTTTTTTTCATATAGACATTTTGTGTCTAGTACCATTCTTTTATGTTCCTTTAGTCATTTCTTCACATTTTTCCCAAAGTTCTCTTGCCACTTTTCCCTTGGCATCTTGGAACTTCACTTTGAATCTTTTTCCTGAAACCCGATAAGATTCACCACAAACAAAATCTTTTCCAGGCGTTCCTACTGCTAACTTTACCATTCCTTTGGCACTTTTTTGAGGACTAATCGTAAAGAAATACTTTAAAAAGGAATGATATGCAAAATTTATAAACCAAGTAGATTCAGAGCCAAAATTACTCCTCACAATACCCGGTTCATAGCTAACTGCATGAATGCCCCTACTTTCAAAACGTCTATGTAACTCTCTTGTGAAAAGAATATTTCCAAGTTTAGCGTTTCCATATGCTTTTCCCGGAGAATACTGTTTCTCATTTTGCAAATCCTCTATGTCAAAACCTGTTCCCAACAAATTTGCTCCAAGACTTGTAGTCTGTATCATCGTTGCATTACTTTTACACAACTTATCCATAAGCAAATTCGTAAGAAAAAAAGCAGCAAGAAGGTTGACTTGGAATGTTTTTTCAAAACCGTCTTCCGTTAATTTTCGTTCATTGAAGGCTCCACCAGCATTATGAATAAGCACGTCAATTTGGTCATAAGTATCCAGTTCCTTTGCTAAACGAACTACCTCAGATAACTTAGAATAATCTACAAGATGATAGGGCGTATTTAATCTTTTTGCCAATTCTTTTGTTTTCTCTTTATTCCGCCCAACAAGAATAACCCTATGCCCAAGAGCGACTAGCTGCGTGGCTGCTGCTTTGCCAATTCCATCACTTGCTCCTGTGATGACAATGGTCTTTTTCTCCATAATTTACTCCTCTAATAAATAACCAAATATGTGCATACTAAGTTTCATCACATTATGTCTTAGAAGATTGTTTTTTACAATTACATAATCGTCACAAATCACTTTGTCAACCAAAGCTTCCGTTTCCTCTTTATCTAGCTCCACAGGGTCTTTTTGTTCTAATGATTCGTAACGTTTCGCCATATCCTCATCAATTTTGCCATCATTAGCAATGACTACATCAATTTTTCGTTTTCCCAAATACTGATTTAGTAATTTCACATGGTCGGACACTTTAAAGTCCTCTGTTTCGCCGGGCTGAGTCACCATATTACAGACATACATAATTTTTCCCTGACTTCTGTCAATGGCATCCAGTATTTCATCACAAATCAAATTGGGAATGATACTGGTAAAAAGACTTCCCATACTGAGCACAATCAAATCCGCTTCTTCAAGTGCCTTGACAGCCTCTTTCGTTGGCACTGGCTTTTCTTTATAATAAACTCTCTTAATTCCATTTTTGTTCATTGTAATGTGGTGTTCACCTTCAACAATGCTTCCGTCTTCCATTTCACCCATTAAAATGACATTTTCTTCTGTCAGCGGCACAACCTTCCCTTTTAAGTTAAATACCTTACTTAAAGCTTCTATTCCATCAGACAAATTTCCGGTAATTTCTGAGGACGCTGTCAACAAAAGATTGCCAACTGTATGCCCGTCTAAGTCACTGGTTGTACGGAAGCGATAGTTAAATAACTCCATAACCAATGGTTCTGTTTCCGAAAGTGCCACTAACACTCTACGAATGTCTCCTACTGCCGGAATACTAAATTCTTCTCTTAAAATACCTGTACTATTACCATCATCACACACGGAGACAATAGCTGTTAAATCAATAGGGAACTCCTTTAATCCACGAAGTAACGTGGAAGAACCTGTTCCCCCGCCCAATACAACTACTTTCTTTTTCATACTTTTTACCTCAACTCATTAAGTTTCAACCGAATAGCTTCTAAAGCCTTTTTCGGTTCATTTATTTCAAGTACTGCTGTTTCCATAGGACAGAATCCGGAATTGGTCCGATTTCTAATAGCCTCTACCAATTCATCATATTCTACTTGTATATCATAAGTTTTTAATACCCCAAGAGCGTGCTTACTTATCACTTTTGCATACAAACTTTTTACTTTCAAAAGCACATAGAGAAAAGCGGCTGCCTTCCCCACTACTTTATCTGCCACAGAAAAATCCCCTAAGTTTTCTTCTTTTTGTAATAAGTTTAGAAGTGGTAAAACACCACGTTCTTTACTGAAAAAAGTATATTCGCCCTTATAAAAAACGCAAGTAGCCTGCTCTTTTTCCAGTAGAGCTTTCGCCTGTTCTATATCTGTCATAATATCGCTCTTTTCCTGTCTGATGAAATTTTTCTACAAGTTCATTTTTGCCGAAAAATCAGACATTGCTTCTGAAATTTTAATCCGCTGTGGGCAAACCGCTTCGCAACTCTTACAGCCGATACATGCATTTGGGTGCTTATCTTCTGGAATTGCCATTAGTCCAAAACCTGGTAAAAAACCACCGCCTGTAAAGATGTGTTCATTGTATAATTCTAAAAGTTTTGGAATATTAAGTCCTTTTGGGCATTTGGTAGTGCAGTAACGACAAGCCGTACAAGGTAATGCAATTTTTCCTACCATTTCACTGGCAATTCCCATAAGACAACTCATTTCTTCTTCGTTTAATGGTCTGTCCGTTTCAAAAGTTTTCACATTCTCTTTTAACTGTTCAAAATTAGACATACCAGATAATGTCATCGTGACATTAGGGATACTTTGTAAAAATCGAAATGCCCATGCAGGAATTTTTTCATCTGGACGCAAGTTTTTCAGTCTTTCACTATATTCATCCGACAAATTTGCAAGTTTTCCGCCACGAAGTGGCTCCATAACCCATACCGGAATATTGTACTTACCAAGTAACTCTACTTTTTCTTTCACTTTCTGAAATTCCCAATCTATGTAGTTAATCTGAAGCTGGCCAAATTCCATTTCACTTCCATAGGCTTTCAAAAATCTTTCCACCACTTCATAGCTACCATGAGCCGAAAAACCTAGGTGCTTAATTCTGCCATTTTTCTTTTGTCGAACTAGATAGTCGAAAATTCCATATTTTTCATTATCAAGGTAGGCATCAATATTGACTTCACACACGTTATGAAAGAGGTAAAAATCAAAATATTCCATTCCTGTTTTTTCTAACTGTTTTTCAAAGATTTCTTCCACCTTATCCATATTGGATAAATCATAACCCGGAAATTTAGATGCCAGATAGTAGCTGTCCCTTGGATATTGTCTCAAAATTTTACCCATTACTATTTCAGATTGCCCATTATGATAACCCCAGGCTGTATCAAAATAGTTGATACCTTTTTCCATCGCATAAGCCACCATTTGGGCTGTTGCTTTTTCATCAATGTCAGAATCACTATCACTACAAAGTGGTAAACGCATTGCACCCATTCCAAGTGCTGATAATTTTAAATCTCCAAAATCTTTGTAAACCATAAAATATCCTCCTGATTTCTATATTTCTTGGCTATGTATTCTCATATGTATTAAAGTCCTAATTGCTCTAAAGTTATATCTATTGATTCTTGTGTATTATATTCTTTAAAAGTAATCGCTTCTCCGTGGACTTTTTCTAAATTTTCTTTTGTCACAAAGAATTTGAGGGTAGTCTGTGTTCCTGGTGGAACTACACATTCCCCAAGCATTTTAGAGCGAAGTCTATGGGTAGCACTAATATTTTGATAAATGCTCACCTGCGTGTTGGTAACATTTTCACCGTTTTCATCTTTGCATACAATTTTCACTTTTTCCGTACTACTTCCTTCGTTTGTCAAAGTTAATAAGAAATTATATCCCTCATTTCCGTTGTCATCTGTGGCTTTTTCATAACTAATATCTGTAAAAGTTACGCCCTCTTGTATCTCTCTGGATTCTAAAATATCCCCTCTACAATAAATGAAAACAGCAATACATTCTATTACCAGTAAAATGCCTAAAATTCCAGACCAACGCAATTTTTTTATAATAAAAATAATCGCTAAAATAAAAAGTATTATGCCTGCTATAATGGCAGTAAGAAGCATTCTCATAAATTATTGTACCTCCCACTCTATTTGCATTCTATATACAGAATCCAGTATTTGCACATAATCGGCATCTTTTCTATCTCCATCGCCAGTCATACTATAAATAACCAAGTCTGCTTTTGTAAGACTATTTGGAACTAAAAAGGCTAAATGACCTATATCCTTTGTAAACCCTGATGTCATTGCATATTTACATTCGGCTTCATATTCTGAAACACCAGTAATCTGTTTGATGACACTGTCACCCTGTAAGGCTTCTACATATTCTCCGGTTTCAAACTGCATATAAACATTGGTATCGTACTTAATGGTAGATTCATAACTTTCTTCCAAGGAATATTTTACCCAAAGCATTGCATAGCCTTCCGGAAGATTTTCCTGCCAAGTATCCACTAATTTTGTTTCAATTATACGGAGTTTTCCACCATTTATAGATAACTTTTCGTCCGAGCTGATGGTTTGCTGACTGACAACGCCTACATTTCTTATAATTTCATTCTGGTTTACAATCGTATTTTTCTTAATAATTCCTTCGATGCCTACTATCAACATAAGCCCAAATAAAATACTACAACCAATTATTTGTCCTTTCGTAAATTTCCAGGTAGCACGTCTTTTTTCTTTCTTTTCCTTTTGCTTTTTTTCTACTCCCCCAGAGGTGTCATATCCACAACCTGGGCAGATGCTTCCTCTTTTTTCTACATCAAAAGAAGTTCCGCATTTTGAACACCAAATTAACATATATTATTTCTCCTCATTACTATTTAATGTTTCTATGTATTCCAATGGCAATATGATAACTGGTCGTACACCCATAAGCGATGAACAGGCATATTCACTGTGGAACAGTTCACTTTCTCCCAGTCCACCTCCTGCACAAATGATGCTACAAGCATTTTCCCCCTGTGTTCTAAGACCCCAATAAGTGCTTCTGTTTCCTACCTCGTAATATTCCTCATAAATTCCAGTTCCCTCTAGCAAAATGGCACTTTCTGTTGGAATTGCCGAAATCACCAGATTTTGCTCTATGAAATACTGATTTACTTCTTCTTCACTCAGTAAAAACACTTTATCTTCGGTTGTAATTCTTTCACCAGCTTTCGAATTACTTTCCAGAGATACCTTAACTAATTGGCTTTTTTCTTCCTCCGTAAAGGAATATAAAAATCCCGGTATTGTATCATAATGATTCTCATATAAAGAGGTGGTATCTTCAGAAGGTTTCATTCCTTCATAAGTCACAATGGCTTCGTCGGAATTTAACCAGCTTCTAATATTGGAAGTTTCCCAATCTGCACTTCCCCAAAACTGTCGTAGTTGTTCCTCCGTATAATTGTCTAAATTTTCTTCCGTATAATAAAGCTCTCCTGATTTTCCACGAATACCACTTTCTGCTCCATCATATGGGAAAAAGGCAACAATATTTTCGCAAATACAAATGGCCGTTTCTTCTTTGTCATCTACCTCTAAAACCATCCAATTAAGATTTTCTTTAGAGCTTCCGGTTAAATCAAGACTTCCATAGGTAAAAACTGTACCTGCCAGAACTTCTGTCTTCTGGCTTTTTGAAAAAAATTTTATCCCCAAAAACAAAACAACTGCTGCCAAAATTCCAACTCCATAAATCCACTTTCTATAAGGCTTCTTATTAGAATTTTTCTTCTTGGCTACCTTTTTATTTTTGAGCTTATCAATGGCATCTATTAAGCCAGCAAAATCTTCATCACCTTTTGGTATAAACCATTGGGTAGATGCCAAAAAATATTCCAGCGACTTAGAAAGAGTCGTTTCCTCATACTGATAAACTATGATTGGAAGTCGCTTGTTTACCGCTCTTTCCACCTCTCTTAATACATGTTGAGATTCATTGGAGGCTTTGGAAAGGCATAGAAAAAATACCTTGCAATTTTCGATACCTTCGATAATCTCTGCTCCGTACTCTTTTCCCACTTGAATGTTTCGAGGTGCTATCCAGCAAGATACTCCTTGTTCTTCCAAGGTGTTACATATTTGATTGGCAATCTTTTCTTCTGATGATGCATAGGATATAAAAATGTCTGTCATAGTTTTCCTCACAAAAAAATGAGAGCCGCATCTGACAATGTAACAGACACGGCCCTTGCTAGACTCATTTTATCACTTTTTAAAGGGATAGTAAATTCCTGTAATTTTATTTATAAAAAATCTAGGTAACGTTTTTCATCCATTTTTTCTTATAGAAAATAACAAAGCAAATGATAAGTCGTATAACTTCTTCTAAGGATAAAATGAAATAAACCCAGTAAATCGGCAAATCAAAAACAAAAGCACTAAGTAAACCAAGGGGTACCCCAAATACCCAGGTGCCAATCGCGTCAACCACCAGTGTATAATGAGTGTTTCCGCCACTTCTAATAATGCCGCCACCCAAAATCATATTTAAAATCTTAGCAAAAATTACTGCTGCCAAAGCATATACAATATAAATTGTAATTTTCTCTACTTCCGGCTCGATATTGTAAAGTTTCACGTAAAATGGCACTAAAACGACCAGTACTCCTGCAATAATCAATGAGCCGATAAATCCTACTTTTAATAAATATTTTGAAATAGAAAATGCCTCGTCTTTGTCGTCCTGACCAAGTCTTTTTCCTACCATAACAACAGCTGCTGAGGAAAGTCCGGAAAACATTCCGATAAACATTCCCTGTAATGGATTTGTAAGGGTCATAGCCGCCATTTCTTCTTTTCCAAGGTGCCCGTAAATGGCTGCATAAATGTTTTCACCTACACTCCAGGAAAATTCATTAAGTAAAATCGGGAAAACAATAACCGAAATCTTTTTATAAAAACGAAAATCTGTAAGTCCTGCAATTTTTACGGACATCTCTTTCTTATAATTTTGTCGCATAAGTATCACAATGAGTAACGCTGCTTCCAAAGTTCTTGAAATCAATGTTCCTAAAGCTGCACCGATAATACCAAGTTTTGGGCAACCCCATTTTCCGAAAATCAAAAGCCAGTTAAAGAAAACATTTGCAAAAATAGCTAGTACACTGACATACATAGGATATTTACTCTTTTCCACACTACGAAACAGGGCAGAAAGCATCAATGTGGCAGTCATTGGCAAGTAACTAATGGCAATGATTCTAAGATACGAAGCTGCTACCAAAATAACGTCCTGTTCGCTAGAGTAAATTCCCATAATAAGTTGTGGGCAGAAAACACCCGGTAGAATAAATAATAAGGCAACCACCATTGCTATCAAGGAGCAGGTGGCAAAACTTTTGTTAATGCCCTTTTCGTCCTTCGTTCCGTGATATTGAGCAATCAGAATAGACGCAACTGCCGCTACTGCATTTAAGGTAAAAGTGACAAGGCTTGAGAATTTTGCTCCAAGTCCACTACCGGCAATACTCACTGTTCCAAGTGTTCCAACCATCAACTGATCCACAAAACTGTATGATGCTTGGAAAATACTTTGCAATGTTACTGGCAACCCAATTGTCAGTATTTCTTTCATATATAGTTTGTTTTTTGATGATTTTGATAAAGATGTTTCCATGGTTTCCTCCACTTTAAATACAAATTGGATTTTCCATAAATTGTGCACAAAAAGTTATGAAAGTTAATTCCTCATATTGATATCCTAATATTATCACGAAATTGCGTATTTACAATAGGTTAATCGCGTAACCCATTCTAAAAAACACAGGCGATTTTTGTGCAAAATGCCTGTGTCTATCTGCTTTATTAAAGTCGTTTCACGCTTCCCCGCTCTATTAATGTTAAGGGAAGCAGCTCCTGTCTTCCTACGGTAGTTCCTTCTATTAATTCCATCAGTAATTGCACCGCTTTTTCTGAACGTTCCTGCAAATTCTGGGCAATGGTTGTAAGTCCCGGTCGAACACAGGATGCCAATGGAATGTTGTCAAATCCTACAATCGAAAAGTCCTCTGGAATATTGAGTCCTTTATCCTGTAAAAAATTCATAAACTCGATGGCAAGTACGTCTGATGCCAAAAATGCAGCCGTATAGTTATCTAGCTTAGTATAAATTTCTTCATACCGCCTTACTCTTTCTTCCTTAAAAGGACCTAGAATTTTGAAATCTTCTATGGAGTAGGGTAAGTTTTTTTCTATGTAGGCACCAGTCAACCCTAAGTATCTATCGTGGTCGCAATCCTCATCAGTAATTGCCATATAGAGAATCTTTGTATGTCCCATATCCAGCAAATATTTTCCTGCCAAATAACCGCCATGAATATTATCAATTCCTACGTCAGAGTATTTATTCATATCATCTCTGTAAGCATCCACAACTACAAAAGGTATATGCATTCTCTCTCGCAATTTTTCATAGTCCACCGCACAGTAGCCAATCAAAATTAGTCCTGCCATATTCCACATCGAAGCATAGCGTACAATCTGGTTAACATCTGCTTCTTCTTTTAACATCATAAAATAGCCGTTTTGGGAAAGCTCCTTGGACAAATAATTAAGCATACCACTGACAAATGGGTCTTCTATCATTTTGCCTTCATAACTGACATCATCTGACAAAATGACGCATACGATTTTTGACGTATTTTGTGCAAGTAACACTGCTGCCATATTAGGTATATATCCACTTTCTTCCAGTTTTTCCTGGACTTTAGCAACGGTTTTATCGGATATTTTCTTTGTTTTTCCATGGATTACATTGGAAACGGTGGCGGTACTAACTCCTAATTCTTCTGCAATATCTTTAATGGTAATTCTGTAATCTTGCATAAATAGTCACCTGTTACTCCATCTTTTCCATTTCTTCGTAGCATTCCTTACTGACGTAGCAGCCCGCCTGCACATATTGTGTTACATTAATGGCACAGTCGTATACTGCAATCATTCCACTGACTTTTTGTATTAAGCCGTTCCACTCATCTCCATATACCATACGAAGTCGTTTCCAGTCTGTATACATACGAACTGCAGGTCTATCATATTTGCCATTCATTGTGACGATTTTGATTTGTGTATCTTTTTGTAAAACGGTTTTTCCTTCTGCATCGCCTTTTGGAATTTCTCCTTCACATTGCATCGGCACAAGCAAATTGGCCTTTGTAAGCTCTTTTGACATAAAACGATAATATAATTTGTAAACGATTTCTGCTTCAGCATTTTCCGGTTTTCCTAATTGTCCAATCAGTAATAACCAACGGACCAAATCCGGATTAGTAACCGGCACATTTTGTGGTTTCATATTGCTATAATCCGGCTTTGGAACTAGCATTTTATCTGGAATCATCATATGGTCAGCCTGCACACTGACTCCGCAAGCACCATTTAAGTAAAATGTACTCCCCAGAAAATTATAAATGCCTTTTCTATCAGCACCATTTTCAATTTTTCTTATTTCGTATTTCTCCTTTGGGAGCGATGTCATAAGCGAATCCATATATTGTTTTGTACCAAGCAAAATATAAGGTGCCATACACATATAGGAGCCATTTTTTTGATTGATAGTGCGGGAAAACATATGTGGTTCTCCTGTCAGTTTACTAAATACACAATGAATAGACTCAGCATTCATAAGTTTTTTGCAAAGTACTTCACGAAGTTTTTCTATCTTTTCATCTTTTGGATTTGGTTCTTCTTTTTTTACTTTGGATTGAAACCAAATATACAATCGCCAAATTTCTGCACAATCAGCTATGCTCAGTACTGCATATTCTTGGTCAGATATATCTAAATTTTTTTCTCCGACAAAAACATCCCCCAAGGTATTCGTATAGGTCGTCCTTACATCTTTTGTCAAACAATCTCTGGAAAAAAGTACAGAACCTTTTTTAATTCTAAAATGTCTCCCTTTTTCCAGTATAAGAGCAACATTGCAATCTGTAGCCTCTTTTACGGATATGGAAGGGCCCGTTTCAATTCCGCAAATTGTTGTCAAAAAGAGTGCTTCCTCATCTTCTCCTACATTGGTCAAATATACAGCATCTCCTATATGAACTGTGCCTTGCAGCTTGCCCACTACCACCACATCGTCCTTGTTATCTTTCAATGAAAACACATCTCTTACTCCCATCAGAATATGGTTAGACGTATCGGTAATTTCTTCATTTTGCTCCTGTTTCTGTATTTGAATATTTTCTTCATCTTTTTTATGCTTTTTAAAAATGCTCATTAAAATTACCTCTGATAAAAGATTATATTTAACATTATAGGAATTTTTATGTGGTGTGTAAAGACTTAGAAGTCCGACGGTTGACTATCCTTTTATCCAACCTAGTTTCTGACGGAATCTGAACAACAAATCCTTTGGTATATCCATTGATGTTTTTTCGTATAAACAAGTCACCTCCATGCTTTCTGATAATAATTCGCGAAATCGTTAATCCCAATCCATTTCCATTACCACTAGTTCTTGCATCATCACCACTCATAAACGGTTCAAAGATTAAACTTTCTTCTTCAGTCTTTATGGCTTTCCCACTATCTGCCACAATAACATAGCAATCATTTTCATGATGGTTAACCTGTATCATTACTTTTGTTCTGTTAGCATTATGCTTGTATGCATTAATAATAAGATTGCTGATACTACGCTTCATTTCTTTCTCATCCAACAGACAAAAAATGGGCTCCTGTGGAATATCAAGCTGTAATTCCATATTTCTTTTTTCAAATTCATCATAATGGAGTGCTACAATGCCACGAACAAATGAGCACAAATCCATTCTTTTACTAATAATCTGAAATTCCTCTGTGTCAAGTTTAGAATAGGCAAACATACTTTCCACCAACTCATTCATATAACAACTTTTATTGTAAATTATATCGAATATTTCTTTCTGTTCCTCCGGCTTAATTCTGCCATCTCGAAGTGCAGCAGCAAAGCCCTGTACGGAAGTCATTGGTGTTTTCAAGTCATGACAGATGCGTGAATATTGCATATTTCTTTCCTTTACTTGCCGCTTGCTTTCCGTATTAACAATTTTGTTTATCAAATGCCAAAATACAAAAGCAAACACAAAAAAGATGACAAAATTACCTATTATGGAGCCTACTGGCATTATTTTGGAAATAATTTTGTTATTTTCCATCAAGGGATATAGTATATCAATACATGTGCTGTCCCAAGCAGATTCCAGCAAAGATACAGCAAAGACACACACAATAAAATATTTAATAATTTTTCGCTTTAGCTTATCCATGCTGCTCCAATCTGTACCCCAAACCACGAATGGTTTTTATGGTATCATTCCCAATTTTATCACGCAAACGACTAATGATTACGCGGATTGTATTATCATCCACCGCATATTCATTTTCCCAAGCGTACTCATAAATCTGCTCTTTGGTCAGCACTCTCCTAGGATGTTGCATAAACAACTCCAATACCTTGTATTCTGCTTTTGTCAATTCAATCGTTATTCCCTCATTGATTACGACACATTCATCACAGTCTAGTACAAGGGAACCAACCTCAATTTGATTTTTTTCTTTTTCCACCGCACCTTGTACTCCTGCCCTCCTTAAATGTGCTCTCACCTTTGCCGCAACCTCCAATGGTTCAAATGGTTTCGCAATATAATCATCTGCCCCAAGGTCTATACCAAATACCCTGTCCGATAATTCTACCTTTGCAGATATAACAAGAATCGGGATATTACTGTCTTTGCGAATATGATTGATAATTTCATATCCATTTTTCAGGGGCATCATAATATCCACAATCGCAAGGTCAATAGATTCCGCTTCTAAAATTCTTAATGCAGTTTCTCCGTCATTTGCTTCAAAGACCTTGTTTCCATTTGCCTCAATGTAAATTCGTAGTAAACGAACAATCTCTTTTTCATCATCTGCAATCAAAATATTTGCCATAGACACACCTCACTTTATTTCTAAATCGCCCAGAATTGGTACATATCGAACAGAACGACTACTGCAAGCATACCGGCAGCCATCACTGTCGTTACAATATATTTTATTTTCTCTTTTTTGGTATCTGTAATCTGCTTCCTATGCCAGTAAAACAGCCCACATACAAGACATACGACCAATGCGATAGCGAGGAGTCCAATAAACGCACACTGTACCATATAGCTAGTAATTGAGCCAATATCCCCGGTCATATTTCCGATTAAAATACGGATGAACATTACGATAAAATCTGCAAAGGTCAATGCCATAACACCACAAATGCCATAGTTATATTTGCGGAAAGGATGACTTGTTTCAATACCCTTCTTTTGCTGTGATTTTTTCTGTATCGGAGCACAAATCAGTCCACCGAAAATCAGCGTAATTGCTCCATACAAGCCTGCTATAATAAATACTAAACAACAGATTAAGTCCATAATGACTTCTGCAGTGGAAATCTTAGCATCATGATAGCCTTCATAAATATGGTTACCATCCTGATACCACCATGATGAGAGATCTTCTTCACTAAATCCTCCAATTCCCAAAGCACTGATTAAAGAAAAGGGACCTTCCTTGACAGTTCTTGTAACTTGAACAAATCCCTGCGGAATTTCTCGTTCTATCTTTGCCAGCTCTGAATCAGAGAACTTCCCGAAAATCAATTCATACATATCGTAGTTATAAACTTGTTCATGTGCCTGATTGGTCATAACCACCATTCCAATTCCCGTATTCGGGTCAAACTGAAGCATAGTGGAGCAACCAAAAGTATTGCCGCCATGTCCAAGCGTTTCCACACCGTACTGATTGGCAAAAAAGCCATGATAGTTGTTTGGAACATTGCTACTGCCGTAAAAACTTGTTGCGGTATAAATTTGTTCCAATGTTTCCTGCTTTTCAAACAACGGACAAGGCTTATTTTCGTTTGGTGTAATTGCCTGAGCAAAGGTCAGCAAATCGCTAATCGTTCCAACTGCACTTCCGGCAGGATAGATAAAGGTGTAGTACATTCCTTTACCGGGAACTTTCTCACCGCTTGTATCATAGCACGCCAGCTTTTCTCGCTGTGCTTTCACCCAAGCATGATCCTGATAGGTTGCACCGATAGAAGTATGTTCCATACCAAGCGGCTCAAAAATGTTTTTATGTACATATTCCACGTAGTCTGTTCCGCTGACACACTCCACAATAAAGGCTGCTAATGCAGCACCCCAGTTAGAATATGCCGTTACTTCCCCCGGCTCATAAATCTGTTTGGGCTGATGGCTACTTAACGCTTCTTCCAAACTACAAATTTCGTTTTCATCTGCCGTCTGAATAAAGTATGTTTCCTGAAATCCTGCCTGATGGGTCATAAGATGAATCATTGTAATTTCTGTATCATAGGTTAGATTTTTCAAAAAATCATCCGGCAAATAATTTCTTATATCTTCCTCTAAGTCTAATTTACCCTGCTCAACAAGCTGCATAACACTAATCCAAATGAATAATTTGCTAGTTGAACCCCAGTCAAATACGGTCTGTTCATCTACTTCAATGTTATTCTCCTTATCGGCATAACCAAAATTGTTTTGATAAATCACACCATTTCCGTCATACACTGCAACGCTCATTCCAGCCATCGTTTCTGTATGTTCCTCCACATAGCCTTCGATTGCTGCCGGAATATCCGTATATAGTATTCCTGATGGTGCCTTATTTCCTTCCTCTATTTCTGCGGCATAAGCAGTTACACTAAAATTTTGTAACAACATAATCCCCAGCAAAAAAAGTGCAAGTATTTTCCTTATCTGTTTCATAGTAGTATTGCTCCTTCCTAAATTATAGGAGCATTATAAATCTCAACTCTTACATAAATGCATAATTAATATTAACTGAATATTAAATTTGCCTTTTCTTCTTCCTGCCAGTTTACTTCTAAATAGGCTCTTTATTCGCTCTTTTCTAATGACTCACCCGTAAACGAGTTCATATACTTGTACTTCAGGTTTGCGTACTTTTCAAATATCATTAGCGAGCTTTTTCCTTTTTAATACCCCATTATTTCCATTAGGCATTGGTCACTGTACTGCTTATATCCTTCCAATTTCTATTTACCTTGCTACACTGTTTTGATAATTTGTTACAACTTTGTGATATAACTCGTTATGTATGAGAACTAAATTATGTGGAGGAATAATTAAGATTAATTTAGAAAGCCAATTATCCAAAGTATCTCCCTCTAGAATATCTTCTGATTGCTCTTTCTTTTCAAAATATATTCCTGTGCCAATGGCTCAAAATTAGTCTATATCATATCCGAATCATCAAGCACAGCATTTCTAGATATTTTATCTGCAAATAATCGAATGTATTTATCTTTATATTTTATAAATACATCTTCATTGTATATTACATCTACTTCATTTGCATTAACAATTTTCATATATTACTCATAATTAATCTCCCCATTCATTTTAAACAACCAACCTATTTCTGAATCAAATACAAATTGCTATGTTAGGATTCTTGATATTCCAGCTACAACCACAACTGGCTGACTTGTAAAGATGGATAGAAAATCAGCGGTATTTCCTGACTTTTAAGGTCTTGAATACCGCCGTGCTATGTTCTACATCCTATTTAAGAAAAGCATTTGATTTTAATATATACATTTTCATAAGTTCTGCTCGCCTATTATCTAATTCGGAATTCCCAATCTGTACATCAAATTTAAAGAAAAATCTATTTGATATCTCATCTTCTAAGGATTTCAATTCTTCTTTATCTTTATGCTCTTTCAAAAATGAAATCCATTCTCTTGCTTCACTTTCATTTTGAGTAAGCAGATAATCTTTTTCTTCTTTTCTCATTATAACAATAGTTTCAGTTAACTCATTCAATATTTTTATTAGTTCATCATGTTGTTCTTTGTTAATATTATTCACAATACTTCCCTCACTTCCAATTTGTTGGTAATATTTCAATCCAATCTAATGGCACCGCTCTATAATCAATATAAACTTGATGTGCTCCACCGTACAAACCCATACCTTGCGTTCCTATCTTTCCTTCTAGCCCCGATAGAGATGAACCCTCAGGTATTGTCATTTTATATAACGTAGATGCATCATTACAAAATTCTTGCTTAATTGCAAAATCCACTCTCCATTGGTATTCTGTTGCTGGAGGTGGGTCTAAACTCCAAAAACCTCCATTTTTACCACCAACCCTATATAAAGTTGTTCCACCCTCATACGTAACTGGAGTAGCCTTTCCACCCGAAAAAGAGTTCAAGACATTTCTTTCCCATTGGGACCCTTCTGCTAATAAAGGCATTTCTACATTTTTTGCGTCTTAACTATAGGTTGACTGCCACCCTCAGTAGTAACTTTTTCACCATTCAAAAATGCATCCTGTTTTGCCATTTCATCGACTCTAAGTTTTATGACAGCATCTGTGTCCACATCCTTAATTACTATATGCTCATTCAACTTACCCTTTGCTAAATCCCAGGCTGCTATGTCTGCCTCACTTAACCCTGGATATAGATTTGCTTTTCCTGATTCAAGAGCATTCCAATGGGCTTCATAATGGGCTGCATCTGCTGTATCCATATCTTTGGCAAAGGTAACATTATCTGTCGTATTTTTCAATCCAGAAATTTTTCCACCAATGGCATCTCCAGTCTTATCCATACCGATATTCAATCCCACATTTAATATCGTAGACTGTGTCATATTCAAGTCAAATTTGTCTGCCAAATAGTTTGTCGCAACTCCACTAAGTTCATCATATACTCTATCCTTGAGCATTTCTTTGCCAACTGTTTTCAATCCTACTTTCGCAACATTGCCAAAACCAGTCACACCTGTGGTTACATTTCCAACCGGTATGCAAAGACCTGCGATTGTCATATTAAGATTTCCCCAGGCATCATACAATTCCTGATTCCCACAAAAATAGGTATCTCGAATAGGGTTAATTGCTTCTGTACTCAAATCACCAATACTGCCATAGTAATAGTCCTGGGCTCCTTCTGTCATATTGCTCATTCCATAGGCCATAGTACAGGTTCCTGATATTCCAGCCACAACCACAACCGGTGTAGCCATTCCAGCTGTGCCTACAATAGCTATGATACCTAAGGCCACTGCAAAACCACCCATGATCATTTTGGCGGTTCCTTCA
>JBGVKZ010000051.1:0-246585 GCA_045124055.1 Lachnospiraceae bacterium | reverse complement strand
ACCCACAGGTAAAATGGCTTCATGAACGTGGCGTTCAGGCAGATGTCATTGTTGGTGCAAAGACAAAAGATCTTCTGATTCTTGAAAAAGAAATGGAAGCAGTTGCAGGAAATCTTTATGTGACAACAGATGATGGTTCTTACGGACGTCATGGTATGGTTACAGCTGTTATCGATGAATTAGTTGCAGCTGGAAATCAGTATGACCTCTGTGTTGCAATCGGCCCAATGATCATGATGAAATTCTGCTGCTTAACAACAAAGAAATACGGCATCAAGACTATCGTAAGCATGAACCCGATCATGGTTGATGGTACAGGTATGTGTGGTGCTTGTCGTGTAACAGTAGGCGGCGAAGTGAAATTTGCCTGTGTAGATGGCCCTGAATTTGATGGTCATAAAGTAAACTTTGATGAAGCAATGAAACGTCAGCAGATTTATAAAACTGCGGAAGGCAGAGCTTTATTAAAGCTTCAGGAAGGCGATACACATCATGGTGGATGTGGAAACTGCGGAGGTGACGAATAATGGACGTTTTGACAAAAGTACCTGTACGTGAACAGGACGCAAAAGAAAGAGCAACAAACTTTAAAGAAGTTTGTTTAGGTTATGACAAAGAAGAAGCTATGGCAGAAGCTAGCAGATGTATTAACTGTAAAAATGCACAGTGCGTAAAGGGCTGCCCAGTTTCTATTAACATTCCTGGATTTATTGAACAGGTAAAAGAAGGAAATTTTGAAAAAGCATATGAAATCATTGGAGAATCTTCTTCACTTCCTGCTGTATGTGGACGTGTTTGCCCACAGGAAAGTCAGTGTGAAGGAAAATGTATCCGTGGTATCAAAGGCGATGCAATTTCTATTGGTAAATTAGAAAGATTTGTTGCAGATTGGGCTTGTAAAGAAGGTATTAAACCAATCGGTGCAAAAGAAAAAAATGGTAAGAAAGTAGCGGTAATCGGTTCTGGCCCAGCTGGTTTAACTTGTGCAGGTGACCTTGCTAAAATGGGATATGATGTTACTATTTTTGAAGCGTTACATGAAGCCGGCGGCGTACTTGTATATGGTATTCCTGAATTTAGATTACCAAAGAAAGATGTAGTTGCAAAAGAAATTGAAAACGTAAAATCTCTTGGTGTTAAAATTGAAACAAACGTAGTTGTAGGTAAATCTGTAACTATTGATGAATTGATTGAAGACGAAGGCTTCTCAGCCGTATTTATTGGTTCTGGTGCAGGCCTTCCAAAATTTATGGGTATTCCTGGAGAACAGGCAAATGGTGTATTCTCTGCAAATGAATACTTAACAAGAAGTAACCTTATGAAAGCTTTCGATGAAAATTCTACAACACCAATTATGCGTGGTAAAAAAGTAGCTGTTGTTGGTGGTGGTAACGTTGCTATGGACGCAGCAAGAACAGCACTTCGTCTTGGTGCAGAAGTACATATTGTATATAGACGTAGTGAAGAAGAATTACCAGCCAGAGTAGAAGAAGTACATCATGCAAAAGAAGAAGGCGTTATTTTTGACCTTCTTACAAATCCAGTGGAAATTTTAAGCGATGAAAATGGTTGGGTATCTGGTATCAAATGCGTACAGATGGAACTTGGCGAACCAGATGAATCTGGAAGAAGAAGACCGGTTGTAAAAGCTGACAGTGAATTTGTGATTGATGTAGATACAGTTATTATGTCACTTGGTACATCACCAAACCCACTGATTTCTTCTACCACAGAGGGACTTGAAACAAATAAATGGAAATGTATCATAGCAGATGAAAC
Organism: Lachnospiraceae bacterium; assembly: GCA_045124055.1. Classification (GTDB taxonomy): domain Bacteria; phylum Bacillota; class Clostridia; order Lachnospirales; family Lachnospiraceae; genus CALZKI01. The sequence goes on along the minus strand of JBGVKZ010000051.1, from coordinate 244,806 downwards.
AACTGGCAAAACTACAAAAGAAGGTGTTTATGCCGGTGGTGATGCAGTAACAGGTGCAGCCACAGTTATTTTGGCTATGGGTGCAGGTAAAGCTGGTGCAAAAGGTATTGACGAATATTTAAGCAATAAATAATAAAAGCATAAAATAGAGAGTGGCGTATCCGGGGAGGGATTTTTTATGGCTTGGTGTCCTGTTTGCAAATGTGAATATAAAGATGGTATTAAAAAATGTGCAGATTGTAACGTGGATTTAGTGGATTCTTTAGAGGCTTTGGAGGAAGAAAGCATAGAGAAAATGGATTTTTCTGAAATGGCGAATGTTTTTGAAACATTAGACGAGGAAGAATTGGAAGAATCAGAAGATGAGGAAAATCTTGTAATCCGAACAAAAAAAGCCGGAGTTTACCAGGATAGTGCCCAGTTATCCAGTGAAAATAAATCCAGTGCCTATGTTTTACTTGGAGTAGGTATTGTTGGAATAATTGTTCTAATTTTAATTATGCTGGATATTATACCAATTTATTTTAGCTTAACGTCAAAAATAATTACTTCTTCCGTAATGGGAACTTTGTTTATCGTATTTATTGTTATGGGAATTCTGTCTTTAAAAAATGCGAAAAAATTTGAAGAACTGGCGGTAACAGAAGGAGATTTATCCAAAGAAATTATCAGTTATTGCTTAACAAACTTTTTCGCAGAAACGATTGATAAGAGTCTTTTCGATGAAGAATGGGAAAATTCTCCAGAAGAAGTAAAATATTTTAAGAGAATTGAATATATCAGAAGTCTGATAATGAAACAATTTATGAATCTGGATGATGAATATGTAGACCATATGTGTGATGAAGTCTATACCAAACTTTACGAGGAATAGGCATTTTTATGAAAGTAACCATTATATCTGTTGGTAAAATAAAAGAAAAATTTTATAGAGATGCGATTTTAGAGTATGAAAAAAGACTATCCAGATATTGTAAATTTCAAATTATTGAAGTGGCTGATGAAAAGACTCCGGATAAAGCCAGTGAAGCAGAAGAAAATCAAATTAAAGAAAAGGAAGCCGAACGCATTTTATCCTATGTCAAAGAAGGGGATTATCTTATCACCTTGGAGATAGAAGGAAAACAGCTTGATTCCGTTTCTTTTGCCGATTTTATTCATCAAAAGACTTTATATGGAGTAAGTCACATACAATTTGTGATTGGAGGCTCTTTGGGACTACACGAAAAGGTTAGTAAGTTGAGCAATTTTAAACTGAGTTTTTCGAAAATGACTTTTCCCCATCAGCTAATGAGAGTAATTTTGTCAGAGCAGATATATCGTGCATTTCGGATTATAGCAGGGGAGCCATATCACAAATAGCAATTTAAAATTATACAAAAATAGGTCGAAAATTTTGGACAATAGAACCAAAGTTTCCGACCTTTGCTATTTTAAGTATACAATATGTGAAAAATGGTGTTAAAATAAATTGATTAGGTTTGCTTTTTATACGAAATAAACAAAGTAGCATAAAAGTAAATGTACTAATTTCTTAGAAGCAGACATACATTTAGATGAGAAATTAAGAAACTTTAAAGAATGAAAAAGGTAGGGAACAAAAGGTGAAGAGCAAGCAGTTAAGAATTATTATGGTTGTAGTTTTCGCACTGATTTTGGTAGTAACAGGGTTAACTACAAAAACAATGCTGGATTCAACCAAACAATTCTCCCAGGACGGATATGTGTTAGTGCCGTCTAGGGATACGGAAGTGACAACGAACGTAAACGAGCAGTACTATTTTTCGGCAGGGACAAACTATCGAAAAAAATACGGACAAACTATCAAGTTTAAGGATACTTCCAATCAGGAAGTGTCTATGGGTACAGAAGAATTCGTGCACTATAATGATGGTTCCTTAGGTGCGTTTACCAAAGGTGTTGTTATGGATTTGGCAGAAATTGGCGATAATCAGGTGACTTATTATGGTGTTTCTGACAAAACAACAATTTTGAAATCGGGCCAGGATTATTCTATGTCATATCTTGGTGATTCTCTAACTTTAAATGAATTTATCTGGAAAATTGCAGATGATACATATATGCTTGTATCTCCACAGATTACATTACATTTGACAGATGACATTGAAATTGTATTAGAGGATTACGTTCAGGTTCAATATGTAGCCGGTGGTATCGCAAGATTGGTACACCAAAGAGGTACATATCAGACAGTTTCAGATGATGCTTACCTTCAATCAGATAGCGGTTTTCAGTTAAAATTAACCGAGAGGGCATTTTATAATGGTCTCGAAAAAGCTGTGTCTTTAGATGAGATGGTAATTGATTCTTCAACCAACCTTTTAGTAGATGAAAACGAAGAAAGTTTAAAAATCCCTACATTCCGAGTAGTAAATGGTAAAGATGGTGCTGATGGTGCAGATGGCTTCACGGGAGAAGATGGTACAGATGGTGAAGACGGCAACAGTGGTACAAGTGGCGAAAATGGTGATAAAGGACAGAACGGTTTTGATGGTCTGGAAGGTGATAGTGGTGAATGGGGCTATGACGGACAAGTTGGTAAAGACGGTGAAGATGCCGGACATGCCGAGGAATCAGATGGTATCGTTGGTATCGTCCAGGAGGCTGCCCCAACTGTATCATTAGATGCAAGTTCTTATTCGGTTGGTCCTAACAGCGTAAATATGACCTTAAAAGTAAGTGACCCCAATAATATGCTTACCAGTGATGATATTGTTTGTACAATTTACAAACGAGACGATATGACAGAAGTTTATGAGACAACAATCGGTTATGGTATGACAGGTACAACTTTAGCACCTCAGAACTTAGAGCCGGGCGTAGACTATGTTTTGATTGTTACAGGTTCTTATGAGTCTGATGCCAATGGTTTGTTTTCAGAAGTAAATTTCTTTACCAAAATCTTTAAAACAGATGAACTTGGTTTGTACATTGAAAAAGTTCAGGTAACAGAAGATTCGATTATTGTAAAAACTGTAAAAGATGACGAAAGTCAGGTAGCTTCTTATGGAATTGCTCTTTATTTAGGAGATGGAACAGAGAACCTTTCTTCTTATTCCAATTCCTTTACAGATGGACAGGAATTTGTATTTAAGAAGGATTCCGGCTTGAAAACAGGCTATGAAATTACGCCGGATACAGAATATAAGATTCAGTTAACAAACCTTGTAGCAGAAGATTATTCTAGCATTGGTTCTGATGTTTCTAAAACAGTAACAACGTTAAAAACAACACCTTACTACTTAGATAGTGCTGGTACCCAGATTCTAGTTAGCCAAAAACAGACAAAGATTTTAACAAGTAGCCGTTATCAGACTGCCACAATTTCTATCGATACAGATATTATCGATGAATATAATGGCATCAAAGGTTATCGATATGAATTATATGAAACAGCAACAGATGATACGACCATTACAACTCCTGTGCAGACAAAAGAAGTACAGACAATGGAAACGGTAACTTTCAATATTGATGCGGATAAACGATATTTTGCAAGAGTAGTTGTTCTATTTAATGATAATGAGAAACTTGTTGAATTGGTTACAACACCTTCCGACATTGTTTCTTTAACACATTCAAATTATCCGACAGTTACTTTCCTTGATACATATGGTAATCAGGGAGCTTTGACTCATGAATACGATATGATTGCCGGTTATGTTATGGTAGAAGATAACAGTGTAGACCAGGATATGTTATTAGGTCACGTAGATGCGGACTTCCCATTGATTGTAACTGTTACTGCACAAACAGGTGAAATGCATACCATTAAATTAGATGCAAGTAAGAGTACAACACCACCTGGAGGAAATGCGGATACAGGTGATGCTGTGGAATACTATTATTTTGAAGTAGATGGTCTTGCCAGAGATATGACACATACGGTTACAGTATCCGGTTATGTGAATGACACAGAAGACTTAAAATGGGCAGAGCTTACAAAAGAAGATAAGCTGAATAAACTTCAATACTTGTCTGGTTATAATATTAATGTAGGTTCACCAACTCCGATTGTTATGAGTTTAAGAAGTGTTCCAAGTGTGGACGATAACTTGTTTACAGTAGCGGTTGCCTTTACTGCAGAAGATGGAACAGATGCAAGTTATGAAGTAGCTAATATGGAAAAAATCTCTTTCCGACTTGTGAATGCAAGTGGTGTAACAATTGCTACAACTGCCAATATGATGGATAGTGATGAAGCAAATCACTCCAGTGATTATAGTACTTATTATTCTGCTGCCGGAACTTCAGAAGATGACCTGAATTATTCCGCAGTAGAAGGTCAGACATATTCACAATATGTGTTGACAGATGCATCTTTTGGTGCAAAAGGAGACCTTCGTATTGCAAATGGCGGTACATTTAAAATTTATGTAGAATCAGCTTACGACTATACACAAGATGATACAGAATTTTCTTCTGTAACCAATGAATTAGATATTGTAGGCGAATTAGAATTTGAAGTTGAAAAGAGTCATACTCGTGCGGCAGACCCGAACAGTGCATTAACCGTAACTCCGATTAAAAATGCAAATGCGGCCGAAGTGGATAGCTCTTTAGAAAATGATACTATCGTAGGTCTCACAGTAGATACAGGTTATTCTTTATCCGATGCATACCAGATTATCTACTATGTATACGAATTAACCAGTGCTGCGGATGAACCAATCGTAGAAGATGATGACCCGTCAGATGTATTAAATAAAACAAGAGATAGCGGATATTGGAAAACTGCTTCTGTGCAACAGAAAACAGTAAATATTACAACCTCTCCAACCGCAGGTGGTTCTGCCCGCCCTTGGACAGTTTATTTTGATGAAACAGATTCTACGCAGGCGACAGCAAACTTAGATGATACGGGAAATCCTATTTTTGAACGAGGTAAAGTTTATTATATTCGTTACGAAATCGTAACGGATGGCACAATGGAAGATACCAAGACTCAGAAAGTTTATCCAAACTGTGCATATAGCGGAATGGACGAAGATGATATTCCATTCTATCGTTCTAATGTATTTGGTATCGAAAGACAGACACCTTCTGTACAGAGATATTTATGGGATACAACTACCACAGCTTCCGGAACAATTCAGACTTGGAAATATAAACTGAATGACCCGGATAATGCAATTTTAACTTATGCTTATAATCAGAAAGCAGATGTAAAAGCAACCATTACGCAATATACAAGCTTTGAAGAAGCTTACGCTGCTTTAGAGGGTACTGGAACAGAAACAACTGCCGCTTCGTTGACAGCTTTGTATGATGAAAACAGCTTACCAAAGAACTCTTTTGAGTCAATGGCAGTTACAGCCTTAGAGGATACGAAATGGTACAATATTGAGATTCCATATTGCTTATTTGAACAATCAACTAGAGCGGAATATGAAAGTGTGAACCAGTTATCTATTGTATCCGTTCCTTCTGAAATAAAGGCAGTTGGTGATATTGTTACAAGTACTGTTTTAGATGGTATTACAGATGTAAATGGTTCGACAGATTATGCTGTAAATGGCGTTATGATAAAAGAAGTAAAAGATGTGGAAGGTATTGATGATGAATATGGATATCGCATTAAACTTTCCCTTCAGGGTTCACAGGTAGACAGAGTTGCAGCATTAAAGGTGACGATTACAGGAACAGATGATGAAGGCAATGAAAAGAATGTTGTATATGACCCAGTTCCTGTAACTTTACAAAATGGTGTTATTGGTGATGGATTAAATAATTTTGCATATGCATATTTGGAATATGCTCCGATTGTTGATGCGGGAATCAATCATCGTGATACAACCATTCAAGTAGAAGCTTACTATACCACATATAGACAAGGTATGGCGACCTTTACAGAGTATACGGATATTGCTCATTCCGTAGGTTATACAACAGCCAATAACTTGTATGCCAACACAAATGCATGGGCATTAAAGCAATATGAATACACAGAAGAAAATGGTATTCCACTTTACACTTATGCATATCAGACTATTTTGGATAACAAAGGAGCACTTTCTCCTAGCCAGGAAATCTATAAAGATGGTAATAATACAGGTATTATTACAAAGGCCTTAACAGGTTCTATCTTTATACCACAGATGGCGGCAGATTCCAGTGGACAGAACATTGGATTTGCAGACGAAAAAACATTAGCCTTCAGATATGCATTAAGTCCTTTAGTTTATACCAAAGATGATACAGGTGCTTTTTCAGACGTTATGTATGGAAAACAATTATCTTTGGAAATGGACGAAATCGGTGCGAAAGCAATGGACGGAAGCTACTATGTAATGGAGCAGTTGTCCAGAGCAACTCTGAAGATTGACTTTGGTGATGCTGCATCAAATTATGAAAGTGCAACCTTCCATACAGGAGATGGTATGCCGGGTATTTCTTACTCAACCAGTGGTTCTTCTACGGGTATGTCAAGTGCCACAGTACAGTTTGATTTAAAAGGTGCTTTGCCAGGTACAGACCAGGGATATTACCTTTATTTATATCCAAATGGAAGCACGGAAAAGATTGAATTAGAAAAATGGCAGGATGCAGATGGCAAGATTTATTACCTTGTAAAAGGCGAATTACCAACCACAGATCAAGACGTAAAATTATCTACTGCAGATGATGTAGCGGATTATGGTTTGCCGGTTGATGCAGATTCCGAAGGTGCAAAAATTACTTTTGCAATCAGAGGTTTAGAGAGAAACACAACCTATCAGGTCAAACTGATGGCAAAAGATACACAGGATAATTTACAGGATTTATTCGATTATAGATATGAAACAGGTGGAAGACTTTATTCTTTCAAAACTACTTCTATGATTGATTTAGCTTCAAGTGGTATGAGCTTTGTATATGATTCTTATACTGGAAAATATGGTTTAATGAACTATGCTGTTCAAGGTAGTGAAGGTACAGGAATGCGTATTTTCTATAAAGTATATGAAAATTATGGAACGGCTTCTCAGACAGAAGTTATTTGTGGTAATCAGACTTCCACAGATTTAGGCTACCTGTTAGAGCCTCTTGGAAATAATGTGAAATACTATCAAAGCGATATGACCCTTTGTAATCCAGTTAGTGTAGATTTCTCACCAGCAGGACCACTGAAAATGGGAACAACCTATACCGTAGAATTTAAGGCGTATACTTCTACGAATACAGGGGTTATCTTAGATAGTTCAGAAGCCATTGGTTTCTGCACGCAGCAGTTTACAACGCCGGATAGCTTACAGGCTCCACGTTGTTCAATGCGTGTTGTATCCGGTTTGGACTCTTTGACAGTAACGGTTGTAATGTACGACCAGGAAAAAACAATTAAAGATAATGTGTTCTACATTGATGCATATGATTTAGCTGGCAATAGAGTAACCAATGATTCTACAAGGTTAAAAGTTACTACAACGAATGGCTCAGGCAGTACAGTTTATTCTGGTAAAATCGAGAATTTGCCGGAAAATCAGTCATATAAAGTCGTAGTAACTGCAGCGGCAGATAGAGATAACAATGGTACAGGGGAAACCTCTTATGTAAATGAGTTAACTGCAAGTACAATCAGTACAGCAACTGCAACGGTTGCAACCAGTTACACATCAGATGGATATTTGACCTTAAAATTGTTAGACCTTGCCAACTTTAGTGACGTAACAAAGATTGTTTACAGCATTGATTCACAAGATGGTAGTGAAAACTATGAAAATGTAAGCAAAGATTTGACAGCATGGACGCAAGTAGGTAATACATACAGTTATACAACTGGTTTTGCACCAGAAAATGGAACTTATCATTATACGTTACAGTTCTATAATGGAAGTTCATTGGTAGGTTCTACAAGCGGATACTTTACAAAATAGTTAGGGGAGAACGTATGAAAAGGATAGAAAGAAAAAATACGGCTGAATTTAATGTTTTTGGCTCAATTATCGTATTGATACTAATCGCACTAACTGTTTCAGTAGTATTTGTTATTAGAAATCAGTCCGGTTCTTATAAAGTTCCGGCAGGAAGTACTGTTTATGATGTTGATAACGAGTATATTCCGATTGATGAAGAAGCAAAGTTATATCAGAAAAGTAATGGAATCTATTACTTAAAAACAGCTGACAAAGAGGTGTATACTCTTGGAACAAATGCCGTAGTAAGAGACGGTGAGAATAGAACCGTATATGTATATGGTGATTTATATGAAATTGCTTCCGATGGAACCGTAACACTTTCCTCCGGATGCAATGAAATACAAGACTTGAGTCAGCCAGGACTTTATAAACTGGCTGACAGAAAGTATTTAATGACAGGAAAAAGCATTAATTCCACTGATGAAGAATACTCCACAAATGATTATGTATATATCAACATCTATACATCTGGTGCGGCGATTCTAATGAATGACCAGAATAATAAAAACATATTGAATCCAATTATGTTGAACAGTGGAAATTTATACTTAGATATTTCCAGTGAATATGCTTTCTATAACAATAATTTAATTAACTTGAAAAATGTATTAGGCAGTACCAATGAATATGGTGGCGATGCACTGATTTATGTAGAAGGCTTAGTAGATGATGAGCAGTATAAAAGTGCAGCAGATACCCCAGACGTTATTACGATTGTTGGTGGTAACGGTGGTGCTGGTGGTGCCGGCGGTAACGGTGGAACTGGCGGAACTGGTGGCTATGGCGGAACTGGTGGAACCGGCGGCGAAGGCGGTAACGGTGGCTCAGGCGGAACTGGTGGTGTCGGTGGTGCCGGTGGAACTGGTGGAACTGGTGGAGACGGTGGTGCCGGTGGAGACGGCGGTAGAGGTAGTGATGCCAATGTTAATGCTCTCAAATGGGTTAAACTTGTTGGAGTAACCGCCGGAATTGGTACGATTGACGTAGATTATGTTGTAACAGATATTACAGATGATTATGTTGCTGTATGGCTGGAAGTAGTTCATAAAGATAGCCAAGGAAAGAGCGTAACAGATCAGGTATATTTAAGCAAAACGGATAATCAGTATACCATTAGAAATTGTACCCCTGGTACATACTATGAGGTTTCACTTTGGTATTCCGCATACTACAAAACCGGTGGTATTGTAGGAGATGCTCCAGAAGAAACTATGGTAGACAGTGTGCGAGTACAAACAAGTTCAAACTTAGGTAATTTAGAAGTTGTTAAGCAGACAGAAAATGCGATTGAATTTGACTTGACCTTAGATAGTCAGTATTTGATTGAAAGCGGAAGCGTTGCATTATATCACGAAGATACAGAAATCAGTCATATTGTTTTAGACCAAAGTACTATTAATGCAGCAGCAAAGAGTACAGTGAGATTAAGCTTACCACTTGGTAGTACAGCACTTTCAAATGGTGACAGACTATATCTCAAATTTAAAGATGTAGTTTATAACGGTGCATCATTCAATATTCCAGATCAGGCATCGATTACATACACCAAGTAGAAAAGGAGATTAAATTATGGAATCAGTTTTATCAGCAACAATGACAGCTATTGGCTGGATTATAGGTTTAGCATTTTTAGGAACAGGAATTGGACTTGGAATCTTAGGTTCTAAAGTTGCAGAAGCAGTTGGACGAAATCCTGAAACAAAGAATGAAGTAATTCATTCTGTTATGGTAGTAGCAATCGTTTTAACTTTATTATTGTTATTATTATTTGCATTCGTATTGGTATTGTTATTCTTTAATCCATTGACTGCATAACCGGCATAGGAGGAAACTACAATATGGGTATTTTTATTGCCGTAGTCGTAGTTCTTCTGGTTCTTATCTATTTTATGACAGTTATGCTGCGTAGCGTCGTTTCCGAGAGTAATCAGAAAGTAAATGCTTACTTTCTGAAAAACCTGGAAATGTACGATAGCAGATATAAGGAAAAAGTAACTTCCTTACATAAAATGAATATGGAATGTGAAGAAGTATCCAGAGAACTTCGTAATATGAAAAATGAGATGATATCTTATAAAACTTCACCGTTTTATGCACCACGTCCGGTGCCACGAGATATCTATATTCCAACAGCCCGTTATATTGACAATGATTTCTTTGAAGAATACAAAATAGCAAAAGATAAATTATTAAGTATTAATAAGCAGGAAGTTATTGATAACGTAATGAATAAAGTACCATTTACCGGAGATTTGGAACGATACGAATTGGTACAGGGCATTTTACAAAAGTTAAATTTTGAAGCGATTTATGACCTTTGTAGCAGTACAAAAGAAGACCAGTTACAGATTATTAAGGAATGTCTGGATGGAGAGGAACAAAAACTTCTTTTAGAGCACATTGAAGATATGGAAGACATTGATGAATTTGATGTGTTAGGCTTTGTGGATTATTTAAAGCACATTGCTTGGCAAAACGACCCTCATGTCTTTGTCAGTGTAGCGGAAAATGAAGAAGATTTTTCTGACGAAGAAAGAAAAATCGTCTGTTTGGTGGACCAGAATATTTGTGAAGGTCTTAAGATTGTTTACCAGAACAAAGTATATGATTATAGTATTTACAAAACAAGAAGAAAAGTAGGAAGCTGAGTATGAGTACATTTGTTGAAGGATTAGTTAATTCAAAGCTTCGTAACATGAAAGAAATGAAGAATGTATACGAAGTGGGACATGTAACAAAAGTAAAAGATTATATTCTTGAAGTTACAGGACTTGAATCCGTTGGATTCTATGAAAGAGTTGTTATCTCCAATTATTCAGTTGGTTACGTAACTGCTATCAAGAAAAATTCAGTAATGGTAGCTGTTTTACAGAGAGCAAATGTTATTTACGTTGGAGATGAAGTCGTTACAACAGGTTTTGATTTCTGTGCTATGTACAGTAAAGCCGCCATTGGTCATATTGTTGATATTTTCGGTAACGATAGATTATTAGATGAAAAATTTGAAAATTTAAAACCTATCAGTATCGAAACAAGTCCGATTCCAATTATGGAAAGAGGTCCTGTAAATAGACCATTCTATACAGGTATCGCCGGTATTGACTTAGTTTATCCAATCGGTTACGGACAACGTCAGTTAATCATTGGTGACAAGAAATCTGGAAAAACACAGATTGCTTTGGATACGATTGTTAATCAGAAAGATAAAAACGTTATCTGTATCTATGTAGCAATTAACAAAACCAAGAAAAATATTAAAGAACTTTACGATATGCTTATGAAAAAGGGTGCAATGGAATATACCTTAATCGTTGCTTCCTTTAGTGAAGATGAACCACCAGTAGCATATTTTACACCATATATGGCTATGAGCGTTGCAGAGCTTTATATGAGAGAAGGACAGGACGTTTTAGTTATCCTTGATGACTTAAAACATCACGCGAATATTCACCGTGAAATCAGCTTGCTTACAGGTAAGATTCCAGGACGTGATGCATATCCTTCTGATATTTTCTACACGCACTCAAGACTTTTGGAAAAAGGCTGTCAGCATAAAGATGGTGGTTCTATTACGGTACTGCCAATCGTAGAAACAAAAGGTGGAGATATTACAGACTATATTTCTACTAACATTATTTCCATTACAGACGGACAGCTCGTTCTTTCCAGAAAGAACTTTGAAAAAGGTCAGAAACCGGCTATCGACTACACCTTGAGTGTATCTCGTTTGGGTGGTGCAGTACAGGATAAAGATATGAAGAAACTGGGTGCAAAAGTACGTCAGAGATTCTTATCTTACTTAGAAACAAGAGAAGTTTACGAACTTGCAAATACAGATGAAATGAGTTATGAAATGCAGGCTAAACTGGAAGAAGGTAGACGTATCGAAGAAAGACTTCTCCAGTATAAATTCTCTCCAAGAAATAAAAATGAAATTATTCATATATTTGAAGAAGCATTAGAGGACGAAAAATGAATGTAAAGAATGTAGTAAAGGTTATGAACTTTCACTCATTGTTGCGTGTAGATAAGTCCAGAAAGGCTGCCAAAAAGTATGCTTACCTGGATGACACAGTAGCAGAAATGATTGATAATATTGTTAATAATAGAAATATTATGCTGGACTACAAATTTTTCCGTGTAGATGAAAATCAACCTGAATTAAATATTTATTTAGGTGGCGATTTAGGATTTTGTGCCAATTTGAACTCTAATATTACCAAACAAGTGTTGGAAGATGAAGATGCTTATAAAATCATTGTTGGTAGAAAAATCCGTTCGGCAAGATATGATGAAAAAGTACTTTTGTCAATGAGCCGTGAAGAATTTACGGAAGATAACAGTAAAGTATTAGAAATCTTAGAAGATGCTTTTTACAACAAAAAATATTCCAAAATCAATCTGGTGTATAACCATTATTATAATGCCAGTGAATTGGAATTTATGAAAAAGCAGCTGTTTCCTTTACCAAAACATTTATTTAGCGAAAGTGACCATATTGAAGATTTTGCTTATGAAGGTGATATTGAAACAATATTAACCAGACTTGTTGTTTTGTATTTCCAGTACGAAGTGGCAATCGCGGCGGAAGTAAGCAGTGCTGCTTTAAATATCACAAGACAAAACTCAACAACCGAGTCACTGAAGAAAATTGATGAACGTGAAGAAACACGTAAAATGGGTCAAATTCGAGAAAACAAAGAAAAAGAATTTAATAAGGTATTAGATAACTATACCAAATTAAATCACTATTAGGAGGGCATATGGGAGTCTGCGTAGGTAAAATACTGACAATTTCTGAATTAAATGTTCAGGTTTTGTTAAATGGTGAAAAAGTAAAATACCATGATATTTTGTATACGAATATAAAAGGTAGAGAAATTCTTTTTGAAGTAACAGAAGAAGATGGTAACATTGTTTCCGCAGTACCTTTTCAGAACGTAATTGGTCTTAAAAAAGGTTTGGAAGTATTCAAAAAGGATGCTTCTTTAAAAATGCAATACAGTGATGAAATTTTAGGAAAAGTATTTGATGCTTATGGAAGTACAATCGATGGAAGTAGTATCAATGAAGTAAAAGAAAAAGACGTTTACGGTAGAAACTTGAGTATGGAAGAAATTAACGTAAACGGTGCAATTTTATGGACAGGTATTAAAGTTTTAGACTTTTTTGCTCCTATGCGAAAAGGTTTCAAAATGGGACTTTTAGGTGGTGCCGGTGTAGGTAAAACTGTACTTATTAAAGAATTAATTCATAACGTATATCAGGGATTCCAGTCAAACTCTGTATTTGTAGGTGTTGGTGAACGTTCCCGTGAGGGTTTGGAATTATACGAAGAAATGAAAGAGGCTGATTTATTAGATAAAATGTCGATTGTCTTTGGTCAGATGGGTGAAAACTCAGCTGCCAGATCAAAAGCCATTTACACCGGTTTAACAGCCGCTGAATACTTACGTGATGAGAAAAAACAGGACGTTCTTTTATTTGTTGATAACATTTATCGTTTCGTACAGGCATCTTCCGAATTGAATGCGGAATTATCGCGTGTACCGATTGAAAATGGTTATCCAGCTAATATTGAATCCTTAGTTGCATCAGTAGAAGAACGAATTAACTCCACAGGAGAAGGTTCTATTACTTCTTTCCAGGCAATTTATATCCCAGCCGATGATATTACAGATGAAGCAGTTCAGGTAATTTCGTCTCACCTTGATGGTCAGATTGTACTGGATAGAAAAGTAGCAGAAAAAGGTTTGTATCCGGCAGTTGATGTTTTCTCTACACAGAGTAAATTGATTGATATTGAACAGGTAGGAGAAAGACATTACCGTTTGGTAGAAGAAGTATTAAGATATTATTCCAGATATCGTGATTTGGAAGAAATTATTGCGGTACTTGGTATTGAAGAATTATCTGCAGCAGATAGAAGCATTTTCTATCGTACAAGAAAGCTTCGTAATTATTTTACACAGCCAATGTTTGTTGCTGAAAACTTTACAGGTATTCCGGGTGAATTTGTTGGAATTGATGACATTTTAGATGACGTTGAGAACATTTTAAACGGAACCTATGACGATATTGATGAAAGTAAATTTATGTATATAGGAAAATATAATGGAACACAAAATTAAAGCTAAAATTGTTAGTATGGAATATGGATTACAAGAGTATAAAGAGATTGAAATGATTCGTGTAAAAGGTGAGAATCATAGTCTGCTTATTTTACAAAACTATATGCCGTTACTTGGTAGATTAGACGGGTATGTAGACCTAGTATTAAAAGACGAAACTCTTAGAATTCAAAATGTGCAAGGCTATTATATGCATAAAAAGAATGAATTCAGCCTTTTGGTAGAAAAAGGCGATACAAAACCGATTTCCTATATTGAGGAGGAAGATGTAGATGCTAGATAGTGTATTAGAGCCTATTATGCAATTAAAAACTTTTATCCTCATCTCAGGAATTGGAATTTTATTGATTGGACTCTTTCTTTTATTTTGTTGTAGGAAATTCTCTTGGAACGGAAAGAATCTGAAACTCATTGGATTTTTTTATAATCTGAGTGTTTGGGATACGGTGGGGATTTCCTGCTGCCTGATAAAAATATTTCTAATACTCTCTATTTTATTTACAACAGGTAATGCAGAGATAATACATATTGCCATTTTTGTTGTATTAGAAATCTGTTACATTGTGCATCGACGCAGTGTTAAAGGAGTAATGTTAGATGTTGTTTTAAGTGTTGTATCTATCATTGTTATGGTTATTATGAATATGCTACATCACTACTTAAATGAAATAGTCTATGATATAAAAATAGCGGTAGTCGTATGGCTTCTGGGCATTTTATTGTGTCTTTATGGCATTTATGATTTGTTGCATTGTACAAAAACCGTTATTGAAAATAGGAAGGAAAACAAAGTTGAAGTATGAAAAAGGTAACCCAACACCAAAATGATGAGAAAAAAAGAAAGTTTGATAGCTTCATAAAAGAAAATAGACAGTGGTTTATTTTACTAGGTGCGATTGCATTGTTTTTAATTATGCTGGTAGTAATTGTATGGTATTCCAGCGGACATGCAAAATTGAAACTAGGAGTAGACACTTATGCCTATATTATGGGTGTCAAAGTAGAATATTCTCCAGATATGGAATTGGTATATACGGATTCAGGAACTTTGATTGAAGATGCACAATCTTTGTATTCTGATGGAACACCGATTGTGTGTGATGAAAAGAGTCAGTTGATTTTACCAGTTAGTATGGGACTTATGAGACCTTTTCACGAAGATTCCTTAAAACGTGTGAATTATTTTTCTACTTTAACAAAAGCAGGAGATAAAATCGAAATTAATCAAAATAATTATATTACGGAAGTTGATGAAGGCTTCTTGTATGATGGTAATGGAACCTACATTTTCTTAGAAGATATGACTTTGGAAATTGGTACAAGTTCTTATTACGCACACGCAATGACTTATGTCAGAGTATTTTATAGAGATTCCATCGAAATCTACAATATGACAACTGGAGACTATCAGTACATTGATATAACCAATGCAGAAACCACAGCACTTTCTGCAGATGGATACAGTATTAATTTAGGTACCGGTGTTATGAAAGTTGGAAATACAGAACGCATTTTATTTGCAGACATTGAAGCAATGGGAGTATTAAAATGATATTTCGCAAGAAAAACAAAGAATCAACAAAAAAAGTGAATAAAAAAATCCTGGATAAAAGAAATTACTTTTTCTTTGCATTGGTAGGTGTCATTTTAATTGGTATTTTGATGCTCCTTCAAACTAGGTTTCAAGAATATTTTCGCTTAAATAATGCAGGCTACGCGGTTGTTAGTGATACGGTTACGAAATATTTGAGCTTAAACCCGGAAGAAGAAGGCATTGAAAAACTTGTTTCTATGCATTCTTTTGATGCTATGGAATACCTCTATACACAGGGCGGAAAATTTTTCCTGGGTGAAAAGAAAAAAGAAGAAGTAGATGCTTCTTATCCTGTCTATATGAACCATGGTGCCATCTTACAGTTAATGGACGGCTCGGCAGTTTTATATGACGAAGATTATGAAAAAGAAGCAACTTATCAGGGATTATTTATTGAGGGTGGCTATGCCTATAATATGGACGGAGAAAAGGCGGACCACTGTAAATATCTCTTTTTAGGAATGAACAATGGTAACTTTATAAACTTTGAAGAAATTACTTATAAAGTAAAAAATGAACAATTCGATATTAATGAAAATTCTCTGATTCATTTTGAATCAGACTATTTTTCATACTATGAATACGAAAATGGTGAATTGATTTATAAATATTGTATTAGTGTAAATGATTCTTTCAAAATTAATGTTGGTGAGAATCAGTACACATATGATGAATTGTTAAAATTATTAGGACTTCGTTCCGAAATACCTGAATTTGAGGGTGTTGTAAAGGACAATAAAAAGGAAGAAGCGGAAGATAGTGACGATGTTGATATGGATTTAGATACTCAGCCTTCTGCAGAAGTCACAATAAAAGACCCGGATGATTCTCCAGTAGAACCACCAACTGCACCAACAGCAGGCAAGGGAAAGACGAACTCTAATACTTCCCCAGGTGTTAGACCGGATAGTGTACAAAGACCAGGTAGTGTCACAGGAACAGAAAGTAGTCCGGAGGCAGTAGAAGGATATAAACAACCATATGTGACAGTAAATGCGGTAACAGGCGGCGTTTACAAAATTACATTGGATACCACTATTTATGACCCGGCAAGTCGTATTGATTCCAAAAAATATGTTCGTTTTGAGGTTTACGAAGTATTAGATGATGGCACAGAACAGTTAGCTATGAGAAGCTATCGTCGTGGTACAGGTTTAGAATCTACAATACTTGGTAGTGGTGCAATTAAGCCAGATACCACTTATCGAATTACCGGATATTATACATATTACGACGAATACGATAAAGAACAGTATGTGGTGGTAGATTTTACACCTTCTGATGATACTACAAACGACATTTATGTGACAACTTTGCCATATGATGCCAATGCTTATATCACCTTAAAGCATGAACAGGGCACAAGCTATAATAATCGAATTGAAGTCATTAATTTTGGTTATGATGTAGCTGCATCTGATGAGGAATACGTGTACGGTGTGAATCCATATGGTGGAATGGTTTTCACAGTAAGAAATAAATCCACAGGTGATGTTGTAACCACAAGAAATCTGACAGCCGCAGAGGTAAGCAGCTTTAAATATAATAAAGGTGTTATTTTAACTAGTGCCCAGACTTTGACTGCAAAAACAGAATATGAGTATGAGTTTACCGCTCAGGATTATTTTGGTAATACCATAAAACTGTTAAACAATGTTGGTACAGCGATGACCAGTAATAACGCACCAAGTGCGACGATTGTGGAAGAAGTTAATGAAATTGGAAAATTAGTTTTGGATATTTCCATTGAAGATATAGATGCTGCAGCTGTACCATCTTTAGACGAAACAGATGCAGAATCTGCTTGTGATGTTTATCTTATTTTGACAAAAGATGACCCTGCACGTTATAAATGTAAAACATTTGAAGAAATGCAGCAAGCAGGCGTAATTGTTGCCTACAAAAAATTAGAGGCATCTGAATATTCCTACGACACAAGCAATGGGTTAATAGTCAACAATTTAGACGTAGAATTCAATGGTTTGCGTTTAGGAGAAAGATATTTTGCAACGGTTTATGCGGACTATGATTTGACAAATAAAATGGGACCACAGCGTTTCCAAAATATCGGCCAAAAGATCTTAAAAACAGCAGACTTATCTGCACTTGGAAAGATTTATGTAACATCAGATTTAGACTTAAAGAGTCTGACTTATCAGTCTTTACCTATGAGTTTTCATTTGAATACGCAATCAACAAATGACCAGTTAGAAGCTTTAATTACAGGTATGAAGATTGATGTGGTAAGAGACAATGGAGTCGGAGATGACGCCATTGTTGATGCAAGTTTTTCTTTTGATGATACCACTCTGGCGGCAGACGATACAACGAAAGTTTTAGATATGTTTAAGACAACAGCTGTAACCTATTTGGCTGAAAACTTACAGAGTATGACTGAGTATCGTTTGCGTGCGACTATTTATGCCAAATACGAAGATGAGGAATATGAGATTACACCACAGTTGTCAAATTATACCTTTAAGACTTTGCGTAAGCCGGCAGAAGTCATAGTAGAGGACTTATTATTTGCAGCAGGTACTTTGGTATTTGATGTGAAAGTAGAAGACCCAGATGATACGATTGTTGGTGTATACAAAGATAAAGTTATTGTGCAGCTTTATACAGCCTCAGGCGAGTTTGTCAAAACCATTCGTGTGGAAAAAGGTTTAGAAGATTGGCAGACAGTTACATTTAATAACTTAGACCCGGCAGAAAAATACCAGATTCGATTTATTGCCAACGAATATAATGAAGGATATTCCAATGCAACTTATATTTCAAACCAGGTTTTGAAAATCGTAGATGTGAATAATTCTATGAGCTTAGATGGTACGATTAAATTGCAGGAAATCAATGAGATTTCAGGGGATAGTACCCATTATGAAGCTGTGGTTAAGGCAACTTTAACTGATACGGACCATTATTTGACGGGAGAGAATGCAATTCCATACTACATTAAAGTAGAAAAAGATGGTGAATTAGTAGAAGATACGGCTTTTGATTTATCAGGAGAAATGGAGTCTACTATTTATGAAAAAATGCATTATTATACCGTGGATAAGGGTGAGCATACTTATACCTTAACGATGTATGTCATTATCAGTGACCGTGTGGTAGAGTTAGATACGCTGACCTTTACGTCAGAAACTACCGTAGAAGGCTTTAGTACAGCATACGAAATGATTCAGAAGATTAGGAGCAATTCTTCCGGAAAATTCGTAGCAACGAATAGTTTTGTATTCAATTCAAATACTTGGAACTTTAGAGATATTGTTGACCCAGGTGATGTGGGTTCTATGACTGATACGAAAGTAGAGGCATTAGGAACAGGAGTTTCCGGTGCAAATATTGTTAATATTTTTAACGGACAGATTGATTTCCAGGGCTTTACCCTAACTCATAATGTTTATGCTGACGGACAGAGAATGTTTACCAATATTGGTTCTAAAGGTGTCATTGAAAATATGGTTTATAGTGTTAAGAACTTAAACGAAACCAGAATCTATGATGATGCAGACCTTTGTTATCGAAACTTTGGTACGATTCGTGATATTTATGTAAAATATAGAGGCGGACATGTGCTTAACAACGAACTTTTCGGTATTTTAGCACGTGTTAATGCATCTACCGGTATTATTGAAAATTTCGTTATTGCCAATGAACCAGAGGAAGGTTTTGCAGGCTTTAGTGCTTATCGTTATGCCGGATTAGCAACCTATGATAACTATGGTATCATTCGCTATGGTTATGTATATGGTGAAAACATTATTACAACAGCCATTGAACAGTCAACTACAAGAGAAATTGGTGGTATTGTTGGTGCCAACAGAACA
This sequence comes from Lachnospiraceae bacterium, assembly GCA_045124055.1. Classification (GTDB taxonomy): domain Bacteria; phylum Bacillota; class Clostridia; order Lachnospirales; family Lachnospiraceae; genus CALZKI01. The sequence goes on along the minus strand of JBGVKZ010000051.1, from coordinate 225,332 downwards.
CTTGGTAGTGTTTACAGTGTATATAGTTTATTAAATGTAGATGAAACCAGTATGCGACTTTCACCAGATAGCAGTTACACTTATGGTAACTACTATGGTGCTGTTTGCGGACAGTCTTGGGGTAAAATGAGCAATATGTATTCTACCGCAGACAGTTTCGTTGTCGAAAGTAAAAACAGTAGTACTTTGGGTTATCAGTTTAGCCCGGTTATTGGTAGAAGAAATAATGCTACCAATTCAAATGTTTACTATTACAGTGAAGAAAGTTATCAATATGCAACTTCACTTTGCAAAGCATATAGTCTTGATTTAAATCAACTATATGATGTTACTTGGCAACAGACAATGCTGACAGACAGTTTTGATGTTAGCTTAGTAGAAGTCGGTTATTATCCACACGTGAAACTGTCTTCCGATTTACCGGAACAGGAATACATTCCATTGCCAACACGTACGATGCAGCAGCCTGTTGAAATTTCCAGAGCTACCGTACAGGAATATGGCACAATGGAAGATGGTACGGACTATGCTATCGTAGAATTTGTATTTTTCAATCGTGACGGATTCGATATTATCAGTCTGGATATTGCAGACCTTGATGTAGAATTAGATTTGGAAACGGCAAAATATGAAGATGGATATACGACCATTATGGGTGTCGTTTCTAATCCGCAAACTTTCTACTCAGAGTATGAAATTCAGAGTGTAAAATACTATCAGAATAGTAAGGTAGTAGCAAACTCCTTAAGCTATACATTGAAAGCGGATTTTTATCGTAAGATTTATACCACAGATGATTGGTATACTTATATGGTAAATCGTAAGAGCTCTGATGATTTTGAAAATGTAAAACTGGAGGCAGACCTTGATTTTAGCGGCATTGATGCCAGCAAAATTATGGTTACGAAAAATTTTGGACGAATTTTAGATGGCAATGGTCATAAATTACTGAATATTGACTTACAGTATGGGTTTAATGCAACTAATAATGTGACCTTACGAAGATTATTTGCAGGGGAAGTTTCATATAGCGGCGTAGTTAGAAATATGTATGTGGAAAACTATAAAGCCGGTGGTAAATATGAAAATACTAAGAATGGAAAAACTTATGTATCCAGAGCAGCCTCTGTTTTTGGTACAGTATATGGTTTAATTGAAAATGTGCATGTAACAGATATTGATATTGTGGCCTATGATTATGCAGCCGGTTTAGCTTGTTTTGTAGCAAATTCAGGTGAAGTGAGAGATTGTTCTGTAACAAACCTAACGATAAGTTATAATGACCCCGATGATATGAATGCAGATAGTTTCATTGGCGGTGTTGTAGCAAGACTTGCCGATGCCAGAGTGACGCATTGTTATGCACAAAACATTGATATTACAGTAGATGAAACAAAATCTACCTATGGTATTGGTGGTGTTGTTGGTTATGCAAGTAATAGTGTTGTAGATACTGCCTATGCAGAAGGTGAAATTGTCAGTCGTGCACAAAAAGTAGGTGGTGTAATTGGACATTATTACTGTACTGCAGAAGCCGTAGCATGTACCAAGAATATGTATGCAAAAGTAGATATTATTTGTTATACGGACGTAGCAGGCGGCTTAATTGGTCAGACAAATATTACTCAGGAACGAGTAAGTCCAACTAATAACTTTACAGGACTTGCCCTTGGTAATGTTTATTTGGCAAACTTGGATTCTGTCAATGCATCACAGACTGTTGGTGTAAACCTTGGTAAAAATGCAACCTTCTATGGAACCGAGGAACAGCTAATTAATGGTATTGCAGGCGTTGGTTATGAAGGAAAAGAAGAAAGCGTTAGAGGCTTATTATCCTACGATGACTTAATGAATGATGCTGCAAACAGTTACTACAATGTGATTGGTTTTGAAAAAGTATACAGTATGGAAGGTACACAAAACGGTTATTTACCAAAAATGTACTATACCGACAAGAGCAAGGGCTTACTTCCAAATCAGACAGATATTGCATTGGATGAATTAAAAGACGTGGATATTGAAGTAACGAATGTCATTCATAATGATGTAGACCGTATTGTAACAGTAGAACTTCGAAATCCAAACAACTATAAGATTACAGATATTGAAATTGATAAATTGAATTATCACTTTATTGATATGGCGGCAGGTAGAGAAAACTATGGTAAAGCCGTTACCATCGATAAGGCAACAGACTATGATAGAGGTATTACAAGAATTTACTTACAGTATGAAGAAGAAATTGACCAGACATACTTCTTAGATAGTTATGTTATGGATAATATTACTTTCTATCCGGTAAAAAACAGTGGATTGAACAGTAGCCTGGTTGCTTCTAATATTGCACAAAATAAACTTCGCAATATTGCACTGTATTCCAGAATTAACGTTATGTTATGCATGGATATTTATGATACAGATGACTGGAATAATATTCCAAACAGAGAAAACGCAGGTCACATTTACGAAAATTACCGTTTAAGAGGTGATTTAGACTTTACATATGTTGCACCTGCAAATAACTTAAAGCTTGGTCGTCTGGTTTCAGATAATGGTGATAGAACTATTAGTAACGTTAGTCTTAGCGGACAGGATATGCACTTAATTTCCAGATTAAACAGTGGAATTTGGGGCATAGATTTTGAAAATTGTTCGGTGGTTTCCAATAATGTAGGTTGTATTGGTCTGGTTGGAGTTTCCAATGGTACGCTTATTGATTGTAATTTCAATAATATTACCATTACTCCACAGACAAATGATAAAGATGAAATTGGTATTATCGGACATAGTAATGGTGGTACTTTTGAAAACATTACATTAACAAATATCACCATTGATGATAAAAAATCGAATAATGATTATGTAGGTAGTTTAGCAGGAAAAGTACAAGATGGTAGTACTTTTACCAACATTACAGGAACAAACCTTAGTGTAAAAGGTAGTGGTGCTTATGTTGGTGGTATAGTAGGCTACATTGAAAATGGTAAGGTTTCAGATATCAGCATCATTGACTGTATTGTTACCGCTTCCGGCAATTATGCAGGTGGTGTTGCCGGCTTAATAGGAAGTAGTACGATTGCCAATGTCAATGTGATAAAAAATATCGAAGTGATTGGTACACCAACTTATGATGATGAAGGAAATATCATTGATTCCACAACCAAGATTACAGGTAATAGCGTAGTTGGTGGTACTGTTGGTGCAATGAATGAAAAAGTGGGAACTGCATATTCACCATCTTTGCAAGAACCAAATGCTTATGTTGACGGTGTTATTGTTTGTGGTTTGCAGAATTTAGGTGGTGCATTTGGTACATCTAGTACAGCTTTATATCACATTACCGTTAAGAATTCTTTAATTCAGTCAAGAGAAAACTGGGTAAAAGCAACCTCAACCTATTATCATGCAGGTGGTATTGTAGGGCAGACAACCTGGTCAACAACAAGAGCACTTTTGGCAGAAAATGTAACGATTGATGTAACCAATATTCATAACGTAGGTGGACTTATTGGTATGGACCGATATGCGACTATGCAACATTCTTATGTAAAAGATTGTGTCATTAACGCAAAAATGGCTTCTGGATATTCCGGTACCCTTACAAACGTAGGTGGTATAACTGGACGTTATGAAAATACGATGTATTATTGTGGTGTTATTAATACAGTTATTAATGCACCGGATTACAATAACGTAGGTGGTATAACCGGTATGCTTTCGGAAACCCTTGCTTGTAATCATTACATTGGAAGTTGTTTCTATCTGGCAAGCTACGATGAAGTGGAAGAAGCGGAATTTTTGAGTGGTGGTTTGGATAGATATACCGCTGCCTCAATCGATGATTACTACATTAAAGGAAAAACCAATGTAGGTGGTCTGGTTGGTAAACAGAACAGTGGATGTGTATTCCAGAGTTACTCAAATGCCAACGTTATAGCGGCAGATAAACAGATTGCCGGTGGTGTTTCCGGAATGTATTGTAACGAATATACAACAAGTATTTCCAATGGAAAAACCTATTATACTTATTCCGTAGCTGGAATGTACCGCAATTACTTTGCCGGAACAGTTACTGCCAAAGACGGATATGCAGGTGGTATAATCGGTAGAACCGGTCTTTTATATAGGGGCTTAGGTACTGATTCAAGTGGTGCAATTTCCCTAACTGGCGACAATGGTAACCGTATTAAAGGCGTCAATGCAAATTGCAATGAAGTAGATAAAACCTATGGAAATATTGTCATCGCAGACAAAATTTCAGGTGGCAGTGGAAAAACAGGTGCTTTTGCAGCAGATGATGTTAATTTTAAATTCATTGGACGTGATAATCGAATTTGGGATAAGACTATTTTAAATTATGGATCAGGAGATGTTTATGCAGGGGCAATTACAAAATCAGACGGCTCTTATGCATATTCCTACTGGAATACCAGCAACGTAGCTTCCAATAATTATCCAAACAAATTGAATCAGATACAAGTATTTGAAAGTACGGATTTAGATGGTAGTCGGGTAATTAGTGATACACAAAATAGAACCTCTGTGTTCTATCGTACGATAGGCTTTAGTTTATATTATAATAATAGTGCACCAGATTATGTTGGTCGAGATAGTTCATGGAGAGTATCCGTAGGTGATGTACCAGACGGTACTTCTGGTGCAACCAGAGGTTTAAAGAACCCATATGAATCTACCGGGGCTGATACAGGTACATACTTACCGCAACCACGTGAAAGTATACAGAGAATGTACTATTTGGATCCTCATGTGAAGATGCAGGAAAGTATACCAAGATTACCAGTACCAAGAGATAGAAATGATGCAAGAACGATTGATTTATCCTCAACCTTTAGCCTAAGACGTGTTGTGACTACTTATGGTATGGTATATGCTTCTGATATTGATAAGATTAATGTGGAATTTTCAGAGGATTTAGTAAACAACGGATACTATACTTTAAAAGCAGGAGATACTATTATTGCACAGGAAGTTATTACGGATAAAGTAACAACCTTTAGTTATGCCTTTGATAAGACCCTTACCTTTGAATATGGTTACCTTAATGATAATACCTTGGAAGGTGACGCTTTATTGAATGGTAGTAACTTTGAAGAACTGGAAAGTGTGCAGCTAGGGGTTAATGACTTAAAGACAGACATTATGGTTTATGGAAATGATTATTATTATATTTCTGAAGACGGACTTGTTTCATTGGCTGGCACATGGTCAGGTGACTTTATTACTGTAATGAATGGTAAGGCTCTAGATAGTAATGGAACAATATGGAATGTGGAAAGTAAGACAAAAGTAGGTAGCGTTTCCAATATAGAAAAACAAAGTGAAGCTACACCTCTTTGGAGCTTTAGATATGGTAGCTTTGCGATTGATACATATGCAAAATATAGCCATGTTGTTTCAGAATATAGCGATATTAACAGAGACTCACAGTTATTTGTATTAAACGATGAGCTTTACACCGTAGATGGCACATTAGAAACCAGAAAAACCGATATCTTGTTATACAAACTGAATGGAGAAATTTACCAGACGGTACTTGGAAACGATGGTATGATGGTGGATATGATGCACGAAGATTACAATATTCCTGAAGAAGTTGAAAATCAGGCGATTGTGCGTATGACCAACACCTTAGATGCGTCTGTTCCATACGTGCTTGTAGAATACAATAATGGTGGTATTATCGGTTATAACTATGCAACTGGAGAAATTCTTTTTGATAATAGTATTGAAACACAAGTTTCCTTACTGGACTATGCAATGAGTTTCTTTAGTGGAGAAAATGAATCTCAGTATTCAAGTATCAATAATACTTACTCCGCTAATGCCGATTTAAGTGATAAGATTCATTCCACAGCGGATTTAGAAGAAATTGTAGGTAATAGCTCTGGAGAACTGATTACTGACAATAGTACTGGTGAGAATACAGCTTCAACTTCCGGTGTTACACAAATGGCAGACAGTGAAAATGCACAGGCAACAGATGGTGTACTAGGTACAAGTGATGCAATTAGCAGTCAAGGTTCTGATGATGATACAGAAGGAGTAGATGACGGAACAGAAGGAACTTATATAAGTACTACGGAAAATCAGTCAGAAGATGCGATAAGCCAGACTACTGACTCAAGCACAACTGGTTCAAGCACAACTGGTTCAAGTTCAACTGATTCAAGTTCAACTGATTCAAGTTCGACCGGTTCGGACAGTAGTTCATCAGAAGATAGTACAGAGCCTAATGCAGAGGAAGGTACAGATGCACAAGAAGATGCAAACTTAGAAGAAGAAAAGATAGATTCTAAAGAGGATACAGAAACTTCTGAAAATACTCAAAATATAGAGAACAATAATTCTTCTGAAAAAACTACCGAAAATACAGAAAGTGAAGAAATTGGTGCTGGTGAATATATGACCGTATACAATAATGAAACTGGCGTTTATGAAATCGTTAGCGTAGCAGAATATTTAACCAAAGATGCTTATATCTCAGAAAATGAGAAACTTGGCATTAAAGATTTATCTCAGCACGTAAGCGGATATGCCGTTTCAAAAGTAGATGTCAACCAGGAAAGAGGTATTATAATGTATATCATACCAATTCTCATAATTTTCGCTATTGCTGGTGCTGTTGTTATCTATGTAAAACGCAAAGAGCGTAAGGCATAAATATCAAAAAAAAGTATATAAAAATGAGCCACTTTAATGCTTTAAGGTTCTATTAAGGTATGGGTGGCTCTTTTTATGCAAAGTGCATAAATTTTAAAAATTTTATTGTGAAAGATATACTTTAATAACGTTGATTTTTTAACCTGAATTTAATATTCTGTATATGGTACTTTTAATACAGAAGGAGAACTTATGGGTAAAGTTTGTTTTAAAAAACTTAAGAGGGATAATATGTTGAAAAAATTTTCTATCAGCAGCGAAAAAAAAGCGAAAATAGTGAACTTTTTTAATAAAACATCTTTAATATGGCATATGATAATGGCCATGTGTTTATGTCTATTTATTGAAGCCTGTTCCAGACATTCTGTTGGAAAGGCATTTCAATTTATGATAGAAGCACCATGGATTTTCTTGTATAATTCCATGATTATTTTTGCAACTTTATTAGTTGTTTATCTGTTTAAAAAACGTATTGCTATTCGATTCACACTAGGTTTAATCTGGTGTTTCTTAGGAATTATCAATGGCTGTATTTTAGCAAAACGTGTTACACCATTTAGTTATACAGATTTAAAATTGATTGGTGATTTGTTTGCAATGAACAGTACCTATTTTACGATGACAGAATGTGTTCTTGTGATTATTCTGGTAGCGTTAGTAATTGGTTTCAATGTACTGTTATATGTAAAAGCACCCAAATTTAAAGGAAAACTTCATAAGATGATTTCGCTGATTGCGATTGGTTCTTGTTTTATGTGGATTCCAATGGTGACAGAAGCTGCGGTAAATCAGAATGTATTGTCCGGATATTTTGAAAATATTGCATTAGGGTATGAAGAGTATGGATTTGTTTACGGATTTTCTACCAGTGTAGTAGGTACAGGAATGAGTAAACCAATTAACTATGGGGAAGAAACGATTTCGGAAATTGAAGATTCTATTCAGGTCGGTAATACTGCCTTGGATGAAGATATGCCTAATATTATTGTGGTATTATTAGAATCTTTTGTAGACCCAAGTGAAGTAAATTATTTGGATATTGAAGGGGGAGACCCAATTCCGAATTTCCATTATCTAGAGGATAATTTTACCACGGGTTATATGACAGTACCGGTAGTTGGTGCAGGAACAGCCAATACAGAGTTTGAAGTGTTGACCGGTATGAGTATGAGATTTTTTGGTACAGGCGAATATCCATACAAAACGATTTTAAAAGAAACAGATTGCGAAAGTATTGCCAGTGATTTGAGTAAAATCGGTTATTCCACACACGTTGTTCACAATAATACTGCAAAATTTTACAGTCGAAATAACGCCTTTTCAATGATGGGATTTGATTCCTTTGTAAGTAAGGAATTTATGATTGTTGATGAATATAACACCCTTGGAACCTGGGCGGCAGATAATTTGTTATTGGAACAGATTGATAAAGTAATGAACGAAAGCGAAAATCAACAGGATTTAGTATATTGTATTACCGTACAAGGTCATGGTGCTTATCCAACAGAAAAAGTTCACGATGACCCAGAATTTGCCGTATCTGGTGCTGAAACAGAAGAATTAAATAACTCTTGGGAATACTATGTTAATGAAATTCATTATGTAGATGAATTTATCGGTAACTTAGTGGCACAGTTGGAAGAAAGAGAGGAAGAAACTCTGTTAGTTTTATGGGGTGACCATTTACCAACTATGGGCTTAAAAGAAACCGATATGGCTTCCGGTAGCACTTTTAAAACAAAATATGTTACTTGGAATAACTTTGATATGAAAAAAAGAGATGCGGATTTAACTTCTTACCAGTTACTTGCTTATATAACAGAGCAGGCAAACATTCATGAAGGTACGATTTTTAAATATCATCAGGATTATTTACACGCAGGATATGCAAGTGATGAAGAAGCCTATTTAAGTGGACTTGAAAACCTTCAGTATGACTTATTATATGGAGAAAGATATTCCTACAACGGTGAAGAATTGTATACAGCTTCGGATTTGGAAATGGGCGTTGACGACATCATTATTGATTCCGTGGCGGTAATTGGTAATGGTTTATATGTTTACGGTGAGAACTTTACTGCGTGGACGAAAGTATTCATTAATGGAGAACGATGTGCAACCAAGTTTATTTCGCCGGAATGCCTGGCAATCAGCTTAAATAAATATACCATCAATGATGGAGATATTATTAACGCCAGCGTGGTTGGTACAGGAACTGTTTTACGTGCCTCAGAAGACTATATTTTTGAGGCAAATCTGGAAACAGAAAATCCGGTTATTTTAAACGAAGAATTGTCAGATTACCAGATTAATGAAGATATCATTTTGGAAGATTATAATAATGATATGTTCGATGAAAAAGAAGAATCTGCTGATGAAATGATTATAGTTCAATAAACAATTATACAAAAAAGCAATAGGAAAAAGAGAAAGATTACATTGTAATACTTTCTCTTTTTTTGTATGATAATAGTATCGAAAAAGTGAGGTAGAAAGATATGTCTATATGTGATACTTGTATCAACTATGAATATGATGAAGAATATGAATGTTACACTTGTATGATGGATTTGGACGAGGACGAATTTGAAAGATTTATTACCGGTAATAATACGACCTGCCCATATTATCAAAATGGCGATGAATACTTAATCGTACGTAAGCAAATGTAATAAATCGGGGGCAACTTTTATGAGAATGTATGACTTGATTATAAAAAAGAGAAATGGCGGTTTTTTGGATAAGGCAGAAATTGAGTATATGATAGAAGGATATACCAAGGAAACGATTCCTGATTATCAAATGTCTGCTATGATGATGGCGATTTTCTTTCAAGGAATGAATGAAGAAGAAACGCTTGCCTTGACTATGGCAATGGCAAAGAGCGGGGATATGCTGGATTTATCCCAAATTCAAGGAGTGAAAGTGGATAAGCATAGTACAGGTGGCGTAGGAGATAAGACATCACTTGCCTTAGCACCAATGGTAGCTGCCTGCGGATTAAAAGTTGCTAAAATGAGTGGCAGAGGACTTGGCCATACAGGTGGTACGATTGATAAGCTGGAAAGCTTTAAAGGCTTTCACACCGATATTTCCACTGACGAATTTATCCATAATGTGAATCATATCGGTATGGCGATTATGGGTCAAACGGCTAATATAGCACCAGCTGATAAAAAACTCTATGCTCTTCGAGATGTAACTGCCACAGTGGATAATATGTCTTTAATTGCATCGTCTATTATGAGTAAAAAGCTGGCGGCAGGAAGTGATGCCATTATTTTAGATGTAAAAACCGGAAGCGGAGCTTTTATGAAAGAGAAGGCAGATTCGATTGCCCTGGCAAAAGAAATGGTGCGAATTGGCAATATGGCAGGGAAAACAACCATAGCTCTTATTACAGATATGGACCAGCCTCTCGGAAATGCAGTAGGTAATGCCTTGGAAGTAAAAGAAGCCATAGATACATTAAAAGGTCAAGGACCAGAAGATTTTACCAACCTTTGTTATACACTTGGTTCTTATATGCTTGTGGCAGGAAAAATTGCTGAAAATATAGATTTAGCCAAAACAATGCTTAAAGAGGCAGTAAAAAGCGGTAGAGCCTATGAAAAGTTTGTAGAATTTATTAAAGCCCAAGGTGGTATGGAAGAATGGGCAAGAAACCCCGAACTTTTACCCAAAGCTCAGTATGCTGTTCCTATTTTTATAAAGAAAGAGGGATATATTTCTAAAATCACCTGTGATGAAGTAGGAATTTGTTCCTTGATTCTTGGGGGCGGACGAGAAACTAAAGACAGTGAAATTGATTTGTCCGTAGGTATTATTTTGCATAAAAAAGCAGGAGACTTTGTGGACGAAAATACGCCTATCGCCACCTTATACGGCAATTCTATGGAAAAAGTAGAAATTGCCAAAGAAAGACTTCTTAAGGCATACCATATTTCTAAGGAAAAAGTTGAGAAAAGACCACTCATACAAGGAATTATTGAGTAGAATTTTGCATACTTTGTTATATGAAAAAGAATTTAACTCTATCAAATACGAAGGAAAAAATATCCGACAAAATCGGTTTTACCAAAGATGTAATTTCTGGAGCAACCATTGTGACGATTGAGGGTGGAAACCGCCTTTTTATTGAAAATTATAAAGGAATTATATCTTATAGTGATACGCAAATTGTGATTCAGGGGAAACTGACAAAAATTCTCATTGAAGGCAGCAAATTGCAAATTGAGTATTATACGAATTTGGATATGAAAGTAAAAGGTGTTATTACTTTGGTAAAATATTTTTAGGAGTGTTTTATGTTTCGATTATTTTTCTATTTGAGTGGTTATTATTCTATCCTAATTTCAGGTTATGGTGCGGAACGCTTTATCAATTTATGTAAAATTAAAAATATTTATTTATGGGACTTAAAACAAAGTCATCAAGACTATTCTATGAAAATTTCTGCTTCCGATTATCAAAATCTTGATGAAATCGTAGAGAAAACAGGTATTAAGGTAGACATACAAAAAAAGTATGGACTACCTTTTTTATTTATCGGAAAGAAAAACCGAGTTTTCTACCTGGTATTCTTAGTTCTTGCAATGAGCCTTGTATTTGTCAGTAATCTCTTTGTATGGAAAATCGAATTTTCCGGGAATTATACCATCAGTACGGAACAGATGAATGACTTTTTGCTGGAAAATAATGTGTCCGAAGGGATTTTGAAGTCTAAGGTCGATTATGAGATTTTGGAGGAAGATTTGCGTAAGCAATTTCCCATTATTAAATGGTGTTCTGTGGCAATTTCCGGCAACACCTTACTGGTACAAATTGAAGAAAATAGCCTGTTAAAAGAAACGGAAAGTGTGCAGAAAGATTTTGTATATTCCGATATTGTTGCCACTTGCGATGGAACAGTAAAAAGTATGCTGGTAAGGAATGGATTAGCATTGGTTCAGATTGGGGATACTGTAACAAAAGGACAGCTTTTAGTAACCGGAGAAATTCCGATTTATGATGATTCTTTACTGGTAAAAAGCTATCAATATTACGATGCAGATGCAGACATCACCATTGAAACCACTATGTCTTATGAGGAGGCAATCGATGATGTCTATTACAAAAAGGAGTATACCGGAAGAAGTAAAAAGACCTCTTATCTTAAGTGGAATGAAACGGATATTCATTTTCCTTTTAAACCCAAGTATGCATATTATGATATTTATACAACCTCCCAGCAACTAACCTTGTTTCAAACCTTAAAATTGCCGGTATATTATGGCACTTATGAAGCAAGAGAATACTATTTGGTAGAACAAAAATATAGTGAAGAAAAAGTGCAGGATATATTTAACGAAAAATTAAATAATTATTATGCAACTTTAGATGAAAAGGGGGTACAAATTCTGCAAAAAAATGTTAAAATAGAACATAATGTGAGTAAATGGGTTGTAAATGGAGAATTTATAGTCTCTGTATATAACACCGATAAAGAATATAGGTATCAGGTGGAGAATAATATCCAATGAATTTAGAATTAGAATTGCCGGTAGAAGTCATTAGCCACATTTTTGGTCCTTTTGATTCTTATGTAAGAACCATAGAGAAGACGTTCCATGTTATTATTGTGGATAGAGATGGTAAGATTAAAATTGCAGGAGAAAAAAAGGAAAATATTGAATCAGCAAAAAATGTGATTTTAGAGCTATACCGATTATGTAAGAGAGGAACTGAGATTGACATACAGCGTGTCAATTATGTGATTGATATGGAAAAAGTGAATCAGATAGAGGCTCTTTCTGAAATGGATTTAGAATGCATTTGTCATACCATAAATGGAAAGCCAATAAAACCCAAAACCCTTGGTCAAAAAGAATATGTAGATGCGATTAAAAAGAATATGATTGTTTTTGGCCTTGGTCCAGCCGGAACGGGAAAAACTTATTTGGCAATGGCAATGGCAATTACGGCTTTTAAAAATGAAGAAGTGGGTCGTATTATTTTAACGAGACCAGCCATTGAAGCGGGAGAAAAGCTGGGTTTTTTGCCGGGGGATTTACAGAGTAAGGTTGACCCATATTTAAGACCACTTTATGATGCACTATATCAGATTATGGGAGCAGAAAGTTTTGCCAAAAACATGGAAAAAGGTCTTATAGAGGTTGCACCTCTTGCCTATATGCGTGGTAGAACACTGGATAATGCCTATATCATTTTAGATGAGGCACAAAATACAACGCCAGCTCAGATGAAAATGTTTTTAACAAGAATTGGTTTTGGCTCAAAAGTAGTTATTACAGGTGATGCTACTCAGAAAGACTTAGCCCCAGGAACTAAGTCAGGTTTAGATGTGGCGATTAAAGTTTTATCGAAAATCGAAGACATTGGCTTTTGCAATTTAACCAGTAAAGACGTAGTACGTCACCCCTTGGTACAAAAGATTGTCAATGCCTATGACACCTATGAACAAAGGGAACAGAAGAAAAATAATAGGAACCAGAAGAATGGAAGATAGAGAAAAGTATTTACGCCTTAAGAGTACCTTTATAAATATTATATTTTTTGTCATAACTCTTTTGACGGTGGTGATAAGTAGTATATTGTATACGCATAATATGGTACAGATTATCCGAAATCTTGTTATTACAAGCATCTGTGTAGGAACGGTTATTTTTCTATTGCTGAAAGCCAGAATGTATCATTCCTTCGAAGATGACAACGAAGAACATCCACTTCGTTTTGTGGTATGTTTTCTTTGTGGGGTGGTTTTATCAGTATTAGTACCAATTTTGCCAACGACAGGCTGGCCTTATGTGGCGGTATTTATTACCTTAACACTATTTAGTAATACCTTAATAGGAATTGTCAGTGCCTCCTATATGTTGATGATGAGCGTGCTTTTAAGTAATAGTGCTGACATCAATACCTTTTGCCTATATTTTATCAGTGGTATAGTTTGCAGTATTTTATTTCAAAAATTAGACGATAATTTTAAAATTGGATATCCGCTGTTTCTTTCCATTATGATAATGATTTTATGTGAAATGGCAAACGCTGTTTTATTTATTAATGAAACATTACATGTAGAATTATTGATTATTCCAATGGTAAACGTGGTAGTCAGTGCGATTCTTATTTTAATTATCTTGAAATTATATGGTCATTTTGTTATTTTTAAATATCGTGAAAAATTTATGATTATTAATGATTCGGAATGTCCTCTTTTAGTGGAATTAAAAGAAAAACAGCCGGATTTATATATTCATACTGTGCACGTGGCTTATTTAAGTGATAAATTGGCGAACAGACTGAATTTAGATTGCCAATACGTGAAAACTATGGCATATTATCATAAGATTGGCAGCTTGATTGGAGAAATCAATTATGAAAATACAATGGAGATGATAGAAGATTATGATTTTCCACCGGTTACTTATGAGTATTTGCGAGATATTATAGAAAATAGTCTTAGTCCAACGACGAAGGAAGCCTTTGTTGTTTTGGTGGCGGAAATGATGATTACATCTGTGGAATTTTTGTATGCCAAAAATCCCAATAAGGAAATTCAATATGAACAAGTGATAGGAACACTTTTAAAGAAAAAATTAGACAGTGTTTTCCCGCAAAAATGCGGAATTACCTATTATGATATAGAAATGATTAAAGATGTACTTTTGGAGGAAAGACTTTATTATGATTTTTTACATAGATAAAGAATGTGAATTAGAGTTTTCATTTGACATAGAAAACGTGGCAAAAATGGTGATTGAAAAGTCTCTTTCTTATGTAAGTTGTCCTTATGATACAGAAGTTAATATTTTGATTACGGATAACGAGGGTATTAGAGAATACAATAAAAATTATCGAGAAATTGATAAGGAGACCGATGTTTTAAGCTTTCCAAATGTGGATTATGATATACCGGCAGATTTCTCGGAGGTAGAAAACCATTTTGAAGATTATTTTGACCCGGACAGCGGAAGACTTGTTTTAGGAGATATGATTATTTCAGCACCAAAGGTGAAGGAACAGGCAGAGTTGTATGGTCATAGTGAAAAAAGAGAATTTGCTTTTTTGATTGCCCATAGTATGTTACATTTATTTGGTTACGACCATATGGAAGATGATGAACGTATAGTGATGGAAGCACATCAAAAAGCCATTTTAGATGCATTAGAGATTAGACGAGATATGGAATAAAGGAGTACCAATGAATTCAAAGCAGCAAATATTATTAAATAAAATTGAATATTTGTTAAAGTTCTTTTATATTATAGGATTTTTAGTGGTTTTAGCTATGCTTAGTGAAGTTGGAAAAGATTACATCATTTCCTCTTTTATGGTATTTATGCTTATTTATTTGTTCTGTGGGCTTTCTTTGCCACAGGCATTTAGTAATTTGGTAAAATCACGTTTCCAAAAACAACAATTAGGTAGTGCCAGAACAATTTTCTTTAGTACGTTGTTATACAGTTCGATTTTAGAAGGCGTAGCAATGCTGGTGGCATTTTGCTTCGTGAATAAAATGTCCGCATTTTTGCATACCAGTAAGGCATTACCTTTTGGAATTGCATTGTTTTTACCACTGTTATTTCTGATTCCGGTAAATGAAGTATTTCGATGTTATTATCAATACTATAACAGAAGGTTGACAGTAATTGTTTCCAGGGCTCTAGGATTTTTCACAACCTTGGTGGTGGGACTTTGTATTTATAAACCATTGAAGGAATATGGTCAGAAGGTAGATGCTCTTTTAAAAAGCGATTGTATGGCAGATTTATATGCCTCTTTGACGATTCCGATTTCTTTATTAGCTGCACAAGTCTTGGTGTGTCTTGTTTTGCTTTGGATGTATTTAGTTTATAAACCATATATGAACAAACAAATCGGACATGATTTAGGTAGAAATAAAGAGAATGTCTTTTCTATGCTGCCGATTGTAGCAAAGGCACACGTATCTGCCAATCTTCATAAAATCAGCATATACTTGTTGGTACTTTTGGCGTTTGTTTTCTGCTCCTTCTATAATAGACGTATGTTAGGAACAGAAGAAATGAATACGTCCTTTGGCATTTTAGCAGTGGTTTTTGGAGTAACTGTTTTAATCCCATATTTTGTAACGAGAGCCTTTTCGTTAAAATATGTGTATCGTTACCGAAAAATGTTAAAAAACGAAGATATGCGTAGTGTGAAGGCGTATTTATGGGGAAGAACCCACAAATATTTTATAATAGCGGTTGCACTAACGATTTTCTTTATGGTGATGTCAAAGAGTGTTATTTTTATTTTGACAGGTACTACGGCGAAACAGTATATAATCCATATGCAAATACTTTCGTTGGCATTTGTATTAGTGCCACTTTATAGCCTTTACAATATGTTTTTATCCAATATTGGTAAAACAAAGAGCTTATTGATAATTAACTATATTTCCCTTTTTGCCTCAGCGATTATTATGGGGATTCTGTATAATATTTCAGCCATTGGGGGATACGGTATTAGTATTGGTGTAATTTTCTATTTCTTAATTGCCTTTATTTGCGAGTTTTTCGTATTAGAAAGGGAGTCCGGATTTAATCGAAATATTATGCAGCTTTTGGTGTTACCTGCTGTATGTGCAATGGTTATGGGAATTATCTTACTTTTATTAAATAAAGCTATTGGAATTGCCTCGAACCGTTTTGTAGAATTATTGATTTTATTAGGTTTGTTGGTACTTTGTGTGGTTATTTACATGGTATTGCTTCTGGTATTACGTTGTGTGGATGAGGACGAGTTAAATGGCGGTTTCTGGGGCAAAATAATTTACAGGTTAGGTGAGCTGTTGCACATATATTAAATCTTGAAAATTGAATGAATATTAAAGCAAAAAAGCGTTGATACTTTTTTTAAGGAGAGTGATTTTATGCACAGATTAAAAAAGTTCATCGCTTATTTTGTTGTTTTTGTTATTGCTTTTTTTATAGGTATGTTTTTTGAAAAACTTATGAATTCATTTTATCCAAATCAGAAAAAATCAACAGAACCAATTTTAATTGTTGATGAAGAAGATATGGCACCGGTAATACAACAGGAAGAAATTATTACAGCAGATACAAAACTAATTACGATTGAAAATAATTTAAAAACCGGAGAAGTTATTCGTGGAGAACAGAACATTCCCATTAAATATATTGGATTAAACCGAGCAGAATTTTTAGAAGAAATGGAAGTTTATGAAACTTCTCCTGCCTTATCGGATATGAAAAAGGGATTTAAAAGCTTGGAGGTTCTTAGTTTTTCCAACAAACAAATTGAATTACAGAAAAATTATCTTTATGAAGAAAATAAAGTACATTACTATATTCTTGCCAAAGATAACAAACTGATTGTTTATTATGACGATTTGCAGACTGTTTATTTGACAACAGATATTACGTTAGATAGTTTGCCGGAAAAGGTACAGCTTGAAATCTTGCATATGAAATACTTTGAGACAGAAGAAGAATTATATAATTTTCTTGAGTCTTACTCCAGTTAGTATTATAATTTGAAATAGTGATTATTTTGGGAGGACTTTATGAAACAGGTAAAAATAGCGGTGATAGGCGGTGGTGCTTCCGGTATGATGGCAGCCATTAGTGCGGCACGATGCGGCAAAAACGTTACCATTTTAGAAGCTACTAATCGGGTGGGAAATAAAATATTACTTACCGGTAATGGAAAATGCAATTTTTCGAACCTGTTTTTGCAGGATTTGTGTTATTACTGTAAAGACTACCCATTTTTAAATCGCGTTTTTGAGAAGTTTTCTCCCGAAGATACGAAAGAATTTTTTGAAGAAGCAGGAATGCTTGTTAAAGAGAAAAACGGATATTTGTATCCACTTGGCGAACAGGCTTCCATTGTATTAGATATTTTAAGGATGGAGCTGCAAAAAGAAAAGGTTTCTATTTTGACAGAGTATAAAGTGACCAAAATTACGAAAGAGGGCGAAGGCTTTCTAATGGAAAGTGAAGATAATCGCAAACTTTACTTTGATAAAGTGATACTTACAACAGGCGGAAGGAGTTATGCGAAAACAGGTTCTGACGGAAGTGGTTACAGATTAGCTAAAAAATTGGGACATTCCATTTACCCAACCGTTCCGGCTTTAGTGCAGCTTTGCGGAAAAGATGATTTTTATAAAATAGTTGCAGGTGTTCGGAGCGAAGGCGTAGCAACTCTTTATCTCAATGGTCAGAAAGAACGTAGCGAACGAGGAGAGATACAGTTTACAGATTATGGTATTTCCGGAATACCTATCTTTCAGTTTAGTCGATTAGCTGCCTATGGTATCTTTGAAAAGAAGAAGGTAACTGTTTTGGTAGATGTATTACCGGATGTGGATAAAAACACTTTAGAAAAAATGATAAATAAACGTCTTTTGATACATAAAGAGAGTACCTTGGAGGCGTTTATGTGTGGTTTAGCAAATAAGAAATTATGTTTACTTGCAATCAAGTTAAATCACTTCAAACCGGATACAAGAGTAAATAGCTTATCACAAAAACAACTTTTTGACATAGTTGTTACTTTGAAACAGTTAGAATATCATATTGTGGATACCAAATCCTATGACACGGCTCAAGTAACTGCCGGAGGTGTATCCATATCGGAACTGAATGATGACTTTAGTTCAAAACTTACGAAAAATCTGTATTTTGCAGGAGAAATGATAGATGTAGACGGCATTTGTGGCGGATATAACTTACAGTGGGCTTTTTCCAGTGGCTTTATTGCAGGAAAATCTGCTGCCGGAGAATAGAATTTATGATTAGGATATCACAATTAAAATTAGAAGTAACCCATACAAAAGAAGCTCTTATTAAAAAAATCTGTAAAATGCTTCATATAACTGAAACGGACATCATTGGGTATAGTATTCAGAAAATGTCCATTGATGCAAGAAAAAAGCCACAGATTTTTTATACATATGTGGTAGATGTTCAAATAGAGAATGAAAAGAAAATTTTATCCAGAATCAAGGATAATTCCATACAACAGGTAGAAAAAGTTTCATATGCGTTCTCTGTTTTGGGAAAAGAAAAACTAAATCATAGACCTGTGATTATTGGTTCAGGTCCGGCCGGATTATTCTGTGCCTATATGCTTTCTGAAAATGGATATTGTCCTATCTTGTTAGAACAAGGAGAAGATGTAGATAAACGAAGCAAAACCGTAGAAAATTTCTGGGAAAATGGAAGTTTACAGAAAAACTCCAATGTTCAGTTTGGAGAAGGTGGTGCAGGAACTTTTTCTGATGGCAAGTTAAATACTTTAGTAAAGGACAAATATGGAAGAAATAGGAAAGTATTAGAGGTGTTTGTAGAAAATGGTGCACCGGAAACCATTTTATATGATGCAAAGCCACATATTGGTACAGATGTTTTAAAACAGGTTGTTAAAAATATGCGAAACCACATTATTATGTGTGGAGGAGAGGTTTTGTTTGAAAAGAAAGTAACGAATCTCTCTTTTAGAAAAAATCATATGATGACTTTGACAGTCAATGACACAGAAACACTTGAATCCGATTGCGTTATTTTAGCTATTGGGCATAGTGCCAGAGATACTTTTCAGATGCTATACGAAAAAGGCGTTTCTATGGAAGCCAAGGACTTTGCAGTAGGATTTCGTGTGGAACACCCACAAAATTTGATAAATGATACTCTATATGGAAAAGAAATGGCAAATAAGTTACCGCCAGCTCCTTATAAAGTCACTGCTAAAACCAAGAGTGGCAGGGGGGTTTACTCCTTTTGTATGTGTCCCGGCGGCTATGTGGTAAATGCCTCCAGTGAGGAAAAAAGACTTGCCATTAATGGAATGAGTTATAGTAAACGAGATAGCCAAAGTGCCAATAGTGCGATTATTATTTCGGTGACAAAGGAAGATTTTCCTTCGGAAGATTTTCCTTCGGATTATGTTCTTTCTGGTATCGAATTTCAAAGGCAATTAGAAGAAAAGGCATATCGCCTTGGAGAAGGCTTGATTCCAAGTACAACCTATGGTGCATTATGTAAAAAACTTGGAGCAAATATACCGGATAATACAGAAAATAATCTCTATTTTAACGCCTTTAGTGGCAATACAAAAGGAAATACAAAAGAAAGTGATTTGAGTGATTTTTTCCCGAAAGAAATGATGGAGAGTTTTCTAGAGGGAATGACTCACTTTGATAAAATTATTCCGGGGTTTGCACATCCGGATACAAAGATTTATGCGGTAGAGAGTCGTACATCATCTCCTGTTAGAATTTTAAGAGACGAAAAGACGCTAGAGAGTAATTTTAAGGGACTATACCCCTGTGGAGAAGGGGCAGGTTATGCAGGAGGAATTACCTCAGCGGGTATGGACGGCATAAAGGTAGCGGAGCAAATTGCCGCAATTTATCAACCAATGAAGGAGTAAAAGAGTGAATACATTTCGTAAAAAACTAAAAGATAAAAAGAGAATTGTTATAAAAATAGGTTCGTCTTCTTTACAACACACCAATACTGGTGAAATGGATTATGGAAAAATGGATATTTTTGTCCGTGAACTTTGCAATTTGAAAAATCAGGGAAAAGAAGTTGTTTTAGTTTCTTCCGGTGCGGTTGCGGCAGGAAGAAAGGCTGTTGGAATTAGTAAGGCAGAACAAATTGCTAATGAAAATTCCATTGCTATTAAGCAGGCTTGTGCAGCAATAGGACAGGCTCGTCTTATGATGATATATGAAAAATTGTTTGCGGAATACGGACAGCTTACGGCACAGATTTTGATGACAAAATATACGATTATGGACGATGAAAGTTATAAAAATGCCCATAATACGTTCACCCAGTTATTAAAAATGGGAGTCATTCCAATTGTAAACGAAAATGATACTGTAGCTACGGACGAACTTGGTATTGGTGATAACGATACTTTGTCTGCCATTGTAGCCAATTTAATTGATGCAGATTTGTTAATTTTATTGTCGGATATCGATGGCTTATATTCTGACGACCCAAGGCAGAATAAAGATGCCAAATTTATTCATTTGGTGGAAAATCTGACCCATGAATATGAAGAAATGGCAAAAGAATCTACGGGTAGTAATGTGGGAACAGGTGGAATGAATACCAAACTGACTGCCGCAAAAATTGCCACAAGGTCTGGGGCAGATATGATTATTGCCAACAGTGCAGATGTAAAAATTTTAGGAAGACTTGTAAACGGAGAAGAAGAAGGAACATTATTTGTTGGGAAAAAAGACCCTTCATTCCATATGCGAAGTTATTTGGAATCCTAACACTAGAAAAATGAGGTAAATTATGGGAAAATTAATTGACAGAATTAATGAATTATATCACAAATCACAAAAAGAAGGACTTACCGAAGAAGAAAAGGAAGAACAGGCTCGCCTTCGAAAAGAATATGTGCAGATTGTCCGTACAAACTTTAGAAACCAATTAAACAATATTGATATTGAAAATGAAGATGGTTCTGTTACTAATTTAGGTGAAAAATTCGGTCAGAAAAACAATGAAAACTTACATTAAAGAAATTTTGAATAATAGAAAAAATTTAGACGAAGAAAATCATCGTTTATTCTCTGAAAAAATCTGTAATAAAATTCGTCTTATAAATGCTTATAACCAGGCAGAAAACATACTGTTTTTTTATCCTTACCAAAATGAAGTGGATATTCGTTCTTTAGTAGAAGAAGCTTTTTTTAATGGTAAAAAGGTCTATTTTCCTCGTGTGATGGGGGAAACTTCTATGGAATTTATTCTAGTAAACAGTTTTCAGGATTTGAAAGAAGGTTACAAGGGAATTAAGGAGCCTCTGGGAGAACTTTATTTTCATAAAACTTCTATAACAGAAAAGACCTGTATGATTGTCCCGGGAAGCGTTTTTGATTTATCAGGAAATCGATGTGGTTACGGAAAAGGATATTATGACAGATATTTAATGGATTGTTTTACGAAATTAACTACCATTGGGGTATGTTTTTCTTTGCAAATTTTAGATAAAATTCCTGATGTAAAAGATACAGATATTCCGATGGATTATGTGGTAAATGAAAATCAGGTGATAAGGAGTGATACATAAATGGATATTTTAAATGACATTGGAAGACGTTCCAAAAGTGCAAAATATGATGTGCAAAAATATACTACGGAAATGAAAAATGAGGCATTAAGTTATATTGCAGATGCATTAGTTTCCCATAGCAATGAAATTTTAGAAGCGAACCAAATGGATACTTTAAAGGCAAAAGAAAATGGAATCAGTGATGGAATGATTGATAGACTTTCTTTAACTTTAGATAGAATTAAGGCGATGGCGGTTGGCTTAAAACAGATTGCTGATTTGCCAGATTATGTGGGCGATGTTATGGAAGAATTTTCGCATATAAATGGTATGAAAATCAGAAAAGTGCGGGTTCCACTGGGGGTAATTGGCATTATTTTTGAATCCAGACCTAATGTAACGGCGGATGCTTTTGGACTTTGCTTTAAATCTGGAAATTCCGTCATTTTGAAAGGTGGAAAAGAGGCGATTTGCTCCAATAAAGCCATTACAAAAGTCATTCGTGAGGCGTTAAAAGCTAAGAATTTGAATGAAGATGCAGTTATTTTGATTGAAGACACAGACAGAGAAGTAACGGCTCGTTTTATGAAATTAAAAGAGTATGTAGATGTTTTAATTCCCCGTGGCGGAGCAGGTCTCATTAAAGCAGTAGTAGAAAATAGTACCATTCCGGTCATTGAGACAGGAACTGGAAACTGTCACGTCTATGTGGATAAAGATGCAGACTTGACTAAGGCGGTCAAAATTATAGACAATGCGAAAACCCAACGAATCAGCGTATGTAATGCCTGTGAATCTTTAGTAGTTCATAAAGATGTGGTAGCAAAACTGATGCCAATGTTAAAAGAAGGTTTAAATCACGCTGACGTAGAATATCGTTGTGATGAAGCTTCAAAACCATTTATAAAAGGAGCAAAAGATGCCACAGAAACGGATTTTGGAACAGAGTATCTGGATTATATTTTATCCGTAAAAACAGTGAATAGTGTGGAAGAAGCGGTAGCTCATATTAATCAGTACAATACAGGACATTCCGATGCTATTGTTACAGAAAATGAAACCACTGCCAAATATTTTTTAGATAACGTAGATGCGGCTTGTGTTTATGTAAATGCTTCCACAAGATTTACAGATGGCTTTGAATTTGGTTTTGGTGCAGAAATTGGAATTAGTACGCAGAAATTGCACGCCAGAGGACCGATGGGATTAAGGGAGTTAACTGCTTATAAATATCAGATAATCGGTAACGGAGAAATTAGAGGATAATTATGGAAATAAATCAATTTTTAACAGGTCATAGTGGAATTGAGATGGGAAAACTTTATTACTATGAAAATGAGAAATTCTATCCAGTTATGACCAAATGCGAAAATGTTGATACGGAAATTGAATTGTTAAATAAAGCTGTTAAAGACTGTATGGAAGAGCTTTCTATTTTATCCAAAATGGCTTTGGAAAAAAATAATATGAACGAAGCGAAGATTTTTGCAGCTCACGAAATGCTTCTTCGAGACGAGGTAATGTTAAATCGTATTACGGAATACATCAAGACCTATTCCTGTAATGTGCAGTTTGCGGTATGGAAAGTCTGTCAGTTAGTTTGTGTAGAATTAAGTAAACTGTTAGATACTTTAGTTCTTGAGAGAATTGATGACATCAACGATGTTTGTGATAGGGTGCTAAGAATTTTAAATCATCAAAAAAATGCAACGTTGCAGTTTGAAGAACCAGTGATTATTGTTGCGAAATCCTTAACGCCAAGTGAAGTGTTGATGTTTAGCCAGGAAAATGTGATTGGTATTGTAACTCACCATGGTGGATTTACTTCTCATGTATCTTTAATGGCCACAGAACGAAATATTCCATATTTATTTGGTGGAGTAATCAATAACGAATGGCATAATAAAAAAGGTATTATTGATGGAGAAAATGGGAAACTTTTTATTTCGCCAGATGAAAGTGCATGTATTTTATATGAAAAAGAAAAAGCCAAGTTTTTACATTCCCACAATGCATTAAAAGAGTATGCTGGTTTGCCAACAGTTACCAAATCTGGTAAAAAAATAGGCTTACACGCCAACATTGGTTATGTGCAGGAAGTAAAAAATGTGATTGACCAAGATGGTGAAGGCATTGGCTTATATCGAACGGAATATGATTTCCTTTCCAGTTCTCATATTCCAACAGAAGAAGAACTGCTGAAAAATTATTCAAAATTAAGTGAGGCTATGCCTGCCAGCAGCATTGTAATTCGTACGATGGATTTAGGCTCTGATAAAGAATTACCCTATCTTTATCACGAAGTAGAAGCCAATCCGGCTATGGGATGTAGAGGTATACGTTTTTGCTTCAAACATCCGGAAATGTTTAAAAATCAGTTGAAGGCAATTTACAGAGCCAATCGACTTGGTAATTTAAAACTTTTATATCCAATGATTTCCTGCTTTTATGATGTGGAAAAAATCAAAGAGATAAACGAAGAAGTAAAAAAAGAATTGGAAGATGAAGGAAAAGAATTTACTGTTCCAAAGTGGGGGCTTATGATTGAAACCCCAGCGGCAGTTATGATTTCCAAGGAATTAGCTGGGGAAGTAGACTTTTTTAGCATTGGAACAAATGATTTGACGCAATATGCTCTCGCTATTGACAGATTAAATCCTTCTGTGGCAGAATATTACACTACCTGTAATAAGAGCATTTTAAGATTAATTGAAATCACCGTAAAAAGTGCTCACGAAGCAGGAATTCCGGTTTGTATTTGTGGTGAATTGGCATCCAATACACAATATACCAAGGAATTTATAGAATTAGGTGTAGATGAACTGTCTGTTAGTCCACAGTTTATTTTGTCCTTACGAAAATTTATTAGAGAATTAGATTAGGAGAAGATATGAGCGAATTAACAAAGGAAGCAAAATTGCAATATGAATATATGGATAAAGCCGCAGTTTATGTTAAAAAATTAGAACAGGAACTGGGCAGAAAACCAACTTGTTGTGTTACCACCTTTGGCTGTCAGATGAATGCCAGAGATTCCGAAAAATTAGTTGGTATTTTGGAAAGAGTCGGCTATCAACTCATCGAAGATGAAACAGCTGATTTTGTCATTTATAACACCTGTACCGTAAGAGATAATGCCAACCAACGAGTTTATGGTCGTCTTGGTGCCTTGCAGCCTCAGAAGAAAAAAAATCCATATAAAAAGATTGCACTTTGCGGCTGTATGATGCAGGAAGCATCGGTAATTGAAAAAATTAAAAAAAGCTATCGATTTGTAGATTTAATTTTTGGTACGCATAATATCTATAAATTTGCGGAACTTTTAGTGCGTATGTTTGAGAACGATAGTATGATAATTGATATTTGGGAGGATACAGACCAAATTGTAGAAGATTTACCGGTAGAACGCAAATTCTCCTTCAAATCTGGTATTAATATTATGTTTGGCTGTAACAATTTTTGTAGCTACTGTATTGTACCTTATGTACGAGGTAGAGAACGTAGCAGAGAACCAAAAGAAATTATTCGTGAAATAGAGGCTCTTGTTAAAGATGGTGTAGTAGAAATTATGTTACTTGGTCAAAACGTCAATTCCTACGGCAAAAATCTAGAAAATCCAATTACTTTTGCAAAACTTTTACAGGAAATTGAAAAGATTGAAGGGTTGGAGCGAATTCGTTTTATGACCTCTCACCCAAAGGATTTATCAGATGAACTGATTGAAGTAATGAAAAATTCTAAAAAAATTTGTAAGCATTTGCATTTGCCATTGCAATCTGGTTCCAGTAGAATTTTAAGTGCTATGAATCGTCGTTATGACAAAGAAAAATATATTGAATTAGCTTTAAAAATTAGACGGGAAATTCCGGACATTGCGTTAACCACGGATATTATTGTAGGTTTCCCGGGAGAAACTGATGAAGATGTTGATGATACAATCGATGTCATTAAAAAGGTGCAGTATGAAAACGCCTTTACGTTTATTTATTCTAAGAGAACCGGTACACCGGCGGCAGCAATGGAAAATCAAGTGCCGGAAGATGTGGTCAAACGCAATTTTGACAGAGTTCTTAGCACTGTGCAGGAAATGGCACGTGAAAGAGTTAGTCTTTTACAGGGAAAAACGATGTCGGCTTTAGTGGAAGAAATCAATGAACATGATGAAAGCTTAGTGACAGGAAGACTATCTAACAACATTATTGTGCATTTCCCTGGGGACGCTAGTTTAATTGGTTCGATTGTAGACGTTGTGTTGGAGGAATGCCATGGATTTTATTATGTGGGACATATGGCAAATAATGAGTCCTAATTTGACAAATTCTTGTCTATTTTGTCATTGAAATTGAAAAAATAAAGGAATAATATTAAACTCGTGTGATATTTTTACATATTCACGAGTTTTTTTATGGATTTATGAGGAGAAAAACAGATGGAGAAACTTAAACCAAAGTTGTTTTCTGTAATGAAAACATACACAAAAGAACAATTTATAAAAGACGTAATTGCAGGCGTTATTGTTGCGATTATAGCCTTGCCTTTATCGATTGCCTTAGCATTGGCTTCAGGCGTCACCCCTGAAAAAGGTATTTATACCGCAATTATTGCTGGTTTCTTAATTTCCTTTTTCGGAGGAAGTAGAGTACAGATTTCCGGACCAACAGCGGCTTTTGCCACAATCGTTGCCGGAATTGTCGCAAAAAATGGTATGGACGGATTGATTGTTGCAACCATTTTAGCCGGTATTATTTTGATTTTAATGGGATTATTAAAATTTGGTAGCTTAATCAAATTTATTCCATATACCATTACCACAGGTTTCACAGCAGGTATTGCCATTACGATTGTGGTAGGACAGATTAAATCCTTCCTGGGATTAACCACAGACCCAAGTGTAAATGCCATCGAAACTGTAGAAAAGATAGAAGAAGTAATTCGTCATATTGGCACAATTAACTGGTCAGCTGTACTGGTAGGTGTGGTTTGTCTTGCTATTTTAATTATTTGGCCAATGTTACCAGGATTTTTAAAGAAAATTCCAGGCTCGTTAATTGCAGTATTTGTTGGTATTTTTATGGTTTCCGGACTTAATATGAATGTAAAAACTATCGGAGAATTGTATACCATTACTTCTGATTTACCCAAATTCCAAATTCCAAGTTTTAGCTTTGAAACAGTAAGAAATGTCCTTCCAGATGCCTTTACGATTGCGATTTTAGCAGCTATCGAATCCTTACTTTCCTGCGTTGTTGCAGACAGTATGGTAAATAGCAGGCATCGTTCGAATATGGAATTGGTGGCACAGGGTATTGGTAACGTAGGAAGTGCCTTATTTGGTGGTATTCCAGCTACGGGTGCTATTGCAAGAACAGCAGCTAACGTAAAAAATGGTGGTAGAACTCCAATCGCCGGAATGGTTCATTCTGTGGTCTTGTTATTGATTTTAGTAGTTCTTATGCCATATGCTGGTTTAATTCCAATGCCAACGATTGCGGCTATTTTATTTATGGTAGCTTATAATATGTCTGAATGGAGAAAATTTGTCCATTTATGTAAAACTGCACCCAAAAGCGATATTTTAGTTTTAGTTTTAACTTTCGTACTTACGGTTATGTTTGACTTGGTAGTAGCTATTGAAGTAGGTATGGTTTTAACCGCCATTTTATTTATGAAGCGTATGAGTGAAGTAACCGAAGTAGAAGGCTGGAAATATGTTGATGATGAAAATGACCCAGATAGTATTTCATTAAGACAAGTTCCAAAACACACCGTAGTATATGAAATTAGCGGACCTTTATTCTTTGGTGCCGCCGATAAGATTTTAAATATCAGCTTAAAAGAAAAAGATAAAGTGCTGATTTTAAGAATGAGAAGTGTAAATGCCTTAGATGCAACTGCGATGCATACTTTGGAACAACTTTATGAAAAATGTAAGAAAAATCATATGACACTTATTTTATCACACGTAAACGAACAGCCAATGCGTACAATAAAGAAAGCGGGCTTCGATAAAATCGTGGGAGAAGATAATTTCTGCCCACATATTGATGACGCTTTGAAACGTGCGGAAGATTTGCAATAGCCACTGTTTTATGGTATTATATTGAACGGGTATGCACCACATAAAGTGCACCCGTTCATTTTATTTTTGAATAGGAATTGCCTGTTCATTTTAAGCTTAAGAAGAAGGATAAAAGAATGCCAGAAATCAATATGTCAGACTTGACACCAATGATGCAACAATATATGGAAACCAAAAGTGCCTACAAGGATTGTATTCTTTTTTATCGTTTGGGTGACTTTTATGAAATGTTCTTTGAAGATGCCATTACTGCATCAAAAGAACTGGAGATTACACTGACAGGAAAAAGCTGTGGCTTGGAAGAAAGAGCCCCAATGTGCGGCGTGCCTTATCACGCCGTAGAAAGCTATCTAAATAAATTAGTATCTAGAGGCTATAAAGTTGCTATTTGTGAGCAGGTAGAAGATCCAAAATTAGCAAAGGGCATTGTAAAAAGAGAAGTCGTTCGTATTGTAACTCCTGGCACCAATACGAATCCTCAGGCGATTGATGAAAATAGAAATAATTACATTATGTGTATTACTTATCTGCCTGAAAAAATCGGTATTTCTGTTGCGGACGTTACCACGGGAGATTATTTTGTTACGGAAGTAGAAACGATTAAAAAATTAACCGATGAACTTATGAAATATGCTCCCAGTGAGATTATCTGTAATGATGCTTTTTTATTAAGTGGTATGGATATTGAAGATTTACGTGGCAGATTACATATTTGTGTCAACCCACTGGAATCTCATTATTTTGATGATGATGCCTGTAAAAAGTGCCTGATGAAACATTTTAAAGTTAATGTGTTAACTGGACTTGGAATCGAAGATTTTCCTGTTGGAATGATTGCAGCAGGAGCATTGCTTTTATATTTATACGAGACACAAAAAACGGATTTATCTCATTTTACCCATTTAGTTCCATATTTACCAAGCAAATTTATGTTGCTGGATAGCTCTACAAGACGAAATCTGGAGCTTGTGGAGACTTTACGCGAAAAACAAAAAAGAGGCTCTCTTTTATGGGTACTCGATAAGACCAAAACCGCTATGGGCGGTAGATGTCTAAGAAGCTATATTGAGCAGCCCCTTATTGAAAAAGACGAAATTAATCGTCGTTTAGATGCCATTGAAGAATTGAATAAAGACACTGTATCAAGAGATGAAATTCGCGAATATTTAAATCCTATTTATGACTTAGAACGTCTCCTTGGACGAATTAGTTATAAAACGGCAAATCCAAGAGATTTGATTGCTTTTGCATCTTCTCTTAAAATGCTTCCACATATTAAAACAGTACTTTCTTCTTTTGAAAAAGAACTATTAAATCAAATCAATGAAGAAATAGATGCTCTTTTAGATATTTATCATTTAATTGATGATTCCATCGTGGAAGAACCGCCTATTTTAGTTAGAGAAGGTGGCATCATTAAAGACGGCTTTAACGAGTTAATTGATAACTTAAGAAAAGCAAAAACAGAAGGAAAAAGCTGGCTTGCAAAGTTGGAAGAAGAAGACAGGGCAAGAACCGGCATTAAAAACCTAAAAATTAAATATAACAAAGTCTTTGGCTATTATTTTGAAGTAACAAATTCCTATAAGGAACTGGTGCCGGAAGACTACATCCGTAAACAGACGCTTGCTAATGCAGAACGTTATACCACTCCAAAATTGAAGGAACTGGAAGATACTATTTTAAATGCAGAAGACAAGCTGGTTTCTTTAGAGTATGAATTGTTCTGTGAAATCAGAGATGCCATTTCCTGTGAAATAGAACGAATTCAGAAAACTGCTAAAGCGATTGCAAAATTGGACGTATTTACTTCCCTTTCTTTTGTAGCAGAGAGAAATGGTTATGTCAGACCTCGTCTCAATGATAAAGGAATGATAGATATTAAAGAAGGAAGACACCCGGTAGTCGAAAAAATGATTGTCAACGATATGTTTGTATCTAACGACACCTATCTGGACAATGGAAACAACTGTATTTCTATTATTACAGGGCCTAATATGGCAGGTAAATCCACTTATATGAGACAAACGGCATTGATTGTTTTGATGGCTCAAATTGGTAGCTTCGTTCCCGCCGCAAAAGCGAATATAGGTATTGTTGACAGAATCTTTACCCGTGTAGGTGCTTCCGATGATTTGTCCAGTGGACAAAGTACCTTTATGGTAGAAATGAACGAAGTTGCTAATATTTTAAGAAATGCAACTTCTAATAGCCTTCTTATTTTAGATGAAATTGGTAGAGGTACTTCCACCTTTGACGGATTGAGTATTGCTTGGGCGGTTATTGAACACATTAGTAATCGCAAAGTGTTGGGTGCAAAAACTTTATTTGCTACCCATTACCACGAACTGACGGAATTAGAAGGAAAAATGAGTAATGTGAATAACTATTGTATTGCCGTAAAAGAAAAAGGCGATGACATTGTCTTTTTGCGAAAGATTGTCAAGGGCGGTGCAGATAAAAGTTATGGTATTCAGGTAGCCAGACTTGCAGGTGTTCCGGATATTGTCATCAATAGAGCAAAGGAAATTGTAGCGGAACTATGTGACAATGACATTACAGAAAAAATCCAAAACATTACCGTAGGCGTAAAAAATGATTCAAAAAAATTCGTCTTGCCAAAAGACGAAGATTTAGACCAATTATCTTTATTTGATACAGTGAAAGATGAAGATATTATCAATGAAATTAAAGAATTGGATATTTCCAATTTGACCCCTATTGATGCACTAAACACCTTGGATAGATTCAAACGTAAACTGTTGAATCGTTGGTAGGAGGAAAAGATATGGCTCACATTCATTTGTTGGACCCAAATACGATTGATAAAATT
Source organism: Lachnospiraceae bacterium (assembly GCA_045124055.1). Lineage (GTDB taxonomy): Bacteria > Bacillota > Clostridia > Lachnospirales > Lachnospiraceae > CALZKI01. Next base: position 194,667 of record JBGVKZ010000051.1, on the reverse strand, counting down.
GCTGCAGGAGAAGTAGTAGAAAAGCCTGCCAGTGTCGTTAAAGAGCTGGTGGAAAATGCGATTGATGCAGGTGCTACGGCTCTAACCATTGAAATCAAAGGCGGCGGAATTGATTCGATTCGCATTACAGATAATGGAATGGGCATAGAAAAAGCAGATGTAAAAAATGCTTTTCTTCGCCACGCCACCAGTAAAATTGAAAAATCGGACGATTTACAAACAGTAAAGACTTTAGGGTTTCGTGGTGAAGCCCTTTCCAGTATTAGTGCCGTAGCCAAGGTTGAGATGATAACCAAAACGAAAGATTCCCTTTTGGGCACACGCTATGTAATAGAAGGAGCAAAGGAAGTAGAATTTTCGGAGGTCGGTGCACCAAATGGCACCACTATCATTGTAAGAAATTTATTTTATAATGTTCCAGCCAGAAGAAAATTCCTAAACTCACCTATCACAGAAGGGGGATATATTGCTGATTTAGTAGAGCATATTGCTTTATCTAAGCCACATATTTCTTTTAAATTCATTCATGGAAAAGATGTGAAATTCCATACCTCCGGCAATAACGATTTAAGAGAAATTATTTATAGAATTTATGGCAAGGAAACAGCAGAGGCCTTAATCCCAATCGATTATAGTCATTCTTTAATGCACATAACCGGATTCCTTGGAAAGCCTTCCTTAAATAGAGGTTCTAGAGGCTTTGAAAATTATTTTTTAAATGGAAGATATATTAAGAGTAAAGTAATTTATAGTGCTATTGAAGAAGGCTATAAAGAATTTTTAATGCAGCACAAATTTCCATTTACGGTGCTACACATTGAGACCAAACCTGAGCAGGTAGATGTTAATGTTCACCCAACCAAAATGGACGTGCGAATTACGGAAGAAAAAGAATTTTATGATAGTATAAAAAATGCTATTTATAATGCATTAAAAGAAAGTGAATTGATTCCTTCCGTTTCCCTAGTTGAAGAAAAGGAAGAAAAAATTTCATATAAAGAATCGATTCCTGAGCCTTTTGAGGCAAAAAGAATCGAGAAATCGAAAGTTTGTGAAGAAGCACCTAAATATTCAGAAAATAGTGAAAAATATGGAAATTTGCAAGAAAAATTGCAAAAATGGGAAGAAGGTCACATTTTGGGCGAAGATATTTCCAAACTTTTGGCAAAAAATGAAAACAAACCTTCAAATATCATCAAGGCAAAAGACCACATTATTGTGGAAAAACCAGTGCAAATGAATTTTTTTGAAGAAAAGCTTTTAACCAAAGATGCCAAAGAAGAATACCAGATTTTAGGTCAAATTTTTGATACCTATTGGTTAGTTGCTTTTAAGGACAAACTGTTTATTATTGACCAGCATGCTGCTCATGAAAAAGTAAAATATGAAGAGTTGATGGCAAAATTTGAGAAAAAAGAAATCATTTCTCAAACCTTAAATCCGCCGATTATTGTTTCGTTATCTGCCAAAGAAGAAGCTGTTTTAAAAACAAACTTGGAAGTATTTGAGAATCTTGGTTTTGGTATTGAGGAATTTGGCGGAAATGAATACGCCTTAAGAAGTGTGCCAATGGATTTATATGGTTATGATAAGCAACAACTTTTTTTAAATGTGCTAGATGAATTGTGCGAAGACGACAACAAAGGTACATTGACGATTGAGCAAAAAATTGCATCAATGTCATGTAAGGCTGCTGTCAAAGGAAATAATCGTTTATCCAAAGATGAAATGGTTGCACTAATCGACCAATTACTAGAATTAAATAACCCCTATCATTGCCCTCATGGAAGACCTACCATTATTTCTATGAGTAAATATGAAATTGAAAAGAAATTTAAACGAATTATATAAAGGACACTTTATGAAAAAGAAACCGCTTATTATATTAACAGGACCAACTGCGGTTGGAAAAACAGCCCTTTCCATTCGTCTTGCAAAAGCTGTAAATGGAGAAATTATCTCTGCGGATTCTATGCAGGTTTATAAAGGAATGGATATTGGTTCAGCCAAAATTACCAAGGAAGAAATGGAAGGTGTTCCTCACCATTTGATTGATGTGCTAGAACCTTCTGAAGAATTTAACATTGTTAAATTCCAGGAACTCTCTAAAAAAGCTTTGGACGAAATTTATGCCAAGGGGAAACTTCCCATTATTACAGGTGGAACCGGTTTTTATATTCAATCCATTTTATACGACATTGCTTTTGATAACAATGAAAATAACAAGACCTACCGCACAAAATTGGAGACTCTGGCAAGAGAAGAAGGCGGTACAACAAAGCTCTTTGAAATGTTAAAAAAAGTAGACCCTGAATCTGCTAAGATTATTCACGCAAATAATGTAAAAAGGGTCATTCGGGCTTTAGAGTATTATGAGGAGACAAAGACTCCCATTTCCCTTCATAACGAGGAACAACGGGAGAAGGAATCCCCTTATAATTTTTGTTATTTCGTTTTAAATGATGAAAGGGAACAGCTATATAAAAATATTGATAAACGAGTAGATAGTATGTTTGAAACTGGTCTTTTAGAAGAAGTAAAGACACTCTATGAAAAAGGCTATACCAAAGATATGGTGTCTATGCAAGGTCTTGGATATAAAGAAATATTGGATTATTTTAATGGTGAAATTTCACTGGAAAGAGCCATTTATCTTATTAAAAGAGATACCAGACATTTTGCGAAAAGACAGCTCACTTGGTTTCGTAGGGAAAAAGAAGTTACCTGGGTCAATAAACAGGACTTTTCTTATAATGAAAAAGCTATATTAGACTATCTTTTACACAATATAAAGGAGAAACATATCCTATGATTCATAACAAAAAATTAAATAACATTTATAAGGAAATGGGAATTTCCGACCAAGTATTTGATTATTGTAAAAAAACTTTAGACAGCCTTATGGAACGTTTTTCAATCATTGACGAAGTCTGTGAATACAATCAATTAAAGGTATTAAAGGCTTTTCAAGATTGTAAAGTAAGTGAAGCATGTCTTTATGGTTCTACTGGTTATGGTTATAACGACATCGGAAGGGACACTTTAGAACAGGTTTATGCTCATATTTTTCATACGGAAGATGCCCTGGTTCGTCCACAAATTACTTGTGGAACACATGCACTTGCCTTGGCACTTATGAGTAATTTACGTCCAGGAGATGAATTATTGTCTCCAGTAGGAAAACCTTACGATACGTTAGAAGAAGTGATTGGCATTCGTGAATCGAAAGGTTCTTTAAAAGAATATGGAATCTCTTATCGACAAGTAGATTTATTACCAAATGGTACTTTTGATTATGAAGGTATTCGAAAAGCAATTAATGAAAAAACCAAATTGGTAACCATTCAGCGTTCTAAAGGGTATCAGACAAGACCAACTTTTTCTGTAACACAAATTGGTGAGTTGATTACTTTTATAAAAGGAATTAATCCAAACATTATCTGTATGGTGGATAACTGCTATGGAGAATTTGTAGAAACCATCGAGCCAAGCGACGTAGGAGCTGATATGACGGTGGGTTCTTTGATTAAAAACCCAGGTGGTGGACTTGCACCAATCGGTGGATATATTGTCGGGAAAAAAGAATGCATTGAAAATGCAGCCTATCGTTTAACCTCTCCAGGACTTGGTAAAGAAGTAGGGGCATCTTTAGGAGTATTGGAGAAATTTTATCAAGGCTTATTTTTATCCCCAACGGTTACGAGCGGGGCGTTAAAAGGTGCTATTTTTTCTGCAAATCTTTACGAAAAACTAGGCTATAAAGTTGTTCCAAATAGTACAGAAAATAGACATGATATCATTCAAGCGATTGAATTTGGTACGCCAGAAGGTATGATTGCTTTTTGTAAGGGCATTCAAGCGGCTGCACCTGTAGACAGTTTTGTTACACCGGAACCTTGGGATATGCCTGGGTATGATGCGAAAGTTATTATGGCTGCAGGAGCCTTTGTATCCGGTTCTTCGATTGAATTAAGTGCCGATGGGCCTTTAAAAGAGCCATATGCGGTATATTTCCAAGGCGGACTTACATGGCATCACGCCAAGTTTGGTATGATGAAATCTTTGCAATCTTTGGTAGATGCAGGAGTAATTTCAGATTTGGTGTAAATTTTCGCGATAACTGAATAAAATTTAAGCATTTTTTAAGAGGTCTTTTGTATACATATTTTTTTCATTATGATAAAATAATATGTTGTGAAACGAGATTTCATTGTCCAGAGAGAAGGTTTTAGAAGGAGTGACAATGAAAGAAAAACCTTATGAAAAATTCAAAAAATATGGTGCCACGGCACTATCCAATGAAGAACTTTTAGCCATAATATTACGTACCGGAACAAATAAAAAATCGGCACTTGCCGTGGCAGAAGAAGTTCTAAACACCCAAGATGCCTATGATGGTAAACTAATGGGGTTATACCACAAATCCCTAGACCAGTTAATGAAAATTGACGGAATAGGCGAAGTAAAAGCTATTAAGCTAAAATGTCTGACGGAACTTTCCGTCCGTATGGCAAGAGAGAGGCTGGAGAATCGTATGGTATTTCAAAGGCCCGAGGATATTGCCTTATATTATATGGAGACGTGTAGACATTTAGAAGTGGAGAAAGTTTTTTTATTATGTTTGGATAGCCAATTACGTCTTATAAAAGAATGTATTTTGACTACCGGTACAATTAATTGCTCATTAATATCACCAAGAGAAGTTTTTCTTACGGCATTGGAAGCAAAAGCAGTACATATTTTGCTGTTGCATAATCACCCAAGCGGTGACCCAAGTCCAAGTAGACAGGATATTGAAATCAGCAAAAAGGTGATGGAAGCTGGCGAAGTAATAGGGATTAAACTACTAGACCATATTATTATTGGTGACCAGACCTATGTCAGCTTAAAAGCACAAAAAATAATATAGAGAAACAAAAGTTGGAAAGGAGTTCATATGGCAATGAACGCATATGGTATCGATTTAGGTACAAATACAATTAAAATTTATAGTAAAAATGATGATAAACTTTTGGTGGAGAAAAATATGATTGCCATCGAAAATAAACGCAATATTTTTGCCTATGGAGATTCAGCTTTTGAAATGTTTGAAAAAGCTCCATCAAATATCCAGATATCTTATCCTTTATGCAAAGGAGTTATTGCAGATATCAAAAATATGGAAACTTTGATTAAATATTTTATTGGCGACTTAAATGGAGGCAATGTAAAACCAGCGGATTATTATATTGCTGTTCCTACCGATGTTACAGAAGTAGAAAAAAGAGCTTTTTACGATTTAATAAAAGATGCCAATATGAAAGCAAAAAAGATTATGGTAGTAGAAAAAGCCGTAGCAGATGGTTTTGGATTAGATATCGATGTAAAAAATGCACAAGGTGTCTTAGTTGTTAATGTGGGATATGAAACCACCGAAATTTCTATTTTGTCTTTGGGTGGTATCGTTCTTAGTAAACTTATTAAAGTGGGTGGCTACAATTTTGATGAAGCAATTAAAAATGTCATTCGTCGTGAATATGGTTTAGTCATTGGCTCAAAAACTGCAGAAAACGTTAAAATTTCTTTAATTAATCTTGTAAAAGAAGGAAAAATGGCAACCGTTTATGGTCGTGATATTGTATCCGGTCTTCCGGTAGAAAGAAATATTCCAACAGAAATTTTGGAAAACGTTTTAATAGAACACTTTAGAGTTATTATTGATAATATTAAAGTAATTTTAGAAAGAACTCCACCAGAATTAGCAGCAGATATTTATCGTCACGGCGTATATTTAACAGGTGGTGCTTCTCAGGTAAATAACTTGGCTCAGCAATTAAGCGATGGTACAGGATTAAATGTTAATGTGACAGAAAACCCAACTACCAGCGTTACAATGGGTCTTGCAAAAATTATTAAAAATGATGCGTACAAATCTGTCGCATATACCATTGAAGGAATGAGTAAATAATGAGTCCAATCGTTAGAAAAAAAGGTGAGAAATTCAAATTACCTTCTCAGTACTGGTTGTTAATTTTGACTCTTGTCTGCTGTGGGTTAATTATCTTAAGTTTTAATACCTCTATTTTTAAAGGCCCTTTAAATTTTATCGCTAATTATATTATTGTACCCTTCCAAAACGGAATCAGTGCAGTTGGCTCAGAAATCAAAGACAAATCCGATGAATTAGTGGAAATCAGAGCTTTATTGGAAGAAAATGAGAGCTTAAAGCAACAGGTAGATGAATTGACAATTCAGAATACTGAATTACAACAAGATAGATATGAATTAAATACATTACGTGAACTATATGAATTAGATGCACAATATGACGACTATGAAAAAACCGGAGCAAGAATTATTGCCAGAGATAGCGGTAACTGGTATCACAGTTTTGTTATCAATAAAGGTAGTAATGATGGTATTGAAGTAGATATGAACGTTATTGCAGGAAGTGGATTAGTGGGTCGTGTAACCGATGTGGGTCCAAATTGGGCAAAGGTTTTATCTATTATTGCAGATACATCGAAAGTCAGTGCAACTTTATTATCCACAGAGGAACATTTAATTGTCTCTGGGGATTTGGAGTTATATTCAGAAGGTTCTATTCGTTTTAGTCAGTTGATAGACCGGGATGGTGTTGTAAAAGAAGGGGATAAAATTGTTACCAGCAACATCAGTGATAAATACTTGCCGGGTATTTTAATTGGTTACATAGAAAATATTGATATGGATTCTAATAATTTAACCAAATCCGGTGAAGTGACACCAGCAGTTGATTTCGGTCGTTTAGATGAAGTTTTAGTTATTTTAGAAACAAAACAAACAATAGACGAAAAATAGTAGGAGATTAATATGAGACGAACGATTACCGTATCCATTCTTATATTTGTTTGTTTCCTATTACAGTCTTCTGTTTTTACAAATTTTGATTTGGGAGGTATTACTCCTAATTTGTTGATTGTATTAACGGCTTCCTTCGGATTTATGAGAGGAGAAAAAGAAGGACTTTTTATAGGATTTGTCTGCGGACTTTTGATGGATATTTTCTTTTCAGAATATATAGGAATGTATGCTCTTGTATATATGTATATTGGCTTCTTTAATGGAAAATTTAAAAAGATTTTTTATCCAGATGATATCAAGTTACCAATTACCTTAATTGTTTTCAGCGATTTAGCGTACGGATTTATTTGTTATATATCGTTCCTTTTAAGAGGCAGATTCCATTTTGGATACTATTTAATACATATTATCCTTCCTGAAATTGTTTATACCATTATTGTTACAATCGCATTGTATCCTATTATTTTGATGATTAATAAAAAATTGGATAACTACGAGAAAGGTCGGGCAAAGAAATTTGTTTAACAAAATTAAGAAAAGCTTTGAAGGGTCAACGAATATTCGTATGAGTATTATTTCCCTTGTTCTTTGTGTTGTAGCAGGAATCTTGATTTATCGTGTATTTTCGCTACAAATTATTCAAGGACAAGCCTATTTAGATGACTTTCAATTAAAGATAGAGAAAGAACGTTCCATAGCCAGTGCCAGAGGAAACATTTACGATAGAAATGGGAATCTTTTGGCATATAACGAACTTGCCTATTCTGTTACTATTGAAGATGTGTATGAATCAGGTAGATACAAAAATAAGAATATCAATGACACGTTATATACCGTTATTAAAATGATTGAAGAAAACGGTGATGATGTTATTAGCGGCTATGAAGTGATTATAAATGATGACGGAGAATATGAATTTTCGGTAGAAGGCACAAAATTATTACGCTATTTGGCGGATATTTATGGGCATCAATCGATTGATAATTTGGAATTGCAGGAGAGAAATGCGACTCCTGATGAAGTGGTAGAATATTTATGTTCTACTACCAAATATGGTATTGGCACCTATACAGACCCTGACAATTATAAATCTTTTGTCCCATGTCTTGGTTATACAAAGGACGAAATTCTGAAAATTATTACTATACGAGACGCTATGAGTGCCAACAGTTTCCAGAAATACATACCAACGACCATTGCCACAGACGTTAGCGATGAAACCGTTGCAGTTATTATGGAAAATTTAGATGGTCTTGACGGAATTACTATCGCGGAAGATACCGTTCGTCGTTATGTAGACGGAAAATATTTTTCTCAGATTATTGGCTACACCGGAAAGGTTTCGGCAGAGGAGCTTACTGAATTGCAGGAAGAAAATCCGGATTACGCCGCCAACGATATTGTTGGAAAAACTGGCATAGAACAGGCAATGGAAACCACCCTTCAAGGAACAAAAGGTGCAGAAACCGTTTATGTAGATAACTTGGGTCGTGTTATTGAATCGACCAATTATGTGGAGCCGGTTGCGGGAAATGATGTTTATCTGACCATTGATAAAGACTTACAAATGGCTGCTTACAACATTTTAGAGCAGAATATTGCCGGAATTTTGGTTTCCAAGATTCGTAATGTGAAAGAATACACCCCATCGGAGAATGCTTCCAGTAGTAGCATTATTATTCCAATCTATGACGTGTATTTTGCCTTATTTGATAATGATGTAATTGACATTTCCCATATGGCAAGTGAAAACGCCTTGGAAAATGAACAGCTTATTTATCAAAAATTTGAAGACCAAAGGGAAAATGTTTTAAATCAAATTTATGAGGAAATGTACGAAACCAATACCGTATATTCCAAATTAACAAAGGAATATAAAAGCTATGAAACCTACATTATTGAGGATTTGTTAACAGCAAAAGGTATTTTGGTAAAAGATTCCATTGATACACAGGACGAAACCTATCTTGCTTTTCAAGAAGGTAGTATCAGTATGTCTGAGTATTTGAAATATGCTATTTCAAGCAACTGGATAGAAGTCAGTAAATTAGATGTGATTAGTGATTATGCAGATTCTCAGGAAATTTACGATAAGCTTTCAGATTACATTCAGAAAACTTTACCGACGCAGAAAGAATTTTCCAAGCTAATCCTCAAATATCTGATTAAAAACGATAAAATATCCGGGAAAATGATTTGTAACGTTCTTTGTGAGCAGGAAATTATAACCATAAGCGAGGAAGACCTTACCGCATTAAATAGTGGAAGAATTACCGCTTATCAGTTTATGATAGACAGAATTACCAATCTGGAAATTACACCGGCTCAATTAGCACTTGACCCATTTTCCGGTTCTATGGTTATTACCGATGTCAATACAGGAGATGTTTTAGCTTTGGTATCTTATCCAAGTTATGACAACAACAAAATGGCAAACGGTGTAGATGCGGAGTATTTTGCCGATATTTTGGCAGATAAGACAACGCCTCTTTACAATTATGCCACTCAGCAACGTACTGCACCGGGTTCTACCTATAAAATGGTATCCGCAACTGCAGCCCTGGAAGAAGGTATTGTGACTACTTCTTCTAAAATTAACTGTTATGGATATTATGAAACAGGGGATTCCATTGCAAGATGTTGGATATATCCAGGGGCTCACGGGGCATTAAATGTAATTGGAGCCATAGAAAATTCTTGTAATGCCTTTTTCTATGAAGTAGGACACCGCCTGAGTATGACGGACAATGTTTACGATAGTCAAACAGGTCTTGATTCTTTAGCAAAATATGCGGATATGTATGGGTTATCTGAAACTTCCGGAGTAGAAATTGAAGAATATGCTCCAAAAGTATCGGATACGGACCCGATTCGTTCTGCCATTGGTCAGGGTACAAATAACTATACCACAGCAGGCCTTGCCCGTTATGTAACTACGGTTGCTAATAAAGGAACTTGCTACAATTTAACTTTAATTGATAAAGTAACAGATTCAAACAATAATCTGCTTTATGATAATCAGGCCACTGTTCGAAACACATTAGATGATGTGTCTGAAAGTACATGGAACGCGGTACAATTAGGTATGAAACGAGTGGTAGAGAAAAAATCTTATTTCCAGGAATTGGGTGTAACCGTTGCCGGGAAAACCGGTACTGCCCAGGAAAGCAAAACCAGAGCAAACCATGCTTTATTTGTTTGTTTTGCCCCTTATGAAGAACCGGAAATTGCCATTGCTACAAGAATTGCATTTGGCTATTCTTCCGATTATGCGGCACAAACTACCAAAGATGTTTTAGCCTTCTATTATGGCGTAGATGATGATGAAGATATTGTAACCGGTACTGCAGCGGATATTGAAACTGGAGCCGTATCCGGAGATTAATTGGAGAGTATTTGTTATGAAAAATTCCGTTATAATTAAAAGTTTTCAGCACGGCATCAGCCTGCACTTGTCAAATGAAGAACCTATGGATACCATTTTGGAGGAAACAAAGACAAAATTTAAGGAAGCTGCGGCCTTTTTTAAAGATGCAAAAATGGTACTTTCCATAGTAGGTAGAGACTTAAGCGATGAAGAAGAAAGAGCTGTCATAAGTGCCATTGAGGAACAGTCGGATATTAAAATATTATGTCTCATTGGTAAAGATGGGGAAACCGAAAATCAAATATTGAAAGCCCTAGAGCAGTATCAAAATTTTGATGCAGATGAACAGAGTAAGAATTTGGGTCAATTCTATAAAGGCAGTTTAAAAAATGGACAAGTATTGGAAACGGATTCTAGCATTATTATATTAGGTGATGTTAATCCGGGAGCAAATGTCATTTCCAAAAAAGATATTATTATCATTGGCGGCTTATATGGCAATGCCTATGCAGGAGGTAGTGGAGAAACGGGACACTACATAATTGCTCTTGATGTATCGGCAGAATGCTTAAAAGTAGATAACTACCGATATGAAAATCCTAAGACACCCAAATGGCCTATTAGACCTAAATTTAAGCCACAAGTTGCTTATGTAAAAGACAATGCAGTCGTTTTAGAACCGATTGCGAAGGATTTTGCTGAAAAATTATAATATATAAGTTACAAAGGATAACTTTATCTATATGTACCAAGGAGAAATCACAAGGAAATAAAGGAGGTATATATATGTGTGAAGTTATCGTAATCACTTCAGGAAAAGGCGGCGTTGGAAAAACTACTTCGTCAGCAAACATTGGAACAGGACTTGCGGCTACCGGGAAAAGAGTTGTTTTAATTGATACAGACATCGGACTTAGAAATCTAGATGTCGTTATGGGACTTGAAAACCGTATCGTTTACAACCTGGTAGACGTTATTGAAGGAAATTGCCGTATTAAACAGGCACTTATTCGGGATAGACGTTATCCCAGTTTATACCTATTACCTTCGGCACAAACCAAAGATAAATCTGCTGTTACACCGGAACAGATGGTGAAAATGATAGACCACTTAAAAGGTCAGTTTGACTACATTATATTAGATTGCCCGGCGGGTATCGAACAAGGTTTTCAAAATGCCATTGCCGGAGCAGATAGGGCTTTTGTAGTTACTACGCCTGAGGTGTCTGCCATTCGTGATGCAGACAGAATTATCGGTCTGCTGGAGGCATATGATTTTACAGATATCCACTTAATTATCAATCGTTTACGATACGATATGGTCAAAAGAGGGGATATGATGTCTTCCTCTGATGTGGTGGATATTTTATCCATTCCATTACTCGGAATTGTACCTGATGATGAAAATGTTGTGGTTTCAACCAACCAAGGAGAACCATTGGTTGGTAGTAGCACCTTAGCAGGAAAAGCCTATGAGAATATTTGTAGGAGAATTTTGAAAGAAGAAGTACCATTTATGAATTTTGAACACGGTATATCCTTCTGGACCAAAATATCCGGCATATTCCATAGAGTCTAGGGAAAGGGTGTGAACATATGAAGTTTTATAGATTTTTTTACAAAAAACACTCGAAAACCACTGCAAAAGACAGATTAAGAGTTTTACTGATATCGGATAGAATCAACTGTTCGCAGGAAACCTTGGAACTGATGAAAAAAGATATTGCAAAAGTAATATCCAAATATATGAAAATTGACGTGGATAAAATGGATGTACAAATTAAGCAGGACGTACAAGGAAAACGTAATGCCTCATTAAGTGCAACCATTCCAATCTTAGACTTGTATAAATAACTTGGAGAAAAAATGTTACGACAGTACCATATAAAAAATTACGATTTTAAGTTAATATTATTAGTAGTAGCACTTACCATTGTGGGAATTGTAACCATTGGTAGTGCCAATAGCGAATTTCAGGACAATCAGATTATGGGGCTTATTATGGGGCTTTTTGCAATGGTGGTTGTTTCACTGATTGATTATTCGTTTATATTACGATTTTATTGGGTCATATATGCTTTAAACTTAGTGCTATTGATTCTTGTAAGAACAGGGCTTGGAGAAACAACAAATAATTCTCAGCGTTGGGTGAACCTTTTTGGTATACGTTTTCAGCCTTCTGAACTGACGAAAATTATGTTGATTTTATTTTTTGCCCAGTTTATTATGTTACATAAAGAGCACATTAGTAAGCTAAAGTATATTTTATTGGCAGGAATCCTTTTGCTGATACCTCTTTATTTGGTCTTAAAGCAACCGGATTTGTCTACCAGTATTATGATTGCGATTGTATTTTGTGTACTCTTATTTGTAGGGGGACTGGATAGAAGAATTGTTATAACAGTATTATCGATACTGATTCCTGCTGTCATAATTTTCCTGCTCTTAGTTGTTCAGGAAGACCAGACGTTGATTCAAGACTATCAGAGACTTCGTATTATGGCTTGGCTATATCCAGATGAATATTCTACCTCCACAGCTTACCAACAGCTAAATTCCATTATGGCTATCGGCTCAGGAATGCTTTTCGGTAAAGGGTACAAAAATAATGAAATTACCTCTGTAAAAAACGGGAATTTCATTTCAGAGCCGCAGACAGACTTTATTTTTGCTATTGTAGGTGAAGAATTTGGATTTATCGGCACTTGTGCAGTCATCATTCTGATTTTACTTATTGTCTTGGAATGTATTCACATTGCCAGACGAGCAAAAGATATGGCAGGTACACTGATTGCCTCTGGTGTTGCAGCACTAATTGGTTTTCAGAGTTTCTTAAATATTTCCGTTGCCACTGGCGTAATGCCAAATACCGGAATACCATTACCTTTTGTAAGTTATGGGCTGTCTTCACTATTAAGTTTGTATATCGGCGTAGGATTATTATTAAATGTAAGGTTACAAGGGAATAACAGAAAACAAGCTACCAACCAGAGGGGGTTAGAACTATGAACATAGCATTAATTGCTCATGATGCTAAGAAAAAACTGATGCAAAACTTTTGCATTGCATACAGAGGAATTTTAAGCAAAAACGATTTATTTGCCACAGGCACAACGGGGAGACTAATTGAAGAAGTGACAAATTTAACCATTCATAAATTCCTAGCAGGACATCTTGGCGGGGAACAACAAATTGGGGCACAGATTGAACACAATCAGATAGACTTGGTCATTTTTTTGCGTGACCCATTAAATCCAAAACATCACGAACCAGATGTTAGCAATGTTATGAGACTTTGTGATATGCACAATATTCCATTAGCAACAAATCTTGCTTCTGCGGAATTATTAATCAAGTCATTAGATAGAGGAGATTTAGAGTGGCGTGAGATGTACAAATAGAAAACGTTGTGGAGTTATTTTTCTTTGCATAGCTGCCTTGATGTTTTCTGGTTGTGGTAATAATCAGTATGATTTTCAATATAGCAAAAATCATCACACCAGTAGTTTTAACATCATTTCTTCGACAGTACCACAAACATCAGAAACGTTTGCTTCTGATATTTGTGTTGTTTCAGAAAATGTGTTATCAGAAAACATCTCAATGGAAGAAAATAGTGCTGCAGGATTATTTGACGTAAAAAATAGCGAAGTAATTTATGCAAAGGATGCGAATGAAATGTTGTATCCTGCAAGTCTGACAAAAGTTATGACTGCATTAGTCGCCATTAAAAATGGCAATATGGATGATATTTTAGTAGCATCTGATAATGTAAGAGTCAATGAGTCCGGTGCAACTGCCATTGGTTTAAAAGCCGGAGATACTATGACGCTAAATCAGGCGTTACATATTTTACTCATTAATTCAGCCAATGATGTTGCCAACCTAATTGCAGAAAATATTGGTGGAGATATCGAAACCTTCGTTCAAATGATGAATGAAGAAGCTGTAAGACTTGGTGCAACGAATACCAACTTCAAAAATCCTCATGGCTTAAGTGACTCCAATCATTATACAACCGTATATGATATGTATTTGATTTTTAACGAAGCAATTAAATACGATATTTTTAATGAAATTATTCATATGCAGACCTATGAAACAGTATATTACGATTCCAGAGGTCAAGAAAAAGATGTATCTATTATGACTACCAATCAGTTCTTGCGTGGGAACTATACAGCCCCTGACAATATGACAGTTGTTGGTGGTAAAACAGGAACTACGGATATGTCAGGACACTGTTTAGTTATTCTGGCAAAAGATACTGCTGGGAACCCGTATATTGGCATTATTTTAAGAGCAAGTTCTAGAGATTTAATCAATCAGGAAATGATTCAAATGCTTGCCGAAATCAACAATTAGTTATTGTTTTTTAGACGTATATCCTTTATAATAGTTCTAAGGTATTTACTCGGGGAAGTAAAATTTATACCGTAGCATAGGAGGGTACTTCATGATTCAGTTGATAGTTGGTAACAAAGGTAAGGGTAAGACAAAACAGCTTTTAGACAAGGTAAATGCAGAAGTATTAACAGTAAATGGCAATATCGTTTATTTGGATAAGAGTACAAAGCATATGTTTGAATTAAACAATAAAGTTCGTTTAATTGATGTAAGTGAATTCCCAATCGATAATTGTGATGAATTTGTTGGTTTCGTCTTAGGCATCGTTTCACAAGATCATGATTTAGAGCAGATGTACTTTGATAGTTTCTTGAACATTGCACAGTTAGAAGGCAAAGATATTGAAGGTACAGTTGGTAAATTAGATACAATTAGTGAAAAATATGGTATTAAATTTGTTTTAAGTGTTTCAATCGATGAGAAGGATATTCCTGAATCAATGAAATCAAAAATAATTGTTTCACTGTAATGTAAGGATAAGGCCTCGGAAGATTCCGAGGTCTTAAGTTTTGTAAGAAGGAGGTGCAAAATGGAAGATAAGAATATTATTCAATTTCCCAAACTAAAGAAATTAAATATTGGTATCCTTTTCTTTTTTATACTAATCATTTTTTACTTATGTGGAATTATCTATTCCTATTTTACCTCCAACCATATTGTAGGCTATCAGGTCTTAAATAGCTCTTTATCCCAGGATAGTACCTACACTGGTATTGCTTTAAGAGAAGAAACCGTCTATAACGCAGGAAAGAACGGTTATTTGAATTATTATGCCAGAGAGTCTTCTAAAGTAGGCTATGGCAATTTAATCTATTCCATTGATGCAGATGGTTCTGTAAACGACTTAATCAGTGCCAATTTAACAGATAACGAGTCCAGTCTTACAGAAGATGAACTGACTCTTTTAAAATCGGAAATTACAGGCTATGTATCTAATTTTGATACCTTTAGTTTTTCAGATACATATCAATTAAAATATACCATTCAAAATGATATTGCGAAAATTTTAAGTGAATCTCTATCTGCGGGACTTTCTAGTAATTCTAATGTGCAGTTTTCCTATGCAAATACACCTGGATATGTGGTTTATTCGGTAGATGGATATGAAACTCTTACGCCAGAACAGATTACAGAGGACATTTTAAGCCAAAGAGACTATCATAAAGACGTTTTGATGGCAAATGACCAGATTAGTGCCGGAGACCCTGTATACAAACTTTGTACTTCTGAAAACTGGTCTATTGTTATCGAATGCTCTGAGGCCTATGCGGACAAGCTGGTAGATGAGGAGTATGTTCAAGTTAAATTTGAAAAGAATCAGAATTGTTCTTGGGCACAAGTAACGAAATATAATAATGCAGACGGTAAGACTTATGTTTGCCTTACATTTAATAATTCTGTGGTTACTTTCTGCACAGAACGATTTGTTGACATCGAAATCATTCTAGAAAAAGAAACTGGATTAAAAATTCCCAATACCGCTATTGTAGAAAAGGAATTTTTCCTGATTCCAGAACAATACGTTATGAAAGGTGCTAATAGTACTTCCAGTTATATGGTAAATCGATTAACTTATGATAATAAAGGAAATCGTATTACAGAAACCTTTGAAATTTCCATCTACAATTATGATGAGGAAAATAAGTTATATTATGTAGATGACAGTATTTTAAGAAAAGATGACATTTTGTGTGCAGAAGGTACAATGACGGATACATGTGTTATTGGCAAAACAGGTACATTAATCGGCGTTTATAACATTAATAAAGGCTATGCCGATTTCAAACAAATCATTATTTTATCGCAAAATGATGAATATTCTATTGTTCAATCCAATACCGATTATGGTTTAAGTACCTATGACTACATTGTATTGGATGCAAGTATGGTAGATGAAAATGATTTTATTTATGAGTAGGTGACAAAATATGGTACAGGATAATTATTTAAACGTAAAAAAAGAAATTGACTCCCTGTGTGAAGATAATAATATTGCATCAGATAAGGTAACTTTAATTGCGGTTAGTAAAACAAAACCAATTTCTGATATTGAAAAGGTTTATGCTGCCGGCTGCCGAGATTTTGGTGAAAATAAAGCCCAGGAAATGATGCAAAAATACGAAGAATTACCAAAGGATATCCGTTGGCACTTTATTGGAACTTTGCAAAAAAACAAAGTAAAATATGTCGTTGGCAGAGCCTTCCTAATTCATAGTGTGGATAGTTATGAATTGGCTTGTGAAATCCAAAAGCGTTCAGAAAAATTGGGCGTTCACACCAATATTTTAATTGAAGTCAATGTGGCAAAGGAGGAGACAAAGCAGGGCATTACAGAATACAATGAATTGATGGAACTTGTTAGAAAAGTAAGTCTTTTGGAAAATGTTCATATTCAAGGACTTATGACCATTGCACCAATTTGTGAAACTCCAAGTGAAAATGCCATTTATTTTCAGCAGTTAAAAGATTTATCTGTTGACATAAAGCAAAAAAACATTGATAATGTTTGTATGGATATTTTATCAATGGGTATGAGTTCTGATTACGAAGCAGCTATTTTAGAAGGTGCGACTTATGTAAGAGTTGGTACGAGTATATTTGGCGAAAGAGATTATTCTACCCACAATAAGATATAGTAAAGGAGACATATATGTTACTGGACAAGTTTGTAAATAGTTTTTCTTCTATGGGAAGCGATGCAGAATATGATGATTATGATGATTCAGATTACATAGTAGAAGAAGAACCGGTTAATATGAAATCAAAGGATATGGCGGCATCTGATGAAGATTCCAGACCAAAAAGAACTACTGTGAATAAAGTATCACCTATTGCAAGAAATAAGAAGATTCAGGGGAACGGTATGGAAGTTTGTGTTATTAAACCAACATCTGTAGATGACGCTAGAGAAATCACAGAAACTTTATTAGCCAACAGAACAGTTGTACTTAATTTAGAAGGTTTAGATGTGAATATTGCACAGCGAATTATCGACTTTGCATCAGGTTCTACTTTTGCAATCGATGGAAGCTTACAGAAAATTTCACATTATATTTTTATTTTGACACCTGCAAGTGTTGATATTTCAGGCGACATTCAAGGATACTTTGATGGTTCATTTGATATGCAATAATCATATTTTAAATCAAAAAGCATAAGCAAAAACTTCCCTCGCTATATTGGCGGACTTGGGAAGTTTTTTCTGAATTTATACGATAGAAAGGTTATACACAATATTATGGCTAACACAATTACAGTAAACAAAGACAATAGACCTTGTTATGACATTCTCATTACTAGAGGCTTTGGGGAATTAAAGGGTGAACTTGAGAAAGTAGCATTAAAAGATAAAAAATATGCAATCATTACCGATAGTCAGGTTGGACCAATTTATGCAGACAAAGTAAAGGAAGAATTATCCGGTTTTGCCACAGAGGTAGTTGTTTTTACTTTTAAAGCAGGTGAAAGTAGTAAAAACCTTGATACCATTAACGAAATGTATGATTTCTTATTAGAGCATAACTTTACCAGAAGCGATGTTTTAGTTGCTCTAGGTGGTGGTGTCGTAGGAGATATGACAGGTTTTGCAGCTGCTACTTATATGCGAGGTGTAGATTTTATTCAAATTCCAACCACTTTATTATCTCAAGTAGATAGTAGTATTGGTGGCAAAACCGGTGTGGATTATAAACAATACAAAAATATCATTGGTGCTTTCAATATGCCACGTCTTGTCTATATCAATACAGAGACTTTGAACACCTTAGATGGCAGACAATTTTATGCTGGAATGGCAGAAGTTATGAAATACGGTTTGATTCGTCGTTCGGCTTTCTATGTATGGTTAATTGACAATATGTATGAAATTCACGAAAAAGACATGGCTGCCTTGGAATATATGATTTCTCAAAGCTGCCAGATTAAAAAAGAATATGTAGAGAAAGACCCATATGATAAGGGCGATAGAGCTATTTTAAACTTTGGTCATACCATTGGACACGCCATCGAAAAAGCAATGGATTTTAAATTGTTGCATGGAGAATGTGTTGCTCTTGGTAGTGTAGCTGCAGCTTTTATTTCTTGGAAAAAAGGCTATATTGAGATGGAAGATTACTACGAAATCAGAGATATGTTCGTTCCATTCAATCTTCCAATCAGTATTGACAGCATTGAAGCAGAATCCATTATGGAGAATGTTAAATACGATAAAAAGCATAGTGGTAATACCTTAAGTTTTATTTCTTTAAAAAAGGTAGGAAAGGCTTTCATCGATACTACGGTAACAAAAGAAGAAATTTTAGATGCCTTAAACGAAATCATATTTACCGATGAGGACGCTCATGAATAAAAAGAATGTATTCAAGAAAAGAATTCTTATATGGGATTTGATTTGTTTGATATTACTAATTGTAATTGACCGAATCACCAAATATTTGGCGTTAGCACATTGTAAAAAAGAAAATTATATTTTGATACAGGATACCTTAGAAATCACATATCTAGAAAACTATGGTGGAATTTTAGGAACTTTAAATAATCAGAGATTTTTCTTTATTTTTATTTCTGCCATATTTATCTGCTTAATTTTGTTTTTTCTTTTTGCTTTGCCGAATCAGAAAAAGTTTACATTTTTAAATATCTGGCTGATTTTTATAATGTCTGGGAGTATAGGAAATTTACTAGACCGAATTATCTATGGATTTGTAGTAGATTTCATTTATTTTTCTTCACTAAATTTCCCAGTATTTAATCTATCAGATATTTGGGTTAGTTTTGGAATGATTGGTACTTTAATTGTTTTAGTATTTCAATTAAAGGAAAAAGATTTGGAATTTTTAAACTTTAAGCAGAACAAATATAGAGAGATAAAGTAAATGGATAAATTTTCCTTTCAGATTCAGGAAGACCTGGTAGATGAACGCATTGATAAATGTCTATCCATTTTAATGGATACATTATCCAGGTCATATATTCAAAAATTAATAAAAGACGGCTTGGTTTCAGTAAATAATCAGGTAGTAAAGGCAAATTACAGAGTAAAAGAAGATGATGAAGTTTGTTTCTATTTGCCAAAGAGTGTTGAACCCGAAATTTTGCCACAGAATATTCCGTTAGATGTTTTATATGAGGATAACGATATTATTATTGTGAATAAGCCCAAAAATATGGTAGTTCACCCAGCTGCAGGACATTATCAGGATACTCTTGTAAATGGACTTTTATATCACTGTAAAGACAGCTTATCTGGTATCAATGGTGTAATGAGGCCTGGAATTGTGCATCGAATTGACAGAAACACTACCGGCTCACTAATCGTATGTAAAAATGATGTCTCTCATAACCATATTGCAGCACAGTTAAAGGAACATTCTATTACAAGAAAGTATCATGCTATTGTTTATGGCGTCTTAAAAGACGATTCTGGCACGATAGACAAGCCTATCGGTAGAAGTGAGGTTGACCGTAAAAAAATGGCTATAAACGCCAAAAATGGACGAAATGCGGTAACGCACTATAAAGTGTTAAAACGATTTGATAAATATACTTATATTGAATGCCAGCTTGAAACCGGCAGAACTCACCAAATTCGAGTGCATATGGCAAGCATTGGGCACCCAATTTTAGGCGATGATGTATATTCAAATCGTTCTTGTCCTTTCAAGTTAGAGGGACAAACTTTGCATGCAAAAACCATAGGATTTCTTCATCCAAGAACTAATGAATATATGGAATTTGATGCACCTTTACCAAATTATTTTTTACACTTATTAGACATTTTATAGTATAATTTTTATATACTTTAAAGGATAAAATATATGGGGGTGTTTTTATGAAAACAATCATTACAATCGGTCGTCAATTTGGCTCTGGCGGTAGAGAAATAGGAGAGAAAGTAGCAGCACATTTTGGTATTAAATGTTATGATAAAGAACTTTTATCTCTAGCTGCCAAAGACAGTGGAATATGTGAAGAAATGATTGAAATTCACGACGAAAGACCTACAAGTTCCTTCTTATACAATTTAGTTATGGATACTTATTCCTTCGGTTATAATGCATCATCATTCACCGATATGCCCATTAGCCATAAAGTTTTTTTAGCCCAATTTGACACGATTAAAAAGGTTGCAGACGAAGGTCCTTGCGTAATTGTTGGACGTCTTGCAGATTATGCTTTAAACGATTACGAAAACTGTGTCAGCATCTTTATTCATGCAAAAGAAGATGCAAAAACGAAGCGTATTATGGAAAAATATAATTTAACAGCTCAAAAGGCTAAAGATATGATGACCAAAAAAGATAAACAACGTCAAAGCTACTACAATTATTATTCTTCTAATAAATGGGGACGCTCTGATACTTACGATTTATCTATTGACAGTAGTGTTTTAGGAATTGATGGAACTGTTGATTTAATTATTCAATACATAGAAAACTTTGAAAAATTATCAAAATAATATGCAGATTCACATTTATAACTATAAGAAAATGGTATTTGAGGTGTTTTAAAAGATAAGAACAACTATTCGCAAAAGACAACTTTAACGAATAGTTTATACTATGAATAGTGGCTGTCACCATTTAATCAGTTCTTTTAAGCATAATCAAAAGCCATCATATTTGCTTAACTATAAAGCATTAATCATTGGATAATTTAGTAATACAGAAAAAGAGGTACATATCATCAAAGATATATACCTCTTTTTTATCCTTTAAATTATTAGATTTTATAAATCCATATTATAACTATAATTTTATATTACAAAATATTTATATAATATTTTATCCCTTACAAATTTCCGCAGAATCAAGCATAATAGTGAAAGGTCCATCGTTAATAAGCGAAATTTTCATATCAGCACCAAATTGACCTTTAAATATTTCTTTACCATAAATTTCTCTGGTTTTTTGTAAAATATATTGGTACATTTCTTTTGCAAACTCTGGATTGCCAGATTTAACAAAAGAAGGACGATTACCTTTTTTACAATCAGCATATAAAGTGAATTGTGAAACAATTAACAAATCCCCATCAACATCATTAAGACTTAAATTTGTTTTTCCATTTTCATCTTCAAAAATTCTAAGTCCCACCATTTTCTGAATCATTTTATCAGCAATTTCTTTGGTATCATCTCCTGTAATTCCTACAAGTACTAAATAACCTTTTTGAATTTCAGAATATATGGCAGACTCAATTTCTACACTTGCTTTTTTTACTCTTTGTATTAAAAATTTCATATACTACTACTCTTTCTAGCTTCTAATGACTCTTTTTCTTAAATATGGAATAAATATTTTTGATAATTGGAAGATTTCGGAAGCGAAATTTCTTATTTTCTATCGTTTCTTCAGCAATTTCTACAAAAACTCCTTCTTCATTAATTTTATCCAAATTCATATAATCTGCTGTATTAATCGTCATATCTTTTTTTTCGAGACGCTTATTTACCAGTACTCGTACACCTGCATACACAATCGCACAGAATGGTACACCTATAATCATTCCACCTACACCAAATAATCCACCAAATAAAGTAATTGCAAAAATGACCCAAAATCCAGAAAGCCCTGTTGAACCTCCTAAAATCTTTGGCCCGATGACATTGCCGTCAAGCTGCTGTAAGAAAAGAATAAATAAAACAAAATATAATGCCTGAATTGGCTCAATAATCAATATTAATAACACACTTGGAATTGCACCAAGGAAAGGTCCAAAAAATGGAATAATATTTGTGACACCTACAATAACACTGACTAATAAGGCATAAGGTGTTCCTATAATGCTTGTACCAATAAAGCACAAAAATCCAATAATAATGGAATCTACAATCTTTCCTGAAATAAATCCCATAAAGGTTTTATTAATAAATCTTCCAGATTCTACGACATTGTTTGCAATTTTTTTATTAAAAAGTGCATAAACTACTTTTTTACTCTGTCCGGAAAATGTCTCTTTGCTTCCAAGAACATAAATTGAAATAATAAAACCGATAATTAAGTTCCACAAAACCTTGATAATACTAATTAAGCTTAATGAAACACTTTTAACTACAACGTCGATTTTATTTAATACGTTTTCATTCAAGAATGTCCTGAATTCTCCAGAGTACTTGTCTAAAAAATCATTAAAAGCTATCTTCCAATCTGGATTATCTGTTAAAAATCCATTAATCCATTTTTCGAAATTAGTAATGTATGTGTCAAATTGTAAAACAATACTTACAATACTATCTTTTAATCTTGGAATCAGCATTGCAAAAAATCCATAAATCATTGCAATGACTAAAATAACCGTTAAAATCAAAGATATGGCACGTATCATTTTTCTTTGTTTTACAACATCTATATGCCATTTTTTTAATAAAACTTTTACAACTCTATTTTCTAAAAAATTTAGAATTGGTGTCATTAAAAATGCTAAAATAAAACCATAAATAATAGGCGAGACAATTTTAAAAATTTTATTTAGAGCACCGAATAGAGATGTATGATGAAATAGGAAATAATAAAATAATATTGAGGAAGCTACTACCAGAAATGATATAATTCCAATTTCTATATGTTTTTTTTCAAATTTGATTTTCATAAAATTACCTCTTTTTTAATGTACTTATTTCAGTATAACATATATAATAGACATAACAATAGAAATTTAGGGAGAAAAAATATGAAATTACAGCAAGTTCTAAGCTATGTAAGACGTGCCGTTGACGACTATCAAATGATTGAAGATGGAGATAAAATTGCCGTTGGAATTTCCGGTGGTAAAGATAGTTTAACCTTATTATATGCATTAAATTCTTTAAAAATCTTTTATCCGAAAAAGTTTGATATACACGCTGTTACCGTGGACTTAGGTTTTGATAATTTAGATTTAGAAGCAATCAAAAAGCTATGTCAGAATTTTGGCATTGAATATACAATTATAAAAACAGATATTGCTAATATTATTTTTAACGAACGAAAGGAATCAAATCCCTGCTCCTTATGTGCAAAAATGCGAAAAGGTGCTTTAAATGACGCTATTAAGGAAGCTGGGTGCAATAAAGTTGCCTATGCTCATCATAAAGATGATGTTGTAGAAACTATGATGATGTCACTAATTTATGAAGGAAGGTTTCACACCTTCTCTCCTGTCACCTATTTAGACCGGACACAAATCACTGTAATCAGACCTCTTATTTATATGACCGAGGCAGATGTGATTGGCTTCGTAAATAAAAATAATGTGCCGGTTGTTAAAAGTCCTTGTCCAGCAGATGGATATACAAAACGAGAATATGTAAAACAACTTTTAAAAGACATTAATAAAGAAACCCCTGGAGTAAAAAGCCGTATGTTTACTGCCATTACTACCAGTAATTTGAAAGGTTGGAATAAATTAAATGGAGAATCAAAATAATCCACAAAATTTAAATAACTATCATAAAGCGGAAGATATTAAAAACGTTCAAAAAATGAGACAAGTATTAAATGAGTTACCGCGGTTTTGTGGTCGATTCTTTAAAAACATTGAAGACTACACTTCAGCAAGAACTAGACTTGCCTATGCATATGATTTAAGACTATTTTTTGAATTTATGCACGAAAATAATAGTCAACTAAAAAAAATGGAAATCAAAGATTTTCCACTGGAAATCCTGGATAAGATTACCAGAGAAGATATTGAAGAATATTTGCAATATTTAACTTATTACATAAAAGACGGCAAAGAAGTTATGAATAATGAGAACGGCAAAGAAAGAAAGTTAGCTTCTTTGCGAAGCTTTTACAACTACTATTTTGAATCTGAACTTATTGAAAAGAATCCTGCTGTTCTTGTGAGTATGCCCAAAAAACACGAGAAGGCGATTATTCGTTTGGAAAGCGATGAGGTAGCTAATTTACTTGACTTAGTGGAAAACGGCTCAAATTTGACAAAATCTGAAGCAAAATATCACTCAAAGACAGAAAAACGTGATTTGGCACTTCTTACCTTACTACTTGGAACAGGAATCCGTGTATCTGAATGCGTGGGTTTAAATATAAAAGATATTGATTTTCAGGTAAATGGTATTAAAATCCTCAGAAAAGGTGGGTATGAAGCCATTATTTACTTTGGTGAAGAAGTCGAAAATGCTTTAAAAGATTATCTGGAATTTCGCAAAGAAATTATTGCCGAAACCGGTCACGAAGATGCACTCTTTCTCTCTTTACAGAAAAAGAGAATTACGGTTCGTGCTGTGCAAAATCTGGTAAAAAAATATGCCTCTAAAGTTACCAGTTTAAAGAAAATCACTCCACACAAATTACGAAGTACCTATGGTACAACACTATATAAAGAAACTGGAGATATTTATTTAGTAGCTGATGTACTAGGTCATAAAGATGTAAATACGACTCGTAAGCATTATGCCGCACAAGCCGACGAACGAAGACGACAGGCCGCAAAAGCTGTTCATTTAAGAAAAGATTAGTCCCTAAAATTATGAGGTGAACTCTCAAAAGTTCGATTCAAATTTCAGTCTAACTTTTGAGAAACACCACACATAATTTCAGAGATTTTTTATATAAACAAACACTTCTCTCCACATTTTTTATAAATACTTTTTTAACGATATTCTTCCGAATAATAAGGAACAATAATATAGTTCCCATAACAAATAGTACCCTTATGGTCTAAAGAATTGATAGAAATCATTTCGTCGACACATTCTTCAATCTGCTTTTCTGTGCAAGAATCTACATTCATATCATATGCAATGGATAAAAGTGTATCGCCCTTCTCTACCATATAACTCTGATAATATTTATATAAAGGTTTTTCATTTCCTTTAGCATTGACTGTAATGCCAGTTACAATAAAGATAATATTTACAAGGAATACCGTTATCAGTAGCATAAAAAGATTTCTCTTATTCTGTTTTAGTATTTCTTTGTTGCGACGATTGGAACAATTCTTATTTCTACATTTCAAATTCTTCATATGTACCACCTCTTATTATAAACAAACATTTGTTCTAATAAGCATATCATACAGAACAGTTGTTCGTTTGTCAATACTTTTCGGACAAAAAATCGAACATTTTTTCGGAATATATGTTTGCTTTTTCGATTTTCATATGTTAAAATAAATTTATATAGGAGGAATTGCATATGGCAGGAAAAATTACTCAAAAACAGATAGAAATTTTAGAATTTATTAAGCAGGAAATTTTAGACAAAGGATATCCTCCTGCTGTTCGAGAAATTTGTGAAGCGGTAGATTTAAAATCAACTTCCAGTGTGCACGCTCATTTATCCACTTTAGAGAAAAATGGATATATTCGTCGTGATCCTACTAAACCACGTGCTATTGAGATTTGTGATGACACATTCCAGATGGTTCGTACAGAAATGGTAAGTTTGCCGGTCATTGGTACTGTGGCCGCTGGGCAACCAATTTTAGCTGAAGAAAATATTGAAAGCTACTTTCCTGTTCCAGCAGAGATTTTACCACAAGGGGAATCTTTTATATTAAAAGTAAAGGGCGATTCAATGATTAATGTTGGTATTTATAGTGGAGACCAGATTTTTGTTCAGTCTTGTAATACCGCACATAATGGTGATACAGTAGTCGCTTTGATAGATGATTCTGCTACGGTTAAGACTTTTTATAAAGAGAATGGACATATCCGCTTACAGCCGGAAAATGATACAATGGAACCAATTATTGTGGAAGATTGTCAGATTCTTGGTAAAGTTTATGGAGTTTTCAGATTGTTCCATTAAGGAATTGCCAATTTCGATTTATCAAAATTTTACTATATTTATACATAATTACATAAAATACGCCTCGGAATTATACTTCCGAGGCTATACTTTTTGTTATTTAAATCTTACATTCATATATGCAATAATTTCTTCTACACAACGTTCAAAACCTAATTTACTACTGTCTAAACATAAATCATAGTTTCGTGCGTCTGTCCATTCTCTACCTGTGTAATATTTATAATAGTCCGCTCTTTCTTTATCTGTTTTTGCAATAAATCTTTCTAACTCTTTACCTGTTAAATTAATTTTTTTTGCAGCTTCCTGCATACAGAATTCTTTAGGACCATGGATAAAAACACTCAGTACGTGGTCGTAGTCTTTTAGAACATAATCTGCACATCTACCTACAATAACACAATTTTCTCTTTCTGCTAAATCTTTTACAATTTTTGCCTGATAATTAAATAAGTTATCATCAGAAACAAATTCGTCAGATTTTGGAGAAATTACATCTCCTTTATAAGCCTTTTCTGTTTTAAACATTTTAGAAAAAACAGATTGTTTCACTTTTTCATCAGCAGTATTAAATAATCTTTCATTAATACCACTTTCCTCTGAGGCAAGTTTCATTAATTCCTTATCGTAAAAGTGAATGCCTAGCTTTTCTGCCAACATTTCACCGATTGTTCGTCCGCCACTACCATATTGTCTTGCTATTGTAATAACATACTTTTCCATCGAAAATACCTCCTATTCGCCCAAATAAGCCTTTTTAATGGAATCATCATTCATTAATTCGCTTGCTTTACCTTCTCGGACAATATTACCTGTTTCAAGAACATATGCTCTGTCTGCAATAGCCAATGCTTTCTTGGCATTTTGTTCTACAAGCAAAACAGTTGTTCCAGATTCACTAACTGATTTAATGATATCGAAAATTTCATTTACAAAAATTGGTGAAAGGCCCATAGATGGTTCGTCCATTAAGATAATGCTTGGATGACTCATTAATGCTCTACCCATAGCAAGCATCTGCTGTTCACCACCACTTAATGTACCTGCAATCTGATTTTTACGTTCTTCAAGTCTTGGGAAACGTTCGTAAACCATTTTTAAGGTTTCATCAAATTCTGTTTTGCTTTTTCTTGTATATGCACCCATTTTCAAATTCTGATATACGGTCATTTCTGTGAAAACACGTCTTCCCTCCGGCACATGTGCCATACCCATAGAAACAATTTTATGAGCTGGAATTTTGGAAATATCAGTACCTTCAAACATAATTGAACCGCTTTTTGGACTAATAAGACCTGAAATGGTATGCAAAATTGTTGTTTTACCAGCACCATTAGCACCAATCAATGCAATAACTTCGCCTTTATTTACTTCAAAGGAGACACCTTTTATCGCTTGAATAACGCCATAGTATACTTCTAAATCTTTGATTTCTAACATTGCCATTTTCGTTTCCTCCTACTCGCCTAAATATGCCGTAATTACCTGTGGGTCATTTAACACTTCGCAAGTTTCACCCTGAGCTAAAACTCTACCAAAGTTTAATACGGTTAATTCTTCACAGATTCCGGAAACTAATTTCATATCATGCTCGATTAATAAAATAGTCATATCAAATTTGTCTCTTACAAATTTAATTGTTTTCATTAATTCAAGGGTTTCATTTGGATTCATACCAGCCGCAGGCTCATCTAATAATAATAATTTAGGATTCGTAGCAAGGGCTCTGGCAATTTCTAGTTTTCTCTGTTTACCATAAGGCAAATTAGAAGCTAAAGTATCTACCTCACCATCTAAATCAAATACTTTTAACAATTCTAAGGCTTTTTCATTCATTTGTTTTTCAACTTTGCGATATGAAGGTAAACGTAAAATCCCTGCCAAAGTATTATAATGATATTGGTTATGAAGTCCAACTTTTACATTGTCTAATACCGATAATTCTTTAAATAATCGGATATTTTGGAACGTTCTTGCAATACCGGCTTTATTGATTTCAATAGTGCTTTTTCCAGTAATATTTTTTCCATCAAGTTTAATAATACCTTCAGTTGGTTTATAAACACCTGTAAGTAAGTTGAAAGCTGTTGTTTTACCTGCACCATTTGGACCAATTAAACCATATAACTGACCTTTTTCAATCGATAAATTTAAAGAATCAACAGCACGGAGACCACCAAAAGAGATTCCTAAGTTTGTCACTTCAAGTAATGCCATATTAGTTTGCCTCCTTTTCTTTTACTTTTTTTTGAAAGATGTTTCTGAGAGAGAATTTTTTTCTAAATTCTCTACATTTTGGATTCCAGTTAAAAATCATAACAACAATTAATACCACTGCATAAATAAGCATACGATAGTCTGCTAAGCCTCTTAATAATTCAGGTAATAACGTTAATAATACAGCTGCAATCATAGAACCACGCATATTACCAATACCACCTAATACAACATATACCAATATCATAATTGACATATTGTATCCAAAATTTTTCGGCGATGCAACTAACGTATTTAAGTTATGAGCATATAAAACACCTGCAACACCTGCTAAAGATGCAGAAATGGTAAATGCCATCAATTTATATTTTGTTAAATTGATACCAACAGATTCTGCCGCAATAGAGTTATCTCTTATAGACATAATCGCTCTACCACTTCTGGAATTTACAAGATTTAATACAATAAATAAAGTTATCAGCACTAAGATAATACCGATAGTAAAACTAGAATCTTTTGATGTACCTGTAATACCCTGTGGTCCGTTCACAATCATAACACCATCAGTTTCCATTCCTAAGTCCATGAAGCTTTCCATAGAAAAATGGAATCCGTTACTATCCTTGCCGATGTAAAGAGCATTGATAACGTTTTTAATAATTTCGCCAAATGCCAAAGTAACGATTGCAAGATAGTCACCTTTTAATCGAAGTACAGGAATACCTACTAAAAATCCAAATAAAGCTGTCACTAAAGCACCAATCAGAATCGCAAGTAAAAATCGAATTGGAGTCCAAGTGATTACATCTTTTGTGCACTGTGTAAAAAATGCACTGGCAAAGGCACCTATACACATAAAGCCTGCATGACCTAAACTTAATTCTCCTAAAATACCGACAGTTAAGTTTAAGGAAATTGCCATAATAGCATAGGTACAAAGTGGAACAAGTAAGCCTTCCATTAAGCTACTTAATGCTCCCATACTACTAAGTAATGTCATTACAATATAAGCAACAATAACAATAGAATATGTAATAAAATTACTTCTTGTTGTTTTTTTCATATTTTGAAACATCATTTTCATATTCTTCATACTGCCACCTATACTTTCTCCTGAATCTTCTTGCCAAAGATTCCGGTTGGTTTTAATAATAATACGATAATAAGCATTCCAAATACGATTGCATCGGATAATTGTGAAGAAATATAGTATTTACTTAATATTTCAATAATCCCTAATAAAATACCACCTACTAATGCTCCAGGAATTGAGCCAATACCACCAAATACGGCAGCAACGAAAGCCTTAATACCCGGCATAGAACCTGTGTATGGTGATAAAGATGGATATGTAGAACACAATAATACACCTGCTACTGCTGCAAGTCCTGAACCAATGGCAAATGTTAATGCAATCGTCTTATTTACATTAATACCCATAAGTTGTGCAGCACCTTTATCTTCGGATACAGCCAACATAGCCTGACCGGATTTTGTCTTATTAATAAATAAAGTAAGACAAATCATTATGATGATACAGGCGATAATAGTTATGATAGTTTCACCGGTAATAACAAGTTCGCCATTAAACAAAACTAAATTTTCAACATTTACAACTGAAGAAAATGATTTCGTATTAGAACCGAAAATCAATAATGCAAGATTTTGTAAGAAATAGCTTACACCAATGGCTGTAATCAATACTGCTAAAGGTGAACCAGCATTTCTAAGTGGTTTATATGCAATTTTTTCGATTGCCATACCTAAAACTGTGCAAACCAAAATTGATAATAATACACCTGCCCAGATTGGCAAATGCATCGTACTAATTACCGTGAATGCTACATACGCACCAACCATAATAACATCGCCATGGGCAAAATTCAGCATTTTTGCAATACCATAAACCATAGTATAGCCCAATGCGATAATAGCATATACACTTCCTAAACTGATTCCGTTAATCAGATTTGTTAAAAAATTCATAATTACACCTCTTATTTTTTGATGAACTCTAGGAAATTATATCATTACAAGTCACTTTACGCAAGGAAAGTATTTTTTATAATTATTGATAGTTACAAGAAAATAAAAAGGGGAACTATCTTTAGGATAGTTCCCAAACTTTTCAGTAATTTCAAATTATTCTTTTAAAGAATAAGAGCCATTTACGATTTCAACAGCTTTTGGTTCTTTGTTTGGTTCACCACTTGCTGTCCAAGACATATCTGCACCTGTTAATCCATCGATTGAAATAGTTGTCATAGATGTTTTTAATGTTTCACAAATATCAGAAATTGACATATCTGGTGTAACATTTCCTGCTTCTGCTGCTGCTTTAAGAGCATAAACGGCATCATAAGCATCTGCTGCAAACTGGTTAGGTGTTTCACCATATGCGTCTACATATTTGTTAACAAAGTTCTGTGTTAATGTATCTGTTGCATCTGCTGCAAATGGAGTTAATAACATAACGCCTTCTGCTAACTGTGTATCCCAGTTTTCTACACCTGTTAAAAGACCATCAAGACCATCACAACCAAACCATAATGGGTCAAATCCCATTGTATCAGCCTGTGAAAGAATTGCAGAAGCTTCCTGGTAGTAGATTGGTAAGAATACTAATTCTGCACCATTTTCTTTAGCAGACTGTAACTGAACAGAAAAATCTGTTTTGTTATCACTTGTAAATGCTGAAGCAGTAACTTCTAAGCCATTTTCCATAGCCTGCTGTGCAAAAGAAGCATAAATACCTGATGAGTATACACTTGAGCTATCATAAATAACTGCAATTTTGGTTGCAAGGTTATTATTTGAAATATAATTTGCAGAAGCTTTACCCTGATCTGGATCTGAGAAACATACACGGAATACGTTGTCGTTAATTGTACAATCTGTTGAAGAACCAGATGGTGTTAACTGGAACATATTGTCATTTGCTGTTTCAGCAGCTACTGCTACTGTACAACCTGATGTTGTAGAACCAATTAACATCTGCATACCCCAGTCTTTTAATACGTTGTATGCATTAACACTTTTTTCAGCATCATTTTCGTCGTCTTCAAATTTGAATTCGATTTGATAACCGTTGATACCGCCATTTGCGTTGATTTCATCAACAGCAATCTGCATACCATTTTTTACAGCATTGCCGTATGTAGCTGCATCACCTGTTGTAGGTCCGATACCACCAATTTTGAATACATTACTTGAAGATGTATCGTTGCCGCAAGCTACTAAAGTTGCCATCATCATTACTACAACTAAAGCAGCACTTAAAATTTTGTTGATTTTTTTCATAACTTCTTTCCTCCTAAAAAAGTAAATGATAAATTATATTTTTATCATCTTGTTATTGTAGTTTATGTTCAAAATATTGTCAACATTTTTGTATATTTTTTCTTCTTTTTGGAATAATGATTAGTGGAGGTGCTAAAATATGCATAGAAGTAAAATTTTAGATGGAATCGCCTTAACACTCACCATTGTTGGTGCTATTAACTGGGGTTTAGTTGGTTTATTCGGTTTTAACCTTGTAGCCTTCTTGTTTGGAGATATGTCCTGGTTATCCAGAATCATTTATATTATCGTAGCCATTTGCGGACTTTATCTTATTACGTTTTATTCAGACTGTGGTGGAAATAGTTCAAGCGATGTTTAACCTGATAGGAATTTCCTATGAAAAAATGCCGTACTCTCGATTTTTGTCGGAAGTACGGCACTTTTCATTTTAATTATAAGTCTTCTAATTCTATGTGTTTTCCATCGCTCCAGATTCGTTCCAAATCATAGAACAAACGGTTTTCTTTATCAAAAATATGAACAATTACATCTTGAAAATCAAGTAAAACCCAATTTCCAGCATCATATCCTTCGATTTGTTTTAAAGTTCCACCATTTTTTCCAAGCATCTCATCTACATTATCTGCCATTGCCTGTATTTGACTCCTATTACTACCACCGGCAATAATAAAATAATCTGCCAATACAGATACTTCTGAAATATCAATAATTTTGATATCTTCCCCCTTTTTGTCTTCTAAAGCCTGTACAGCAATTTTTGCTAATTCTTTTGATGTCATAAAACTCCTCGCTTTTCCATTATTTCTCTATAATAATCATAAGTTTCTTTTGTTTTCATATCTATTTTAGAGTTACCTTTTTCCAAATAAGATAATGAATTTTCCAAAATCATATAAATTGCCATATCCAAATCTGAAAAAGCTATTTTTCTAATCGATTCTAGCCTTGGTAATTTTTTTCTGTGTGGCTCTATGTAATCTGCCACATATATGATTTTTTCTAAAAGATTCATATTCGGCTTACCGGTGGTATGATATAAGATGGCATTTTGTATTTCTACGTCTTCTATATCATATTTGTCCTTTGCCAAAAAAGCTCCAACTTTCGCATGCAGCAAAACTGGATTAGCCTTTTCAACCGAAGTGATTTCTAAATGATTCTTATCGCAAATAGAAATTCTTTTTTGGTGAGATAAGCATTTCGCACAGTCATGTAAAAGTCCTGCCAAAAACGCTTTTTCACTATCTACGCCATAGACAAATGCAAGACTCGCTGCCACGTATGCTACGCCAAGAGTATGCTCATACCGTTTTGGCTCTAATGCTTTTTTTATCTTATTTTGTAATTTATAAATCTCACTGTCACGCATCATTATTTATCCTACTTATTTTCTTTGTTTTTATACAATCCATTTTTATGAATAAAATGTAGTACAGAATCAGGTACTAAATATCTGACGTCTCTATCTTCGGATAATTTTTTTCTTATATCTGTTGCAGAAATTTCTATGTTAGATGTTGGCAAAAGCTTAATTGAGCCACTAAATTTCTTTTCTAAGTAGTCTGCCTGTTTTTGCATTTCTTCCATTGAAACATTGTCACGAACAGCCGCTAAAATCGTACACGATGGTAATAAAATTTCCGGGTGTTTCCATGTTTCTAAAGCAAATAAAGTATCAGCCCCTACAATAAAATAATATTCTGTATTTGGATTTTGTTTTCTAAGTGTTTCCAAAGTTTCGTAGGAATAGGAATTACCATCTCTGTCAATCTCAATCGTAGAAAGAGCAAAATGTGGATTATCTTCAATCGCTAATCCGGTCATAGATACTCTTGTCTTGGCATCTAGAATTTCAGACTGTTCCTTCATATAAGAACGTCCGCTTGGTACAAACAAAACTTCGTCCAAGTCATAAGCTTCATAGGCTGCTTCTGCTAAAATCAAATGTCCTAAATGTATGGGATTAAATGTTCCACCCATAATTCCTACTTTTTTATTTTTCTCACTCATTATTTTGTCCTCTTTTGTCCCTTATTTTATTTCGGTAAAACAATCTTTGGATTATCTTTATTCTCTTTATATAAAACAATTTTTTTACCAATGACATGAACGACCTGCGAACGAGTACGTTCCGCAATAACTTCGGCAATCGCTCTTGGGTCATCTAAGCAATTTTTTAAAACATTAATTTTAATCAGTTCTCTTGTATTAAAGCATTCCCCAATAGCTTCTGTAATTTCAGGGGTAACACTTGATTTTCCAACCTGAAAAACAGGTTCTAAAGTACTTGCTAAGCTTTTTAAATAGGCTCTTTGTTTGCTAGTCATCATCTTTCTCCTTATGCATAATTTCACTTATAAATACAAAGTTATTTATAGTAATCAAATTTAAGTCCATACATACGCACTGTGGAACCTTCTTCAATACCAAGTTCTTCTAATTTATCCAAAATTTCGTTTTCTTTTAAGAATTTTTGGAAGAAAACAAAACCTTTTTCTGATTCCAAATTCGTATAACCAAGCATTTTCTCAATTCTTGGCCCTTCTACTACATACTCATCTTCTTCTTCATCGTAGGTTACTGTAAATGGTTCATCACCCAATGCCATTTCAAATTCTGGGAAAAATTCCTGTTCAAACACAATCGGCTTTTGTTCCAATTTTTCCAGCATATTATTTACATCATACAATAAAGTTCTGACACCTTCTCCAGAAATAGCAGAAATTGGATATACTTTAATGCCTTTAGGCTCAAATTCTTTTCTGATTTTTTCCACCGGGTCTTCATCACCCTCATAAATCATATCAATTTTATTGGCCGCAATTACCTGCGGACGTTTCGCAATTTCTTCGTTATAATTTTCCAGTTCCTTATTGATAGCATAAATATCGGCAATCGGATCTCTGCCTTCGCTTCCAGCAGCATCTACAATGTGAATCATAACTCTGGTTCTTTCAATGTGGCGTAAAAATTCGTGCCCTAAACCAACACCTTCAGAAGCCCCTTCAATTAGTCCTGGAATGTCCGCAATAACAAATCCCTTTGCACCTTCTAAATCCACAACACCAAGATTTGGATTTAGCGTTGTAAAATGATAGTTGGCAATCTTTGGTCTTGCATTGGTAACTCTAGATAAAAAAGTGGATTTACCAACATTTGGGAATCCTACGAGTCCTACATCGGCAATGACTTTTAATTCCAGCATAAGTTCCAATTCTTTTGCAGGTTGTCCTGGCTGTGCATATTTTGGAGCTTGCATTGTACTGGTCGCGTAATGCTGGTTACCATTTCCGCCTTTACCACCTGTTAAAATTATATAACGTCTATTTTCTCCAGACATATCTGTAATTACTTTCCCGCTATTTGCTTCCTTAATAACTGTTCCTTCCGGTACTTTAATTACAATGTCCTGCCCGTCTTTACCACGGCAGTTCTTTTTGCCGCCTTCCTGACCATTTTCAGCACAATATTTTCGGATATGACGAAAATCTGTCAGGGTATTCAATCCTTCATCTACTTCAAATATAACATCTCCGCCATGTCCGCCATCTCCACCGTCTGGGCCACCATTTGGAACGTATTTTTCTCGTCTAAAAGAAACGTGACCATCGCCACCTTTTCCACTTTTAATATAGATTTTAGCTCTATCCGCAAACATCTGCTTACTCCTTTATTTATCATCAAATATTACAATAATATATTATTTACAAATTCACAAGAAAAAAATAGGCCTCAAACGAGCCGTTTGAAGCCTAAATAGATTCGTATTATTTTTCTACAGGATAAACGGAAGCCTGTTTTTTATCTCTTCCTTTTCTTTCGAATCTGAGTACACCATCTACTAATGCAAATAATGTATCATCTCCACCGATACCTACGTTAACGCCTGGATGAATTTTTGTTCCACGCTGTCTGTATAAAATATTTCCTGCTTTTACGAATTGTCCGTCAGCTCTTTTCGCACCTAATCTCTTAGATTCTGAATCTCTACCGTTTTTAGTAGAACCAACACCTTTTTTATGTGCAAAAAATTGAAGATTCATATTTAACATGGTTTTACACCTCCTCAAACTTGAGTTTCAAATACTTCTGACCGTATTCCTTAGAAATACCGTCAAGTCCAAGTACCATTGCATCCATCAAAACATTTGCCTTATCATTCAAAGTTTCACCTGCAAAAGAACAATAGATAAGTCCTTCCTTTTCATTTGTCACTACCTCAACTTTTTCCTTGGCGATTTCTTCCAAAGCGTTAATGGTATTGATAACTAAGACAGAAACCGAAGCACACACAACATCTTTTTGAAAAAAGAACCCGTGTCCAGCATGACCTGTGCAAACAAAATTTCGATATTCACCTGTACTTGATTTTCTAACAATAATTGTAGTCATATTCAAATCCTACAATAGACTAAGCATTAATCTTGTCGATTTTAACCTGTGTGTATGCTTGTCTATGACCATTTTTCTTATGGT
This sequence comes from Lachnospiraceae bacterium, assembly GCA_045124055.1. GTDB lineage: Bacteria > Bacillota > Clostridia > Lachnospirales > Lachnospiraceae > CALZKI01. The sequence continues at coordinate 158,323 of JBGVKZ010000051.1, read as the reverse complement.
AGCCAGTTTTTCTTTTATACTTATAAACGATAACTTTGCGAGCTCTTCCCTGTTCCATAACAGTTGCTGTAACGTTAGATGCTTTTACATCTTCGCCAACTTTAAGAGCACCATCGCTGATAGCGATTACCTGGTCAAAAGTAACAGTTGCTCCAGCTTCTGCATCAAGTTTTTCAACTTTGATTACATCGCCTTCAGAAACTTTGTACTGTTTTCCACCTGTTGCAATAATTGCGTACATAGGGCACCTCCTATATCATTTACTCGCTAACTTTGGTGGTGCCAAAGGGCACACTTCTACCTCGTTATGCGGCATACTCATAAAGAATAACACTGGAATTTTGTTATGTCAAGCGGTTTTTCTCAATTTTTCATTAGTTTTCTTAATATTATGCTGACAATATTATTCCTCAAAATTAAAGGTATTATCCACTTCTTTAATATTGTAGTAATCCCATTTGTTTAACTTTCTTCCGTTATCTGTTCCTGATACCCATGATTGATAGACTACATCATATAGAATGTAATGCTGGTAATTTTTGATGTCTTCTTTAGTGATATTATACTCATCTAAATATTTATAAATGGTTGCTTCATCATAATATGCTGTTGAATTAAACAAATCACTATCATCTTCATATACTATAATGAAAATAGGATTATATATCATCGTTTCAGTTGTGTGATTATACTGCATATTCATATTAACAACCACACCTTCCGAAAAATAATAAAGACCTTGAATATTAATATTCCATTGATTTAACATATCTTCCACCAGAAAAGTTAATTCAATTTCAAAGCCCTCATTTAAATAATCCTCTTCAAATTGTGTAAATAAAAAATTATTATTACTCACCCATAGCATTCTCTCTACATTTTCATAATCAAGTTTATCAATGCCTTCAAAATTGTTTATATTATAATAACTTCTCTTAACACTTCTATATATTTCTTCCATCACACTATCTTTTAGTACAAAGATTTTAAATGGTGGTATAAGTAACAATAAAATCAGTATAACTATTATGACTATGTATCTTTTTTTAATTACTTTCATTATTTTCCCCTTCTTTATACTCTTTAAGTCTAACTAAAAATTTGTAAGTATCTGCATATGTGTCACTATCTTTTATATCTTCTAAATTATAAATACCATCTTTATTTACATCTTTAACGTCTATTCTATCTAATATTGATGATAAAACATTTTCATACGAATTATTCAATAAAAATTCATTTATACGAACATCATCATCCACTCCTATGGATACATCTTTATAGTACTGCGTCATATTATCAATTAGGGTTTTACCATTGGACATACGATGAATCATATTATCTGCATCTAAATCGGATATGAAATCATCATTAGCAAAGGAAACTTTATCATTATCACCAGTATAAATCGCATCACCAAGCCAACCTGTAATATCAACACGTTCTTCTTTGTTTTCCCAAGACATATATAACGCTCCGATATTAGTCCACTTATTATCTACTTCTTTTCCTTCATCAATCAAACCTGCTGAAATCGTATATAACATATGTGAAAAATCACCCTTGTCACCCATCATATTATACAATTGTGTATAATAATCCCAATATTCACTATCTGTATAAGTAAAATTTGTTGCCTCCTCCATATTGTGTTTCCATATCAAGAATTCTTGATATGTATATATTTTATCACTATCATTAAAATTCTTTTGTGCCTCCTCTGCACCATATTCATCCGGTTCACTCACCATTAAATGCTGCAATCTAACCATTTGTCTCATATACTCATAATCTTCTGTAGCAATACCTAACGTTTCACAGAAGAATTTCTTCTCATCTTCTATCCCATATCCATATGCCCAACCGGCACCTTTTCTCCATGCATGTGTTTCTATTCCCCAAATTTCCTGATTATTGTACCCAGCCATCTGACTAATGGAACGAGTAAAATACCAGTCTCGCTCTTCCTGTGGCAAAGATGCATATTTCGTCTGAATCGCATCATACACACTGTAAAGCACACTCACCGTCTTGTCATCAAAGCCAAATTGTGTTTTTAATGCATTTTTAAATTCTTCCACTTTCACACAATCAGCATATGCCTGTCTCCATGGAGCAAGCTGATGTGGCACATACATATCATTGTGAAATGTTGTTTTCATATCTAAAAGAGCCGACCTTGCTATTTGACGATAAACCACACTTTCTGTAAACAGATTTTTCGTATTTTCTTCAATCGAATCATATTTTTCAATAATGGATTTACAATAATCAATGGTTGCCTGGTATGTACTGGCTTCTTCTTCATATGCCTTTGCACTGGCTCTGTAACTTTCAGCATTTTTAATACACTCAAAATTTTGCTTCCGGGGATTATATTTGTTGGTTTCTTCCTTTGCCTTTTGATAATATAACTGGGCATTATCATTTGCTGCCTGTAAATTGGATTCATTGATACTTTTGATATCAACAACAACACCTGATAAAACATCACACCCTACCAGATTGTATAACCAGCTATAATCCATAATATCGCTATCATTAGCCAGTTTCAGTAGGTGAATGACTGATTTATAGTCAGTAAGCTGTTGTTTCATAGAATTGTAAGATATACTTTTGATAGACTTGTCATTTATAAAATCATCTATGCTCTGATTTGCTATATTTAATGCTGCATTATCAGCATTTAACTGTTCTATTCCTGCATTGCACTGAGCCTTTATAGATGCAGGTACTAACCTGGAATTGCTATTCATAATTTTGTCCCCTTTTACATGAAAAACTATTCTTTTTCTTTGTTTAATCTCTTTATCTTCTGTGAAACTTCTTCTCTTTTTTCACAATTTTCATTGTATTTCTTTTGGATATTATACTCTAACGTTTCCATTCTGTTTAGAGCTGCTTCTTTGACTGTTTTCATCGCATTTCGGCTTTCCTCTAACAGCTCATAGAGTTTGTTGTCCTCTATTGGAAATCCATATATCATTCCTTCAAGCTTTTTACTCCGGACACTGAGTTCATAGTCCTCCTTTTCAAACTCCTTAAAGCACTTATTTTTCATATCAAAAAGTTTTTCTTCTTCCTTATCTAAAAGACGTTTTTCCTCATATAAATCGTCCATTTCGTTGCTTTTTTCATCTTTCATAACAATTCCCCTAAAACATACTTTACTGACTTATCATATTTGCAAGCATTTCATCATACTGGACAAAGGCAATGCCAAGCTCTTTTATGTTTTTCGCATCTTGGTCTAATACATTTCCAAAGAGAGACATTACCTGACCGCCTGTATAATTTGCCGTTTTTTCATTGCTATTGGCTGTAATGGTACTTTCATAATCCCTTGATTTCAGAGGATGTGGAACAAAGTAACCGGCAGCACTTGTGATAGCTTCGGCTTCTGCATCTATTACCTGCGTATCAATATTTAAAACAACTTCTTTTGTACCATTCATATAAAATTCCCCCTCTTTCGTAAATCACGTTTATTCCTGCGTCGTATTTTCCGTTGCAACACAGGTAATACTATTTTTATAGAAAAACTGTGCCATAAATTTATTTGGTTCATAATTTGGGTCTTCCGACAAATCACCAAGACACAATACCCATGGTTTAAATACATATGGACTTACCACCACATCGGCTTCCGGCCCTTCGCAAAGCTCTACTCTTTGCAAATACTCCTGATGATAATTATAAGCTTCTCCTGTATGAACAAAATAGTACGCACAATAGGAGGAATAAATACCTCCCTTATTTGGCTCTACTGCAAAAATAATTATCATCATAATCGCTACAATAATATAGTGACACCAAGTACTTTTCCAGCGAATCGTAACACCTTTCTTTTCTTGTAACACTCGATATAACCACCCTATTATGTAAACTACATTGATAAAGAGTAAGATTTGAAAAGTAACTTTTGCCATATTGGTGGCTCGTCCAAGCAAGGTATGTCCCATCGTATATAACGTTGGAGTAAATCCTGTTGCATATAAACACAAGGACCAAAAAAGTACTAGGCCAGGATATTTGAATTCAAAATCTATTTTAGAAACAACACCTATAATCACCGGAATCATAAAAATAATAATCGCCAATGTCATAAGTCCTGTAAAATCGTCAAAGTAAGTAAATGCACTCTGAAAAGAACGAAGAACTGCTTCTATTGGTGATAACATCATTCCTTCATAATATACCATACGTTTTGCATTCCCTGGTGATGCCATATTGAAGTACATACCAATCCCATAACATACAGTTGCCGGAAGTAACAAAAGAACGCGTTTTTTCTTGAAAAGTAAACCAAATCCCATAATAGATAAAATAACTAATCCCACCTGAAGAACAGTGACATTATTTACACCTGCCACGATAATCGCACCAAGCACACTTCCAATGGTCAAAAGTACTGTTTGTACTTTTCCTTTGGCATATACTAATTTGATTAAGCCAGCAATCAATAAGATACCAAGACTATGCATAGCTGTATAATGAACCGCTGAATTATACCAGAAAAAGCCTTCGATGGCAGAACGCATAAACAGCATCACTGTAAGTGCTACCATTGCCTGAATAAATAAAATACTCCATCTATCCTGACATTTTAAAACATCCTTCATAAGCACCTTTACCAAGGCAAATATGCTTATAATAAGAATCAATAAAATTGCCCATAAGCCTATCACATATTTATCTGTTCCCCAAACAGCCGGCATCAAAGACATAAAAAAGCAGGAAGTATAAGTTCCTTGCCAAGCATACCACATACCTTTTACGTTCGTAATTGCTCCTTGAATTGCATCCACATAGGAATGATTTATTATCCATGCATTCTTTGTCAACTGCCCATAACTAAAATCATCATACCAAGGTACACAATACATCATAATTCTTGCGATTGGAAACGCCAGTGCAATTAACAATAATACTGCACCAATACTAACCAATTTGATATGGATTTCTTTTCCAAAAATCTTTTTCACTAAATTCTTCACGTATTTTTCCTCCACATCCTCTATTTAAGAAAACCTTTTGCAAAAAAATATGCCATCACCTGTGCTCTTGAACTGAATTTTTCCGTTTGCAAAAGCTTTTTAACTTCTTCTTTTGAATAAAATGCTGCTTCAATTTCTTCGTTGTCAGATAAATATTCATCCGTCAAAATTCCACCTACTTTTACAATGGCAATAATCGTCTGCACATCAGAAATTCCAACTGCCGCATATGACGAAGGCAAAATATCAACAATTTCTTCCACAAAAAGCCCAGTTTCTTCATGAAGTTCTCTTTTAATGCATTCTTCAATGGTTTCCCCTGCTTCAATCATTCCTGCACAAAGATTAAATATATTTCGATTAACACCCATTCTAAACTCTTTCAATAATAAGAGTTTGTCCTGAAATAAAGCTACAATAGAAACTCCACTTACTTTTTCCCCCAGTTCCTTTTCTGAGGAAATTTCCGAACGGGAAACAATCTCATAGGTTTTCACTTTGCCACTACGATTTTCATATTCCAATTCATAATTTTTTAAATATTTTCCGTCTTTTACTTTATTTAGACTTAATAACTTCATAATATTTCTAAATGTCCTCTATCTTTATCTGTTCCCATAAAGGTTTTTCAAACTTTGCCCTAGTCATCTCAACGAGTCCTAAAGAAGTCATACCCATTACTCGTGTTTTCACTTTATCTTTAGAAACCAGCCTTGATAATACTTCTAAAAGTTCCTTTTGATTTTCTTTCGATTGCATATTAATAAAGTCTATAATAATTATTCCGGAAATATTGCGAAGCACAATCTGTCTTGCTATTTCCACAGCCGCTTCCTCATTCACTTTTTTATAATATTCTTCCGAAACACTCTTTTTATCGCACTTGCCACTATTGACATCAATCACCGTTAAAGCTTCCGTAGGTTCTATAACTAAAAAGCCTCCGCATTTCAGCCAGACCTTTTTAGAAAGAGCCTCCTGCAATTTACTCTCAATGCTATATAGTTTATATAAGGGAAAATCATCTTCATATAACCTGATTTTTTCCCGCATAATCGAAACATTATCAAAGGCACTTGAAATTTCCTCATAAAGAGTCATATCATCCGTTATGATTTCTTCTAAAGTATCTTGAGAAATATTTTTTAACTCCCTAATATAATGAGATTCTTCCCTATATATTCTTACATAAAGACTTTGAAATGCTCCTTTTTTCACAATATCATCCAGTCTTTTTGCCAAAGACACCCATTCAGAAATCACTTCATCTTCCTTCTTTGCTTTCAAAATATTGGTTCTAACAATCAAACAATACTTTAATAATACTTCTTTATCCAAAGAAGAAATTTTCCCAGATTCTAAAGCCTGATTTAAAACACATTTCCAATGGTTTCTTTCCTCTTTCTCCAATTTAGAAGAAATCTGAATGGCATAAGGTTCATAATTCACTACACAATATAAACCCGCCAAAGAAAGTTTTGTCGTTCCAAGAGGCTGTTTTCCTTTTGACGCTTCTTTTTTTATCTGAATAAGAACAGCTTCTCCGGATTTATAGGGTCTTTCAGTTTCCACAAAAGGCAAAAAGATTTCTTCTTTTCCCCCAATCTGCACAAAACAGGCATTCATATTAGGCAAAATCTTATTGACTCTGCCTACATAAATATCCCCTATACAAATCTGTTGTTCTCTGTTGTAAATATTGGCTGTTATTAATCGATTATCCTGAAATCCAAATAATCCAATGCCCTGTTTCCAATTCGTTGCAATCAGTTTCATTAGAAATCTTCTCCAACTTCGTCCATTGGCACTAATTTGCCATCTTCACCACTTCTTGTGTACATTTCCAGTCTTCTAATTGCGAATGCCAGTGAATCATATTCTCTATGATTTTCCTTGCACACCGCTTCTAAGAAAAGATTTGGTTTGATATTCCCTGCACTACTGGAATCCACTAAAAGTATTAATTTATCTTCCATAATTTTCAAATCAAAAATGGCTGGTTTGATATCTATTTCCAATTCACTTTTCTTAGTCTTTTTCACAATAGTTATTTGCTCTTTTTTTGCGAGATTTTCACATTGACTCAAAAAGTCAATTCCCATATCATAGCCTTCTTTGATAAAAATTTCATATTTAGATGCAGCTACACTTGCCATCGCATTCATAACGCCTTCCGGAAGCAATTTCACACTTTCTATTTGAATGCCCTCGTTCATAACTGCATTTAATCTGTTTTTAACATCCTGTGCAGAAATGGCAGAATTTAATTCTACATCCATATATTCTCCATTACTTTCAACCCCTACACCAAGCGGCTGTGCAAAAGACATAATCTGATGCGGACTAAAGCCTTGCGAATATGCAATATCTATATCTGCACGTCGGATAGCTTTTTGAAAATAACGCATCACATCTAAGTGCCCTATAAATTTAATCGGGCCGTTTTTGGAAAATTTCATTCTTATTTTCATTTTTCAGCCCTCCTAACCTTCATTTTCTCTTTTTTCAAAGCAAATGCCACCACCAAATCGGTTTGCACCACAACCTTGACATTTTAGTTTACAATTTAAAGAGACTTCTTCGTTCGCTGCTTTTAACCATTCTCTCTTTAAAAATTCCTTGGTAACACCACAATCCAAGAAATCCCAAGGGAAAATTTCGTCCAACGCTCTTTCTCTTGTAGTATAGAAATCAATCGAAATATTTTCCTCTTTAAAAGCCTGTAACCATTTTTCGTTGTCAAAATATTCGTCCCAAGAGTCATAAATGCACCCCTTCTTATAGGCATTTAAAATAACCTTAGACAACTTTCTGTCACCACGAGCAAAAACACCTTCTAGTACACTAACAGAAGCTTCGTGCCAGTTATATTTAATGCTCTTTTGATTGAGCTGACTGGCAATCGCACGCTTGGTAATTTGAGCTTTATTGATAAATTCGTCTTGAGTACACATTTTCGCCCATTGGAAAGGTGTAAATGGTTTTGGAATAAAGAAGGAGGTACTGGTTACAATCTGTACCTTTTCTCTACGCTTGTCCTTTGGAACTGTTTCGAAAAAACAAGCTGCAATTTTATTCGATAAATCTGCAATTCCTTCAATATCTTCCTGTGTTTCATAGGGAAGTCCCAACATAAAGTATAATTTCACCCTGGTCCAACCGCCTTCAAATGCCATTTTTGCACCATTTAAAATTACTTCTTCTGTTAACCCTTTGTTAATCACATTTCGCATACGCTGGCTTCCGGCTTCCGGTGCAAATGTAAGACTACTCTTTCTTACATCTTGTACTTTACTCATAACATCCAAAGAAAAAGCATCAATTCTAAGAGATGGAAGTGAAATATTAATATGCTTTTTGCTACATTCCTCTATTAAGAAATCAATCAATTCCGGTAACTTAGAATAATCACTGGAACTAAGAGAACTTAAGGAAATTTCCTCATGGCCTGTGTTTTTTAACATTTCAACCGCATATTTTTTTAAAACTTCTACATTTCTTTCTCGTACAGGTCTATAAAGCTGTCCTGCCTGACAAAAACGGCACCCTCTAATACAGCCACGCTGTATTTCTAAAACCACTCTATCTTGAGTAACTTTAATAAATGGAACTACCGGTTTCATTGGATAATAAGTATCAGAAACATTCATTTCAATTTCTTTTAATACGTTTTTTGGTACATCTTCATACTTTGGCATAAAGGCTTCTATTGTACCATCTTCTTTATAAGTAACCTCATACATAGATGGAACATACATACCTGGAATATGGCTTGCCTCACGCAAAAATTCCACTTTTGTCTTGCCTTGTTTTTTATATTGTTTATACAAATCAAGCAATTCTCGATATCTGGTTTCTCCCTCCCCAATATAAAATATATCGAAAAATTCTGCGATTGGCTCTGGATTATAAGTACAAGGTCCACCACCAATGACAATCGGAAAACTTCCATCTCTATCGCAAGCGAAAAGTGGCATCTGTGCTAAATCTAAAATCTGCAGTATGTTGGTATAACACATTTCATACTGCAATGTAATTCCAAGAAAATCAAAATTTTTCACAGGCTCTTGTGATTCCAACGCAAAAAGAGGGATATTCTTCTCCCTCATAAGTTTGTCTAAATCCGTCCAAGGTGAATAGACTCTTTCGCACCACGTATCCTCAAACCTATTAAACATATCATATAAAATCTGAATCCCTAGATGAGACATTCCAATTTCATATACATCTGGAAAACACATTGCAAAACGAATGTCTACCTTGTCTTTATCTTTTACTACACTATTTACTTCGTTACCTATATATCTGGCAGGTTTTTCAACTGTCATCAATATTTCATCACTTAATGCTAAACGACTCATTGTTCATACCTTTCATTTTTGCTTTATCTTATAAAGTATACGTGATTTACTCGTTAAAATCAAACACATTTACCATTAGACTCTGTAAACTGTTATCTTCCATATAAGTCTTTATCTGATTTGTATCAATATTGCCAATTTTTTCATTGCTTCTATCCAAATAAAAAAAGGACAAAAACAGAATCACAGAAACCATAAAACGTATTCTAAATCCTGATATGCCCTTTCCTTTGTAAGAACTTATTTCTTTTGTACCAAAGGATTCTGTATCCATATCCTCATAAATATCTTCCGGAACCTCTCTACCATACAAAATTTGTTCTCGCCTATGTAATTGCATACGATTTCTTTTATTATCTTCTCGCAAAAAATGTACTAATTCTAATTTTTGTTCTGTACTTGCCAATTTCCTAACAACTTTCTCTTTTTGATAATATTTATGCAAAAAAAGATGGAAACATTCCTAACGATTGGCAAGCTCTGTGGTGATTTCTTCCCAAGTCACACCTTTTTCTGCCATAAGTACCATCATATGATAGAGGAAATCTGAAATTTCATACTTAATTTCATTGACATTAGGATTTTTCGCAGCTATTACAATTTCAGTTGCTTCTTCACCTAATTTTTTCAATATTTTATCAATTCCCTTATCAAATAGATAGTTTGTATAAGAGCCTTCTTTTGGATTCTCTTTACGGTCTAAAATAACCTTCATCACATCTTCAAAGACTTTCATTGGATTCTTTTCCTGAGTATCTTTTGTAAAAATCTCATTGAAGAAACAACTATAACTACCTGTATGACAAGCAGCTCCCACCTGTGAAACCTTTGCTAAAATTGTATCCATATCGCAGTCAGCCGTTAAAGACTTCACATACTGATAATGACCACTCGTATCACCTTTTATCCACAACTCTTTTCGACTACGACTGTAATATGTCATTTTACCTGTCTGAATAGTCATATTGTAAGCAGTTTCGTCCATATAAGCCATCATAAGTACTTCGCCGGTTTTATAATCCTGTACGATACATGGAACCATTCCATCAGAGTTTAATTTAAAATCACTCCACTTAAATTTTGCTTCTATCATATTGACGTCCAATCCACTTTCCTTACACAAAGCTTTTAAAGAGTTTAACTCCATAATGCTTGTATAAATTGCATAACCAGTAATTCCTGTAATGCAAGGAATTTCTAAATATTCTAAAATTCGATGTAAAGTCACGGCGTCTTTTAAAGTAACAATCAGTTCTAAATCACTAATAAACATCGCATCTTTTATCTTACTTTCATCTACTAAAATAAGTTCCGATGCATATTCATCTACAAGCTGTCTATTTTCTGTGATTTTCGTGCTGTCACTAAAACATACCGCTATTTTATCTTTCCCAAATTTTTGTGACACTTCCACTGTCAAATCAATGTTGGACTGTTTTTCATAATTAAGTGCAGCTTTTTTACAGCCTGTATAAAGGATTTTTTTAATGTCCTCCATACGTTTTACATTTCCAGCTCCAACAACAGGTACTTCAACACTAGCACAAATGTCTTTTAACACATCTAATGCACGTTCATGACTTGTATCATCTGTTGACATATCATAAACAATAATTTCATCTACACCATTATCACTATATTTTTTGGCAAGACGCACTGGGTCTGTATCAATAATTGTATTATCTGAAAAATGCTTAATTGCCTTTTCATCTTTTAAATAAATACAACCCACAAATCTTTTCTTTGACATATTCATCACCACGCCTTATGAAAGGCTTCCCTTTGTACTTAATACTTCTGTAATTCTTTCGTCAGTTTTTGTCGCTTCATCTAACGCCTTTCCAAAGGCTTTAAACATTGCTTCAATCTTATGATGATTATTAATACCATCTAACATTTTGATATGTAAATTCATAGCTCCAGAATAAGAAATCGCATAGAAAAATTCACGTACCAATTCTGTTTCCAGATAGCCAACTCTCTCTCCGGTAAATTCACAGGAATAATTAAAATATGGTCGACCACACAAGTCAATAGCACATAAGCAAAGAGCATCGTCCATTGGCAAAATAGTACTTCCATATCTTTTGATTCCTTTTTTATCTCCTACAGCTTGCAAGATTGCCTGACCTAATACAATTCCTACATCTTCTACCGTATGGTGTCCGTCTACTTGTAAATCACCCTGTACTTTACAGTTTAAATCAAAAAAACCATGTTTTGCAAATCCGGAAAGCATATGGTCTAAAAAGCCAATTCCTGTATCAATCTCACTTTTCCCTGTTCCGTCTATGTTTAGACTCAACTCAATATCTGTCTCTTTTGTTTTTCTTGTAATGAATGCTTCTCTTGCCATAAAACTTTCCTTTCACAAACAATATCTTTTCTTACTCAAACCTTACTGCAATCGAATTAGCATGTGCCGTAAGTCCTTCTTTTTTTGCAAATAATTCAATATCTGTATGTACTTTTTCCAAAGCTTCTTTGGAGTAGCAAATAATACTTGATTTTTTCACAAAGTCATCTACGGACAAAGGTGAAAAGAATTTTGCTGTACCATTAGTTGGTAAAATATGATTTGGACCTGCAAAATAATCTCCAAGTGGTTCTGAAGAATATTCACCAAGAAAAATCGCACCTGCATTTCTAATCTTTGTCATAACCTCAAATGGATTTTTTGTTAAGATTTCTAAGTGTTCCGAAGCAATTTCATTTGCAGCTTCTATTGCTTCGTTCAAATCTTTTGCTACCAAAATATAACCATAATTATCAAGAGATTTTTCCATAATGTCTTTTCTATCAAGTTGACTCGCAAAGTCAACAACATATTTTGAAACATCTTCTGCTAGTTTTCTACTTGTAGTAATTAAAATGGCTGAGGCTAATTCGTCGTGTTCTGCCTGCGACAATAAATCAGCCGCCACATATTTTGGATTCGCACTTTCGTCGGCTAAAACTAAAATTTCACTTGGTCCAGCTATGGAATCAATACTTACGTGTCCGTAAACACTTTTCTTTGCCAAGGCAACAAAGATATTACCTGGTCCAGTAATTTTGTCTACTTTTGGAATACTCTCTGTTCCAAAAGCCAGAGATGCTATCGCCTGAGCACCTCCTACTTTGTAGATTTCGTCTACACCAGCAACTTTTGCAGCAGCCAATGTACCTGAATTAACTTTACCTTCTTTGTTACAAGGAGTAGTCATTACCAGTTTGCCAACTCCTGCAACTTTGGCAGGAAGGGCATTCATTAAAACACTAGATGGATATGCAGCCTTTCCACCAGGTACATAAATACCTACTTTTTCAAGTGGTGTGATTTTTTGTCCTAAAATTGTTCCATCTTCTTTGGCATCAAACCAACTATTACGTTTTTGTTTTACGTGATAAGCAGTAATATTTGCTGCGGATTTTTCCATAACACGAATAAATTCTTCGTCCATAGAAGAAATCGCTTCTTCTATTTCTTCTTCAGTTACTCTAATATTTTGACTATTCAAGTCAAAACCATCAAATTTCTTTGTATATTCAAAAACAGCTTCATCTTTCTTATTTTTAACGTTTTCCACAATTTCTGCAACTGTTTTTTCATATTGACCATAATTATTAGGACTTCTTTTTAATAAGCTGGATAAAATATCCTGCTTTGTTTCACTATTTAACTCGATAATTTTCATAATTGCACCTTCTTTATTGCTGTTTCACTAATTCTCTTAACTTCTGAATTAAAGTTCCGATTCTTTGAGATTCCATTTGCATACTTACCTGATTGACAATCATTCTGGCAGATAATGGACAAATTTCCTCTAACACTTCCAAGCCATTTTCACGAAGTGTTGAACCGGTTTCTACGATATCAACGATAACATCTGATAATTTTACAATAGGTCCAAGTTCTACGGAACCATTTAACTTAATAATGTCTACCGTCTGATGCTTAACATTGTAAAAATATTCTTTTGCAATCTTTGGATACTTACTGGCAACACGAATCATCTCGTGGTGTTTTAAAAGTTCTTTTGCACTGGCTGGTCCGCATACACACATTCTACACTTTCCAAAGCCTAAATCAAGTACTTCATACACCCTCCTGCCTTCTTCCAACAATGTATCTTTTCCAACTACACCGATATCCGCTGCACCATATTCTACATAAGTTGGAACATCCGGACCTTTCGCGAGGAAAAACTTAAGTTTCAATTCTTCGTTCACGAAAATCAGTTTTCTGGAATCTTTATCTTTCATTTCTTCACAAGTAATACCGATTTCTTCTAATAATTCTAATGTTTTTTTTGCAAGTCTTCCTTTTGCAAGTGCAAAAGTTAAGTATTTATTTTCTTCGTTCATTTTTCTAAAGCTCCTTCTTTGCACCCTCAAATTCATCTGATATTAATGACACAAAAATCCCCTGTTTACGAAGGGAAACTGCCTCTCTTAACTTACTATCATAATTATCCTTATTATAATAAAGAACCTGTCTGTTTTCTTTTACTTCAATTTTTAAGTCCTGTCTATACAAAGCTTCCAGCAAGTCATCAATAAGCACCATAAAGCCAATGGCCGCCGCATCTTTACCAAAACGGCCTAGAAGGGTATCATAACGTCCCCCTGTCACAATGGCATCACCTACACCATAAGTATATGCTTTAAAAATAACGCCTGTATAATAATGGAATTTGCTAAGCATTCCAAGGTCAAAGGAAACATATTGCTCTACACCATATTTTTTTAATAATTCATACAATTCTTCTAATCTGGCGATTGCACTTCGACTCATTTCATTTGGAGCCAATTCTCTAGCACGCGTTAAGGTTTCTTCTACTTGATTAAATTCGCGAACTTGTAAAATTGCCTCCCTGTCTCTTTCTGAAATTCCTTTTTCAAGCATCAATTCTTCCGCTGCAAAAAAATTCTTTTCTGAAATATAGTCACGAAGTGCAAGTTCCGTTTCACTATCTAATCCTGCGTGTCGACAAATTCCTTTGAAATATTCTACTTCACCAATACTTACCTGAAATTTTGTAAGGCCTGAAGCACGAAGGGTATCAATGACCATCATAATCATTTCTGCATCTGCATACACAGAATCATCACCAATTAATTCTGCACCCATCTGTGTTAATTCTTTTAATTTTCCCTGTAAATTACTGTTATTAATAAAAGAATTTCCTACATAGCAAAAACGAATTGGAACATTTTCTTCCATAAAGTATTTTGCTGCACATCTTGCCATAGATGGTGTAAAATCCGGTCTTAAAACAAGGGTATTTCCCTCTTTATCAAAAAATTTATATAATTCTCTGCTACTGGTTGTACCAATTTCCTCCGAAAAAACATCAAAAAATTCAAAGGTTGGCGTCTGAATATTTTCATATCCATATAATTGAATAGTTTTCATTAATCTATCCTGTAAACCAAGCTTCGCTGCGTATTCTTTTCCGTATAAATCACGAACACCCTCTGGGGTATGTAATAGTTGTTTCTTCTTCATTTTATTTCTCCATTCGCTTTACTGTGGTAACGTGCTACTACACTAAACTGTAATGAGTATACTCAAAAAATGGTCATATGTCAACCACCTATTCTCTATCTTCTAAGTCTTTTTTCAGAACATCCAGATATGGCACCATTGCTCCGCGTCTTTGTGGCAAAATATAGTCCGGGTTTAGTTCATCATATCGGAAACTCTTTCTGCCGCCATCTTTTGCTCTATCCCAAAAATATTTCAACATTTCAAAAGGCAAATAATAATACACATTTTTATGGGTATAAGAAATCAAGAAAAAAGCTATTCCTCCCTGTTTTTCAAAGTTTTCCATAAATTCTACCTGATGAGCATGAATATTTTGCAGGGCAAAGGTATCACTGGCACACTCTTTTGCATCAAAACAAATAGGAATCCCCTGAACTACGCCTATGTAGTCAACGGTACTTTTTTGGTCAAAATATGCCAGTGTAATATGATGTTTTTCTTTATCAATTTTAATTGGCGTAATGGGGGTTGGTATCTTTTGAATCAATGCCAAACCATTTTCCAGATATTTTTCATTTGTGCGGTTAATCAGTTCTTCTAAAGTGGAACCTCTTAACCCTCTTGAACTCCACGTAGCCATAAATTACCTCAATAACATTTTTGCTTCCTCAAAATAAGGAGGTTCTTTTGCAATAAATACTTTTTCGGAAAGATTGGCAAATGTCCCTTCTATTTTCGGAAACTCTAATCGATATGCATGTAATAATTGATGCTTTCTGTTTGTATTTTGATTAAACTTTGCATCTCCATATTTATAATCCCCTAAAATAGCGTGATTTTCACTGGCTATATGGGCTCTAATCTGATGAGGTTTACCAGTTATAAGTTCTACCTCAATATAAGAAAGTTTCTTACTACTTTCTAAAGGGATAAAAACAGTCTCAATTCTATCGCTTCCTGGGACCTTATCTTTTGTAATAGATACTTTATTGGTATTTTTATCCTTTTTTAAGTAACCATCTATGTGTAGCTTGTCCGAAAATGACCCCTTTACAAAGGTTCTATAAAATTTCTTAATGCTTCTATCCTTAATCATCTGGCTCATTTTCTGACTACCTAATAAGGTTTTTCCGCAGATTAAAAGTCCACTGGTATTTCTGTCTAACCTATTGCACACAGAGGGTTTAAATGTATTTAACTGTAAGGCACTTATCTCACTTTTATGAAGTAAATAACCAATCAGCCATTCATTACAGGATAAATCCTTTTCTTCTGCTTTTTGAGATAATATTCCTGCCGGCTTATTAAGAAGTAAAATATTCTCATCTTCATAAACAATCTGAATACTATTCTTAAATTGTTGATAAGCCTTCTCATATTCTAAGGTATTTACCCCCACGTTTTGAGAATGTCCCATAAATTTATCCAAGGTTTCTTCTGCCATAAAAAGCTTAATTTCGTCTCCTTCTTTTAAGCTTTCATTACCGGCAGCTTTTTTCCCGTTTAATGTAATGTTTTTTTTACGAAGCATTTTAAAGATAAATCCGTTACCAGCTTCTTTTAACAGCTTATGTAAATATTTATCCAGTCTCTGATTTGCCTCTAACGCACTAATTTTATATACACGCATCACATACACCAATGTTCAGGATATTAATAAGAAATATCACAAAAAAGACGTACTACGTCTTCTTGCATTTCACATTTAACGTTTTCTAATTTTTGTAATTCCTGAATTCTGTTCAAATATTTTTCTTCCATTGTATGATCAAAAATTTTGATACTAACACCTTTAATTCCATTTTTTACAAAGGTTTCTTCTATGTATTTTTCAAAATCCCCGGTACTATGCTTAGTCTTATCCATAATGCCACATACACAGTTATTTTTCATAACTATATGATTAATTGGATAGTTTTTATCATAAGTTGTAAAGTAAAGGTCGTAAAGAGAAATCATATCTGAATCTAATTTTCTTTCTATTTTTTCTGCTAATTCTTTACTACAACTTTTTGCACGGAAACCAAGAATCGTTGTGACTACGCTCTGACTTGCCGGAAGCATGCCGATAATTGCCACAATCGTTAATAGATTCTTATTGTCTCCTGTTGTCTTAATTCCTGCAATATATAAAGTAATCGCCATTGCAAATAAAACGATTGCAAAGATTAAATGAAAAGTTCTTCTGTACTTTATATATCCTAATTGTCCTTTTTTTACTCTTTTCATCTTGCTTTATTACCTCTTATTTATAAAACAAATTACAAGCCTTTAATACCAGGCTGTGTGGTAAAAATTTTGTAAGCCCTAAGAATAATACCATAGGAATGGAGCAAAGGGAAATACTCCATTTCATTTGAGAAGCAAAAATAGCATCGCGAACAACTCTGTCTGCCTGTACCATAACCATTTTCTTAATTTCTAAGGCTGTACCATTTTTTTCTGCCACATCAAAGAATTCCGTATCCACAGGTCCTGGGCATACCGCTGTAACCGTAATATCCAAATCCCTTAATTCCTCATTTAATGCACGGCTAAAGCTCAATACATAAGATTTACTTGCGGCATAAATGGCAAAGTTTTTCTGTGGAAGAAAGGCCGCTACGGAAGCCAGCTGAATAATACGGCTTTTTCTATCCATATGTGGTACACAAATATAGGTCATTTCCGTTAAAGCCTTACAGTTTAAGTCAATCATTTCCAGTTGTTCTTTTTTTTCTAAATCTTTAAACTGACCCACTAAACCAAAACCTGCACAATTAACAAGCATACGAATGCGATATTTTTTCTCACCATTTAAAGCTTCTTCTACACGTTTTAAATCTTCAGCTTTTAATAAATCCACATCAAATAATCTACACTTGTGACGTAATAAGAAATCTAATTTTTCCAGTCTTTCTTTTCTTCTTGCCAAAAGCCAGAATTCATCTACGTGTTTTAATTTTTTATCCAACTGTTTTGCAAATTCCATTCCCATTCCAGAAGAAGCTCCAGTAATAATTACAATATTTTTCATACCACATTTTCCTTTCTACACTTATTTATTTTTCTTTTTGTGAACATTTCTTATTGTAGACTTTTTCGTAGGTTTAGACTTTGCCACCTTATCTTTCGCCTTATAACCATTCTTATTTGTCTTATTTACATTACCATTTGCTCTATTCACATTGCTTGTTGAGTTTCCAATATTTCTTGGCCTAATGAGACATTTTTTATCAAAACCAATTAAATCTTCCCGTCCCGCCTTTAACAAAGCTTCTTTTACCAAATCATAGTTTTTCGGATTACGATACTGGATTAAAGCTCTTTGCATCGCCTTTTCATGTGGATTTCTGCACACATAAACCGGCTTTTTATCTCTAGGGTCTACGCCAGTATAATACATCACCGTAGAAATTGTAGAAGGGGTTGGATAAAAATCCTGAACCTGCTCCGGCATATAGCCTAAATCCCTCAAGTATTCTGCCAGCTCTATTGCTTCTTTTAAAGTACTTCCAGGGTGAGAAGACATCAAATATGGTACTAAAAACTGTTTTTTCCCAAGTTGATTATTAATCTCATAATATTTCTTAACAAACTTCTCATAAACTGCATTTTCCGGTTTACCCATTTTGCTTAAGACTGCATCTGAAATGTGTTCTGGTGCCACTTTAAGCTGTCCGCTGACATGGTGTTCTACTAACTCATAAAAGAAAGTATCATCTTTATCCGCCAGTAAATAATCAAATCGAATACCGGAACGAATAAATACTTTTTTCACTTTAGGAAGTTCTCTTAACTTTCTTAAGAGTTCTAAATAATCACTATGGTCTGCTTTCATATTCGGACAAGGCTTGGGAAATAAACATTGTCTATTTTTGCATACACCTACACTCATCTGTTTTTCACAGGAAGGCTGCCTAAAGTTAGCCGTAGGTCCACCTACATCGTGAATATATCCTTTAAAATCTTTATCTTCGGTAATAAGCTTGGCTTCTTCTATAATCGATTCATGGCTTCTTACTTGCACACATCTTCCCTGGTGGAAAGTAAGAGCACAAAAACTACAACCGCCAAAACAACCTCTATTACTGATTAAGGAAAACTTAATTTCAGAAATTGCCGGAATACCGCCTTCCTTTTCATAAATTGGGTGATATGTTCTGGTATATGGCAATTCATAAACATGGTCCATTTCTTCCATAGTCAATGGCTTTGCCGGTGGATTTTGTACCACATATATATCTTTAGGATAGGTTTCAATCAAGGTTTTCCCTGTGAATGCATCTGTATTTTCATATTGAATATGAAAGCTGTCTGCATAACGAAGCTTATCTTCTTTCATTTCCTCATAGGAAGGTAAGATTTCACCTTTATAAATTCCAGAAATATCCTTCGTTTTATAAACCGTTCCTGGAATAAAGGTAATATGTTTTACATCAATTCCGCTGTTTAATGCATCCGCAATTTCCACGATAGATTTTTCACCCATTCCATAGGAAATCAAATCCGCCTGACTATCTAATAAAATAGAACGTTTAAAGCTATCTGACCAATAATCGTAGTGTGCAAGTCTTCTAAGGGAAGCTTCAATACCACCTAGAATAATCGGCGTATCTTTATACACCCGCCGGATTAAATTTCCATATACGACTACGGCGTGGTCCGGTCTTTTTCCTATCTTACCACCAGGTGTATACGCATCTGTTGGTCTTGGCTTTTTGGAAACAAAATAGTGGTTAACCATAGAATCCATATTGCCACCGCAGATTAAAAATGCTAGTCTTGGTTTCCCAAGAATTGTAATACTTTCTTCATTTTTCCAGTCAGGTTGAGAAATAATACCAACCGTGTATCCGTTATCTTCTAAAATTCTGCTAATAATTGCAGGTCCAAAAGATGGGTGGTCTACATATGCATCACCTATAACGTATACAAAATCTAACTGTTCTATGCCTCTTTTATCCATATCCTCTCTGGAAATGGGTAAAAACTCTTTGTTCACTATTTTTCACCTATCCTTTAAAAAAATTCATAGAAGCCTTCAATAAAATAATCCGCTTCTTCCATTTTATTTTTCTTTTCACATTTGCTATAAGCGTCTTCTACACCACAAACTTTCATACCCGCATTTTTGGCAGCTCGAATGCCTGGAATAATATCTTCAAACACCAAACAATTTAGTGGCGAGACCGATAGCCTTTTCGCTGCTTCTAAGTACATATCAGGAGCAGGTTTCCCCTTTAATCCATCACTTCCAGTAATAATCGTATCAAAATGCTCCTTTATGTTATGCTGCATAAAAAGACACTCTAATAATTCTATTGAATTACTGGTTGCAATTCCAAGACGATAGCCCTTTTCCTTGCAAAAATGGATAAATTTTTCTGCATCTTTTTTTAATGGAATTTCATAACGATATTTATGTGCCGCCATTTCATTCCAATCTGCCATCATTTTATCAATACTATCCGGAATTGGAAAATGCTCTTTAAAATAAAGAGCTGTTTCATAAAAACTTTTTCCTTCTATATTTTTTTGCAAATCCTCTGGAAGTTCAATTCCAAATCTTCCCAAATATTCAATATCTATTTCTCTCCACATACTCATAGAATCAGCAAGAGTGCCATCTACATCAAAAATAATTGCCTCAACATCTTCACTAAGCATTCCCATATCATTCCGTCCTATTTTCCACTTTTTAATACTAAAATTTCTTCTTGGGTAAGTTTTCTAAAATCGCCTCTATCTAACGTATCATCTAAAGAAAGTTGTCCCATTTTTAATCGTTCTAAATAAACCACTTCATTATCTACTGCCTTTAGCATACGTTTTACCTGATGAAATTTCCCCTCATAAATTGTGAGAAGTATTTCTTTTTCATCTATTTTCTCTACCACAGCTTCTTGTGTCAGATTCTTTTCTCCGATATCTACACCGTTTTGGAGACTAGTAAGCTGTCTATCCGTAATCTTCTCTTTTGTAAGAACCCGGTAAGTTTTACTAATATGCTTTTTGGGCGATAAAAGATTATGTGCCAATTCTCCATCATTGGTTAAAATCAGTAGCCCTTCCGTATCTTTATCCAGTCTTCCCACCGGAAAGATATCGTTTGGCTTGTTATCACCCATTAAATCCAGTACTGTTTTATCCTTGTCATCTTTTGTAGCACTAATCACACCAGCGGGCTTATTCATCATATAATATACAAATTGCTCATACATAATTTCGTGATTTTCATAACAAATTTTATCTACATTTTCGTTAATCTTTGTATCCGCATTTTTGCAAACCAAACCATTAACTGTGACTTTGCCTTTTTTAATTACATTTTTTACTTCGCTTCTTGTTCCTATATTCATTTGTGCTAAAAACTTATCCAGTCGAATCACAAAAACCTCCACGTATGATTTTGTCTAAATTCACATATACATAAGTATACATCATAAAGAATCATTTGAATAAAATTATGACTAAAGTTTATAAAAAAATAATACAATTTATCTTTTTTGCCGGTATTTTACTTCTTTTACTGACCGCTCCCTTTTTAACACTTACTTATGCCAAAAAAGGACTTTCTATCTGGTATCAGAGTATGGTTCCTTCGCTTTTACCTATGATGATATTAACCAGTTGTATGATAAAACTCAATATCACCACAACATTTGCATCATTTTTACATCCTGTAACAAAAAGAATCTATCACCTTAGCAAAAATGGAACTTATGCCCTTTTAATGGGTTTTTTATGTGGATTCCCTATGGGTGCAAAAGTCATTACTGAGCTCTATAAGAACAAAAAATTGTCCAAAGACGAAGCCAATTCTTTATTGCCTATTTGCAATAATATTGGTCCTATTTTTATGTTAACTTATGGACTAAGAACCTTTGTATCTAAAAACAGTTATGTGATTCTGTTTCTTTTTTATGGAATCCCTCTGGTTTATGCCTATTTTATATTACGCAAAAAAAGTTTTGTCAGTTGTACAATGAAAAATAATGAAAGAATGCCCTTTTCCGTTGCTTTAGATGAATCTATTTCAGAAGGTGCCGCTGGAATTCTATCTCTTGGCGGATATTTAATGTTTTTTAGTATTCTTTCCATTCTTCCAAAAGAATTTTTAAAACTCTCTAATCAGGTAAGTTCCCTTTGTGCCTGCCTCTTGGAAATAACAGATGGACTTTCCTATGCAACAGATTTACCTTCGTATGTGTTATTATCTTTACTACAATTTGGTGGCATTTGCTGTATTTTTCAAACGATAAAATATCTAGCCAACACCGATTTAAGCCTAAGGCATTACTTAATACATAAATTCTTTTTATCTGTCATTACTTTAGTGTTTTTCTTTGTGTTTGATGTTTTCTTTTCCTCCGCTTTCTTCGCCTTGTAAGTTTTACAAAGTAAAGAGTAAAAACTACCACAAAGCATAAACTCAGTAGCACCATAACAAGCACAAAGAAAGAAAGGAGTTTTTCTCTCTTTTCTGCTTTTTGCTGTTCCTTTAAATTCAAGCTAATGGTTGTAACGCTTTCTTCTGGTGTGGGATAACAAACTTCTTCTAAAACAAGGTTGTTACTCACTGTATATGCATCATTTAAACTATATGCTCTAACCACAATATCCGGTTTTGTACCATCTTCCATTTCCAAGGTAAATTCTATATTTTCACTGGTCAGTGGAAATCTTTCGGAAAACGTGATGCCGCCATCAATACTGTAATCATAATATAATAATGAACTATCATCCTCTCTGGCAGTCAAAATCACGCAAGCATTTCCATTAGTATTATCATATTCTTTTAGCGTAATAGCACATTCATCCGGCCCTGTTTTATCCCTAGTGTTTTCAGAATGTGGAATCGTTACTTCTAAAGAATAGTTACTATAATCTACCCCCAGTACTTTCGAGCTTAGTCCTAAGTATTTTGCCAAAGCATCTGCATCTAAAATACCGAGTTTTTTTAATTTTTCATCCGTTTCATAGTAACCTATATCATTTTCATTGTCTAAATGACAATGCTCAACCAAAAGACAGGGAATGTCTCTCTTTTCACTTTCTCTGATAATTCCGTAATAATTATCTCCATCATCATTTAACCTGGTTTTGATACCTCGATTATATAATCCAAGTCCGGTCATTTCATCAATGAAATATGCCGCTAATGTATAAGTTTCTTCATAAAAGTTGTCAAAAGGGACCCAACATTCCGTTCCATAAAGTAGATGACTTTCCGAGGCATTAAAATGCAAAGCAATCATATAATCTGCATCATAGTCCTTTGCTATTATAGCACGTTGTTTTAAGGATAAGCCTTTATCTTCTTCACGAGTCATATAGACATCTACCCCTTCATAGAGAGATAATCTGTCATACATTGCTTTTGCTACTTTTAATGTGATTTCTTTTTCCACAAAGTCGTTAACCTGGGCACCCAAATTGTCTCCACCATGTCCTGCATCAATGACAATAACTTTATTTTCTGCATAGCTTGGGATACTACAAACATAAAAAATACCCAAACAAAGACATATCGTTAATAATACCTTCTTCATTCTTTTCCTCTTAAATCCCCATTTTTGTTAATTATTACAAATACGTTCTATATGGTAAAAAAGAACCTCGCAAGCGAGATTCTTTTTTATTATTTCAACATATCCGCATTTAGTCCTTCGTCCTGAGTTTCTTCATCATCTACCATATTGACGATATCTTCGTCAACCGGTGGATTCAACTCGGTTCTATTAGAAACAATGGTGTCATAATACTGGCTTAATGCACTAATCTGGCTATTATAATTTGCATTGGCACTTTCCATCGCACTAGAAACAATCGTTTCTACCGTTTCTAAAAGCTGGTCTGTATACTGTCTTGCTGCCTCACGCATATTATTGGCTTCCATAGCCGCTGTATCTAAAATATTCTGAGCCTGTGCTGTGGCCATTGTCACCACTTCGTTAGCATGGGCATAAGCCTGTTGCATAATCTCATGCTCATTAATAAGTTCATTCGTTTGAATGGTCGCTTCTTTAATTAAAGCGTCCGCTTGATTTCTGGCATCATTTAAAATCTGTTCGCGGTTTTTAATAACTTTCTGATAAATTTTGATTTCTTCTGGCGTTTTCATACGAAGTTCGCGAAGCAATTCATCTATCGTCTCTTTATCTACAATAATTTTGCTTCCACCAGACAACGCCTGAAATTTACAACCATCAATATATTCTTCAATTTCATCAATTAACTGTTCGATTTTACTGCTCATAACCTGTCTCCTTAATCATTCAACTAGGAACGATGCCCATACTTTTTATAAACTAATTCTGCCACATATGGCGGTACACATTGACTAATATCACCATTAAAACAAGCAATCTCTTTTACTCCTGAAGAACTAAGGTAGGAATATTCCAGACTGGTTGTTAAAAACAAGGTATCTAACTCCCCATCAGAAAGCTTTTTATTCGTCTGTGCAATCTGCAATTCATACTCAAAATCTGTAATCGCACGTAAACCCCTGATAGAAACATGAATGTCTCTTTCTTTTGCATAATCAATCAAAAGTCCGCTAAAAGATTCTACCTTTACATTCGGAAAATCTTTCGTCACTTCCTCTAACATTTTAACACGTTCTTCTACCGAAAACAATGGGCTCTTTGTTTTATTATCTAAAACTGCCACTATCAATTCATCAAAAATTTCTGCAGAACGTTTAATTATATCCAAGTGTCCGTATGTTACCGGGTCAAAACTTCCCGGATAAATTGCTACTTTCATGAAATTTTCCTCCGTATAAACATATGCTTGTTTGTTTTATACTTCTTTTCTTTCATTAGTTCATAACCCATTTCATCTAAGTAAGAAAAATCTGTTCTTAAAGAGGCTTCTACCACAATTAACGTATCTTCTGTAACGTATTTTTGGGTAGAAAGTACTTCCAGCACCTTCTTTTCATACAGATTATCATAAGGCGGGTCCATAAAAATCACATCTACCTGTTTTTCTGAAATACCGGAAATTGCACTAATCACATCTTGCTTTAGGACAGTAGCCTGTTCCGTAAAACGAGTAAATTTTAGGTTGTCTAAGATACATTCTATCGCCTTTGCATCATTCTCCACAAAATATGTATGTTTTGCACCTCTACTTATGGCTTCGATACCGATGCCGCCACTACCACTAAATAGGTCCACAAAAACACATTCTGCTATATAGGGCTGTAACATATTAAACAGTGTTTCTTTAATTCTGTCTGTTGTAGGTCTTGTATCTTTTCCTTCTCTTGTCTTTAGCGGTAAACTTCTGGCTGTACCTGCAATTACTCTCATAAAACCTCTCTCCACGTATTACGTTCTGATTTTTACACCTTTGGAATCTCTTGAACCAAGCTTAATTTTATTTAGTTCAATCATTTTTCCCTTGTATTCAATCGTGGATTCCACTGCATTTTTGGTATAATATACATTTTCTACCGTGTTCTTTGCATTTAATTTCATTCCGCGTACCCCAACAGCTGCCTTCTTCTTCTCTGGGATATCGTCCACAGGGAAACGAAGGAAATAGCCATCCGTAGATTGCAAAATAATATTTCTTTGTTCTTTCAAGGATACCACATTTACAACTCTGTCGCCATCATTTAATTTGGTAGCCGCAACCGTTCGTTTTGCCACATCGAATTCGCCACCATCAACGATTTTTACCATACTGTCAGCTGTTACAAATACAACGCGGTACAAATTAAGGTCTGACTGACTGGTTACATAAATAATATTTTCTTTTGTCATATCAAAATTACTGATATTATCTAATGGAATACCTTTATCTCTAAACTTACCAAACGGAACATCTAATACTTTAATTGTATGTAATTGACCACTATCTGTAAATAGGCAAACTTTCCCTGTATTTTTACAAGAAAAGACAAATTTATTCTCACTATCGGCAGCTTCTTTATTTCGTTCGTAGGTCGCCATATCAATGCATCTTGCATAGCCAAATCGGTCTACTAGGAACATAACGTCCATTTCTTCCAGTTTCTTTTCTTCAAATACCGCAGCCTCAGCATTTTCTATAACGGTTCTTCTTGCTCTCTGAAATTCTTTTTTGATGTCATCTAATTCTTTCATAATGACCTGAGCCATAGAATCTTTTCTGGCAAGAATATCTTCATAGCGATAAATATTTGCCATAGTTTCCTCGTGGTCGTTGATTAGGGCTTCAATTTCCAAACCAATCAATTTATATAAACGCATCTCTAAAATAGCATCTGCTTGTCTTTCTGAAAACATAAGCTGTGTTGCCATAATCTTAGATTCTTTGGTTTTAAATTTGATACCGTCAATTTTTCCTTCTACAAGGCAGGCCTTAGCCATTTTTCTATCCTTTGAGCCGCGTAAAATCTCAATAATTAAATCAATGACATTACAAGCCTTAATTAAGCCTTCCTGAATTTCCTTTTTATCCAGTTCTTTTTGCAAAAGATTGGTATACTTTCTAGTAGTCACTTCATATTGAAAATCAACATTTGCCTTAAGAATGGCTTTTAAACCCATAGTTTCCGGTCTACCTTCGTGAATTGCCAACATATTGACACCAAAAGTATCTTCTAGGCGAGTCTTTTTATAAAGCATATTCTTAAAGTTTTCTACATCACAATCTTTACGAAGTTCAATAACAATTCTAATCCCCTCTTTAGAAGACTGGTTAGAAATATCTACAATATCCATTGTTTTTTTGGATTCTGCCAAAGCCGCTACATCAGATAAAAACTTACCGATATTGGCACCAATCATTGTATAAGGAATCTCAGTAATCACCAGATTATTTTTTCCAGCTTTTCCTTTTTCAATATCGACTTTTCCACGGATTTTAATTTTACCAACACCGGTTTCATAAATATCCAAAAGTTCATCTTTATTAATAACAATACCACCGGTTGGAAAATCCGGACCTTTTACATATTTCATCAATTCTCTTGTGGAAATATTCTCGTCCTTCATATAAGCTTTTGTAGCATCTATAATTTCCCCTAAATTGTGTGGTGGTATACTGGTTGCCATACCTACCGCAATACCTTCCGAACCATTTACTAAAAGATTTGGGAATTTGGCAGGTAAAACAAGCGGCTCCTTCTCTGTTTCATCAAAGTTTGGTCCAAAATCTACTACATCTTTATCTAAATCTGCAAGAAGTCCTTCCTGGGCAACTTTTTGAAGTCTGGCTTCGGTATAACGCATAGCCGCTGCACCATCGCCTTCAATGTTACCAAAGTTACCGTGACCATCTACCAGAGGCAAGCCTTTTTTAAAGTCCTGGCTCATAACCACCAAAGCTTCATAAATAGAACTATCGCCGTGTGGGTGGTATTTACCCATAGTGTCCCCGACGATACGTGCACTTTTTCTATATGGTTTATCATATTTAATACCAAGTTCGTGCATATCGTATAAGGTTCTTCGTTGAACCGGTTTTAATCCATCTCGAACGTCTGGTAAGGCTCTCGCGACAATAACGCTCATTGCGTAGTCAATATAGGATTTTTGCATAACTTCTGAATATTCGGTTTTAATGATTCTCTCATTATGGTTTGCCATAAATTATGTCCCTCCTATACATCTAATTCTGCATCTTTTGCATTCTCATAAATAAATGCTTTACGAGGTGGCACTTCTGTTCCCATAAGCATAGCTGTTACTTCTGATGCCATTCTGGCATCTTCAATTTCCACCTGTTTTAGCATTCTGGTTTCTGGATTTAAAGTTGTCTCCCATAGCTGGTCGGCGTCCATTTCACCAAGACCTTTGTATCTTTGCAAAGTAAATGGACCTTTATGTGTCTTTCTATATTTTTCCAATGCCTTATCATCATATAAATATTCTTCTTCGCCTTTTGACGGCATTGCCTTATATAGTGGTGGCATTGCAATATACACGTGTCCTTCATAAATAAGCTCCGGCATAAAACGATAGAACAAGGTTAACAATAATGTAGAAATATGAGCCCCGTCTACATCGGCATCTGCCATAATAATAATCTTGTCATATTTTAATTTGGTAATGTCAAAGTCATTTCCATAACCTTCTGAAAAACCACAGCCAAAAGCATAAATCATCGTCTTAATTTCGGCATTGGCAAGGACCTTATCAATACTGGCTTTTTCCACATTTAAGATTTTACCACGAATTGGCAAAATAGCCTGATACATTCTATCTCTGGCACTTTTTGCACTTCCTCCTGCAGAATCACCTTCTACAATGAAAATTTCGCACTTTTTCGCATCTTTCGACTCGCAATTTGCAAGTTTTCCGTTAGAATCGAAAGAAAACTTCTGTTTGGTCAAAAGATTGGTTTTCGCCTTTTCCTCTGCTTTTCTAATTTTCGCAGCCTTTTCCGCACAGGAAATTACCGTCTTTAAGGTTTCTAAATTTCTATCAAAAAAACGAACAACTTCATCGCCGGTTACTTTACCAACCGCTTTCGCTGCATCCTGATTATCCAGTTTTGTTTTGGTTTGTCCTTCAAAACGAGGGTCCGGATGTTTAATAGAAACAACAGCTGTCATACCATTTCTAACTTCCGCACCGGTAAAGTTCGCATCCTTATCCTTTAAAACATTTAACTCTCTTGCATATGTATTGATGCAGTTTGTAAACATCGTTTTAAAGCCGGTCAAATGTGTACCGCCTTCAGCGTTATAAATATTGTTACAAAATCCCAGAACATTTTCGTGAAACTCATTGATATACTGGAACGCTACTTCTACCGTAATTCCATCACTCTCTCCGGTGAAATATGCCACTTCGTGAAGAGTCTCACTATTCGCATTCATATCTTTAATAAAGCCAATAATTCCTTCCGGCTCATAATAAGTAATCTTTTCAACTTCTTCTTTTCTTTTATCTTCAAAATATATCGTTAAATTTGGATTCAAATAGGCAGTTTCGTGAAGTCGGCTTTTTACATCATCTTCTTTAAATCTAGTCTTTTCGAAAATGGTATCATCTGGCAAAAAGTTGACCTTTGTACCCGTTTCTTTGGTTTTACCCTTTGGCTCTAACAAACCGTCCTTTAACTCAACTGTTGGAATTCCTCTTTCATATCTATCTTCGTAAATGTAACCGCCATTTTTAATTTGTACCGTCAAATAGGTAGACAAAGCATTGACTACGGAAGAACCTACACCATGCAAACCACCACTGGTTTTATAGGCGTCATTGTCAAATTTACCACCGGCATGTAATGTAGTGAAAACAAGACGTTCTGCACTAACACCTTTTGCGTGCATACCAACTGGGATACCTCGACCATTATCTTCAACAGTTGCCGAGCCATCTTTTTCCAAAGTCACCTTGATTTCCGTACAATATCCTGCCAAATGTTCATCCACGGAGTTATCTACTATTTCATAAATCAAGTGATTTAATCCCTTGGTGGTTACACTTCCTATATACATCCCTGGACGCATTCTTACGGCTTCCAGCCCTTCTAATACCGTAATGCTCGATGCGTCGTAAGTATTTGTTTTTGCCATTTTTTCCTCCATTCAAAAGCTCTTTACAAAAAAACATAAAAATAACATTCTAACCAATTTAGTATAACAATAGATGTTGTGGTTTTCAATGAGATTTTTGCAAAAAGGCACTAAATAATGTGACTTTTATCCTCAAACATTGTTTTTTTTTCTATCTGTTCTAAAAGTTTATCTAATTCTTCACTTTCTTGATTGCAAATTTCATCTACTGCTCTTGCGGCTTTTTTCAAGATTTCGGAATCTCTGTATATATCTGCAAGACCAAACTGCATTTCACCGCTTTGTCTTATGCCAAACAAATCTCCTGCTCCACGAAGTCTTAAATCTTCATTTGCAATGAAAAATCCGTCGTTAGAATTTTTCAGGATATTTAATCGTTCCATAGTTTTTTGGCTTTCTGTTTGACTCATAAAAATACAATAAGACTGTTCTTTTCCTCGTCCCACTCTACCACGTAACTGATGAAGGGCCGCCAAACCAAACCTGTCTGCATTTTCAATCAACATTACTGTTGCATTTGGCACGTCAATTCCAACTTCAATAACTGTTGTAGAAACCAGGATATCGATTTGTTTATCTGCAAACCGGGTCATTATCTTTTCTTTTTCAGCCGCCTTCATTTTACCGTGTAAATAAGCAATTTGAACAGTTTCCGGCATCACAGATTTTAGTTTTTTTGCATAGTCAATGACATTTTCAAGTCCTGAATCATTTTCATCAGCCTCTACCA
The DNA here is from genome assembly GCA_045124055.1 of Lachnospiraceae bacterium. Taxonomy (GTDB): domain Bacteria; phylum Bacillota; class Clostridia; order Lachnospirales; family Lachnospiraceae; genus CALZKI01. Next base: position 128,256 of record JBGVKZ010000051.1, on the reverse strand, counting down.
TAGGGCAAATTACATATACCTGTCTTCCTTTTTCAATTTCTGAAACCATCAAATCATATGTCTGCTTTCTAAATTTTGTAGAAACCACACAATTTTTAATGGGTATTCTGTTCTTCGGTAATTCATCGATTATGGAAACATTCAAATCACCATACAAAATAATTGCAAGGCTCCTTGGAATAGGGGTAGCTGACATAACAAGAATGTGTGGCATTTTTCCTTTATTAGCCAACATTTCTCTTTGATTCACACCAAATCTGTGTTGTTCGTCAGTTACTACAAGTCCTAAATTTGCATATTCTACTTTTTTCTGAAAAACCGCGTGAGTTCCAATAATCAAATTCACTTCGTTATTAGCAATTTGCTCATATATTATCTTCTTATCTTTTTCTTTTACACTACCAGTTAAAAGTACTGATTTAAAAGGCATTTGGTATTTATGAACCAACTCCGAGACAAATTCCATATGTTGCTTAGCAAGTACTTCGGTAGGTGCCATAAAACAACATTGGTAACCGTTTGCCACACAAGTCAAAATTGCCAATATGGCAACTATGGTTTTTCCACTTCCCACATCACCTTGAATTAATCGATTCATCTGCTTACCACTGGTTAAATCCTGCATTATCTCGCCAAAAGTCTTTTCCTGTGCCTTTGTCAGCCTGTATGGAAGATTTTCGACTAACCGCTTCGTATAAATGCTCTCTTCCATAATTGTCCCGTTATTTTCCTGCTGATTTATCTTTTTTAACATACGAAGTCGTAAAGTAAACAAAAAGAACTCTCTAAAAACAAGGCTGTTTCTGGCTTGAACAAGCTTTTCCTCATTTTCCGGAAAATGCATATTATAAATACACGCTTTTTTCTCCAAAAGTCCATATTCTTTTAAAAAATCATTGGAAAAATAATCTTTTTCCACCTGCTTTTCCCACAATTCTTCCAAAAGAAATGCCTGTTTGATACATTTAGAAATGAAATGGTTTGAAACACCATCTGTCAATGGATAGATTGGCTGTAAAGAATTTTCTAAAAGTGCGTATTCTTCCCTGGAAAATAATTTAGGGTGTTCTATTTGAAGTCTGTTACCTTTTTGTCTGACAAAACCCTTGATAACATATTCGCATCCTGCTTTCATTGTTTTCGCAATAAATGGCATATTAAAATAAACCGCTTCCAAAGAACCTGTTTCATCAAAAAATGTGCAAGTAGAAATTGACAAGTTTCTGACACGTCTTGTCGCCGGAACATTTCTCAATTTTACCAGGAAAGTATTCACTTCTCCCACACAAGCAGACTTTACATTCGTTGGTGGCATCATTTTGTCGTATTGCCTTGGAAAATATGTATACAAATCTTCAATATAAGAAATTCCTAGCTTTGAAAGGCTTTTTTTCGTTTTTTCTCCAACACCTTTTAATTCAATAATATCTTTCATAGTACTCCACTTTTAGAATTCTTTTTATAAAAATAGCCATCGCACAAAGTACGATGGCCATAAAACATTCATTATTCACAAGATACAATATAATAATAAATAGGTTGACCACCAAACTGTAATTCTACATCACATTTTGGATATAAGGCTTCAATTTTTGCACCTAAATCTTCTGCATCTTCTTCTGTAACATCTGCGCCATAATAAATACTGATTAATTCTGTATCTTCATCAATCATATCTTTAATCATATCTGCTGTTACTTGTGGCATATTTGTGCCTACGGATAAAATACCTGCATCACCAATACCCATAAAATCATTTTGTTTAATTGTCTTATCATCAATTACTGTATCTCTTACTGCGTATGTTACCTGACCTGTTTTTACATTGCCAATACATTCAAGCATAGTTGCTTCATTTTCTTCTACTGACATATCAGGTACATAATTGATAACTGCTGTAATACCCTGTGGAACAGTTTTCGTTGGAATAACAATAATCTTCTTATCTTCCACTAAATCTCTGGCCTGATTAGCAGCTAATACAATATTTTTATTGTTTGGTAAAATATAAATTGCATCTGCATTTACTTTTTCGATGGCATTTAACATATCCTCTGTACTTGGATTCATTGTCTGTCCGCCTTCGATAATATAGTCTACACCAAGACCTTTAAAGATTTCATTAATTCCATCGCCTACGGAAACCGCAATAAATCCAACTGGTTTTCTAGGTTCTGCTGGTTTTACAGGTTCTTTCTTTTCTTCTACGTTAGAAGTCCCCTGCTGAGCTTCCTTTTCCGCCATTTTAATGACCTTTTCCTGATGTTCCAAACGCATATTATCAATCTTCATATTAGAAAGTGCACCATATTTCAAAGCTCTCTGAATTGCAAGACCTGGATCATTTGTGTGAACATGTACTTTTACAATATCGTCATCAGCAACTACTACAATGGAATCACCGATAGATTCTAAGAAATCTTTAAAATCCATTTCCATTTTGATATTGAAAGTTTTATTTAACATAATAATAAATTCTGTGCAATAACCGAATTTAATGTCTGCATCTGCCTGAGCAGCTTCCTTATTTACATTAGGTGTCTTACTACCAGTTCCCTGAATGGAAATCTGAATTTCTTTTCCAAGGAAAGCATCATATGCTCCTTTTAATACTTCTACAAGTCCTTGACCGCCAGAGTCAACAACTCCTGCCTGTTTTAATACCGGTAACATTTCTGGAGTCTGGCTCAATACATATTCTGCATGTTCAATTACCATTTTAAAGAACTGTTCTAAATCTTCTACGCCTTCCTCTGCTAATTCGCAAGCTTTTGTAGATGCACCTTTGGCAACTGTTAAAATTGTGCCTTCCTTTGGTTTCATAACTGCTTTATAAGCTGTTTCAACAGCTTTTACAGAGGCTTTTGCAAGTTCTTTTACAGTCAAAGTATTGTATTCTGCTATTCCTTTTGTAAATCCTCTAAATAACTGAGACAAAATTACGCCAGAGTTACCTCTTGCACCTCTTAAAGAGCCAGAAGAAATTGCTTTACACAAAGAAGCCATTTCCAAATCGCCCATAGCTTCTAAATTCGCTACTTCTTTAGCAGCAGACATAATTGTCATTGTCATATTTGTGCCTGTGTCACCATCTGGAACAGGGAAAACATTTAATTCGTTAATCCATTCTTTTTTGTTTTCTAAGTTTTGTGCACCAGCTAAGAACATCTTTGCAAGCATCTTAGCATCGATTGATTTTACTGCCACAACGTATCCTCCTTAATCGATTACCCTTACACCTTCAACAAAGATGTTAATTTTATTAATCTTTAATCCGGTGAATTCTTCTACTTTGTATTTCACATTATCAACTAAATTATCTGCAACTGCCATAATACTTACTCCGTAAGCAACAATTACATGGAAATCTAAATTCAGTTTATTGTTTTCAAGAGTTACACTAATACCTCTTGTCAAACTATCCATTTTAAGCAAACGAACCAAACCGTCTTTTACATTCACTCCCGCCATACCAACAATGCCAAAGCATTCTACGGCTACCGAACCTGCATACTGTGCAATAACTTCATTATCAATCATAATGTTGCCCATATGCGTATCCATAGTAAGACCTTTCATACATAAACCTCCTTATGATTAAACACGTAAAAATATTATACTCTTTTTGTACAAAAAAATAAATAGTAAAAATAATTTTTCCTTATTTAAATATTTTGCTTGCATTTCCGCGACTTATCTGGTAATATGTGTTTGTTGCGTTTAACACGCATAAATTTTGATATTAATATGAAATATAGACTTTACTTGTCGATTCGAGGAGGTGCAAAGATGGCTAAATGTGATATTTGTGGAAAAGGCGTTCATTTCGGTAATAACGTAAGCCATTCTCATAGAAGATCAAACAGAATTTGGAATTCTAACGTTAAGAGTGTAAAATGTTTAGTAAACGGTTGTGCTCGTAAAATGCACGTTTGTACTAGCTGTTTAAAATCTGGTAAAGTTGAAAGAGCTTAATTGGAACCGAAAAGCCTGTCGATTACGACAGGCTCTTTTTTTGTGTTTTTTTCAATTTATAAGAAATTTCTTACTTCTTACGTTCAAATTCTTTTTTGAGTCTTTCATACTCTTTGTTGATTAATTGAACAATTCCCATATCACCACACAGGTTGTCCGGATGAAAAATTTTCATTAAATCCCTATATCTTTTTTTCAAAGTCAAAGGTCCATTGACGCCTTTAAAGAAATTGGTTGCTGAGTCAATGTAGGTTCCATCTTCTCTCTCTTCCCTTTTATAGTAGTTCTTTTCTCTTTCAAATCGTTTTTTCTCTTTCTCAAAGATTGCCCTATCAGACTCCAAACGCTTGAACCCATCTACTAAAATTTCCATCTTTTTATCGAAAAACATCTTGTCCTCTTTCAGACGTTTCTTTTCCATAACTATTTTATGACTAAGCATATCGATTTCATCTCGAAACTGGCTTCTTTCTTTTAACAGTTTTTCACGATAGTCATTCAATTCCTTCATTTCTGTCTGGACTCTGACATTTTCCTTAAAAAGCCAAACTTTTAAATTATTCAGTTCTTCTTCTGACATTTGTTCTATTGGCTTATTATTTTGTTCCATATGACCCTCAACATAAGTTATACCCAACAATTAGCAAAATAAAAATAATAATGATTCCAACGATTTTACTGGAAATCAATAGCATAAGCAACATACCTATTGCCATCCAAAACATAATCAATCCAATATTTCTTTTCATATAATAACTCCATAACACTATATATTTATTATATGAAACAAACAAAAAGGAATTGACTATTCTTCTATAAGTGACTATTCTTCGTCTGGAAAAGCAACTTCTACAACTTCATCATCTGATGGCATATCCGACTCTTTTTTTGTAAACTTTTCTACTAAATCAGGAACCATATCTAATACTTTTGTAATCGTATCCTGATTCTTGATGTTTACAAGTTTTGTGTTGCCATCTTTAATAACTAAAACAGCATTTGGACTCATTTTACCGCCAAGTCCTCCACCGCCATTATTTTTCTTGTCCCCAAGCGATGCACCAGCAGCTACACCAAAGCTTACATCTACTAATGGTAAAATAATAATATCGCCAATTTTGGTAGCCTCTCCTACAACTGTTTTTGTAGATAAAACTGTATCCATACCTTTAAACAAAGATTGCATTACATCATTCAAATTTTGATTACTCATTTATGATTCCTCCTTATGAAACATATCTAATACTTTTCGGATATTCTTATCAAAGAATATTTTTATTGCAATAATTAAAACTACAACCAGGTAGATTCTTCCCTTTATAAAGGCTTTACCGTTGATGACATACTGTTCAAAATCCGGGGTAATCTGAATTTGATTTTGAAAATATGGTGATATTACACCAACAGCAGCACACATATAACCTGTCTGTTCCGGGTCTTTAAAACCTATTTTACCTTTTATTTTTACTTTTCTTGGCTTAATCATACAAAAAAGACGTACTATCGAATCCTTACACAGTGAAAATGCACTTTTAAATTCTTCACTCTTTAGAATATGAACATATTTCTTAATATTTTTAAAGATTCCCTTTATTTTCTGCCAGATTTCTTTTATTTTATCACAAATTTTTGTCCATGTGTAGCGTATCTTCTCTTTGATACTTTTACGCTGCTTTTTTTGATTTGTTTCTTCTTCCAGCATTTCTTCTAAAATTGCCGTATCATCTTTCTTATCTTCGAAACTATCTATTTCACCTAATTTTTCTGTATTTACTATATTCTCAATTTCTTCTAATGCTTTTCTATTTTCAGAAGAAGCTTCTTCCTTGGTTTTTTTTGTATTCTTTTTTATATTCTGTTTTGTTTTCTTTTTTGATTTCTTTTTCCCACCCATTACAGTAAAGGGTCCGACTTTCAGAACAAATCCTTCTCCTTGTGGGTAATTGTAGTTCCCATACACAAGATGTAACAGCCAGGATACTGAAGCATTTAAATGATACTCCTTGTTTTCCTCATTCATATTGGCATCGGCAGTTACTTTATATCGAATTGGCACAAATAATACAATACAGATTATAAAAAGCACTATCCCCAAAATACAAAGTAGCGTAATGCCGATTATTTTTAATATACTTAGTATAATAGAAAAAATCATATTCTATCCTCTATCGCTCATAATTCCTTGGTAGGAATCACTTAATAAATATTCCTTCAATTTGCAATCATTACGCACTTTTAAACAATCTTCCACAATACATTGCACAAAAGAAACCGCTTCTTCGTGGGTACTTGTCAGTGCCACTATGGTCAAATTTTTATCCTGACAAAAAAATTTTTGTTTTAAAACGCTACAATGAAAAATATCCAGTTGGTCACTTGGGTGATTGGATATTGCCACTATGTATACTTTTATTTGCCCAATGCGTTTTTTCAGTTTCCAAATTACACGTTTTACATTTTTGATAGATTCACTAACGTAAAGATGCTCTATAAATTTCATAATAACTCCTTTTTCCTATCATACCACGAAATTATTATTTTCCAAAGAGTCTGATAGAAAGTTTACAAAAAAAGATGTGTCAGAAATCCTTTCTCCTATGGAAAAACTTCCTTCACATCTCTTTCTTTACTTTACCCATTGATTCGATTTCTTTAAATATAAATATTCACGATAGGCTTTTTCTAAAATCTGCTTTTCGTTAGCAAATTTCAGCAAATGGTATGCTTCGTGATACTTGTAAAATCCAGAATCTATAAAGTATTCTTCGCGTTGTGGTTTACTATAATAGCTATCAGCCATCATTAAATACCAATGAACATCTTTTTCAACAACATCTTCCGGTACGCTGAAAGTATATTCACTTTTTCCAATATATTTAATAATTGTAGCTTTCGCACCCGACTCCTCAAGCACTTCTCTTAATGCCGTATCCTTGTACTCTTCGCCTTCTTCTACTGTTCCCTTTGGTAAAACCCAACCTTCATACTTATTCTTATAGTTTTTGTATAAAAGCAAAATTTTACCTCGGAAAATAACCACACCGCCACAGCTGGTTGCCTCAATCATAGCTCTACCTCCTGAACTGGTGTGTCCCAAATTAACAATAGTATAAAGCAATTTGTCCTAATTAGCAAGTGTCTCGAAATATACATCGAATATTTTTTTTGCAATAGGCACTGCCATCTTACTTCCCGAGCCGCCTTCTTCTACAATAACTGTAATGCAAATTTCCGGATTTTGAACCGGTGCAAAGCCTGTGAACCAGGCGTGGCTGTCTGAACTACCTTCTTTAAATTCCGCAGAGCCTGTTTTTCCAGCTACGGTATAATAGGAATTATTTAAGGCTGTAGCCGTTCCGCTTTTTACTACCTCAACCATAAATTGTGTCAAAATCTCAGCTTCCTCTTTTGTCATCAAACGCTTATATTCGTCTGTTTCAAATTCCTTAACCAAAATGCCTTGATTATTTTCCACACGTTCTAAAATTTGGGGTTCCATAAGCATTCCATCATTGGCAATGGCTTGTGTTATCATATTCACATGCATAGGAGTCATTAAAATATCTCCCTGGCCAATTGCATACTGGAGCATATCACCATCTGAGGTATCTGCATCTAATGTGATACTACTTTTTGAAGACGGCAACATAAGTGGTAAGGTTTCATTAAACATCAAGTCGTGCAATGTACTTTGAAAACTTCTTTCTTCTAATTGGCTACCAATATTGGCAAACGAGGAATTGCACGATTTTGCAAAAGATTGTTCCATAGTCACAAGTCCATGTACCGTTCCATGATAGCAATTGATCTTATCTTCTCCAAGTTCAAAAGAACCTTCGCACTCAAATTCATACTCATCTATGTCCTGATTATTTTCCCTCAAATACTCTAAAGTTGTAATCATTTTAAAGGTTGAGCCTGGTGCATATAATCCTTGCGTTGCACGATTTAATAAAACTGAATTATTGTCATCTGCTACAATATCTTCCCAAACAAGTTCCAAAGTATTCGGATCAAAATCCGGTTTTGAAACCATTGCAAGAATTTCCCCCGTGGAAGAATTGGTTACTACCACTGCACCATTGTTGTCTCCCAATGCTTCATAGGCTGTTTTTTGTAAATCTATATTTAGCGTCGTATATACGCTATCTCCCTGATTTTTTCTACCATAAACCGCATTGGAAATCTGACTACTCAAAGCTTCGTGAGAATGCAATAAATAATAATTGGCAATAGATTCCACTCCCATATAGCCTCTGGATTCAAAACCAATAATATGACTAAACATACTGCCATAAGGATAACTTCGGTAATCGTCGTCGTCCGCATCTTGCCGGGTAATTGCTAATACTTCTCCTCCCGACGCATAAATCGTACCCCGTTCATTTTCTTCCTTCAGCATTTCCAATCTGGAATTATAACTGTTAATACTCCAATTCACTTCATTGCCACGAACATAAATACAAGTAAACACAATCATAATCAAAAAGACACTGACAAAGAAAATGGAAACATAAACCATCTGGTTTTCTGTCTTTTGACTAATCGTTGTGGTTTTATTTTCATTTTTTGCAATACAACCATTTATCAAAAAGAAAGTTATTATCGTAGCTAAAACCGAACTTCCACCATAACTTACAAGTGGTAAAGTCACCCCTGTTAATGGGATAAACTTCGTGCCGCCACCAATAGTAAGTAAAATCTGGAAAATGTATAAAATTGCCACTCCCATTAACACATAGGTATAAAAGGTATCTTTCATTTTTACTGCTGAATTCATAATTATCAAAAAGATACTTAAGCAGATAAGGATGATACAAATCCCAAACACAAGTCCCATTTCTTCTACAATGGCTGAAAAAATAAAGTCCTCTGTGACATATGGAATGGTATTTGGTTTGCCTAAAAATAGTCCCTTTCCAAACCAGCCGCCATTACTTAAAGCAAAAAGTGACTGGGCAATCTGATAACCGCCAGTATCAATAGTTTCCCAAGGTGAAATCCAGATTTCCACTCTTGTTCTTACGTGTGAAAATAACTGATATGCCACAAGGGAGCACACAATCGCCCCTAAAATACCTGCAAACAGGTATCTTTTTTTATTGCTACTAATAAACACTAATAAAACATATACCGCAAAAAAGATTAATGCACTTCCTAAATCTCTGGATAGAACCAGTATCAATATGTGCATCGCAGCAAAAATGCCTGCAATTATAATTTGTTTCAAATTAGCTGCCTGATAGAGACAGGCAGAAACAAAGAATACAAACAATATTTTCACAAACTCTGAAGGTTGAAAGGACAAACCCAAAATCGAGAAGGACAGTTTCGACCCATTGGTAACACTACCCATAACATACACAAGGCAAAGAATAAACAAACCAACCGAACCGTAAATCCATTTCAAATTTCTAAGTCCATCTACTTTTTTCATAATAAACGGTACAAAAAAACCAATCAAAATAGAAAAAACAACAATGATAAATTGCTTCATAATTCGTGTAGGTGCAAGTCTTGATATCATAATAAAACCAATACCAATCAAAAAACACATATTGTTAATTAGCAATTTGTTACCTTTTGGATAAAAAAGACTGTTCGCCGTAATGATAATGGCAAATAATGCCGTCTGAGCCACAAAATACAATAAATATTTATAGTCTCCTGTATGAAGACACATCGTAATATAACAGAACAAATGGATGCCAAACAACCAAATATACTGTCTGATATACAATCGTTTTTTCGATTTTTCACTTGTCTTTTTAAAATAGTAATAACATTCAAAGGTATAGAATGTTGCGAATAATACAATAAGAAATTGTAGTATTTTTCCTACTATGCTTGCCATAAATTACTCAACACCTCGTTTATAATGCCCCGTTGTATATTCACCAATATCCACAGTTTCTGACATTTGAAAGTACATATCCAGTACAGTTTCTGTCACTTTAAAATCTTCGATGGTAAAATCCAAACGGAATGCGTCTACCTTATGTTTCATTTCCATAAAATATTTGTGTAAAGAAAGCGGAACACAATTATAGATTTCACTATAACATAACAAACAATTACTTTTGGAGAAAAATGCTTTTTGATATCTGTCATACAATTCATCGATTGGATTTTTCTGTCCGCATCTGTCTGTTGTTTTTTTTAGGCAGTTGGCCGTAACCATAAGTGGTAAATAAGAATACACCAGTTGCTCTTTCCACAGATTTTGAGGTACATCAATCTGGTGCAGTTCATTTTTGTTTAACTCTACCGGATAACAAAAACCTGTTGCATCTTCTTTTGCCCACAACGCACTTCCCGAGTTCCATATATACATTGTGTAATCAAAAATCATCGCACCTTTATAATTATGTTGCTTCAAAAATTGTAATGCTTCCACATTCTTTAAAATTGCAAAAGGAAACTCCTGACTTTTTTCATAAATCTTATCTAACACTTTAAAAGAATTTTTACGAATAATTCTCGGGTAAACAACGCCTAATTGCCATTTTTTTGCATACTCTTTAACCTCATCATCCTCTAATTCCAATAAAAGCTGGTAATCCAAATACACTCTATTTACCGGATATTCCTTTTTGAGTACCACCGCCAGCTGTTCCTTGGTGGAAATGGAAATTATCCATTCTTTTTCAGTATTTTTTGATGGAGCCTTCGGTTCTATCGGAACTTTTGTATCCATAGGTATTTTTGTATCCACATTCGAAACAGGGAAACCGTTTTTTATTATCAATTCATCTTCTAATTTACTCAAAACACATCTTCTCAATTCGTTGAGTGCCTTATTGGGTATAAAAATATTGGAATCCATATGAATTTCTAACTTTTCACATTCAAAAACCGTATTGCCAACTTTCAATAATTGTTTCTCAATATCCTCCTGGCTCATAGGTCTATTCTTCGCTACGTCAACTAAATCTCCCTCAAGACTCACTTCTATGTCCTTATATGAGGTCATCAATCGTGCCTTGTCTTGAACATAAAATTGTCCCTTCATCTTGACTGGTATTTTTTTCTTTGCCTCAACATAGTTTTTCCTAATTTGATTTGATAAGTTCTCATCAAGACCCAAATAGGAAGGTTTTTGCGGAGTAATCATTTCTTTTCCATTGTGTCTGTAATAATAGCCGTCCTGAATTTCACTTCTGATATACAATTTAGATAGCTGTTCCAAATCTTCTTTATCAACCGCGTAGCCTTCTTCACCCTTTTCATAATACATATCAATATATTTACGATAAATAGCTGTAACTCCTGCGGCATATTCCGGCTTTTTCATTCTACCTTCAATTTTAAAAGAATCAATTCCAGCCTCAATTAACTTTGGTAAAAAAGAAATCGTACACATATCTTTTAGACTAAACGGGTAACTTTCTTTACCATCTTTTTTGAGCTTATATGGTAGTCTGCAAGGCTGAGCACATCTGCCTCGATTACCACTTCTACCACCCAAAATACTACTAAATAGACATTGACCTGAATAGCAATAACACATTGCACCATGCACAAAACATTCTATTTCAATATCTACCTTTTCTTTGATTTCTTTAATTTCTGCTAGAGATAATTCTCGTGCAGGAACAACTCTACTCGCACCCATCTCTTTTAAATAGGATATTCCCAAAGCACTTGTCAAAGTCATTTGTGTACTGGCGTGAAGTTCCAGTTTTGGAAAAACTTCTTTTAACTGTAAAAATGCACCAAAATCCTGCACAATTACACCATCTAAACCATATTCATAAAATGGAGTCAAATAATCACATAAGGAAGAGTATTCTTCTTCCTTCATAAGTGTATTAATTGTTAAATAGACTTTTCTTCCAAATATATGAGCATATCGAATTGCCGAAATAATTTCCTCTGTTGTGAAATTATCCGCATATGCTCTCGCACCATATTTTTCTCCACCTAAATAAACCGCATCTGCACCGGCATTCATTGCCCCTAAAAACGCCTCATAATTGCCAGCCGGGGACAATAATTCTACTTTCTTCATAAAAGTCTCCCAAATCTTCTTTCTATATACCAAAAAGGCTGTCACCAGACAGCCTTTCTTATTTTTTCAAATCCTTTATCTCTGTTTCCAACCGAACTATCTTTTTCCCATTTTCATTCAGTTCTAACTGCATATGTTTATTATTCTTTTCCAAGTTTTCTAATTTAATCTGTGTAGAAATCAATTCGTGCTTTAAGTCATATAATTCCTTCTCTTTCACCTTGACTTCTTCTTCTAACATTTCAATCTGTTTCTTGGCTTTAAAATAATCATCCGCAATATTTAATTGCAGTAAAACACTCTGTCTCTCAAAAGGTTGTCTACGAAAAGAATCCACTTTATTGTATTCATTCGTCTTATTATTAATATAAGAGGCAACTTTCTGCAAGTATTCTTCACTTTCATAACCACTTAAAGTAAAAACTTTTCCTCCGATTATGACTTCTGTATCTGTTTTTACTGCCATTATCATGCCCTCCAACTATGAAATACCCACATTTCATTAAATACTATTTTTATTATATATCAAATTAAGAGGGTATTTCAAGTCCTAAATGGCGATATGCTAATTCTGTCACAACTCTACCGCGTGGTGTACGCATAATAAATCCATTTTTCAATAAATATGGCTCATATACATCTTCCACCGTACCCGAGTCCTCACCAATGGAAGCTGCCAAAGTATCAAGTCCCACAGGTCCTCCGTGAAACTTTTCTATCATCGTAAATAAAATATTTCTATCAATATGATCAAGTCCCATTTTATCAACGTCCATAATATCTAGGGCTACCTTTGCCACTTCTTCGGTAATGACACCTTCATATTTTACTTCCGCAAAGTCTCTTACTCTTTTTAAAATACGATTTGCTAGTCTTGGTGTACCACGGCTTCTTCTAGCAAGTTCTCTTGCACCATTTAACTCAATTTCTACATTTAAAACCCTGGCAGAATGCATAATAATTGTAGTTAATTCTTCTACGGTATAAAATTCTAATCTGTGAATAACTCCAAAACGGTCTCTAAGAGGTGCACTTAATAGTCCCGCTCTTGTGGTTGCACCCACCAAGGTAAAGTGTGGCAAATCCAGACGAATGCTACGTGCAGATGCTCCTTTACCAATCATAATATCAATTACAAAGTCTTCCATAGCCGGATACAAAACTTCTTCCACTTGTCTATTCAATCTATGAATTTCGTCTACAAATAAAATATCGCCTTCCTGTAAACCATTCAAAATTGCTGCCATTTCGCCCGGTTTTTCAATCGCCGGTCCGCTGGTAACCTTTACATTCACACCCATCTCATTTGCAATGATTCCAGCCAAGGTAGTTTTACCAAGTCCCGGTGGTCCATAAAATAATACATGGTCTAAGGAGTCGTTTCGCCTTTTTGCTGCATCAATATACACTCTTAGGCTTTCCTTCGCCTTTTCCTGTCCAATATATTCATTCAAAAATTGAGGTCTCAGAGAGCCCTCAATCTTATAGTCTTCTTCTTGAATTTCCGTTTCAATTACTCTCTTTGCCATAAGTAGTCCCCATTTATGAATTAATACAAGAATTTAAAAGCGGCTTTCAATACAGCTTCCACAGTATCATCGTCACTTCTTTCCACTTTAGAAACCGCCTTTGCAGCCTCAAATTGTGTATAGCCAAGAGCTATTAAAGCCTCCACGGCCTCATTCTTCACAATATCTGTTTTATTTTTATTTGTTTCATCTGCCTTAGAATCTGCAGATAAGGAATTCACATCTAGAGAAATTTTATCTTTTAAATCTAAAATAATTCTTTCAGCAGATTTTGCTCCTACACCCGGAGCTTTCGATATCATTTTAGCATCACCAGCCATAATGGCAAAACTTAAAGTATCCGCATCCAATACCGATAAAATTCCCTGTGCTACCTTTGGTCCAATTCCATTTACTGTGATCAACTTTTTAAATAAATCCAAATCTCTGGCTGTCAAAAAACCATAGAGCTGCATAGCATCTTCACGTACACTGGTGTAAGTATAAATCTGCACCTTATAATGTAAGGGCGGTAACTGAGACCCAACTTCCTTCGGAATACGCACATTATAACCAATGCCATTAACTTCCACCACAATTCCATCTTCTGTTATATCTTCCAATTCACCTTTTAAATATGCGTACATCATATACCTCAAAAATTATAAAAGTTTTTTCAAATACGGAATGACATTATTTGCAATAATGCCTATAATCGCACCCGTTAAAATTCCTGATAAAAATAAATATGGGAATAAATATCCGATTCGATAATTAGATACCACGGTTATGGCCACTATAAGTTGTCCTATATTGTGAAATACTCCGCCCAAAATACTAACGCCCAATACCCCTAGCTTTAAATATTTCTTAACAAGTATCATAACAATTAAACTCAATATCGCACCTGATAAGCTATATAAAATAGAAAACATATTTCCAAACAATAGTCCTGCTAAAATCACTCTCATAAAAGAAATGAGAAAAGCATATTTTGTCGGAAATGCATACAAGCAAATCAACACAACCAGATTCGCAAGTCCAAGTTTCACACCTGGAATGCTCACAAAGATAGGAATTAACGATTCCACATACGATAAAATCAATGCGAAAGTCAGTAGCAGACCAAAATATGCAATATGTTTCTTCATCTAATTCACCACCGCATCGACTTCGCTAATATCCTCGCCTGCCACATAAACAATCAGCTTATGTGGCAGACAGGTAATCGTTTCATTCACTTTAGAAATTTGTCCGTGATGAACACAGACTAAGTCCTTACAGTTAGCACTTTTCATATATGCTACGCCGTCTTGAATAACCAGTTCATTCATAAACTCGCCATCTTCAATGACATATGTCCCATCATTTTCTAAAGATAGTTCCATTATCTGTTCGCCATTCTGCTCTACAATAACTCGATTCCCTTCCTTTTTCATTAAAAATGCAAAAAGAAACAAACCTACGCAAACCAGTAACAATATTCCCAATAAAATAAAATCCTTTTTTTGAATGAATCCTACTTTTTTCATAAAACCATCATACCACAATCGAACATATGTTTCAAGTTCTTTTATTTATTATTTATATAATTAACAAGACCTTCTGCTGCGATAATCTTCTGCATAAATTCTGGGAAAGCCTGACCTTTAAATTCTGTCCCTTTTGTACGGTTATAAATCATACCGGAATCAAAATCGACTTCTACCTCATCACCATTTTCGATTCCACGGCTAGCCTGGGGACATTCAATAATTGGAAGCCCGATATTGATAGCATTACGATAAAAAATACGGGCAAAGGTTTCTGCAATTACGCAGCTAACACCAGCTGCTTTAATCGCGATTGGTGCATGTTCTCTGGAAGAACCACACCCAAAGTTTTTATCTGCTACAATAATATCGCCTTTTTTTACATTTTTCACAAAGTCTTTATCAATATCTTCCATACAGTGTGTTGCCAATTCTGCTGGGTCAGATGAATTCAAATATCTTGCAGGAATAATTACGTCTGTATCAATATTATCCCCAAATTTAAAAACAGTACCTTTTGCTGCTTTCATTCTCTTTTCCTCCTATAACTGACATGGACAGGAAATCTTTCCTGTAACAGCACTTGCTGCCGCAACGGCTGGGCTAGCAAGGTAAATTTCTGAATCTACGTGTCCCATTCTGCCTACAAAGTTTCTATTAGTTGTGGAAACACATCGCTCACCGGCTGCTAAAATACCCATATAACCACCAAGACATGGTCCACAAGTTGGTGTACTTACCACCGCCCCTGCTTCTATAAAGGTTTTTAAAAGGCCTTCTTCCATAGCCTGTAAATAGATAGCCTGTGTTGCAGGAATAATGATACAACGAATACCTGCTTTTACTTTTCTGCCTTCTAATACTTTTGCGGCAACTCTAAGGTCATCAAGACGTCCGTTTGTACAAGAACCAATGACTACCTGGTCAATTTGAATGTCTTCTGTGATTTCATCAATAGTTTTTGTATTTTCCGGCAAATGTGGAAATGCAATGGTTGGACGAAGGGTACTTAAATCAATCGTATATTCTTCGTCATATACTGCATCTTCATCTGCTTCATAAATAGTATATGGTTTTGTAGAATGTTCTTTCATATATTCGATTGCTAACTCGTCTACTGGGAAAATACCATTTTTTCCACCAGCTTCAATCGCCATATTTGCAATAGTAAATCTATCGTCCATAGAAAGATTTTTAACACCTTCACCTACAAATTCCATAGATTTATAAAGTGCACCATCCACACCAATCATACCAATGATATGTAAAATAACATCTTTTCCGCTTACCCACTGTGGAAGTGAACCTATTAGATTAAATTTGATGGCACTTGGCACTTTAAACCAAGCTTTACCTGTGGCCATTCCGGCCGCCATATCGGTACTACCTACACCGGTTGAAAATGCACCAAGTGCACCATAAGTACAAGTATGCGAGTCAGCTCCAATAATCACATCACCAGCCACAGTTAAACCTTTTTCTGGTAAAAGAGCATGTTCAATACCCATCTGACCCACTTCAAAGTAGTTAGTAATGTTATTCTTATATGCAAATTCTCTTACACATTTACAGTGTTCTGCTGACTTAATATCTTTGTTTGGAACAAAATGGTCAGGTACAAGGGCAATTTTATCCTTGTGAAAAACACCGTTTACATTCATTTTTTCCATTTCTTTGATAGCAACCGGACTTGTAATGTCATTCCCTAAAACTAAGTCCAAATCTGCTTCAATTAACTGTCCTGCTTCTACTTTTTCAAGTCCCGCATGGGCAGCTAAAATCTTCTGAGTCATGGTCATTCCCATAACGAATCCCTCCTATATGTCATATTTTGTTATTTTTTCATCAATTATTTTGATTTTATCACACCCGAATGTGTTTGGAAATACTTGTTTCATTTCGTTGAAAAGATTTCTTCATCGTAATCCTTTTCTATCAGGTGTTGATATTGCATAATTTTATAATCTTGAATTAATGTATCTTCCCAAATATCATTAATTGTTGAACTATTAATTACCGGGTATGTTTTCTGCAAGTTCATCAGCATTTTGTAATAAGCCGGTAGTTCAATTCCTGCACATTCTAATACAACTGCCCCTAAATAATTTGCACTGATATCACCATACTCCTCGGCACTCATATCGTAATTACTCCAAATCACGTAAGGAGTAATATATTTGCTTGCATTTTTCTCTTCCTGACTCAATCCACTATTGGCAAAAATTGAATTATAAAATGTTTCTCCAAGGCTTGGTTGATGATCACCAAACATACAAATAATGGTAGGCTCGGAAACATTAGAAAAATATTCGATAAGTTGTGCAAAAGCATCATCTGAAATTTTGACTAAATTGATGTAGCTTTCCGCATCATACAAATAGCCTTCCGGTTCATTGCCGCCTATGGATTCAATCGTAATCGGCATATCTATGCCGCCATAATAATCTCCGTGGTTCTGAATCGTAACATCAAACAAAAACCAGGGTTTTGATTTATCCCTATTTTCATACTGCCATATAATTTCGTTATAATTACAAGCATCAGAAATAAAAGTTCTCTCATACAAGTATTCCGTCTGAAACTCATTTACATCAACAAATTTATCAAATCCAAAATATTGATAAACAGCTTCTCTATTCCAAGCATTCTTTGTACTCGGATGCATTGCCATTGTTTGATACCCACAATCTGCCAAAATTCTTGGTAAAGCATAGATGTCATGATTCACCTGTAATTGATAGGGAATTGCCCCTGGTGATAAAAAGGTCAAACTATCGCCTGTTAAAACCTCAAATTCCGTATTTGCTGTCAAACCACCTAAAATATTCACATAGAGGTTTCCTTTTATTGTGTTCTCATCTAAGGAATGAACAAAAGGCATATAATCTTCTGATGTTTCCATTTCTCCAAGAACACTTAAATCACTCCATGCTTCATTCATAATGAAAATTATATTCGGATTTTCCACATTTGAGCTATCCGGATTTTCATAATTAGCTTTGGCCTCTTTTGCTATTTCATTTACTCTTTTTTGAGAATATCCATCCGGTTTTTCCATTCCACCTTCACGTATACTGATACCAAAACTAAGTAAAAATCCATTTAACTGTTGATTATCAGACATATTCCAATAATGCCCCTGTAAATCATATCGTTCAAAATAGTCTGATACATTCCAGAAATATAAAAATGCACAAATTCCTGTAATTGCAGATAAGCTGACTATTAGATGATATTTGAGTCCCTTACCAGATAAATCAATCCAAAATCCCCAGAAAATAAAAAACAAAAAGTATAGAATGCTATACCATGCTTCCGGTGATACCGAAAATTGATATCCCCCAACAACCTGCATTGCTGTTTTTACTGCAAATAAATCATTTAGTGTAATCGATGTACCACGAAATTCCACTACAAAATAATTTATCAAAAATCCCACTAATAGAATGATACTACCGATTCCTAAGGCAAAACGAACACGTTGAAATATCAGCAGGCATACCGCAAATATAAACAAAACAATAAATATATTAGCTAATGTAACTCCCGGCTGTATTCTCTCCATAGAATGTGTCGGCAATTCCATACGTTCAAAGATTTTTTTCGGCACAATACATAGATATAATATTAACATTATGCCATTAACATACCACGCTTTTACCCTTGGTAATGCAATAAAAACTCCTATTCCTAAACATAAAAAAGAATAGAGTATAAATCTCTTATTTATCCCATCAAATAAAAAAATTGAAGATACTATATATATAAAGATTGTAATTACAATAGCAATAGCTACCCGAATCTTATGTTCTTTTAAATCCGTTAGACAACTCAATAGTGCCTGCTTAATTTTTGCCATTCTATCCTCCTATAATATACTTTGGGCGTGGATAGCTGGGAACTAACCACGCCCATAATCCTGCTTCAATCAGGATACATTTTTCTACACATATTGTTTATTATGCTAAGACCAATTAGTTGTTGATAAATTTATCTTCTTCGTTGTTCCAGCTATAAAGTTTACGAATTTCTTCGCCTACTACTTCTGATGGATGTTCAGAAGCAAGTTTTCTCATTGCTCTAAAGTGAGCCTGTCCGCCAGCAGCTGACATATCTAATAAGAAGTCTTTTGCAAATGTACCATCTTGAATGTCTTTCAAAATCTGTTTCATTGCTTTCTTTGTATCTTCTGTAATAATCTTAGGTCCTGTGATGTAATCACCATATTCTGCTGTATTTGAAATAGAATATCTCATTCCAGCAAAACCACTCTGGTAAATTAAGTCAACGATTAATTTCATTTCATGGATACATTCAAAGTAAGCATTTCTTGGGTCATAACCAGCTTCAACTAATGTTTCAAAACCAGCCTGCATAAGTGCACAAACACCACCGCAAAGTACAGCCTGTTCACCGAAAAGGTCTGTTTCTGTTTCTGTTCTGAATGTTGTTTCAAGAACGCCTGCTCTTGCACCACCGATTGCTGCTGCATAAGCTAAAGCTTTGTCTAAAGCTTTTCCTGTTGCATCCTGATGAACAGCTACTAAACAAGGAACACCTTTTCCTGCCTGGTATTCACTTCTTACTGTATGTCCTGGTCCTTTTGGTGCAATCATAGTAACGTCTACGTTTGCTGGTGGAACAATCTGTCCGAAATGAATGTTGAAACCGTGAGCGAACATCAACATATTACCTGCTTCAAGGTTTGGTTCGATGTCTTTTTTATACATAGAAGCCTGAAGTTCGTCGTTGATAAGAATCATAATGATATCAGCTTTTTTAGCTGCTTCAGCAGCTGTGTATACTTCAAAACCCTGTTTTACTGCTTTGTCCCATGATTTAGAACCTTCGTATAAACCGATGATTACGTTACAACCAGATTCTTTTGCATTTAATGCATGTGCATGTCCCTGGCTACCGTAACCGATAACAGCAATGGTCTTTCCTTCCAATAATGATAAGTTGCAATCTTCCTGATAATAAATGTTAGCCATTTTTCTCTCCTCCAAAAATACTTTTGTTTTATAAAATAAGGGGTTATCCTTAGATTAAGGCTTGTCCTTAATTATACATATTAATCTAAATAAGTTACATTTGCAATGCCTCTACCAAGACCTGTAATACCTGTTCTGGCAATTTCCAAAATTTCAAAATCACCAAGCATTGTGATAAAAGCATCAATTTTAGCTGTTTCGCCTGTCAATTCAATAATAAGACTTTCTGGCGAAGTGTCAATAATTCTTGTTCTAAAAAGATTAGAAATTTCAATAATATTTCGACGATTTTCGTGATTTGCTCTAACTTTGATTAAAACAAGTTCTCTGTAAACACTGCTGTCTGGTTCTAAAACCTTAACATCTTTTACATCTACCAGTTTGGCAACCTGTTTTTCAATCTGGTCTAAAATTTCATCATCACCATTTGTTACAATCGTCACTCTGGAATATCTTGGGTCAGCGGTTGCACCTGCAGTAATACTTTCAATGTTATAACCACGTCTCGAAAACAAGCCTGCGATTCTACTTAAGACACCAGATGTATTATCTGCAAGTAATTGAAATACTCTTTTTTGCATAATATATCTCCTAATATTAAGTCTCACTGTCTGAACATTTTGGAAGTGCCAAAGTTCCTGTTCTTGCTACTTCTACTATACTAATAGACTGAAGCATATTTATCAAGAGTTTTGTTTTCTCTGGCAAGTCACAAATCTGGATAATCATAAAGTGTTTTGACATATCCACAATGTCTGCTTTCATAATATCACAAATTTCCATAATGTCACGGCGATTATTTTTATTATACTTCACTTTTACAAGCATTAATTCTCTGCTAATACTTTGTTCTTCCGCGAAAGTTTTTACTTTAATAACGTCTAACTTTTTATTTAACTGTTTTTCAATCTGTTCTAAAGTCCCGGTTTCTCCACTACTGACAATCGTAATGCGGGATACCTCCGCATCGTCGGTTTCTCCTACTGCAAGACTATCAATATTGAAACATCTTCTGGCAAACAAACCAGATACTTTGCTAAGTACACCAGAACGGTTCTCTACCAATACAGAATAAATTCTTTTCATTTTTCCTCTCCTATCTTACAATATCCATTGGGTCTACAAGACATTCCATTAAAACTGGTCCGTCTGAAGACAAAAATGCATCAATTTTTTCATCTGCATCTGTCATATTGTGGACTCGGATAAACGGAATATTATAAGCTGCGGAAAGTTTTTCCAAATCAGGACTTCCTGACAAATCAACCACAGAATAATTTTCTTTATATGTAAAATGCTGATACTCGCGAACCATACCTAAGTAATTATTCTTTAATACAATGATTTTAAAAGGGATTTGGTACTGCTGCATTGTCGCCAATTCCATCATAGACATCTGGAAAGAGCCATCGCCACAAACAGCAATTATCTGTTTTGACATATCTGCTCTTTTTGCACCCATAGCGGCTGGAATAGAATATCCCATTGTTCCCATACCACCAGAAGTTAAAAAGTGTCCGTCTTTGACAATGTGGTAAGAGCAAGACCAAATCTGGTTCTGTCCAACATCTGCTACATAAACGGCATCATCATCCATCTTCTCAGACAATCTTGTGATAAAATCTGCCGGGTCAACGTAGTCTGGATTCACTTTTCTGACTTTTGCCATATCCTGTCTATATTTCTTCAGCGTTTCAAGCCATTCGCTATGATTCTGGCATTCAAACTCTGTATCAATCATTTCTCTGAAAATGTGCTTTGCATCTCCAACAAGCGGAATGGTTGGTCCGCAATTTTTACCAATTTCTGCTGGGTCAACGTCCATATGAACAAGAACCTTATTTTCCATCACAAGACCTGGCTGACTGATGGCTCTATCTGCCGCTCTAGCACCTACCATAATCATTAAATCCGCGTCGTTCATAGCACGATTAGCATATGCCTTTCCATTATTACCTACCATACCAAAATACATATCATCTTTGGTTGGCATAACACCGATACCCATCATAGTAGATACAACCGGAATATTATGCTTATGAACAAATTCTCTAAATTCCTCTGTGGCATCACTTAAAAGGACACCACCCCCTGCACAAATAATTGGTCTTTTCGCTTTTTCTAATTCCTTAATTACCTTTTTAATCTGTGCTAAGTTACCTTTTACAGTTGGCTTATAGGTTCTCATATTGATTTCTTCCGGATACTTAAATCCTTTAATTGTAGCATTCTGAATATCCACCGGAATATCAATTAAAACAGGACCTTTTCTTCCTGTATTTGCTATGTGAAAGGCTTCCTTAAATACTCTTGGAATCTCATCTACATCTTTGATTAAATAACTATATTTTACAAAAGATTCCACAGCCCCTGTAATATCAGCTTCTTGGAATACATCACTACCAAGTAGCTGACTATTTACCTGTCCGGTAATACAGATAAGTGGAATACTGTCCGCAAAAGCGGTTGCAATACCTGTGATTACATTAGTAGCACCTGGACCACTTGTAACCGCACAAACACCAGGTTTTCCAGAAATTCTAGCATATCCACTGGCTGCATGTGCTGCATTTTGTTCTGTACGAACTAAAATGCTCTGAATATTAGAATCTAATATACTATTATAAAAAGGACAGATAGCTACACCTGGGTAACCATACACGGTATCTACGCCTTCAGCTTCAAGACATTTTATAATCGCATCTGCACCTAACATACAAACGTAACTCCTTTACCATAAAACTTTTTTCATTTTAACACATCACTGTGCTAAATTGCAATACAAATTATACAAGTTCCTTGCTTATTAACAAAAAATATGATAAATTTTTTATATTGATAAGATTTTAGGAGGACATAAGCTTGAAAAAGAAATTATTATCCTTACTGCTTGCAACCTGTCTTGCTACTGTGGTGACAGGTTGCGGTGAAGATAAAGAATTAACACAATATAAAGAACAGATGGAATCTTTCTTTTCGGAGGTCGAAGCAGTTCATAATGCAATGAATGCCATTGACCCGGAAAGTGAAACTGCTTTAGAGGAATTATTTACCTGTTTGGACGATTTAGATAGTTTGTTTCTTACTATGGCAGAAATTGAAGTACCGGAAGAATTCAGTAATATTGAAAAATTGGCTGATGAAGCCAGTGAAAATATGTCTCTTGCCGTAGAAAATTATCACAATGCATATAGTGCCGATTCTTATAATGAATATACTGCTTCTACTGCTGATAAGTATTATTCAAGAGCTAATAAGCGACTTCATTACATCATTGATATTTTACACGGAGAAATTCCTGACGGAGAAGATATTGTTATTACAGAAGAAGAATCTTTAGAATAATTTCATCCTTTCAAAAATAGGGCGTATGGAAAATTCCATACGCCCTTAGTTTTCTATAATGTAAGCTGCAAAATGACTTTCACAATCCATTGAAGTAATAAAACACCAACTCCAATATACAAAAACATTTCAATCGGAAACTTTCTCTTGAAAATTTCAAAGTGTTTTTTGCAAAATTCATATATCATAAATATGGTATAAACTACCACAAAATATGGCACAAAAGGATGCAACAAGAAACTTCGAATCCAATTCCCTTTCAAAAGAGTTACTACTGCTCTTGTTCCGCCGCAACCCGGACAATAAAGCCCTGTGGTTTTATAAAAGGAGCACTCTGGAACAAGTTCAAATATGGTATTCACACCAATAAGGAAAAGTCCAATGATACCTATCAGTAGTATAACCAGTACTATTTTTCCGATTTTATAAAAAAATGCATCATTATCCATTTTTAATAATAATAGTAGTAGCTATCATACAATTCTGTGTAATCACCCATACTTACACCAACAATTACAAGAATAATGAAGACGATGCTTAATAGAATACCAACGCCTGAGCAAATTGTACCTGCAATAGCCATTCCTTTTCCTGCATAACCTTTTTTCAAAGCAATGATACCAAGGATTAAACCTGGAATTGCAAGAATTAAGCTAAATGCACCAACCCAACAACAACAAAGGATACTTAAAATACCTAAGATTAATGAAATAATTGCAAAGGCAATTTTTTCATTGCTCTTTTGTGGTGTTGTATTATACATACCAGCATATGCATTGTTGTACTGCTGTTGCTGATGTTGTTGTTGCCAAGCAGCAGTTGCACCTGTATAAGTATTTGGCTGTGTATACGTGTTATTCTGTGCATATGTATTGTTCTGTGCATATGAGGTTGTATCCTGTGTATAGCTTGTATTCTGAGTTGCAGAATTATCTGTACTTGCTGTTCCATATGCAGTTGTTGTGCTCTGAGTTGTGTTATTATTCATATAATCATATGAATATGTACCACCTGTGCTCTGAGCATTATTTTGTGTATTGTTTTCTGGATTTGTAAAATTATCCATAGTTCACTACCTCACTTTTCTTTTTTTCTACAATATAATAAATATAGCGTAAAATAAATCATCTGGCAAGGGAAATCTCTTTTACCAGAGCATTATTATATACGGCTACTACTCTAAATCTTTTAAAGCGTTGATTTTTTCTTCTACAACACTTGCATTTTCATATCCATATATAATCGATTGTTTTAAGTATTCATCTGCTTTTTCAAAATCCCCTATCATTGCGTAGGCCAATGCCGCATTACCATAGCTGGTTCCGATAGTTGGGTCTAATTCGATTGCTTTCTCAAAATATGGAATGGCTGTTTCCGGCTCATTTTCCAATACATAAAGAGCACCTAAACTTACATTCAATTCCGGATAATCAGGGTCGATTTCCAGAGCTTTTTGATACAGCTCCATTGCTTTATCGTAGTTGCCAATTTGACGATATGCAATCGCAATATTAACGATGTATTCCACAGCATCAGGTTCAATTTCTAGGGCTTTTTCATAGTAAGAAAAAGCTTCATCAATACGTTCCAATTCTAAATAGCAATGTCCCAAAATAGAATATACATCTCCTAATGCTACTTCATCTAATCCCGCTTTTTCTGCCTCTAACATTTTATCAATCGCTGCCTCATAATCTTTTTCATTATAATACTCAACGGCTTTTGCTGCGAGAAAATCACCGCTTGGTTTTAGCAACGAACACCCTGTCATACTAAAAAGCAATGTGATACATATTAATAGTGTCAATAAAGTTTGTTTTTTCATATTGTCTCCTTTACTCTCCCCGTTTTCTTAGTATAGTGTAATCATTCTATACTTTTGGCTTGCTTCCTTATACTGTTCAATCGTCACTCTTTCATCGTTCACACAATATTCATTGACGTATCCTGCCTTCAAAATGTCATCGTTTGAAAAAGCTACACCTTCATCATTATAAAATAGGTCGGCATTATTATAAAGGTCCTCTTGGTCGTAATTACCTGTAACCTGCCAAATCCATTCGTATGATAAGACATCACTTTTCTTTCCTAACTCATAACGATAAATATGGCTATAATACGAATAACCTGCGAAACCACCAGCCGAACCATCTGTTCCAATGAAAGTTTCTCCGCTTTCATCATCTTTCCATAAACAAACATAATCGCCTCCTAAAGAGCCACCACATTCTTCTCCATAAACCAGATAATATAGTTCTTCATCTTCGATAGAATATAAACCACTACAAGATAATGGAAAGCCTGTTATTTCAATAGGGGTTTCATAATAATATAAAATTGGATTTCCAGAATTATCGATATCATAAAGTTTGGTAGTTGTGATATATGCACCTTCATACCATGAATCAATGTAAGAAATACTCTCTACTCCTCCATCTGTTCCGATAGCTTGTACTCCATTTTTATGGATTAAATCCCAATATAGTTTCTTTCGTGGAGTAATGGAATTCTTTAATACAACTTCCGACAAATCTGCATCTACATTATCTTCTAAAATCACAATCGTTTCATCATCTAATACATAGTTGACCGAATCATGATAAATTCCATGTTTTGACCAAGTGCATTCCATAGAGAAAATTTCATTTCCCTGTGTATCATATACACAGAAAGTGTCATTTTCTGTTTTAATGGTATAATCAGATTCTTTTGCGTTTTTTTCGCTATCTTCCTGCACTTTTTTGTCGTAGATTTCCTCCGAACGTTTCACACCACTTAAATCAAAAAATTCTTCTTCCTCGCCAATCGAAGCACGAATGTAAATATCTTCACGAGAAAGATTTTCATACTGAATAGGAATGACCACATTTCCGTTTGTATCAATAGCACCTTTATATCCATCAATGGATACAAAAGCAAGTCCATTCACAAAATAATCCGCATCACTATACTGAGGCTCAATTATAGCTTGTCCAGTTTTATCTATATAGCCATATTTTCCGTCCATACTAAAGTATGCAAATCCTTCCTGAAAAGAACTGACACTATCACATTCTAAATAAAAGGCAACTGTACCATCTTGTTTCATAAAGCCATATTCATCACCAGATACAAAATAGGCTAATCCATCAGAAAATGGGGCTGCATCATCATAAATAAATGAAAGACTTTCTACACCCTCTGTATCGATAAATCCATATTTTCCATTTTCATAAACACAGGCTAAACCTTCTGAAAAGGGATATGCCTTATCATAGGTAAATCCAGTAATTTCCACACCTTCCTGGGTTACATATCCATATTTTTCTCCATCAAAAATACAAAAAATATCTTCCGATTCAATAATTGAATACATTTCTTCTACTAAAGAAGGATTAATAACAATGGGATAATCTTGTGCTTTACTTTTTTCCTCTTTTTCCTTATTCGCATTATTACCTGTTTCCGCATTTTTTCCAGTATTCTTTTGAACGGATTCTTCTACGGAAGTATCTTCTTTCTTTTCTTCTGCCTTACAGCCAAAGACCCCAAAACATAAACCAATGCTAAGTAAAATTAAAGCTATCTTTTTTCGTTTCATCATTTCTCCTCACTCTTTAATCCTGTATCTCAATTTTCTGGTTTCTCATCTGGTTGCTTCTTTTTATACTAAATATTAGGAAAATTATACCATAAAAAAATAGACACGTCATTAGTATTTTACTGTATATTTCCCCTGCTCTTTTTGGACGAAGCTATCTGGGAACTCACCTGCATAGCAGGTGGTTTATTTTTATTGCGTATACAATAAAAATAGGGTACTTGTCAGAACAAGTACCCTATTATTGCTTACATTATTAACTTACTTTCCGTCTAGAATTTACCAGCTGTTGCAGCCTCTTCTACGGATACGGCAACTGCTACTGTTGCACCTACCATTGGGTTGTTACCCATACCGATAAGTCCCATCATTTCAACGTGTGCTGGAACAGATGAAGAACCTGCGAACTGTGCGTCTGAATGCATACGTCCTAATGTATCTGTGAAACCGTATGATGCAGGACCAGCAGCCATATTATCTGGGTGAAGTGTACGTCCTGTACCACCACCTGAAGCTACTGAGAAGTATTTTTTGCCAGCTTCGATTCTTTCTTTCTTATATGTTCCTGCTACTGGATGCTGGAATCTTGTTGGGTTTGTTGAGTTACCTGTAATAGATACATCAACGTTTTCTTTCCACATAATTGCAACGCCTTCTGGTACTGAGTTTGCACCATAGCAGTTAACTTTTGAACGAAGTCCCTCAGAATATGCTTTTCTAGAGATTTCTTTTACTTCGTTTGTATATGGATCATATTCTGTTTCAACAAATGTAAATCCGTTGATACGAGAAATGATTAAAGCTGCATCTTTTCCTAAACCATTTAAGATAACACGTAATGGTTTTTTACGAACTTTGTTAGCTTTTTCTGCGATACCGATAGCACCTTCAGCAGCTGCGAAAGATTCGTGACCTGCAAGGAATGCGAAACATTCTGTTTCTTCTTCCAATAACATTTTGCCAAGGTTACCATGACCAAGACCTACTTTACGTGTGTCTGCTACGGAACCTGGAATACAGAATGCCTGAAGTCCTTCACCGATTGCTGCAGCAGCATCAGCAGCTTTTCTGCATCCTTTTTTGATTGCGATTGCTGCACCTACTGTATAAGCCCAACAAGCATTTTCAAAACAGATAGGCTGGATTTTCTTTACCTGTGCGTAAACATCAAGTCCAGCATCTTTTGTAATTTTTTCAGCTTCTTCGATAGAAGAAATGCCATAACTATTTAAAACGCTATTGATTTGATCAATACGTCTTTCATATGATTCAAATAATGCCATTGATTTATCCTCCTATACCTAATTAAACTTCTTTATCTGTTCTTGGGTCGATAATCTTAACAGCATCATCTACACGACCATACTGACCGCATGCTTTTTCGTATGCTGTGTTAGGGTCATCACCTTTTTTCATGAAGTCTGTCATTTTACCAAAGTTTACAAATTTGTAACCAATAATCTGGTTATCAGCATCTAATGCGATACCTGTTACATAACCTTCAGCCATTTCAAGATAACGAGGACCTTTTGCTAAAGTACCATACATTGTACCAACCTGGCTTCTAAGACCTTTACCTAAGTCTTCAAGACCTGCACCAACAGCAAGTCCGTCTTCAGAGAATGCACTCTGTGAACGACCATAAACAATCTGTAAGAATAATTCTCTCATTGCTGTGTTAATAGCATCACAAACTAAGTCTGTGTTTAAAGCTTCCATAACTGTTAAGCCTGGAAGGATTTCAGATGCCATAGCAGCTGAGTGAGTCATACCAGAACAACCGATTGTTTCAACCAATGCTTCCTGGATGATACCTTCTTTAACATTAAGGGTTAATTTACAAGCACCCTGCTGAGGAGCACACCAGCCTACACCGTGTGTAAAACCAGAGATGTCTTCTACTTTTTTAACCTGAACCCATTTTGCTTCTTCAGGAATAGGAGCACAGCCATGATGAACGCCCTGTGCTACTGGACACATTTCTTCCACTTCTTTTGAATAAATCATGTGAAATCTCCTTTCAAAATATGAAATTATATTTGCTAAACAACATAGTCTCCTACGTTGTTATAATCGCTTTTTTTATTTTCTCACATAACCGACAAAAAATCTAGTCATTTTTATGACAGTTTTTTCACAATTTCGTCTTTATTTTTGTATATACTGTCTGCCGGAATTACTCCACGTACACAAGAGGTAGGATAAATATTGGAACTTCTTCCCACAACTGTGCCTGGATTTAATACACTGTTACAACCAACTTCTACGTTATCACCAAGCATCGCACCGAACTTTTTAAGTCCTGTTTCGATTTTTTCATCGCCCGATTTCACAACAACTAAAGTTTTATCACTTTTGACATTCGAAGTAATTGAACCTGCACCCATATGTGCTTTAAAACCTAAAATACTATCTCCAACATAATTGTAATGTGGAACCTGTACTTTATTAAATAAAACAACGTTTTTAAGCTCCGTAGAATTTCCAACAACTGCACCCTTTCCAACGATGGCATTTCCGCGGATAAAAGCACATTGACGAATTTCTGCATCTTCATCAATAATAGCAGGACCATTTATGTAAGCAGAATCAAATACTTTGGCTGATTTTGCTATCCACACGTTTTCTCCACGTTTTTCATAAATGTCTTCTGGTAAACTTTCACCTAATTTCACAATAAATTCACTGATTTTTGGCAAGGCTTCCCAAGGATATGTTAATCCTTCAAAAAGTTCTGCCGCAATGGTTTCTTTTAAGTCATATAACTCTTTAATTGTAGCCTGTTGCATCTCTATGCCCTTCTTTCTTAAGATAATTATTTATAATATTGGCTTACAAATCGAAATCTTTGGTTAACTGCACTTTTTTCTCTGCCACCGTGCTTAATAACAGCAGTCGTTTTTGCCCGAACAAATTCTTCCAGCTTTTGCAGATATTCCTCTTTCGTAGTGACACCTTGAGCAACCTGCGTTAATCCTTTTTCCCAACTTGCTGTCAGTTTCGGATTTAAAAGTGCCGGAATGGTTAACGCAACAATTTCATACACCATTTCTCCCAGTTTATCTGGGGATAAGGCTTGGGTTTTCTTGTTCAATTTTATATACCCTTGTGAAATCAGTTTCTTTAAGATTTCTGCCCTTGTTGCCGAAGTACCAATACCACTTCCCTTTATCTGCTCACGTAAAGTTTCATCCTCTATAAGTTGTCCTGCATTTTCCATAGCAAGAATAATAGACCCTGAGGTATAACGCTTTGGCGGTGTGGTTTTTCCCTCTTTTATTCGGAAACCATTTAACTCTAATTGGTCTCCTTTTTTTATAGTGGATAATAGTTTTGCTAATTTCTTTTGCTGTTCGATGCTACCCTGTGTTTCTTCGTCCTCGTCCTCTTTATTTGCATCCGAAGACTCCTCTGCATCATTAGAATATAGTTTCAAATACCCTTCATCAATAAGAACTTTCAAAGAGGCATTAAATTCTTCACCCAAAATATCCAGGGACAAACTATGTTTATTATATATAGCAGGACTATAAAAACATGCCAAAAATCTTTTACAGATTAATAAATATACTGCACACGCCGTTTCACTCATCTTTGTCAGTTCATTTAATCCCTGCCCGGTTGGAATAATGGCATAGTGGTCTGAAATCTTAGAATCGTCTGTGTATTTGGATTTTGCTATTCCTTTATACAAACCATTATTTAAAATTTCCGCCGCAAAGTTAGATACCTGAGGCATTCTGCATAAACCACGCAAATTCTTATCTATTTCTGTAGCTATGGCCGTGGATAAAACTCTGGCATCCGTTCTTGGATAGGTCGTCAATTTTTTTTCATATAATTCCTGAGCGATTGCAAGCGTTTCATCTGGACTGATTTTGAATTTTTTAGAACATTCTGCCTGTAATTCTGCCAAATTAAATAATAGAGGCGGATTCTTTTTTTCTACCTTTTTTTCAATTTTCTTAACAACGGCCGTGCCAGCTTCCTTTAAACTTTCAATAAAATTCGTGGCATCTTCTTCCCTCAAAAACCCGTTGTCCTTATATAATATTGGACTTAAGTAATACTTAGAACCTTCTACGGCTTTCCATTCCGCTTCCAGTTCCGTATCGTCCTCTTTTAACTTTGCTAAAACTTTAAAAAAGGGAGTTTCTACAAACTCTCTTATTTCACGTTCTCTTTTTACAATCATACCTAGGACACAAGTCATAACTCTGCCCACCGCCACTGGTTTCCAGGACTTTGTCCCTGCCGCATCATTCAAATCTTTTCCATACTGAACAGACAACACTCTAGAAAAATTGATGCCCATAGAATAATCTTCGATAGCACGCATATAGCCGGATGCGGCCAGATTATCGTAATCGGACATAGGTTTTGCATCTCTTATGCCCCTTTTAATTTCATCTTCTGTTGTGGAGTCAATCCAAACTCTTTTTTCCGTAGCATTTGGGTTAACTCCTGCCTGGTCTCTAATCAGATTTTCAATATACTGACCTTCTCTAGCAGGGTCCCCTGCCCAAAGAATTTCATCTACATCTTTTCTATTGAGCAATGACTTAATAATTTCATACTGCTTCTTTACATTGCCAATAACTTCGTACTTATATTCCTTTGGCAAAAAAGGCAAGGTGTTCAAAGACCACTTTTTCAAGGATTCGTCATATTTTTCAGGATAGCTCATAGTAACCAAATGACCCACACACCAAGAAATTATATAATTGTCATCTTCTATATATCCATCTCGTTTCCCACCGCTGACAGATAAAATCTGTGCATATTCTCTTGCTACGGAAGGTTTTTCGGTAATTACTAAAATTTTTCCCATTACAATTCCTTACCCAGTTCATCTATCTTCTTAAAGGTCTTTTATGCGAAGCAAATGCAAACTCTTTTTATTACTTGCCTCTAATTCCAGTTTTTCATCAAAACCATTTGCGGAAAACAAATAAACATAATCCGGTACTACACGTGCCTTATCTGCACAGAATAATAACCATTCCAAATCTTCGTAGGTGTATTTTTCTTCATTCCAGTTACAACCAACTACCAAAGATTTTTCTTCTCCCTGGGCAATTAAATCAATGGTTCCAACTTTTCCAATCCACTCGCCCATTTCTTCAGCATGAAATGGTAATTTATCCTTTTCATTTAAGGTTTCTACATACTGGGCACATATTTTTCCAAAATAACGTGCCAAATATTCCTGAAACTGCTTTTCTACAAACTCTTCATAAAAATTCTGTGCCGAATCCATAGTCAAACGGCTCATATTGGGATACATATATGTGTAATAAAAATCTACTAAATTGTTGCAAATACGATAAATACCCTTTTGCGTATTTTCTCTTCCTTCTGAATCATAAGAAAATACTTTTTCAACAATTTCAAGTTCCATCAAATTCTTTAAATATACACTAATTTTCGCTCTGGAAAACTGAGTATGCTCATATAAAGCATTGAGCTTATTATTGCCAGATGCCAGAGATGCTAAAATCGTATTATATACACTCATCTCGCGAAGTTCTTCTGTTACGATACGTTCTCCTTCGCCAAATAAAAAACTGTTTTTGTTCAATAAATTTTGACAAATGTTTTCTTTCACGCTAAGATTTTGGTCAAAATATTTCCAAAGTCCCGGATAGCCTCCCAATATGGAAAAGGCTTTGATACATTCCGTTGTATCAAACTTAGAAAAAT
Source organism: Lachnospiraceae bacterium (assembly GCA_045124055.1). Classification (GTDB taxonomy): domain Bacteria; phylum Bacillota; class Clostridia; order Lachnospirales; family Lachnospiraceae; genus CALZKI01. The sequence continues at coordinate 95,608 of JBGVKZ010000051.1, read as the reverse complement.
ATTCTTTAAAACATTCAAAATCGAGTTCTCTAACTTTTAATAGTCCTGAAAGTTCATAAACAGCATTACCAATTTTTGTAACCATACTGTTTTCAATCCAGCCAATCGATGAACTACTTAAAATTACTAAAACATCTTGAGAATTCCACTGATTATTTACAAACGAAACCAATTCTTTCATAAACGTATCACTATTTTTAATGATATTTTGGAATTCATCAATAATAATAACTTTTTTTGATGTTTTTTTAGAAATAATACCTTTCAGTAATTCACTATACGTAGGATATTTGGAGGTTTTGGCCCCCATTCCTTCCAGTTCTTTACTCCACCAGAATTGCTGTTCTCTTTCCACGCACGCTCTGGCACAATAAAAATAACTCGGTTTCTCCAAAACAAATTCCTTTAATAGTTCCATTGTTCCGACATGCTTTTGCCCATACACAACCAATATCTGACTACCGGCTTTCTCATAGTAGTTATTCAAATATTTTAATTCTGTATTCCTACCAATAATCATTTTTGTCCCCCGTAATTTTACAGTAAACGTGTAATCAATTCTTCTATTTCACAAGAATCTAATGGCTTGCCAAGTAAATACCCCTGAATTACATCACAACCAATTTCCTGCAAATAATTAAGCTGTTCCTGTGTTTCCACACCTTCTGCAATGGTTTCATATCCAAGTTTATGCACCATCTGAATAATAGACTCCATAACAATTCTGGTAGCATTATCTACTAAAACGGTGTCAATGAAAGCTTTATCAATCTTAATCGTATTTAATGGTAAACCGCTTAAATACGACAAGGAAGAATATCCGGTTCCGAAATCGTCCAAAGAGACTCTAAAGCCATATTCCTGTAACACAAGCATTTTTTCAATAACCGCTTTAAAATCATCAATCAGAACTGTTTCTGTAATCTCCAGCTCTACTTCACTTGGTTCAATTCCATATTCTTTTACATACTTCATTAAGTTATCAATGAAGTCCTGTCTTTTATACTGTAAAGCGGAAATATTAATAGACAAAACCATATCGTAACCATATTTTTGTTTCCAAAGAGCAAACTCTCGAATGGCTTCTCCCATAACCCAGTTTCCAATCGGAATAATCGTACCGTTTTTTTCCGCAATTGGAATGAAAACAGCCGGACTAATCATATTTCCATCGTCATCTCGCCATCTGATTAAGGCCTCCACCCCACGCAGACGGTTTCCATCTATATAATATTGAGGCTGGAATTTCAAAGAGAAATTCTGGTTAAAAATAGCCTCTTTTAACTTATTTTCAATTTGAACATTATTTAAAAATTCATTTAAAATTGGTGAATCAAAATACTGAATGGTATTTTTCCCTGTGGATTTTGCCTTAAACATAACAATTTCTGCACAGTTAATAAGTTCTAACGCATTTTTTGCGGCTTCCGGATATTCTGCAACGCCCATACTCACAGTAATATTCAATTCTTCGCCTGTACTTAACTTAAATCCCTGTTTTAAACGTTCCTGAATCTGTGTGTAAATATGTTCAATGCTTCTTACACTACAAGGATTATAAATAGCCATACAAAAAATATCACTATTAATATGACTTACTATAATATCTTCTGAACTAAAATCACCTAAATATTGCCCCAGTAACTGAACCACTTCATCTCCGAAAACAATGCCCATACCATCATTGATTTTTCTAAAATCATCAATATCAATGAAAATAACAGTTACTACATTTTTTTCGTCTTGAGCTTTTCTCAACCATTCTCCTAAAATGCGGACAAAATAGTTTCGATTATAAAGCCCTGTCAAAGTATCATAATATGCCATATAGGCCAATTCATCGTTCTGCATCTTATTTTTTGATACATCTTTAAAACGAACAACTTTCTTAAGTGGCTGCATAAATTCATTGTAGCAAACACTGGTTTCACATTCGTACCAGGCTCTTTTTCCTTTCACCTGAAAAATGTATGATTTCTTTTCTTCCTGCTTTTTTTCTAAGAAAAGAACTTCTCGCAGCTGTAAAACATTTTTCTCATCTACATATTCCAATATCTTGCTATAATCAGATGCTGTTTTAAATTTAAAATCAAAAAATTGTTCCCAGTTTCCTACAATTTGTATCTGTGATTCTTCAAAATCATGATAAATAAAGGCGTTAGCTGACGTATTAAAAATAAAGTCAAACATTTTATCCCTCATTGTCAATTTGTTATTCATTGCACTTAGTAATTCAACCTGGTATCTTAAATCGTCCATACTAACACCTCCTTTATCAATTTTACCCATAATAATTTCTTTAAAATTTTAGATTATTTTTTTGTTATATAACCCTGTGCTTTTAATAATTCTGCACATAATACAGCACCACCTGCTGCACCTCTAACTGTGTTGTGTGATAAACCAACAAATTTCCAGTCATATACGCTGTCTTCACGAATTCTACCAACGCTTACGCCCATACCATTTTCATAGTTTACATCTAACTGAACCTGTGGACGATTATCTTCTTCTAAATACTGAATAAACTGCTTTGGTGCACTTGGTAATTCTAATTCCTGTGGTACACCTTTAAATTCACGCAATTTCTGAATAAGCTGTTCTTTTGTAGGTTTTTTTCTAAATTTTACAAATACAGCTGCTGTGTGACCATTTAATACTGGTACACGGATACACTGACATGTAATAACAGGGCTTGTTGCTGGAACAATAACGCCATCTTTAATTTCACCCCAAATTCTAAGTGGTTCTTTTTCACTCTTTTCTTCTTCGCCACCAATGTATGGGATAATGTTTTCTACCATTTCTGGCCAATCCTTAAAGGTTTTACCCGCACCAGAAATAGCCTGGTAAGTTGTTGCTACTACTTCATATGGTTCAAATTCTTTCCAAGCTGTTAAAACTGGAGCATAACTTTGGATAGAACAGTTTGGTTTTACTGCTACGAAACCTCTAGTTGTACCAAGACGTTTTTTCTGGAAATCAATCACTTTCATATGTTCTGGATTAATTTCAGGTACTACCATAGGAACGTCTTCTGTCCATCTGTGTGCACTATTGTTGGAAACAACAGGTGTTTCTGTTTTTGCATAATCTTCTTCGATTTTTTTGATTTCTTCCTTTGTCATATCAACAGCACTAAATACGAAATCAACATCTTTAGAAACTTCTTCTACTTCATTTACGTTCTTAACAATGATATTTTTTACTTTTTCCGGCATTGGTGTTGTCATTTTCCATCTTCCACCAACTGCTTCTTCGTAAGTTTTTCCTGCTGAACGTGGGCTTGCTGCGATGGTTGTTACTTCAAACCATGGATGGTTTTCAAGAAGTGCAATAAAACGCTGACCAACCATACCTGTTCCGCCTAAAATACCAACTTTCAATTTTTCACTCATAACTGTTTCTCCTCTAACATTTATTTTCATAAGTTTTCTTATTTATTATCTTGCCAATCTTCGGCTAAATAATTGCGACATTGTAAAAGTACCTGTTTCATACTTTCTGGTCCTGGTGCACCATAAATAAGTCTCTTATTAACACAAGTTTCCAAACTGATTTCGTCATAGATATCTGCTTCAAAAACAGGGCTAATGGCTTTTAATTCCTCAAGGGATAATTCATCGATTGCCTTATTTTCCTTGATACAATATAAAACAAGCTGGCCAATAATAGAATGTGCATCTCTAAATGGAACTCCGTGTTTTACCAAATAGTCTGCCGCATCTGTGGCATTTGTAAAACCTTTCATTGCACTGACTTCCATTACGTCTTTTCTAAACTGAATCGTTTTCATCATACCTGTGAAAAGAGAAATACAACCTTTTACCGTATCGATTGCATCAAAAGTAAGTTCCTTATCTTCCTGCATATCTTTGTTATATGCTAGTGGAATTCCTTTCATAGTCGTAAGCATAGATACTAATGCACCATACACACGTCCTGTCTTTCCACGAATCAATTCTGCAATATCCGGATTCTTTTTCTGTGGCATAATGCTGCTTCCTGTAGAATAGGTATCATCAATTTCCACAAACCCATATTCGTTAGAATTCCAAATAATGATTTCTTCACAAAATCTGCTCAAATGCATCATAATGGTCGATAATGCAGCTAAATATTCAATCAAATAATCTCTGTCCGATACAGAGTCCATACTGTTTGCTGTTGGACCTTCAAACCCAAGGAGGCTTGCCGTATAATTTCTATCTAATGGATATGTTGTTCCAGCCAGTGCTCCTGCACCTAAAGGACAATAATTCATACGATAGTAAATATCTCTAAGACGAAGTCTGTCACGCTTAAACATTTCAAAATATGCTCCAACATGATGAGCCAATGTCACCGGCTGAGCTTTCTGTAAATGGGTAAAACCAGGCATATAAGTATCTACATGATTTTCCATAATATGAAGAAGTTCTTCCAAAAGTATTTTTAAAAGCTTGTCTGTTTCCAAAACTTCCATTCTTGTATAAAGTCTCATATCTAAGGCAACCTGGTCATTACGGCTTCTTCCAGTATGTAACTTCTTACCGGCGTCGCCAATCTTCTTAATTAAATTGGCTTCTACAAAACTATGAATATCTTCATACTCATCTGTAATATCCAAAGTGCCATTTTCCACTTCTTCTCTAATTTCCGTAATGCCTTTCACAATGGCGTCTTTTTCCTCACAGGAAATGATACCCTGTTTTTCTAACATAACGGCATGGGCAATGCTGCCTTCTACATCTTGTTTAAAAAACTTTTTGTCAAAGCTAATGGACGCATTAAAGTTGTAAACCAACTTATCTGTTTCTTTCGTAAAACGTCCACCCCACAACTGTGCCATTTTATATCCTCCAATAAATTAAATCTAAATTTGATGTTATCATAAAGCTTTTTATTATGCAAGAAAAATGTATGATTTATGCAACTACCAATTTCATTTACTTTTTAAACTTTTGATAGCCGCCTAGCACTTTTTATACACAGTTTCATAATATAAATTATCAAAATATTTGAGTAAGGATATCGGAGAAACCTATGGCGAAACAAATATTTGAAGTAAAAAATTTATCCTTTTCTTATCATACATTAAACGGCGAAACAAAAGTCCTTAGCAACATCTCTTTTTCTGTGAATTATGGGGAATTTGTATCGATTGTAGGTCCTAGTGGTTGTGGAAAGTCAACTTTACTATCGCTACTATCCGGTATGCTTTTTGCTGAGGAAGGTGAGATTAACTTTCCTTCGGGCACCCGTCCTAAAATGGGCTATATGTTACAAAGAGACCACCTACTTGACTGGCGTACCATCTATCAAAACACTATTTTAGGTTTAGAAATTAATAAAATTATGACAAAAGAAAATCTTGCTTACGTCAATGAGTTAATTAAAGAATATGGGCTTTATGACTTTAAAGACAAAAAACCCAGAGAATTATCCGGTGGTATGAAGCAACGTGTTGCTTTGATTCGTACTCTCGCCTTAAAACCGGAAATTCTCCTGCTTGATGAGCCTTTCAGTGCGTTAGATTTTCAAACCAGATTAATTGTTTCAAAGGACATTTCTAATATTATACGAAAGGAACACAAAACAGCCATTTTGATTACTCACGATATTTCCGAGGCAATACGCTTATCTGATAAAGTCATTGTCCTTAGTAATCGCCCGGCTACTATCAAAAATGAGATGGAAATTTCCCTTTCTCAAACCACTGATTCTCCGCTTTCTTATCTGGAAGCAAAAGAATATTCTTCCTATTTTTATCAACTTTGGGAGGACATTAAATATGAAGAAACTTAATTCATTAAGCATTCAAGAAGAATATGTGAAAAGGCACAAACAGCACCACAGACTTATTACCCTAGCAAGAAGTTCTATTTTTATTGGTTTTCTTGTCATTTGGGAATTATTATCCAGATTTGGTATGATTGATTCGTTCTTTTTTTCTTCACCTGTTGGCGTTATCAAATGTGCCTATCAGATGATTTTGGATTTATCCTTATTTACACATATTTTTGTTACATTATATGAAACCATTATAAGCTTTTTACTGGTCATACTCATCGGAATTTTGATTGCCAGTCTTTTATGGTTTTCCAAAACACTGTCCGAAATCATTGAACCGACTTTAGTCATTTTAAACAGTCTTCCAAAGTCTGCTCTTGCCCCTCTATTTATTGTGTGGCTTGGCACTGGGGCAAAGACCATTATCATTGCAGGAATTTCCGTGGCTATCTTTGGTTGTATTATCAGTTTATATTCCGGATTTTCGGAAACCGACAAGGATAAACTCGTAATGATTGAGACCCTTGGTGGTACAAAAGTTCAAGCCTTCACTAAGGTTGTACTTCCGAGTTCCATTCCGGTTATTTTAAGTACCATTAAAGTCAATATAGGTCTTTCTTTAGTAGGTGTCATTATTGGTGAGTTTTTAGCTGCCAGAAATGGACTTGGATATCTGATTATTTATGGTAGTCAGGTTTTCAAACTAGACCTTGTGATTATGAGTATTGTAATTTTGTGCATTATCGCCACTATACTTTACAAAATCATTCAATTATTGGAACATCAATATAAGAAAAAGATGGTGAGCTAGAAAAAATGAGGTGGTTTCTTTTTTGGAGAAACCACCTTGTATTATGTAATATTTCTTGCGGTATAATGTTTCATAGCATATAAAAAATGTTGTCGAAAGGTTCTCCTTGCTTCCTTACTCTGTTTTGTCCACGGCATCATCATATCAAAGGCATGCACCTTTCCCGGATACACATCCACAAATGCCGCAATGCCTTCTTTCTTCAAATTCTCGACATAAGTAAGAGTCTCCGAGTAAAATGGCTCCCCTTCACATACGAAGGTATAGGCAGGTGGCAAATTACTATAATCCGTTTGTCTGGAAGGCGATGCATAAGGTGATACACCTTTTTTATGATACAAATCTCTTAAATACACTTTCCATGCCCCGTGATTTCTCCACGTATTCCATACAATACCGTGATTATCTTTAGAGGACTCCGTATCTTCGCAATCCAGCATTGGATAAAGCGGCATTTGAAAGGCTATGTTTACTTCGCCCTTATCCCTTGCATACATACAAAGTGCTGCAGTAAGTCCACCACCGGCACTTTCTCCACCTACAAAAATTTGGTCCGATGAAATTTTCAGTTCTTTCCTGTGTCTTTTTAAATATAAGAGAGCTACATAACAATCTTTTATTGCTGCCGGGTAGGGTTTTTTCCACGACAATGTGTAGGCAGGTGCAATTAGAACAGCCCCACATTTCACTACATCTATCGCTCGTGAAAAATATGCCATTTCCGGCATTCCAGTCATATAACCGCCGCCGTGAAGCCAAAGAACTCCAGGCACATTACCCTTTTGATGTTTTGGTCTAAAAATAAGCAACTTCATTTTTTTATGATTGGTACGAATATATATTTTTTCTACAAAGTAATCTTTTTTCATCTGCATACTCCAAAAAAATAGGTTATTCCTTTCATAAATTAATATCTAAAAAAACCGCATTTTGCCCTCATCAGTTCAAAACACGGTTTATAAAAGCTGGAAAAGGGACTTGAACCCTCGACCTACTGATTACGAATCAGTTGCGCTACCGACTGCGCCATTCCAGCGTAATGCGTAAAGTTTACGCATTAAATATATAAGACTCTGTATAAATTTTATACATCGGCATTTATTATAATGTGGTTTTCATATTTTTGCAAGTAGAACCGTATAGAATTTATTTTATATGAAAGTCATTTCATATGAAAGTCACTTCATATGAACATCTAACTGCTCATATGGAATTTCAATATGATTTTCATCAAAGGTTGCTTTAATCTTTTCTAAAATAGTCCCTTTGCTTCCATTATAGTCTGCATTTTTCGTATAAAAACGTACACCAAGGTCAATGCTATGAGCTGCTAATTCGCTAACATATACGACTATCTCATTATCCTTTAATACAACTTCTTCATTCTGAACAATGCCCAAAATCAAGTTTTTTGCAAGCGAAATATCTGTATCATATGCAATGGAAACAGTAAAATCTACTCGTCTGTTCGGTGTAGTTGTATTATTGATAATGGTGGTATTTGCTAGTGTTCCGTTTGGCAAAACAACCACTCTTTCATCAGCTGTTGTCAATTTTGTATAACACATATCGATATTCGTTACAGTACCTTCTTCACCGCAGGCTATAATATAGTCTCCATTCACAAATGGCTTAATCAGTAAAATCAGAATACCGCCTGCGAAATTTGACAAGCTTCCTTGCAATGCCAAGCCAATGGCCACCCCGGCTGAACCAATAACCGCCACAATACTTGCCGCATCTACACCGAAAGTGGTGGCAATCAACAAAACTAAAATCACATATAACGCAATTTTCACAAAAGATTCTGTGAACTGTGCAACGCCCTTATCTGCTTTGGATTTTTCAAAGGTCTTATGGATAAGTTTTCTAATGAATTTAATAATCCACATACCCAAAACAAATACAACAAATGCAAAAACAACTTTCGCCCCAAAACGAAGTGCTTTATCCGGTAATTCGCTGATAAATTTTTCGATTGCCCCAACATCGATTGTTTCTTCCACAGTTGATATTAACTGTAACATTTTATTTCTCACTTTCTTAAATTACATTGGTTTGTATTCAAAAATAGCTGCACTAAGTGGTGCCATATGAACCCAAATCGAATAATCTCTACCATCAGATTCATCTTTTGCAGACACTTTTACGTCACCATTTATTTCGCCTTTTCCATGATACTCTACATCATCTGTATTAAAGATTTCGGTAAAGCTGCCTTCAAATGGTACACCTACTTTAAAGTCTTGAGCCGCATTTGCAAAGTTAATGACTACAAGTAAGGTATCTTCTTCCTTTTCTGTTTTCTTTAAGAAAGAAAGCATACTTGCACTGGCATACATACAGTTAATCCATTCAAAACCTTGCCAACTTCCATCTAATTTGTGCATAGCTGGATAAGTTTTGTAAATTTCATTCAATCTTGCCATCATTCTAAAGACGCCCTGATGTTTTTCAAAGTTCAATAAATCCCACTGAACGCTTCGTTTTTCACTCCATTCGTCAAATTCACCAATATCCTGACCCATAAAGAGCAATTTCTTACCTGGGTGAGTCATCATATATGCATAGGAAGCCTTTAAATTGTTAAACTTATCGTCATAGCTGCCTGGCATTTTTCCTAACATACTACCTTTTCCATGAACCACCTCGTCGTGTGAGAATACGAGCATAAATTTTTCTGTATAAGCATAAATCATACTGAACGTCAATTCATTGTGGTGATACTGTCTAAAATATGGATCTTCTTTGATATAGCCTAAAAAGTCATTCATCCAACCCATATTCCACTTAAAATCAAATCCTAATCCATCATCATTTAAGTCACCAGTTACTTTTGGCCATGCAGTAGACTCTTCTGCTACCATAATAACGCCTTCGTTACGGATATGCATAATAGAATTTACGTGTTTTATAAACTCCACAGCTTCCAAGTTTTCTCTGCCGCCATAAATGTTTGGCTCCCAGTTTCCATCTTTTCTACCATAATCCAGATACAACATAGATGCCACTGCGTCCATACGAATGCCATCTGCGTGAAATTGTTCTACCCAATATAATGCATTGGCAATTAAATAGTTCTTTACTTCATTTCTACCATAATCAAAAATCAAAGTACCCCAGTCTGGGTGAACGCCCCTTCTTGCATCTGGGTGTTCATATAAACAAGTTCCATCAAAATTAGAAAGTCCATAACTGTCTTTTGGAAAATGTGCAGGAACCCAGTCTAAAATAACGGAAATTCTCTCTTTATGAAGTTCATTTACCATATACATAAAGTCTTTTGGACTACCAAATCTTTTGGTCGGTGCATAGGTACCAATTACCTGATATCCCCAAGATTCATCTAATGGGTGTTCCATAACTGGAAGAAGCTCTACGTGAGTATAACCACCTTTTTTCACGTGTTCAATGAGTTTTGGTGTAATTTCTTTGTAATTAGCAAAACCACCCTCTGCATTTTTTATAAAACTTCCTAAATGCAATTCATATACACTGATAGGTGCAGACTGAGATTGCACATTTTTTCTATTCTGAATCCATTTTTCATCTTCCCATAAAAAGCCATCAATATTACAGACCACTGAGGCTGTATCCGGTCTAAGCTGCATAGAATAAGCATATGGGTCTGCCTTTAGAAGAAGATAACCTTCTCTTGTTTTCACCTCAAATTTGTAGTTATCGCCTTCTTTGGCATCAGGAATAAACAATTCAAAAACTCCAGAATTGTAAATTCGATTCATCTGGTGAATACGTCCGTCCCAATTATTAAAATCACCAACTACACTGACTCTTTTCGCATTCGGTGCCCATACGGCAAAATGTACGCCATCTACACCTTCTACATTCATCACGTGTGCTCCCAGCATCTTATATACTTCATAATGAAGTCCGGCTTCAAATTTGCGAATATCTTCTTCTTTAATAATTGGCTGATATCCATAGCATTCCTTGTATTCTACTATATGTTCTCTGTCATATTTCGCAATATAAGAATATTTTTCACCTACTATTTCATCTGGTACAAGTGCTGCAAAGTAACCCTCTTTTGCCGCCATTTCCATCTGATACATAAGCTTTCCCTTTGGCATTTTAATCATTACTTCTTTTGCATCTGGTAAAAATGCCTGAACCAAAGTACTGTTTTTTCCAGAGGCTTTTGCTCCTAAAATATCCCCTGGTCTATCGCTTTCTGAATAAATAATCGAATCTACCTTTGCCCAATCCATTAACTTATATAATTTGTCTTCCATACCTATCTCCTTCTATCATATTATTCTTTTTTTAGCACTTTATTCTTTGATGCTATGTATAAATAAGCCACTTCTTAATTTTGGCTCAAACCACGTAGATTTTGGTGGCATTAAAAGTCCTGCATCTGAAACACTGAATAACTCGTTAATAGATGTTGGATACATTGCAAATGCAACATAACAATCTACAGACACACGTCTTTCCAATTCCTTTAAACCTCTGATTCCACCAACAAAATCAATATTTTTATCTGTTTTTGGGTCTTTGATGTCAAACAATGGATTTAATACATAATCCTGCAGCATGGACACATCTAAGTCTTTTACCGGGTCATTTCTCAGTAAAGCTTCTGGAATACGGTATAAATACCATTTTCCATCTACATACATAGAAACTTGACCTTTTTTTCTCGGTTTAATTGCTTCATCGCTTATTTCCAAGCACTCAAAGATTTCGCCCACTTTTTTTACAACATCGTCTTTCTCCATACCGTTTAAAGTCTTTAAAACTCTGTTGTAATCCAGAATAAATAATTCATCTCCTGGGAAAAGTACGGATAAGAAATAATTAAATTCTTCGTTGCCTGTGTAGTTTTTCTTTTCTTCTCGTCTCTTTAAGGATACTTTTACAGCAGATGCACATCTATGGTGTCCATCCGCAATATAAATATTCTGGATATCTTTAAAAATTGCCTGAATTTCATCTACCACTACTGTGTCATCAATAACCCATACTTTGTGTCCGATTCCATCCTCTGAGACGAAATCGTATACAGGTGTTTTTTCCTGCCATTGTTTGATAATTTCTGTCAGTTTTTCATTTCTTCTATATGCAAGGAAAATCGGGCCTGTCTGTGCATTACAGGTATCCACATGGCGAATACGGTCAAGCTCTTTATCTTCTCTTGTATTTTCATGTTTTTTAATAATGTTGTTCTGGTAGTCATCTACACTTGCACAACCTACAATTCCTGTCTGAATTCTTCCATTCATTGTCTGCTGATACAAATAAAAACACGGCTTAGTATCCGTGATGTAGTCGCCTTTTTCAATGGCAGTCCACAACATTTCTGACGCTTTTTCATATACACAAGGTGCATAGGTATCTACGTCATCTGAAAAACTTGTCTCTGCTCTATCGATTGCCAAAAAGGATTTTGGATTTTTTAAAACTACTTCCTTTGCTTCCTGACGATTATATACGTCATAAGGAAGTGCCGCGATTTTTTCTTCCATACCCACGGCGGGTCTGATTGCACTAAAAGGCTTAATTGTTGCCATATTCTTTTCCTCTCTGCTGTAAAATTCTTTATAAATATTTTATCAAAAAGCTCTAGGCAGTACAAGAGTGACGTGATAAAATATATCCGAAAAGATATTAAAGGAAGGTTTAATTATGACACAAGAAGACAAAAAAATCTTACAAAGAATTAATGATTATGCCAATGAAGTTATGCCGGATATCGACCCACAAAAAACACAGATTTCTGTTCAATTAGAAAAATTGAAACCAATTTTGTGCTCCATTGCTGATGAGCAGGGCATTTCTTTAGAGGATATGTTTATAAAATATATGGATTTAGCTAGTGAAATGGCTGTAAAAAGGGAACAGGATTTACAAAGTTCTATGGAAATGTTTGATAATAATAATAAAATTCAGTTTTAATGGATAAAAATAGTAAAGGTCACGAGAACATCTCGTGACCTTTATACTTATATTATTTTACAACACGTACTTTAAATACGCCTTCGATTGCACTTAATTTCTGCACAATTTCATCTGTAACAGGTGATTCAACATCTAACATTGTATACGCAACTTCACCACGTGATTTGTTTGTCATATCAGAAATGTTGATATTGCATTCACCGAAACAACCTGTGAACTGTGTAAGCATATTTGCAATGTTTTTATGGAATATTGCAATTCTTCCCGCTTTTGTACAAACGCCCATATCACAGTTTGGATAGTTTACAGAGTTTTTAATATTACCATTTTCTAAGTAATTCATCATTTCTTTTACTGCCATTTTTGCACAGTTATCTTCTGATTCTTCTGTGGAAGCACCAAGGTGAGGAATTACGATACAACCCTTCTGTCCTGCTGTTGTAGTATTTGGGAAGTCAGTAACATATTTACGGACCTTACCACTTTCTAAGCTTTCCAAAATATCAGCTTCATTTGCAAGTAAATCTCTTGCAAAGTTTAATAAAATAACGCCATCTTTCATTTTTGCAATAGCATCTTTATTAATCATACCTTTTGTGCTGTCAAGAAGTGGTACGTGAATGGTGATGTAATCACATTCTGCATATATTTCATCAACACTTAATACGTGATTTACACTTCTTGATAAATTCCAAGCAGCATCTACGGATAAATATGGGTCATATCCATATACTTCCATTCCTAAATGAACTGCTGCATTTGCTACTTTAACACCAATAGCACCTAAACCGATAATACCAAGTTTCTTGCCTTCGATTTCTGTACCAACAAAACGTTTCTTTTCTTTCTCTGCTGTTTTCGCAATGTTTTCATCAGCTTTTGCTGATTCTACCCAGTTAATGCCGCCTACTACATCTCTGGATGCAAGAAGCATTCCAGCTAAAACCAATTCTTTTACACCATTTGCATTAGCACCTGGTGTATTGAATACTACGATACCTTTTTCAGCACATTTATCCAGTGGAATATTGTTAACACCTGCACCAGCTCTTGCTACTGCAAGTAAGTTTTCAGGTAATTCCATATCGTGCATAGCAGCACTTCTTACTAAGATACCTTCTGCTTCGTTTACATCATCTGTTTTTACATAATTGTCAGTAAATTTTTCAAGTCCAACCTGTGAAATTGGATTTAAGCAATAATACTTAAACATCTTCGTCTTACCTCTTTTTCTATAATTATAAGTTTTCTTCTTCAAACTTCTTCATAAATGCAACTAATTTTTCAACGCCTTCGATTGGCATAGCATTGTAAATAGAAGCTCTCATACCACCAACACTTCTATGTCCTTTTAAGCTTTCAAGTCCGGCTTCTTTTGCTTCTTTTACGAATTTTGCATCAAGTTCATCATTACCTGTTACAAATGGAACGTTCATAAGTGAACGGTCTTCTTTGCGAACAGTTCCTTTAAACAATTTGCTTTCGTCTAAGAAATCATAAAGAATTTTAGCTTTCTTTTCATTGAGTTCCTTCATGGCCTGAAGTCCACCCATTTTCTTTAACCATTTGAATACTTTACCGCAAATATAAATTCCATATGTAGGTGGTGTATTATATAATGATTCATTGTCTGCATGAATCTTATATTTCATCATAGTAGGTGTTCCTGGTAAACATTCATCTGTAATTAAATCTTCACGAATGATAATAATCTGTACACCGGCAGGACCAACGTTCTTCTGAACGCCGGCATATAACATACCATATTTTGTAACGTCTACTGGCTCAGATAAGAAACAAGAAGATAAATCTGCTACAAGTGGTTTACCTTTTGTATCTGGTAAAGTCTGGAATTTTGTTCCATAGATTGTATTGTTTTCACAAATATAGACATAGTCCATATCATCTGTAATTGGAAGGTTTGAACAATCTGGAATATAAGAGAATGTTTCATCTGCACTAGATGCCAATTCTACTGCTTCTCCATAGATTTTTGCTTCCTGATATGCCTTCTTAGCCCACTGACCTGTAATGATATAACCAGCTTTTTTATTCTTCATGAGGTTCATTGGTACAGAAGCAAACACAAGGCTTGCACCACCCTGTACAAATAACACCTTATAATTGTCTGGGATATTTAATAAATCTCTTAAATCCTGTTCTGCTTCTTTAATAATTGTGTCATATGCTTTGGAACGATGGCTCATTTCCATAACGGACATACCTGTTCCATTGTAATCTAACATTTCTGCTGCAGCTTCTTTTAATACTTCTTCAGGTAAAACTGCTGGACCTGCTGAAAAATTGTAAATTCTTGACATTTTTCTTCCTCCACGTTTTCATTCAAAAATAAATTATAGCACTGTTAAATAAATTTAACAACTAATAATACATAACTACCGGTGTTCCCACTTCTACCATATCGTATAACTCCTCCATTTCTTCAAGTGGCGTGTTAATACAGCCATGAGAACCCTCTGTTTTATAAATTTCACCACCAAATTCATCTCTCCAGGTAGCATCGTGTATCCCAATTCCGCCCTTTACAGGCATCCAGTAATTTACAAACGAGGCGTATCCTGGTCCACGCAGTATACGATTTTTCTGTTTTGCATACACGTAATTGATTCCTTCCGGTGTGTCGTGATTTCTAGAAAGGTTACCAGTTACTACGCTGGTTTCTAGTTTTAGTTCACCATCTTCATAATAATACATTACTTGCCCTGTCATATCAACTTCAATATAGGTATCTCCTATATCATTCTTCCCTCTGACAGTGCTACTACGCGTATATTCCGGGACATGAACTTCTTCTGTCTGATTCAAAAAAGCGTCTGTAAGATATTTTATTTCTGCTTTTTGATTCAATGTACTTCCATAGGTTCCCCCAGTAATCTCTTTTACTTCACCATTTGTGGTTGTAAATTTGCGTGCCGTTCCATAAGTGTCATATTCCGAGGCAAGTTCGTTGATAAATTCAGTCACTCCATCTTTATCAAATACCAGGTTACCTTCTTCATCTAGCATAAAACTATTATCTTCATTTAACTTAATAAAATGGCATACCACCGAGGCATCTACCGGAATCTGTTTATCTCCCATATCATAAATCACTTTACAACTGTTTTGATAAGCATTTATCTTTTCCCAAAGAGCCAATGTATCCTGCATTTCCTGGGTATAAGGTAAATCCTCGTAACATTGCATAGCCACCAAATCTACTACTGTTTCTTTTTCATCTAGACAGGTCTTTATGGCTGTGCAGACTTTTTGGGGACTTAAGTAATCTTTTCGAGTATCCTTCAATGTATATCCTTCTTGCGTTTCCAGTATAATTACATCTTGTTCGCTCTTATTTTGCTCAAAAAAAGCCTGACAATTTGTTACTGCTACCAATACTTTTTCTTCCGCATAGGTAAACTCCGGTTCTAAAGTATATCTTTTGGGCGAAAACAAATTGCCAATCCACAAAAAAGCATTCTGGCTTTCATAAAGCGTTGATAATTCTTCTGAAAAATCTATTTCCCCGTCAAGTTCGGATAGTGGAATTTGATATCGAATATTACTTTTATCTTGTATTTCTATATAATCTTTTGTGTATTCTGCCTTAAGTAATTGATTCGTTTCCTCTATGGATAAACCGGTGCAGTACTTATCATTTATCCAAGTACCACACAAAAATACATCTTGAAAGTAAAAGGCTAACGAAAAGTATAAAGCAGCCGCCATAATTAAGGTAACCACCAATACTATCAAGGCTCTTTTCGTCTTTTTATTCATTTTCCTTCTTCTTTAAGTCCTCATCATCAAAAGCTTCACTAATTGGTGCTCCTGCCGGAACCATAGGAAATACTTTATCATCTTCCTGAATCACAACTTCAATTAAATATGGTCTCTTTTCTGCAATGGCCTTTTCAAGTGCCGGTGCAAATTCTTCTTTTGTTGTAACTTTAATTGCACCACAACCAAGTCCTTCCGCCACTTTGCAGAAATCTACTCCATCGTTTAAAACTGTCTGGGAATAGCGTTTATCATAGAACAAAGTCTGCCACTGACGTACCATACCTAATACGTGGTTGTTAATAACTACCTGAATAATTGGAATGTTGTATCTACTTGCTGTGGCAAGTTCATTCATATTCATTCTAAAACAGCCATCTCCTGCAATATTGATGCAAATTTTATCTCTCTTACCAACCTTTGCCCCAATACAAGCTCCTAATCCATAGCCCATTGTACCAAGCCCACCGGAAGATAAAAGGGTTCTTGGCTCTGTATATTTATAATACTGAGCAGCCCACATCTGATGCTGTCCTACATCGGTACTAATAATGGCTTTCCCATCTGTAATTCGGTCAATTTCTTCAATTACATATGGTCCTGTTAAAAGGGAAGTATCATATTTCAGTGGGTATTTCTCTTTTAAATCTTTGATGGTAGTCACCCATTCTTGATTTTCTGTCTTTTCCACTTTTGCATTGATTTTGGTAAGAACTTCTTTTAAATCTCCCACAACACTTGCTGTGGTTTTAATGTTTTTATTGATTTCTGCTGCATCAATATCAATATGTAATACTTTTGCATTCTGTGCAAATTTTGAAGCATTTCCCACAACACGGTCTGAAAATCTTGCTCCAAGTGCAATTAATAAATCACACTGACTTACACCAAAGTTGGAGGTTTTTGTTCCGTGCATACCAATCATACCAGTGTAAAGTGGATGTTTTCCATCAAATCCGCCTTTACCCATTAAAGTATCACAAACTGGTGCACTGATTTTTTCAGCAAGTTCTTTTACTTCTTCTGTTGCTCCGGAAGCAATGACACCACCACCTACACAAATATATGGCTTTTTTGCTTCTTTAATTAATGAAATGGCATTTTCAATATCCGCTTCTGTATATTTTACAGGTTTTGCAGGATATTCTACTTCTTTTCTTTCATATTCGCACACATTGGCGGTAACATCTTTTGTAATATCTACAAGGACAGGTCCAGGTCTTCCTTCTCTTGCAATTTTGAAGGCTTTCCTAATGGTGTCTGCCAAAATGTTTACGTCTTTTACAATATAGCTATGTTTTGTAATTGGCATAACCACGCCTGCAATATCAACTTCCTGGAAAGAATCTTTTCCAAGAAGTGGTAAATTTACGTTGGCTGTAATTGCAACTAATGGAACGGAATCCATATAAGCGGTTGCAATTCCTGTAACTAAGTTTGTTGCTCCTGGGCCGCTGGTTGCAAGACAAACACCTACTTTTCCGGTTGCTCTTGCATAGCCGTCTGCTGCGTGAGAAGCACCTTGTTCATGCGATGTTAAAATATGTGTAATTTCATCGCTATGTTTATAAAGGGCATCATATACATTTAAAATCGTTCCTCCCGGATAACCGAAAACGACATCTACGCCCTGTTCTTTTAAACATTCAATTACAATTTCTGCACCTGTTAACTGCATATCTCCCTCTCCCAAATCTCTTTATTTTTGTACTTCCAAAATAGCTCCTCTATTACCACTGGTTACTAATTCACGATATCTTGACAGATATCCAGTTGTCACTTTTGGTTCTCTTGGCTGCCATTTTTCTTTACGTTTTGCTAATTCTTCATCACTGACTAATACATTTAAAGTATTTTCAGGAATATTAATAGAAATAATATCGCCTTCTTCTACTAATGCGATTGGTCCACCAACTGCCGCTTCTGGTGAAACGTGTCCGATAGATGCACCTCTTGATGCACCTGAGAAACGACCATCCGTAATCAATGCAACGCTGGAGCCTAAGCCCATACCTGCGATAGCTGAGGTTGGATTTAACATTTCTCTCATACCAGGACCACCTTTTGGACCTTCATAACGAATAACCACTACGTCGCCTGCTACGATTTTGCCGCCTTTAATTGCCGCAATGGCATCTTCCTCACAGTCAAAGACTCTGGCCGGACCTTCGTGTACCATCATTTCAGGTACTACTGCAGAACGTTTTACTACGCCAGAATCTGGAGCTAAATTACCTTTTAATACAGCAATTCCACCCGTTTGGGAATATGGATTTTCCACAGGTCTGATAACTTCAGGGTCTCTATTTACACAACCTTTTATATTTTCACCCACAGTTTTTCCTGTAACAGTCATTAAATCTAAGTGTAACAGATTTTTCTTTGTAAGTTCATTCATAACTGCGTATACGCCACCGGCTTCATTTAAATCTTCCATATAAGTAGGACCTGCCGGTGCTAAGTGACAAAGGTTTGGTGTTTTTGCAGACAATTCATTCGCAATATCCAAATTCAGTTCTACCCCTGCTTCATGTGCAATGGCAGGTAAATGTAACATAGAGTTTGTCGAACAACCAAGTGCCATATCTACGGTTAAGGCATTCATAAATGCTTTTTCTGTCATAATATCTCTTGGTTTGATATCTTTTTCTACCAATTCCATAATCTTCATACCGGCATGCTTTGCAAGGCGGATTCTCTCTGAATAAACGGCTGGAATTGTGCCATTTCCTTTTAATCCCATACCAAGTGCTTCTGTTAAGCAGTTCATAGAGTTTGCTGTATACATGCCAGAACAAGAACCACAGGTTGGACAAACCTTTTCTTCAAATTCACAAAGTTCTTCCATAGTCATTGTGCCCGCAGCCACGCTGCCTACGGCCTCAAACATAGAAGATAAACTTCTCTTTTGTCCCTTTACTTTTCCGGCAAGCATTGGACCACCAGAAACGAAAATAGTTGGAATGTTTAATCTGGCAGCAGCCATCAATAAACCAGGTACGTTTTTATCACAGTTTGGAATACATACAAGTCCATCAAAGCCATGTGCCATAGCCATACATTCTGTAGAATCTGCTATTAAATCTCTGGTAACTAAAGAATATTTCATACCAACGTGTCCCATAGCAATACCATCGCAAACAGCGATTGCCGGGAAAACAACTGGTGTACCACCAGCCATAGCAACTCCCATTTTTACAGCTTCTACAATTTTATCAAGGTTCATATGACCTGGTACAATTTCATTATAAGAACTAACAATACCAATCATTGGTCTTTGTCTTTCTTCTTCTGTGTAACCTAATGCATTAAATAAAGAACGATGTGGTGCCTGCTGGGTACCTGTCTTTACGGAATCACTTCTCATTTCTTTTTCCTCCAAATCCTGTAAATCCTCTAATTAAATTCTGCTTGCAAGTAAGCTTCCCATTTCTTTACAGCCTACTTTCTTGCAGCCTTCTGACATAATATCTACGGTTCTATAACCTTCTTTTAACACTTGTTTTACAGCCATTTCAATAGCATCGGCTTCCTTATCTAAATCAAAGGAATAACGAAGCATCATTGCAGCACTTAAAATGGTTGCGATTGGATTGGCGATGTCGCATCCTGCAATATCCGGTGCTGAACCATGGCTTGGTTCATATAAACCAAATTTTGTATCATTTAAACTAGCAGAAGCTAACATTCCAATAGAACCTGTTACCATACTTGCTTCATCCGATAAAATATCTCCAAACATATTCTCTGTTAAGATAACATCAAATTGCGAAGGGTCTTTAACAAGCTGCATTGCACAGTTATCAACTAACATATGCTCTAAAGTAACGTCTGGATAATCTTTTGCCACTTCTTCCACTACTTTTCTCCAAAGTCTTGAAGAATCTAAAACATTGGCTTTGTCTACGCTAGTTACTTTGTTCTTACGTTTTCTTGCAATGTCAAACCCTTTGATTGCAATACGTCTGATTTCATTTTCATCATATGTAAGAGTATCAATGGCTTTCATTACGCCATTTTCTTCTACTGTTTTACGTTCTCCAAAGTAAAGACCGCCTGTTAATTCTCTCATAATTAACATATCAAAGCCTTTTTCACTAATATCCTTTCTAAGAGGACAGGCATCTGACAATTCTTCATATAAAACTGCTGGTCTTAAATTGGCAAACAAATTAAGAGCTTTTCTAATTTTCAGCAATCCGGCTTCCGGTCTTAAGTTTGGTGGTAATTTATACCAAGGGGAAGTGGTTGTATTGCCTCCAATAGAACCCATTAGAACAGCATCTGCACTTTTTGCCGTTTCAATGGCTTCATCAGTAAGTGGTACGCCATGCACATCAATCGATGCACCACCCATTAATATATCAGTATATGTAATCGTATGTCCGTACTTTTCTGCAACTGCATCTAAAACCTTTTTTGCTTCTGCTACAATTTCAGGACCTATACCATCACCAGGAATACATGTAATGTTCAAATTCATTGTCTTTTCCTCCAACTTTCGTCTAGTAACGTATTACAGTATAAAACCATTATCTTATATAATATCTCAATTTTACTATCTTGGCAACCCAAAAAGACTTTCTGACACGAAAAAAAGGGTTACTGAGCTTCACCCAATAACCCTTCACTTTCAACATATTAAGCCTGTTTTGCTTTTTCAACCTGTGTAATTGCAGCTTTCTGCATTGGAATTCTACAGTTTTTATTATTACCAAATTCTACGATAACTGTGTCATCTTGAATATCAATAACTACACCATAAAAACCACTTGTTGTAAGGACTACATCGCCTGTCGCAAGCTCTGCTAACATAGCGTCCATTTTTTTCTGCTGTTTCTTCTGAGGACGAATCATAAAGAAATAGAGAAAAGCAACAATTAAGACTAAATAAAGAATCATAATTCCCCAGCCACCACCTGTTGATACCGTTTCAGATGCAGCTGCTTCTGCTGTTAATAAAATGCCCATGCTGTTACCTCCTAACATTCTACTTATAGTATCATACACAAAAACTTCAGGATAGACAAGCTTTTTTTATTCTCCACTTTCCATTCCTTCCAGTTTTTGTTTTTTATAAGCTTTAAAATTACCTGCATCTAACGCATCTCTGATTTCTTCCATCATTGTGTTGTAGAAATACAAATTGTGTAAAACCACCAGTCTCATACCAAGCATTTCTTTTGCTTTCAATAAATGTCTGATATATGCTCTGGAATATCTTCTACAAGCCGGACACATACATCCTTCTTCCAAAGGACGCATATCTTTTTCATATTTTGCATTAAATAAATTAATTTTGCCGTGATTTGTGTAAGCATGACCATGACGACCATTACGGGTTGGATATACGCAGTCAAAAAAATCTACTCCGCGTTCGACCCCTTCTAATATATTTGCTGGAGTTCCTACTCCCATCAGATAAGTTGGCTTATCCTTTGGCAAATAAGGAATCGTTTCTTCTAAAACGTGATACATTTCTTCGTGGCTTTCCCCTACCGCAAGACCACCTAAAGCATAGCCGTCTAAATCCATTTCTGAGATTCTTTTTGCGTGTTCTATACGAATATCATCAAAAATTGCCCCTTGATTGATTCCAAAAAGCATTTGATTTTTATTCACAGTATCTTCCAAAGAATTCAGGCGAGCCATTTCTTTTTTGCATCGTTCTAACCATCTGGTCGTTCTATCGACGGATGCTTGCACATAATTTCTGTCTGCTCTACTTGATGGGCATTCATCAAATGCCATAGCGATTGTTGAGCCCAGATTTGACTGAATCTGCATACTTTCTTCCGGCCCCATAAAAATCTTTCTTCCATCAATATGAGAGTTAAAATAAACGCCTTCTTCTTTAATTTTTCTAAGTCCTGCTAAAGAAAATACCTGAAATCCACCGGAATCTGTTAAAATCGGTTTATTCCAGGACATAAATTTGTGTAGTCCTCCAACCTCTTTAATCAGCTTATCTCCAGTTCTTACATGTAAATGATAGGTATTAGATAGCTCCACCTGCGTCTTAATCTGTTCCAAATCTTCCGTGGATACAGCTCCTTTAATTGCCGCAACTGTACCAACATTCATAAAGACCGGCGTTTGTATCGTACCGTGTACGGTTTCAAAACTGGCTCTTTTTGCATTGCCTTCTTGATTTAAAATTGTATATTTTCCCATATTACTTTTTACTCCAAACGTTCTACAAATTCTTCCAGGGTAATTCCCTCGTCCATAATCACGGTAGCTGCCTCTACCCCTACATATCGAAAATGCCATGGTTCGAAATCGATACCGGTTATGTATTCTTTTCCTTTTGGATAACGCAAAATAAATCCATATTCGCGGCTGTGTTCCAAAAGCCATTGTCCTGCCTTCGTATCACCGAATCCTTCGTCCAAAGCGGTATATGTGTCACAAACAATATCTAGTGCAAGTCCTAACTGATGTTCACTTGCCCCAGGCACAGTAACCACCTGCGACGCCAACATATAGGCCTCCATATAGGAATAACCTGCACTCATATATTTATTGATTTTCCTATCAAATAGCATTTCCTGATAAGCATAGTCTCTATACGGTGAACATATCCACAAATTCACTCCATCATCTTTTGCCGCCTGCAACATACTTAACAAATCGTCAATGATTCTGGCATCACATTGCATAACACCTTTCATCGTACTGATATTTCCAAGTTCCACTTCGTAATCCTCAGGAACCGGGTGCTGTTTATTAATCAGTAATAATCTCCAATCGTTTTTATCAAATTCATAATCCGCATAAGTTTCTGCTGACGCAACCACACGTTCTCTTTCCTGATATTCATTGTGA
This sequence comes from Lachnospiraceae bacterium, assembly GCA_045124055.1. GTDB lineage: Bacteria > Bacillota > Clostridia > Lachnospirales > Lachnospiraceae > CALZKI01. The sequence goes on along the minus strand of JBGVKZ010000051.1, from coordinate 72,495 downwards.
TTTAAAATATCATCTACGGAAAACTGATTGGATTCTCCAATATCTTTTAACTGCTCTATTTCATATCCATCAATTACATCATCATCATCTATTATGCCGGAAATATCAATTTCTTCTTCCTCTACCAGCACAATGTCTGAATCCGGTCTATCTTCATTTTGTGGTAAGGCATAAGCATAACTCGTGGTAGCATTTTGAGACATCATCACAAAGCTGCTACTTAAACAAAACATCATAATTGCCGCAAATGCAATCATAATTCGCTTTACATTTCCCGAAATGGAAAGACCCATATGATAAAAAAACAATAAAAGCTTATAATACGCAATGCGTAAATAACGCATTGTGACCTTGTTTTTCTTCGTCTGATGAATTTTTGACTTCATTTTTTCTTCAAAAGTTTTCTTCATCTTCTAGTGCATCCTCTTGGGGTGTGTTAAAATATCAAACAAATCATAGCATACTTGAATAAATTTTGCTATAATCATATTACTTATTTTTATTAAGGAGACTTATTATGGCTGGTTCAACATATGGAAACATTTTTAAAATAACTACCTGGGGGGAATCTCATGGTGCTGCACTCGGCGTTGTCATCGATGGTTGTCCTGCTGGACTACCGTTAACCGCAGAAGATATTCAGAAATATTTAGACCGCAGAAAACCGGGTCAAAACTCTACTACAACCGCCAGAGCAGAAAGTGATTTGGTAGAAATCTTGTCTGGTGTTTTTGAAGGGGTCACAACCGGTACTCCTATTTCTCTTATGGTAAGAAATGCAGACCAACACTCAAAAGACTATTCCAATATTGCTTCTGTTTATCGACCAGGGCACGCAGACTATACTTTTGATACAAAATATGGTATTCGCGACTATCGTGGTGGCGGACGTTCCTCAGGCAGAGAAACATTGAGCCGCGTGGCAGCAGGTGCCATTGCCATAAAAATATTAGATAGCTTAGGTATCAAAGTGGAAGCAAAAGCCTTCTCCATTGGACCTATTACTTTGGAAAACGGAATGAATGAAGAAGCGGTAAAATTCATCGAACAATGTAAATTGGAACAAAACAGTGTTGGCGGTTCCATCGAATGTAAAATCACAGGTATGCCAGTAGGCATTGGTGATACGGTATTTGAAAAATTGGACGCAAATCTTGCCAAAGCAATGATGTCTATTGGAGCTGTAAAAGCCGTAGAAATTGGCGATGGCGTAAAAGTATCTACTGCTCTTGCTTCTGAAAACAATGATGCATTTTGTATAAAAGATGGTACCCCTTGCAAAGAGACAAATCATAGTGGCGGTATTTTAGGCGGAATGAGCGACGGCGATACGATTGTGATAAAAGCTCATATCAAACCAACTCCATCTATTTCAAGACCACAGGCAACGATTAATAAGAATGGAGAAGAAACCACTATTGAAATTCATGGTCGTCACGACCCTTGTATCGTACCAAGAGCCATTGTGGTTGTAGAAGCTATGGCTGCTCTCACGATTTTAGATGCTTTATTATTGAATATGACGGCAAAACTGGATAATATTAAGAAATTTTATGAATAATTTTTTTGATTTTTGCATAGAAAAAGAGGAGAATGTCTTTCAAATTCTCCTCTTTTTTTACTATTCATATTTTTTAATTTGCGTTACTTGCTACGATTTTTATTTTACTCCAAAGGTTACTAATGATTTTACGTGTACTTTCATTGAATTCAAAGTATTCGTCCTTTTCATAATCACTTCTTGGAATATACGCGTTGATACCCTCATAGGTTCCGCCTTCACCAGAGAGGGTTGCCATAACCTCCTCGTTAGGAGAAGTATATCCTACATAATCAGAATTATCGTAAGCCCCCTCATAAGAACTAACAAAATTGATAAACTCGTGGGCAAGTTCCACATTTTCTGCATTAGAAGGAATTACCATAGCATCACACCAGATATTTGTTCCTTCATTTGGTAAATAAAAGCCCATATTTTCATTTTCACTCATAACATAGGACGCATCACCGGAATAAATAAGTCCCAAAGCTTTTCTACCTTGTGCCATATTATCAATAATTTCATCTGTTACAATTTCAGGTTCCATTGTCTGTACGCACTGTTCCAGCCATTCATATGCCTCCTGAAGCTCTGTTTCATCTGTGGTATTCATAGAATATCCAAGTGCCTTCAAAGCCATCATAAAGGAATCCCTTTCTGAATCATATAAATAGATGTCCCCTTTATATGTTTCATCTAAAAAGATATCAAAACCTTTTTCGTCCAATTCTTCTTCCGAAACCTTCGTCTTATCATATACGATACCTACTGTTCCCCAGAAATATGGAACAGAGTATACATTTCCCGGGTCATAAGGCAAATTCTTTACATCCTCTACCAATAAATCCATACAATCTAATAACTCTGGGTTTAGCGGCTGAACCAAATCTTCTTTTATCAATCTTTGAATCATATAATCACTTGGAATCAGCAAATCATAAGACTCTCCATTGGCAATTTTAATATACATCTGCTCATTGGAATCAAACAGCTCTAAAACCACTCTTGCTCCGGTTTGTTCTTCAAAATCCGAAATAATATTTTCTCCAATATATTCTCCTGCATTATAAATGCGTAAAGTCTGTCCCTCGTAAGGCAAAGTATTTTTATCCATTCCAGTCTTCATAAAAATAAGACCTAAGGCAAATACACAAATAACTCCAACCGGTACAGCCACCAGCCACTTATTCTTTTTGCCTTTTTTCTGCTGTTTGGATACTACCATTGGCAAAAGGTTAATAGCAAGTAATGCCACAGTAATAATCACAACCACAAGGGTCGAAATGGCGTTAATACTTGGATTCACTCGTTTACTCATCGTATAAACTACCGTACTTAAGTTTTTAACACCCTGCCCTGTTACAAAATAGGATATAATGAAATCATCTACCGACATCGTAAAGGCAATTAAAGCTCCAGAAATAATTCCCGGTGTAATCTGGGGAACGATTACCTTAATTAAAGCCTGCATTGGCCTTGCTCCAAGGTCCATAGCCGCATTCGCAAGGTTTGGGTCCAGCGAACGAACCTTTGGCATAACCGAAAGCATAACATAAGGAATACAAAATGCAATATGAGCAAGTAGCATCGTTGCATATCCTTTTTCAATACGAAAAGTAATAAATAAAAGCATAAAGCCAATGGCGGTTACAATTTCCGGATTCATCATCGGTAAATTATTAACCTGTTCAATCACATCTCGCACAATTTTTCTGGATTTACTAATGCCTATGGCAGCCACAGTTCCGACCACCGTAGAGATTAATGTAGCTAATAATGCCACACTAAAGGTAGTATAAAGGGCTTCCATCATATCCCTAGATTCCAACATATGTTGATACCAGCGTAGTGAAAATCCAGTAAAATTCGTCAGCGATTTTCCTTCATTAAAGGAAAAAATAATCATATACAAAATTGGAGCATAGAAAAATACAATGAGCAAGACCATCAGTATTTTTCCAAACCCACGTTTTTCTTTTTTCATACCGATTAATCTTCCTCCTTCCTACCCTGATTTCTCTTTTCAATATTTCTTACTGCCATCATCATCAACATCATAATAATTGCCATAATCATAGAGATAGCACTTCCGAAATTCCATTCTCCCACAGTAATAAACTGATTTTCAATCAAGTTACCTACAAGGAAATATTGACCACCGCCTAAAAGCTTTGGAATGAAGAAGGAACTAACCGCCGGCAAAAACACCAAAGTAATTCCATTAATTACCCCTGGTAATGACAGAGGGAAAATAACCCTTCTAAATGTTTGCACTCCATTTGCTCCCAGGTCTGCACTGGCTTCCAATAAGGAGTAATCCATCTTACATAAAGATGTATTAATCTGCAGAATCATAAATGGCAGGAAATTATATACCATACCGATTAAAACGGCTGTTTCCGTGTATAAGATTTCCACATCGTGAAAGCCGAAAAATCCTAAAATTGTCTGTACAATTCCTCCGTCGCTTAAAAGACCTATCCACGCATAGGTTCTAACCAGTGCATTAATCCAGGTCGGAAGTGTAATACAAAGTACTAAAATATTTTGTACCTTTTGTGAACAACGGGAAATAAAATACGCCGCCGGATATCCGATAAGCAGACAAATCAATGTCGTCTTTATCGCAATCACTAAAGAACGCCACAACACCAGTAAAAAATCCGGGTCAGTAAAAAACTTTTTATAATGTTCCAATGTAAAGGAAAACGAAATAATTTCATTGCCCTGCCGCATAAAAGAATATAACGCAATTAACGCCATTGGCAGAATAAGCATCATCGCTGCCCATACAATATATGGAATCGCCAACTGTGAAAATTTTTTCATTATTCGTATACCACCTTTGACATAACATGAATATCTTCAGGAAAGAAAGTAAGTCCAACCTGAGCTCCTACCTCCGAATAATCCGTTGTATGAATTTTAAATTCTCGACCGGTTGTCCAGAAAGTCACTTTATAAACGCCCTCTTTGACATCTTCCGGGTCAAAGTCATAATCTACACTAATATCCACGCTTTGATTTTCATCGCTAAGTTTCCAGCCCTGTGCATTTGCCCAAGTCTTAATATCTGTATCTAAGGCTTGCGATTCTTTAATTTCATCTACTGTTTTAAAGAAATTAAATGCCATAATCGCTTCATTTGCCTTCTCATTTTTAACAAACGACTGATTTACTACAAAAATCTTCTTTTCAATGCTGGTTCCGCCTGCTGTATAGAAGGTTACAGGATAGGTACCAAGTTCCTCTAAAATATCGTATTCGATTTTTGCAATCGATGTATATTCGTCGGTTTCCGGATTCCACGCCTGTGCATTGGAAAGAGCAATAATTTCTTTATCATCAAGCTTTTTCACATCTTCCACGTCCACATAGAAGTCATTGGCACTAATTTTTTCCTTGCCGTCTTCACTGGTAACGTCCTGATTGCGAATCACGTGCATATTCACTGTCACCATAGTTCCCGGTACCGTTTCTACAATAATTTCATAATGTACCCCTTTAAAAAGTACGCTCAAAACTTCCCCTGTCATTTTGCCGTCCTTTTCGGCCACAATATCAATATCCTCCGGACGAATTACAACATCTACTTTTTCATTCTTCTTAAAACCAAAATCCACACAATCAAATACAATATCATCAAACTGTACTTTATAATCTTCTAGCATCACACCGGAAATAATATTGCTTTCTCCAATAAAATTAGCAACATAACTATTCGCAGGGTCATTATAAATTTCTTCCGGAGTACCTACTTGCTGAACTTCTCCACCTTTCATAACGACAATTTTATCCGACATCGTTAAGGCTTCTTCCTGGTCATGTGTAACGAAAATAAAGGTAATTCCAACCTCCTGCTGAATACGTTTTAATTCGTACTGCATTTCCTTACGAAGTTTCAAATCCAGGGCTGCCAAAGGTTCATCTAACAGTAATACCTTTGGTTCATTTACCAAAGCTCTTGCTATGGCAACTCGCTGTTGCTGTCCGCCGGAAAGTAAAGTTGTATTTTTATTTTCATATCCTTCCAGACCAATGAGCTTTAACATTTTCATTACCTTCTGGTCGATAACGTCTTTACTCATTTTCTTAATTTTTAAGCCGAAAGCAATATTTTCATATACACTCAAATGTGGAAATAAGGCATATTTCTGGAATACTGTATTTAATTCTCTTTCATATGGTGGCTTTTTACTAATTTCTTCGCCATCAAAAATAACACTTCCTTCATCTGCATCTAAAAAACCGCCTAATATTCGCAGTAAAGTAGTTTTTCCACAGCCACTTGGACCAAGTAAGGTAACAAACTCTTTTTCATAAATATCCAGATTAACACCCTTTAAAACAATCTGACCATCAAAGCTCTTTACAATATTTCTAAATTCAATTAATTTTTTCTTTTCCATACAAGACTCCTTTAAAACATTGGTGGTGTCGTAACCCATAACACCAAGGCCTCACTATTTCCATGATTATATAAATAATGACTTTTCTTTCCATTAATATAAAAAGTATCTTTTGCCTTTAACTTATACTTTTTATTATCTCTAACTAACGTCACATTGCCTTTTAACACATAACCAAATTCTTCTCCTTGATGAGAAACCATTTCATGGCTGGTTCCGTGAGGATTTAAGGTTAAAAGAATCGGCTCCATCTCATTTTTCTGTGCATTTGGAATAATCCACTCAATCTGATATTCTTCCTTTTTATCTACAAAGAAATCCTTGGTAGAAAAAACAATCTGTTCTTCCTCGTCTTCATGAAAAAATTCCGATAGATTCGTTCCAAGAGCTTCCAATATATCTTCCAATGTTGAAATACTGGGACTCGTTAGATTTCTTTCCATCTGCGACAGAAATCCTTTCGTCAGTTCACTTCTGGACGCAAGGTCTTCCAGCGTCAAATTATTCTGCAATCGCAATTCCTTAATTTTCTTACCGATATCCATGACGCATCTCCTTAAGTTTTGTTATACTAAACTTTTTTTATACATACAAATTTCATTATACATATTTCTTTCTACATTACAATACATTTTTATATAAAATTAAATTTTTAGTAATATGTTACTAAACTTTTTCTAAAAAAAATAAGGAGTACACTTGATATAAAAGTGCACTCCTTAAGATACGCTTACTATTTTACTGTAATTTGTGGAAAATAATGCAATTTGGTCTGTCAACTTTCATTTCTTTTCCATTCATAATAATTAAACCTTTTTCTAAATCAGTTGTAAAAAACGTCATAGAATTGGACTCATGGTTCAGAGAAACCAAGTGCTTATTATCTGGGAAAAGTGCTACATCTTTTGGATAATCTCCACTTATTGGCAGGCATAAGATTTTTTCCAATTTTCCAGTCTCTTCTTCAATTTTGTAAATGATAACACTGTTATCACCCACATTTGAACTTAACACATACTGATAATCTGCAGATAAATTCAAGGCACTTGCAGCTGTACCTGATGCATGATAATTATTCAAAGTAGAAATTGTCTGGATTTTCTCAAAATATGGATTATCCTTTTCTTCCCAATAAGAATATACATCGATATAATTCTTCATTTCGTGAACAATATATAATGTTTTTCCGTCTTTCGAGAATTTTAGATGTCTTGGGCCTGAATCAATTTCGCTACGAATAACATCTTCTTTTTTCAATTTACCATTTTTATGGTCCAATCTATATACATCTGTGTGGTCAGTACCTAAGTCTGCTGTGCATAAATACTTATTATCTCTTGTCATCTTTACACAGTTTACGTGTGGTCTAAAATTTCTCTCCGCCAGAGAGCCTAACCCTTTGTTATATATTTCTTCTGTAATTTCACCTATTTTTCCGTCTTCAAGAAGGCGAAGTACGGTAACTTTTCCATCGTGATATCCAGCTACAAACAGGAACTTGTCCTCATAGTCCGTAGACAAATAACAACCTCGCATACCATTGACGCTATGTGCATTTAAAAATTGCAAATCGCCTTCCGGTAAAATTTCATAACTCTCAACTCCCATATCTGTTATAGAATACAAATACTTGGAATTGTGAGAAATGGTAATATATGATGAATTGGTAATTTCCACCTGATTTTTCTCAATTAATCTGCCGTTTTCCATATCTACATCATAAATTTTAATACCAAATGGATTTCCCATTGTGTATGTGGAAACGTATGCAACATATTTGTCTTTTTTTGCCATGATAAATCCTCCAGCACTAATACTGTTTTCATTTTATCATATTAGAAAAAATTGTTAAACCATTTTTTCTAATTGATATTGACAAATTCCTATTATATAGTATAAGTAAACAAATTTAGTATACCAAGGAAATAACCTTTTATGACAAGAACGTTGGAATATCATATAACCGAATTATATGCCAATACACCCATAGGCTCATTTTTAAAGTCTATGGGCTTTTCTCGTCAATGTATCATTGCATTAAAAAAGCAGGAAAAAGGCATTTTATTAAATGGAATTTGGGCTTATGTCAACACCCCTTTATCAGCAGGAGACATTTTAACCCTTACCTTAACCGAAGAAGTTTCCTCGGAAAAAATTCCACCGGTTGAACTTCCTTTAAACATTATATACGAAGATGAGGATATTCTCATTTTAAATAAACCAGCCAATATGCCAATTCACCCTTCGCTAAATAACTATGAAAATACCTTGGCTAACGCCGTAGCATATTATTACGCCCAGCAAAATCTGCCTTTCATCTTCCGTTGCATTAACCGTCTGGATAGAGATACTACCGGCGTAACAATGTTGGCCAAAAATCCTTTTAGTGCAGGAATTTTGGCCGAGATGGTTAGAAATCGTGAAATTCACAGAGAGTATGTAGCTATTGCGGAAGGAATTTTTGAAGAAAAAGATGGTATTATTGATGCACCTATTGGCAGAAAAGAAGGTTCTACCATCGAAAGAGAAGTAAACTTTGAAACAGGAGAACGTGCCGTAACGCATTACCACGTAGTAAAGGAAAATCTTAAATTAAATTGTAGTCAAATAAAACTCTGGTTAGAAACTGGAAGAACACATCAAATCAGGGTGCATATGAAATATATAGGTCATGCTCTTTTAGGAGATTTTCTATATAATCCGGATATGCGTAAAATAACCAGACAAGCCCTTCACTCTCATTCTTTAACATTTCATCACCCTATAACCAAGGAAAAAATGCATTTTGTGGCACCTCTTCCCGAAGATATGAATTTCCTATAAAAATGGAGCATCTGCAATTTTGCAGATGCCCCTTCTCATATTTTTTCAATAACTTAAATCGATTTAGTAAGATGTGTCTGAACGGCTTTCACAATACAAACATCTATATACTCTGTTTTCGCGGTCAGTCAACTTAAATACATGGGGTAATTCCTGTTCAATGGTTGTAATACATCTTGGATTTTTACAACGAATTACGTTGGTAATTCTATCAGGAAGTTCTACGTGTTTTTTCTCACACAGCTTACCGTCTTTAATAATATCAATAGTGATAAATGGGTCAATATAGCCAAGTGCATCTAAATCAATTTCTATGTTAGAATCAATTTTAATAATATCCTTCTTGCCCATTTTACGACTATTTACATTTTTGATAATGGCAACGGAACTGTCCACTTTTTCAAGGTTTAATAAATGATAAATTTCCAAACTTTTTCCTGCTTTAATGTGGTCAATTACAATACCATCTTTAATGGAATCTATTTTCATTTACTCCACCTCCAACAATTTCAAAATAAGTGCCATTCTCATATACTTACCGTATAACGCCTGTTTGAAATAGCAGGCTCTTGGATCCTTATCAATAGCCGTTACAATTTCATTTACTCTAGGAAGCGGGTGCATTACGCACAAATCAGGTTTTGCCAATTCCATTTTTTCTGTGGTAAGAATACATTTATCTTTTAAGCGGATATAATCTGCTTCGTTGAAAAATCTTTCTTTCTGAACACGTGTCATATAAAGAATGTCTAAGTCACTGATAGCATCTTCAATGCTGGTAGTCTGTTCATATGGAATGCCTTTTTTCTTTAATACATCTTTCTTGATATAACTTGGAAGCTTTAATTCTTCTGGTGAAATAAGCACCATTTTGATACCGGAATATCTGGATAAGGCCTCAATTAAGGAATGTACAGTTCTACCGAATTTTAAATCACCGCAAAAACCGATTGTAAAGTTATCAAGACGTCCTTTTTCCTTTTTAATCGTTAAAATATCTGCCAAAGTCTGTGTTGGGTGATTGTGTCCGCCATCGCCTGCATTAATAACCGGCACATCTGCCGCCATAGTTGCCACCATTGGTGCACCTTCTTTTGGGTGACGCATAACAATTAAGTCAGCATAGCAACTAACTACTTTTACTGTATCGGAAACACTTTCTCCTTTTGTAGCAGAGGAACTAACTGCGTCAGAAAACCCTAACACATTTCCGCCAAGCTCGTACATAGCTGCTTCAAAGCTAAGTCTGGTTCTGGTAGAAGGTTCATAAAAAAGTGTTGCCATTGTTTTTCCGTGACATTTTTCAGAATATGCCTTCGGATTTGCTATGATATCTTCTGCTTTTGCAATTAAATCTTCCAATTCTTCAACTGAAAGGTCTAAAATATCAATTAAGTTTCTCATGTATTATGCTCCTATCCAAGATTCATCTGATGGATTATTTCTGAATGCAATTAATCTCTTAACGTCGTCTTTTTCAATGTAGCCATCTTCTGCAGCAACTTCTGCAATGACATCAAAGTTTGTTAAACTTACATTTTTCACATTAGCTTCTGCAAGTCTTGTAAGACCTTTCTGCATACCATATGTGAAAATACTTACAACACCAAGAACATCTGCTCCAGCTTCTCTTAATACATTTACAACTTCGATACAGCTTCCGCCTGTGGAAATTAAGTCTTCAACAACGACAACTTTCTGTCCCTTTTCTAATCTACCTTCAATCTGGTTCTGACGACCGTGGTCTTTTGCACCGGAACGAACATAACCCATTGGCAAATCCATAAGATGACCAACAATAGCTGCGTGAGCAATACCGGCTGTACTTGTTCCCATTAAAACTTCTACATCTGGATAGTGTTCTTTAATCAATTTAGCTAATCCGTTTTCTACATCATTTCTTACTTCCGGTGCTGTTAAAATCAGTCTGTTATCACAGTAAACAGGACTTTTAATTCCACTTGCCCAAGTAAATGGTTCGTCTGGACGGAAGAAGACAGCCTTAATTTTTAATAAGTCTTTTGCAATTAATTTTTCCATTTTTTTATCCTCCAATTTGTATTATCCTAAAAATTCTTCCACACATCTTCTGTAAGCAGCAACAGGGTCCGTGGCGGCTGTAATTGGTCTGCCTACTACAATGTAGTCTGAACCTAATTCTTTCGCTTTTGCCGGTGTCGTTACACGTACCTGGTCTCCCACTTCGCCATCTGCAAAACGTACGCCTGGTGTTACTGTTATAAAGTTTTCGCCACATACATCATGTACTTTTCCAGCTTCCAATGGAGAACAGACAACACCGTCAAGTCCTGCCTGCTTTGCATTTTTTGCATAGTGCATAACCACTTCATCGATTGGTGTATCGATAAGTAAGTCTCTTGTCATATTTTCCTGGCTTGTGGAAGTAAGCTGTGTTACAGCAATTAAGATAGGTCTTGTACCATCTTCTCTTGTTAAGCCTTCGATAGCTGCTTCCATCATAGGAATTGTTCCGCCGGCATGCAAATTACACATATCTACGTCTAATCTAGATAAAACTGCCATAGATTTTTTTACGGTATTTGGAATATCGTGTAATTTTAGGTCAAGGAATATCTTGTGTCCTCTTTTCTTAATTTCTTTTACAATTTCTGGACCTTCTGCATAGAATAATTCCATACCTATTTTTAAGAATGGTTTTTCCTCCTGGAACTTGTCAAGAAAGTTCATTACTTCTTCTTTGCTTGAAAAGTCGCAAGCAATAATTACATCTTTACTCATAATGTGCTCCTCCTATGATTTCTTCTAAATTATTTATCTGATATTTTTCCATCACTTTTGGTAACTGTTCAACAATATCTTTGCAGGCAAATGGGTCAACAAGATTGGCTGCACCTACCTGAACCGCAGTTGCTCCAGCAAGCATCATTTCGATAACATCCTCTGCACTAGATAAACCGCCCATACCAATAATTGGTATATTTACAGCTTCATATACCTGATATACCATTCTAAGAGCTACCGGCATAATAGCACTACCTGAAAAACCGCCCATTTTATTCGCAATAATCGGCTTTTTCGTTTTTAAACTGATTCTCATACCAAGCATAGTATTTATCATACTAATACCATCTGCACCGGCTGCTTCACAGGCTTTTGCTATGCTGACAATATCCGTTACATTTGGAGTTAATTTAATGAAAATTGGCTTTTTCGTTACTTTTCTAACTGCCGCTGTTACCTCAGCAGCTGCTTTGGGGTCTGTCCCAAAACTCATACCGCCGCCGTGTACGTTTGGGCAGGATACATTCACTTCAAACCAGCCAATACAATCTTCACTGTCTAATTTTTCTACCGTATATGCATAATCTTCCACTGAAAAACCACTGACATTTGCCATAACAGGTTTATGGAAAACTTCCCGCATTTTTGGTAATTCTTCAGAAATTACTTTGTCAACGCCAGGATTTTGAAGCCCTACGGCATTGATAAGTCCGCTTTTGCATTCCGCAATTCGTGGTGTTGGATTACCAAATCTTGCATCTTTTGTCGTTCCCTTAAAAGAGAAACTACCAAGCATATTGATATCATAAAGTTCGGCAAATTCGTAGCCGTAGCCAAAAGTTCCACTTGCCGGAATAACAGGATTATCTAACGTGATTCCACATAAATTTACTTTTGTGTTTACCATATGATTTCCTCCTTCACAAGCACTGGACCATCTTTACAGATACGTTTGTTTCCATATTTTGTCTTACAGGTACACCCCATACAAGCTCCAAAACCGCAGCCCATTCTTTCTTCAAAACTAAACTGTCCGCTTGTTGTAGTGGCTGTATTTACTGCCCTAAACATTGGCATCGGGCCACAGGTATAGAAGTAAGTGTAGTCTCCTACCTTTTCAAAGGCGTCTGTAACAAAGCCCTTGATTCCATAGCTTCCATCAGCTGTTGCCACATATACATCTGCTCCTAATGCTTTAAATTCTTCTTCATAGAAGATTTCCGATTTTGTATTAAAGCCTAAAACCACTGCTGGTTTTTTACCCTCTTTTATTAGTGTTTTACACAGATTATACATTGGTGGTACACCTACACCACCACCGATAAGCATTGGTCTATCTCCACTTAAACTCGTATCATAGCCGTTACCTAAACCAGTTAATGTATCAATCACTTCACCAGCCTTCATCGTACTAAGCTGCTCCGTTCCTTCCCCTACCACTTTATATATGATAGTGACACTGTTTTCATCATAATCACAAACCGAAATTGGTCTTCTAAGATAATGACCTTCTAATTTTAAATTAATAAATTGTCCTGGTACACAGATAGCTTTTACATCTCCTTTTAAAACCATTTTGTATACGCTGTCTGTCAGGGCTTCGTTTGACTCAATCCTTAAGAGTACTTTATCTGTTTTATTTTTGTTTTCCATACGATTATTTCTCCACATTTTATTTTAACTAGTTTCGACTATCGCAGACTCTAATCCTGATATACAATGTTGCCATCGCAGATTGTCATTTTACATTTGCCGTAGTATTCATTGCCTGTAAACGGACTACTTTTTCCCATAGACAAGAAGAAATCTTCATCTACTTTGATTTTCTCACCTAAGTTAAAGACACAAAGATTGGCCTTGTTTCCTTCTGCAATATCGTTTCCGATACCAAATCGGCGGCTTGCATTATTGTGAAGCACATCTACCAATTTTTCCAAGGATATCACATTTTCTTTTACAAGCTTTGTGTAAGCAACCGGAAAAGCGGTTTCAATGCCTGTAACACCCATAAGGCTTTTTTCAAGTCCCTTACTCTTTTCTTCTAAAGTATGTGGTGCATGGTCAGTAGCAATCACATCGATTGTACCATCAATAAGTCCTTCTACCAAGGCTTTCTGGTCATCGATGGAACGAATTGGAGGATTCATTTTAAATCTTCCTTCTTCCTTTAACATGCTGTCGTTCATTACCAGGTAATGCGGCCCAGTTTCACAGGTAATGTTGACTCCTTCTTCCTTTGCCTGTCTGATAAGTTCTACGCTTTCCTTTGTAGAAATGTGGCAAACGTGGTAGGCACAGCCTGTCTCTTTTACAAGTTCAATATCTCTTTTGATTGGTCCCCATTCGCTTTCGGAACAAATTCCCCTATGCCCGTTAGCTTTAGCATATTCGCCGTCGTGAATATAGCCACCAAATAAGAGAGCATTATCTTCACAATGGGCTGATATGATTTTACCAAGCTTTTTCGTATGAAGCATTGCCTTTTTCATCATTTCTTCCGACTGAACACCTCTACCATCATCAGAAAAACCGATTACATATGGTGCAATATCCTCTAAATCAGACATTTCTTCTCCAGCTTCATTTTTCGTAATCGTTCCAAAAGGGTACACATGGATGCAGGCATCTTTTTCTATGGCATCAAGCTGCACCTGCAAATGCTCCATTGAGTCTGGTGTTGGATTCAAATTCGGCATAGAACATACATCGGTATATCCGCCGTGTGCGGCTGCTAATGTACCTGTTTTAATGGTCTCTTTCGATAAAAAACCCGGTTCTCTTAAATGTACGTGTACATCTATAAAACCGGGAAAAATATAGCAATTCTTATAATCAAAAGAAATAGTATCCTCAGCCGCTAAAATATTATCAGAAATTTTGGAAATAGTATCACCGTGAATTAAAATGTCTTTCTGCTGAAATTCATTATTCACAAATACCATACCATTTTTCAATAAGTATTTCATGACTTCTCCTTTATTCTTCATATTTTATTAAATATATCATATGGGGAATTTTGTTGTCAACGGGTTTTATTTTAATTAGTTTAATTTAATAACTTCTTTATTTGTTTCTTTATCATAATGTGAATAGATTTTTTTCAAATAAATAGGGATTTGTTCGTATACCATAATGAACAAATCCCTATCTCAATATAATTTTTGCAAAAACGAAAAAATATTATTTTTGATATTCCGTAACAATTTCACTCAGCTTCTGCGATATTTCTTGTACTTTTTGCGAGGGCTGATAGTCCGATTTATTATATAGGAAAAACATCATCTGCGTAACATTCTGATTCAAATCTGTTGGGCATAAACATGTTCCACTGGAACCTATTACTAAAGAGGTGGAAAGCTCTTGTGACGGAAAAATAGTTGTTTCACTAATACCAGCATCAGCAATTTCGTTTACTAATTGTTTATATTCACTGCTACTCAAGGATGTATATATATATATTTACTATATAAATTATCGCACAAACTATTAATCGCTGTTTCCTCCATCAACATTATTCTTTCTACAATATTTTCCAGTACCTCTTGTTGTCTAATTGACTGCTTATAGCTATCATTAATTCCATACAATTTTCCCATACAATAGGCTGCTGTCTGTACTCCATCTAATGTCTGCACACCAGTTTCTTCGATTTTCTCCATCGAATTCTCTATTTCATCAGGCATATATTTGGGATATTCTCTGTCATTTATTGCATCTAATTCCACTGAATCAATCTCAACTGTCACACCACCTAAATTTTCTGTCAATTCAATAATTCCGTCAAAACCGATTGTTATGTAATCAGTTATTTCTAAATCCAAGTTTTGATTCAGCATATTTATTGCAGTTTCCGGCCCATCATAATATGCTAGCCACGATTGTCTAAAGATGTCACCTCCGTCATAATTTAAGTATGTCAAATACTGTACATTGATTACTTTTATTTCTCCAGTTCTTTCATTTCTAGATAAAATAATAGTTCCTCTATTCCTTGTGTCAGACGCTAATCGCCCTTCACATGAATCCACACAAAAAATAGCAATATTTTTGTAAGTATCATTTGGACTTGGCTCATCAAACGTTTTTTGACTAATCACTTTTTCCTCTTGTTGATTCGTATCATTTTTGAGTATTACATCATCTGGTTCCTCAGCAGAAATTATGCTTAAAACTTCCTCATTATTCTTTTCCTTCATACAGGCTGTGATACCAAAACATATAAAAATCATTAATACGATTGTTGAAATTCTATTAGTATACTTTTTGGGCATCTGCATCTCTCCTCATAATATAATAATTTGCCTTTGTCGACTTCTGAAACTGCCTCGGTAAATTCTGTAAGAGCCTTTTTCACTTCTTCACAATAGTTATTTGGCATTGAATTAGACACATCAACCAAAAGGAAATAATCTGTTGGTGCATTCTTTTCACTATAAAGCTCAATCGAATCAATTTCTAATGCTTCTTCTTCTAACCAAACTTGTATATCATCACTTTGCAGTTCTTCCTCACTTCGTATATACATTTCTATAACTGGCATATTCGCAATAATTTGCTCTATTTCCAGCTTCTCTGATGCACTTGCAGACATTACCGGCATACATAAAATTGCTAACAAAACCACCAAAAAATACTTTTTTATTATCTTTTTCATATTCGACTCCTTACCATTTTCTATTGCTCACACATTACTGTTATTGCCGAAAAATTATCCATATCAGAATTTTCGCCATTTTTTTTGATGATTTCTTTCATATTATCAAGCCATTCTTTCGGACTTTTGGCTTTTTTTAAACATTTTTCCATATGTTTTTCATCTATGTATTCCCAAAATCCATCACTGCATAACAAAAAAGCGATTCCCTCTTTTTTCATAATACTTTCTGCAATCACATACTTTGGTTTATCCCATTCAATTCCCATAACACGAAGCAATCTATTGCGGTCTGGATGATTTCTAATATCCTTTTCTTTTATTTCTCCTGCTGTAACTAACATCTGAGGCACACTATGGTCCAATGTTCTACTCTGCATTTTGTTTTTACAAAAAACATACAAGCGAGAATCCCCAATATGTGCCCACTGTATTTCATCTTCTCTTATCTGTAATACAACTGCCGTTGTTTTCATCTCATTCTGGGAGTTTTGTTTTTTCTGTAAATCAAGCAACTGTTTATGACTATGTTCAAAGGCTGTCTTTAAAAACTCCTTTGAGTTTTTCATTTCTTTATATACTTTCAGCATCTGCTCAACTACCAGTTTGGATGCTACTTCTCCACGGCCATGTCCACCCAAACCATCGCATAGTACAAATGCACCTTCTGTCTGCGATGTCAAAAGAATTCCGTCTGCAAAATCTTCATTATTGTCACGCATTCCTTTATCTGAAAAAATCGAATATTCAATTCTCATACTTTCTCCCTATCTCTTATCCTTATCTACAAATTTCAATGCAGTGATGCTGATAATTCCATACAATATTACGAACAAAAATAATATGAACCAAATTGTTAAGAGATGCTCCGTTGAATGCTCATAGTCTTTTTCCATCGTCTCTGTAATAATCAACATAGGGTCTAATTCCAGCTCATTTACATTTGATGTACTACAAATAGCTTCTAATCCCCATTTACTAATGGTTAATTTTGATATTTTCTCTGTTAATCCGTTTAACTCAAAAATCATTCCAGACATAACCAACTGAATAATCAGAACAAACGGCATAACTGTCATTGCCGTATTAGCCGTTTTTACAATACTGGATATTGCCAATCCTAAAACATCAGATGCAAAAATAATGAGAAAAAATGTAACAAGAAGTTCTATTCCAGCCGGAAAAATTAATGCTTCCATAGGTGTATGTCCCCAGTTTTTTATAAAAATAATAACTGTCACAATAATTGCCTCACAAAAGCTCAATGCCATCTCATATAACATATGTGCAATTACATATGAAGAAATATGTAGTCCAGTTCTATGTTCTCTTTTTATAATCGCTCTTTCCTTACATATAGACTGAATTGAATTGAAAAGCCCTATCCAAATACATGCACATACTAAAGCAAATGCACCATTACGAGTATCCCGAAATGTTACAAAAGTATCTTCTCCTGTTACCGATGCAATAATAATTGTAATGATTGCAGCACTGATAAATGTCTTCCATAGCTTCTCATTTACAAATGCTCTATAACACTTTCCTACATATATTAAAATCTGTCCCCATCTTGAAATTCTCTTTGATTCCATCTTATTTTCCTCTATCGCTCATTCTGTTAAATTTATCTATAAAATAATCTGATTTACCTTCTCCGCCTTCATCTGTACGGTTAACTCTTTTCACTACACCTTCCAAAGAATTCGTCTCGAAAAAGCGATATGCTTCTTCCACACTTCCATAAAAAGCCAAGTGCCCACAATTATCACTTGTACTTTTAGCAAGTACAACGACCTTATCAAATAATTCCGGAGCTCTATCTGGTCCATGAGTAATTACCATAACGATTTTTCCACTATCTGCGATTGTCCGCAAATTTTTCATTAACTCTCTCGCCATAATTCCATCTAATCCAGAATCCGGCTCGTCCAAAAAAAACAATCCCGGATTTGCAATAAATTCTACTGCAATACTCAATCGCTTTCTTTGTCCACCACTTAATTTATCAACAAGCGAATTTTTTTCACGACTAAGTCCTAAAAGCTCCATAACCTCCTTTATTCTCTTTTCCATATCTACTGGAGTAATACTTTTTGGCATCTTCATTTGTGCCGCATTTCGTAAAGTATCATAGACAGTATCGCTACCTCGCAGTAAGTCCTGCTGTGGAACAAACCCTATCTCATATTTCATTTTTTCATATTCACGATATATATCCGTTTTTCCATAACAAATTGTACCGTTAGCTTTTTCGTATCCCATTACTGCATTCATAAAGGTCGTTTTTCCAGCTCCAGAACCTCCTAAAATAAGCACCATTTCTCCACTGTGAATAGTCATATTGATATCTTGCAAAAGCACTAGCTTTTTAAAATTATGTCGAACTGTTCTATCCTTTATGGAAATTTCAAGATGGTTGCCTTTTCCTGCCTTGTTATTTTTCTTTTTTACTACATAATTCTTTTCAATCGGATACCACAATTTTTCTCCGTCATAGAAAAAAAATAAGTTTCCCATTCTAATAACATCTAAAGGATATAAATACTGTGCTTTCTCGATTTTAATTCCATTCAAAAAAACGCCATTCGTACTATTTGTATCTTCTACTGCCCACCCCTTATGAGCTCTAAAAAAAACACCATGTTTTTTGGATATTAAATTACTGGAAATATTAATACTTGAATAGTCACGACCAATAGGAATTTCCGACACGCTATCACTAAGGCACAGTCTATCCCAGTCATTCTCATATTCCAAAGATGTTGTAAAAATAATGACTACTGCATCTTTATGACATTTTCCTTTTTCTTTATAATCTATCCTTAATACGTCACCATTATTTAATGGAATACTGGTTACATTATTATGTTCACTCTTACTGATATGACACCCATTTATATATGTTCCATTTAAGCTATCTAAATCTCGATAATAATATTCACCTTTACTAAAGAATATTTCTCCATGTTTTCTGGATACTAATGCAGAATCTATTTGTACTTCAGCCGTTGAATCCGCACATTTCCTACCCAATACACAACCTTCTTTTATATTGTCTACCCCTACAATTCCTTGATTACTCCAAATTATCAGCTTTGCATTATTCACTTTATCTTCATAATATACGACCGTTTTTTCCATATTATCCTTATCTAATCCTCTATTCGTATAAACTGGTACTTTCTTTTTTATTATCATTTTCTACATCTTTTATAGCAATGTAAGCATTCTCACTCATCTACCCACACTTTTCAATCCACCTTGCAAAAACGACCAAATTATCACCAAAATTAGTCAGTTACAACATAATCCGTATTATGTTGTAACTCCGCTTCATATAACTTGTGCGATTTTTAGAAATAAGCACTTTTTTCTAAAATTGAGCACAAAAATAAAGCCTTTTATGTATATAACTTATTAAAAGGCCTATTTTTGTTGTCCCCAAATTTATAAATCATCAAACAAATCATACTTTTCTCCTAAAATATACCTTTTATTCTAATTCCGATTATGATATACTCACTTTGTATAAAAAAATTGATAAAACACATCATTTTAACTGATACATAATACGGATTATGTTGTAACCACCGCTTTTATACGGTGGTTTTTATATAATTAATCTTAATCTTTCTACACACTGTCTGTGCTCATTTCCTGATGTCATAATATATATTCTCGTGGTATTAATACTACTGTGTCCTAAAACATCCGCCAGCTTGGCAATATCCTTTTGGATACTATAAAAAGTACGTGCAAATAAGTGTCTTAAATTGTGTGGAAAAACCTTTTTGGGATTTACATTTGCCCTGTCACACAGACTTTTCATTTCCCGCCAGATATTTGAGCGACTTATTTTCTTTCCCGTAGATGTAATAAATATAAGACCCGATGTTATTTTTTTCTTTTTTGCATATTTAAGAAGCTTATTTCTCAACTCACTAACGATAAATACTGTCCGGTTTTTTCCCTTTAATAAAACCCTTGCCTCCCCTTTTTTTACCGCATCTACTGTGATATACTCCAATTCACTGACTCGTATTCCTGTGGCACATATTGTCTGTAATATCAGATTGAGCCGTTCATTTCCTTCACTTTTAGCAGTATTAACAAGCCGCATATACTCGTCTTTCGTAAGTTCTTTTTCTTCCGGACAGAAAACCTGTCTCTGCATTTTGATAAATTTCACCTTACATTCAAACCACCCTTGAAATGTAAAAAAACTATTAAGCGAGGCTAACATAGAATTAATGCTTCGAACAGCATACTTATCTGTTACTAATTTTGCCTTATATTCTATAACCACTTCCTTCGTCACTCTTTTTTCTCCTATCGCCTTTGCAAATGCACGAACATCACACACATACTTTTCCTGTGTGTTAGTGCTTTTTTCCTCATTTTGTAGGAATAATTTAAATGCATTTATTCTCTCAATCGTTAAAATTCTCTCCTTCACAGTATTTACCTCCGGTTTTTTTATATATTTTATCCGAAAAGTATGATTTCATTTGACAGAACAGCTTTTTATATACCATAAAAAAATTCCCCACTCTAAAGTGAGGAATTTTTCTCATTCATTTTCATATTTTCAAACAATATAGTAGTGCTGTATTTTCCATTCTCAGCTACGGTATCCATTTGTCCGTGATACTTCTCCGCCAAAGCACTCAAAATTTCAAGTCCATAGCCTTTTTTCTTCTTATTTTTCTTTCCCTCATTAGAAAATGTATTTTCTACTTTTACACATAAATAGTCTCCGGTTATAGTTGCCTTTACTTCAATGCCGGATTTTGATTTATCTTCCATTTCTTCGGCAGCAGCCAATGCATTCCGCATCAGATTTGAAAAAATGCTGCATATGGCAACCGGATTTATCTTAAGTGGCTGCATAATCTCCAATTTATAAGATAAACGTACACCCTTTTTTTGACATTCTCTCTCATTTTCTGCCATAATCGCATTCACAACTGGGTCGCCACAGTAAACATACTCTTTGGTGGAGGCAACATATTCCTTAAGGGTTGCCAGCATCTCCTTCACTTTATCATAATTATCCTGTTTAAGTAGTTCCTGCATTACAATAAACTGCTCCGACAAATCATGCCGAATTTTTGCCAGTTCTTCGCGTCTTGCCTCGATATCACGATAATGATTCTGTTCCACTTCCCAAGCCTTTTCTACTTCATTTAGCTTTACTTCCATTTCCTGCATACTTTGTTGCCTAAGTAGCAAAGCAAGCAAAAGTACATCTGCAATAATGCCAAGTACAAGGCTGATTACCGCCGCAGCACTGGCTGGGGTCATTTCCGATAGGATTCTAAAATTAATGTTAGATAACATAATGATTTGACTGATTGGAAATATAATAAAAATAAAAAATATTTTCAAATCATATCCCTTTTTTAAAATAAACTTCTTCCACATCAGCATAAAAAACAGGAAAAATACCACAAATAGAATTTCGACAAATACAATATAAATGACCATTATCGGTTGTCCAAAATTAAGTCCTTCCATTTGCAACAAAATATCCTGGAGCAATAATTGTGTGAGCCATTCTGCCATACAACAACATACTACCTCAAAGACAACAAATAATATCTTCTGCCAGACATATCCTTTAAATAAAATAATTAAATACATCGTACTTGCTATTACTGTGCAAATCCAACCTATGCTTCTAATTGTGCCATGCCAGTTAAATACAAACTTAATCGTTATAAATGGTAACTGGGTTAAAAATAGTCCCAATATGTATTTCCATCGACTTCTTTTTTCATTCTTCGGTTCAAAGCCAAAGCAATAAATTGTACTGCTAAGCACTCTGTCTATTAGCCACAGGATGTAGCACATTATGTAATAAATCATATGCTTTTCTCCCCTTACGTCTTGATATCCCCTATAATTGCTCGCTCATATATTTAAAGAAATTATCCTTTGCGACTGGATACTTTGTCTTGCTTATCGGTAAAACTGTTCCATTTTTCAGTGTCAATGAAGTCCTTTCAATTCGTTTTATGTAATTCATATTTACTAAAAAACTTTTATGAATCCGAACAAAAGAATCGCCTAACACTCCCTCATAATCATCCAGCTTTTTATATATTAAAATTCTGTCTGTTATTGTAGAAATAAATAACTGATGTGCCTTACTCTCCAAATACATAATATCCGAAAATGCTATGGTTTCCGTTATACCCTTATACTGCACTACAATTTTTTCTTCCTGACGTTTCTTCATTAGTGTGCACGCTTTTTCCACCAAAAACTGCAGATTACTATATTTAATAGGTTTAACCAAATAACCGCACAAATTCACTTTTTCAAAAAAGATACTTTGAGAAAATCGGTCATTGTACGCCGTAATAAATACAATTTGGATATGCGGATACTTCTCATTGATGGCCGCTGCATACTTTGTTCCGTTTTCCGTATGCCCCTTCCATTCTATATCCATAAAAATAAGGTCATAAGCATTCGTTTCTAAACATTTATCCAATTTTTCAATGTTATCGTATTTATCTATACTTCTAATATTAGAAATCCGCCTAAGTAAGTATTCCATCTGGTCTAAAAAAATTTTCTCGTCATCACATATTGCTACTCGCATTTATTTCCCCGCCTATACTATTCTGTCAAAATTTATATATTCCAGTTTCGTTTAATTCTACATTCTCAACCGATATATATGTGCTATATTTTCCATCTTTAACTTCTATATCCATTTGTCCATGATATTTATCCGCAAGAGTACGCAAAATCTCAAGCCCATAGCCTTTTCTAGTTTTATTTTTTCTACTCTTACTTGTGTTAGAAAATGTGTTTTCTACCTTTACACACAAATAATCACCTTTGACTGCCGCTTTTATTTCTACATAGGCTTGTGTTTTATCCTCCACCGCCTCTGCCGCTGCCAAAGCATTTCGCATCAAATTTGTAAAAATACTACATATCACCACCGGATTAATTTGTAACGGTTTCATAATTTCCAAATTGTATTTTATTTGCACACCCCTTTTTCTGCATTCTCTTTCATTTTCTGCCATAATTGCATTTACTACCGGGTCCGCACAAAATGCATATTCTTTTGTAGACGCAACATATTCCCGCAGGGTATACAGCATTTCTACTACTTTATCATAATTTTCTCTATGTAATAATTCTTGCATAATAATAAAAAGTTCCGTTATATCATGTCTGATTTTGGCAAGTTCCTCACGTCTTGCTTCAATATCACGATAATGATTCTGTTCTACTTCCCATGCTTTTTCTACTTCATTCAGCTTTAATTCCATTTCATGCATACTCTGCTGTCTAAGCAATAAAATCAGCAGCAATATGTCTGCCACAATACCCAGTACAAGACTGATAACTGCCGCTGTACTTGCGGGAGTCATTTCCGTCAAAACTCTAAGATTAATGTTGGACATCATAATAATTTGACTGATTGGAAAAATAATAAATATAAAAAATACTTTTAAATCATATCCTTTTTTCAAAATAAACTGTTTCCACATCAGCATAAATAATAAAAATAGAATGATAAACAATATTTCTGTACAGGCTACATAAATAGCCACGACCGGTTGTTTAAAGTTAATTTCCTCCATTTGCAGTAAAATGTCCTGAAACAGATATTGAATAACCCATTCTGCCACGCAGCAACAAATTACCCGGAAAACTACAAACAGTATTTTTTGCCAGATATATCCATTAAACAAAATTATGGTGTATATAAGAGCTGTAACAATAACCAAAAGAACGCCTGCTGTTCGCACAATAGGTTGCCCGTTAAATATAAACTTAATTGTTACAAACGGAAGTTGTACAAGAAATAAACCAAGAATATGTACCCATCTCTTTGCTTTAACATTTTTTGTTTCAAAGGCAAAGCAGGTAATTACACTACAACCTAGCAAATCCAATAGCCATAATATGTAACACATAACAGAATAGACCATAGCAATTCTCCTATTACATTCATAATAAAAAATCTATGGTCATTATATTCTTTTTTTCCCACTCAAAAAAGACTTCATTGCAAAAACAGTCAAATAATTGTCAATTTTAGTTATTACAAATACAAAAACCGTCAGCACCCTTTCTTAGTTAGATACTGACGGTTTCCTCATTTTCATATGTTATATTTTATCGGATTTTCTCTGGGAATCCTACTTTTTTCTGCACTTTTCTGAGCGTTTTTGTAGCATAATAATTTGCCTTGTCGGCGTTTTCCTTGATAATGCCATCAATGTATGCTTTATCCTTAGAAAGTTCGTCAAAACGAGTTTGAATTGGAGTCAAAATATCTGCCACTGATTCACCCACGGCAAGTTTGAAGTCACCATAGCCCTTGCCATCAAACTCTTTTTCAATTTCTGCCGAAGTTTTACCTGTACAAGCACTATAAATATCAATTAAGTTCATAATGCCCGGCTGGTTTTCATTGTATCGAACACAGGCTTCTGAATCTGTAACCGCACGTTTAAACTTACGAATGATAGTATCTCTGTCGTCCATAAGATAAATGCTGGCATTTGGATTTTCATCTGATTTTGACATCTTCTTGCTTGGGTCTTGAAGACTCATAATCTTTGCTCCTGCTTTGCCTAGATATGGCTCTGGAATTGTAAATACATCGCCATAAATCGAGTTAAATCTCTGAGCAATGTCACGAGTAATTTCAAGATGTTGTAACTGGTCTTTACCAACAGGTACAACGTCTGCCTGATATAACAAAATATCTGCAGCCATCAAAACAGGGTACGTAAATAAACCTGCATTGATATTGTCCGCATGCTTTGCCGCTTTATCTTTAAACTGTGTCATTCTGTTTAATTCACCCATATAAGTAAAACAATTCAAAATCCAAGATAATTCTGAATGTCCTGATACGTGTGACTGATAATAAATGCAGTTTTTCTGTGGGTCAAGTCCTGCCGCAATATATAGAGTGAGTAAGTTTCTTGCTCTTTTTCTAAGCTCTGCCGGATCCTGACGAACAGTAATAGAATGTAAATCTACAACCGAATAAAAACATTCATATTCATCACTTAAAGTGAGCCAGTTTTTCAACGCACCAAGGTAATTACCTAAAGTCAAATTACCGGTTGCCTGCATTCCACTAAATAACACTTTTTTACCATCTATCATAATTTTGTTCCTCCAAATTTTGTCTTTAAAAGTATACTATCTGACAACATTTCCGTCAAGTTCTGTTACAATCGCAATCGTCGTCATTATTCATATTAAACATCGTGTAACGATTTGAGCTAAAAGAATCTGACGACATATTTGTAGCACGGGAATTATTATCACATTCCGTTCTAGTAATCACCGTCTGTGTTCTTGTGCAATTATTGTCGCAATCATTATCACGAGTATTTCTACGAGAACTTCTATTAGAATTTCTACTGTTCATATCGCAATCATTATCGCAAGTATTGTTACATCTTCCTAATAATAATAAAAGTATAATTAAACAACAATTCATAAAAAGTGCCTCTCACTTTTTGCTATATATTATGTTGTTCTCTTTCAATGTGTTCCAATAAGAAATCTACTTTTTTAAAAATTCCTTTTTCATATAGGCAAAAGTTTCTTTTTCACCTTTTTCACTCAACATAGTAAGGAAAAATTCCAGCCATTTTCTCGTTTCTTCATGAAGTGGTGCTGGGTCTCTGCCAAGCTTATAATATTCTAAGGCAGCAGAATCCGTATATTCCTTTCCATTATACACTTTACAGGCCGCGATTCTATCCATTATCATTTCTGCGATATATTTTCTAGGCATCGGCACAGGTGCCATTCCCCCTGGCACTTTTATGCTATAATCAATCCAATATTCATAATGATGTCTGTTTCTTCCCTTATGATGCAGCCAAGAACTCGAATATCCAATGGCTTCTCTCTCGGCATTATTGGGACTTCTATCACCCTGATAATATTTTGCACCTACTAAGAATTCTGTGGGCGAGTACTTCGATAAATCATGCGTTAATCCTTGCCAATAAAGTCCCACCTGAAAGCAGCCTTTCCGAACCAAAAATCTATGATATGTTATTGTTTTAAAATGTTTCCACGCCTTCATCTATCTATCCTCTTTATCTTGTCATCCTTCTTATTGTAACATTACTTGCTATTTTTTTCATCATAAGCTAAAATAATTTTACGATAAATTTTTTAGTCTATATTTCAGACAAAGAAAGGAATTACCTATGGGAAAACAGTCAAACCAAGATGATGAAATGACCGTAACATTAGAACTAGATGAAGGTAGTGTTACCTGTGCCATTTATACAATTTTAGAAGTGAATGAAAAAGATTACATTGTTTTAATGCCTCTGGATGAAAATGGCGAAAATACTGATGGAATCTTCTGGTTTTATGGATACAGTGAAAATCCTGATGACCCGAATGAAGAACCAGAACTTATCTACATTGAGAGTGAAGAGGAATATGAAATGGTTGCCGATGCTTTCGATGAATATTTAGATGGAGTAGAATTTGATGAATTAGTTGATGTAGACGAAGAAGAATAATAAATCCTGTTTCGCAATATAATCAATGTTTTGATGCGGTAAGCCCACATTCTTGTAAAAATGGACTTACCGTATCTTTTTTTGTACCATTTTCTACATACGTGATATACAAACTTGATATACTTCTGGTAAGTGCCACATAAAACATTCTTCGTTCCTCCTCCATTTCTTCTTTTGTCAGCTTTTTTCCATAGGGAACACTTCCTTCATTAAGGTGTGGAATAAAAACTGTATCAAACTCTAATCCTTTAGACGCATGAAAGGTATACAGGCACACTTTTTCGCCTTTTTCCAATGTCTCTTTTTGCTCAGAATCCTCTTTTTGTTCTTCCCACTTTATATACTCTAGCCACTCCCTCAAACTAGAATACATTTTTGCCCTTTCCACAAGCTCCTCCATACAACAATAATACCAATCCAGTTCTTCTTTGGTTTTACATTTTTCTACCAAATAAGTTTCATATCCTATCACTTTCAAAATATAAGAAACTGCCATTTGCGGTGGTAATTTCCCTATTATCTTAAGACTTTTTTCCAGTTCTTTCAGTGTTCCTTTGTCATAGGCACTTGGTACAATAATATCCTTTAATTCTTTTTTTCCTAAATCCCACCCAATAAACCATTCTCTTTTTATGTAGCGTAAAGGCTCATTTAAAAACGTAAACAATATCTTTCGACTTCTGTCTATGCCACTTGCAAACAACAAATATCCTATCACCGTTTTCACCCATGGGATTTCATAAAATTGTATCGTCTTTTCTCTTTTATAAAAAGGAATTTTCTCCTTCTTAAGTAGTTCTGAAAAATAAGAAAGCTGACTATTGGTTCTACAAAGTAATGCCATTTTTTCTGTTCCTTTTAAACGCTCTTTAATTGTTTCTACAATATAAGCCCGTTCCATTTCTTTTTTCTCAAAACATTTACAAATAATATTTCCGTCTTCTTTTTTTGCAGAGCAAAGCTCCTTGAAAAAACGACTCTCATTGTGCTCAATTAAACGTTTTGACAATACAACAATTTCCTTTGGACAACGATAATTGATGTCTAACGTTACCATATTTCCAGAAGGAAAATCCTGTTCAAAACGTTGTAAATTTTCTTCCCCTGCACCACGAAATTTATAAATAGATTGGTCATCATCTCCTACCACAAAAAGATTGGCCCTTTTTCCTGCCAAAAGACACACTAAATCATATTGTATTTTATTTACATCTTGGAATTCATCTATCAAAATATAGCCAATTTCCTTCTGTAAGATTGTTAAAATCTCAGGATTTTCCAAAAATAGCTTATGAGAAAACAATAGAATGTCGTCATAATCCATAAGCTTTTGTTCTCGGTTAAAATAATCATAGTTTTTACATAAATTGAAAAATACTGTCTCTTGAAAACCAAGTCTCTCCAGCTCTTTTTGTATGGCAATATCATTTTTATATTTAGAAATACAGGATAAAACATCCCGCATAAAGTTTTTAGAGGTTGGAAAGGTCGGGTAATGACTTTTTAAAAGTCTTTCTAAATTTTTTAATTTTTGTTTTTCTGTGGATATAGAAAAAGAACGATACTCATAGGAACGCTTTAATACCGAATAAAAATAAGAATGAAAAGTTGCAAAAACGGGTGTTTCCGATAAGTTATTTAAGAGATTTGCGGCTCTATCTTTCATTTCCTTAGCAGCCGCCCTCGTATAGGTAATCACTAAGATTTGCCCGGGTGATATGTTACATTCAAAAATCAGATGCTTAATTCTTTCTAAAATCACAGTGGTCTTTCCAGACCCCGGTCCTGCCAAAATTAAGGCAGGACCAAGACCTAAATTCACTGCTTTCTTTTGTTTCTCATTCAAATTAGATTTCATTTTCTAACTTTTCGATACCCTTTTTGATTCTCGCAATGGTTTCTTCTTTTCCGAGAATTTCCATAATTTCTGTGGCACCTGCCGGTGTCATCTGTTTTCCAGATACGGCAGTTCTAACTGGCCAAAGTGCAAAGCCGTTTTTACAGCCTTTTTTCTCTACATAGCTCATAAGAAGGCTATAAAGTGCATCATTGGAATAATCCTCTTGTGCCTCAAATAATGGTAATACTTCTTTCAATACTTCTAAGGAAGAAGCGGCATCTGTTTTCATCTTTTTATGTGTATACATATCAATGCTGTATTCTGGTAATTCTTCGAAGAAATCAACTAATTCACAAATATCTGGGAATACTTCAATTCTTGTTTTTACCATTTCCGCAATTTTCTTTAAGTCTACATCTTTTGTAATGGCTTTTTTAAGATATGGCTCCGCCATAGCATAGAATTTATCAAAATCCATAGCTTTCATATATTCGCCATTCATCCATTTTAATTTTGTGTAGTCAAAAACTGCCGGTGATTTTGACATATGATGATAGTCAAAGGCTTTGATAAGTTCTTCTAAAGAGAAAATTTCCTCTGTACCAGATGGACTCCAGCCAAGTAAGGCTACAAAGTTCAAAATAGCTTCGGAAATAAATCCCTGCTCAATCAAATCTTCATAAGAAGAATGACCACATCTTTTGGATAATTTATGATGTTCTTCATCCGTAATTAATGGGCAATGAACATACACTGGCACTTCCCAACCAAAAGCTTCATACAAACGGTTGTATTTTGGTGAAGAAGATAAATATTCATTTCCACGAACAACGTGTGTAATTCCCATCAAATGGTCGTCAACAACGTTTGCAAAATTGTAAGTTGGGAATCCGTCTGATTTAATTAAAATCATATCGTCAAGTTCTGAGTTATCTACGGTAATGTCACCATAAATTTCATCTTGAAAAGTAGTTGTTCCTTCCGTTGGATTATTCTGTCTGATAACATATGGAACCCCGGCAGCAAGCTTTGCTTCTACTTCTTCCTTTGATAAATGAAGGCAATGTTTATCATATACATTGATTTCCTTGCCATCTACTACCTGATTCAAAGTAGCCAGTCTTTCCTTGTCACAAAAACAATAATAGGCTTCCCCTTTTTCAATGAGTTTTTTCGCATATTCTAAATAAATGCCGGATTTCTGTCTGTCACTTTGCACATATGGTCCGTATCCTTTGTCTTTGTCTGGACCTTCATCGTGAATAAGACCTGTTTTTTCCAAGGTTCTGTAAATAATATCCACAGCACCTTCTACTAATCTTTCCTGGTCAGTATCTTCAATACGAAGAATAAAGTCTCCGCCTTCGTGTTTTGTGATTAAATACGCATATAAAGCTGTTCTTAAATTACCAACGTGCATTCTTCCTGTCGGACTTGGTGCAAATCTGGTTCTAACTTTAGCCATTTTCTTTCCTCCACTTTTATCTAGTCTTCTTTTTTTGGCAGTTTTTCTTTGGAATCCGCCTGGAATCCAGCCACACTTTTCATAGCCGTAGGAATCGCAATATTGGTACCTGCTCCTGCAATACATCCGCCAGGACAAGCCATTCCTTCAATCAAACAACCATTTTTCTTTCCGGCTTTGGCAAGAAGCAACATTTTCTTACACTCTGCCAAACTTTCTGCATGTTCAATATGAACTTCTACTTCCGGGTAATATTCTTTCACACAAGCCTCAATGGCACTGGCAACACCGCCTGCAACTCCATAACCTCTACCAGCTGCTGTTGCATCTTCCATTTCATCTTCTGCTACAACCTCTTCTAAAACAATACCTTTTGCATCAAACATACCCATAAGTTCTTCAAACGTAATAACAAAATCTACTTCCGAACGAATGGTTCTACGTGATGCTTCCAGTTTCTTAGACGCACATGGTCCAATAAATACTACACTTGCGTCTGGGTGCTCCTGCTTCATAATTCTTGCTGTGGCAACCATTGGTGTCAAAGCATTGGAAATCTTATCAATAGTTTCTGGGAAGAAATTCTTCGCCAAAACTGACCAGGAAGGACAACAAGAAGTCAAACTAAATGCTTGTTTTCCTGTGGCAACTTCTTCTGCATAATGCTTCGCCTCTGCCAATGCACCTAAATCTGCACCAATAGCGGTTTCATAAACCTCTGCAAAACCAAGCTGTTTTAAAGCAGTTTTTACTTGTCCAGGAGTGACATTTGCACCGAACTGACCTACAAAGGCCGGGGCTATCTGTGCCAAAATCTTTTTCCCTGATTGCATTGCACGAATCAACTGGAAAATCTGTGATTTATCTGCAATCGCACCAAATGGGCAGCTTACCATACACTGACCACAGGATACACACAAACTACTATCAATACAAGCTCTGCCCATACGGTCATTTTTAATAGCATTCACACCGCATGCAACCGCACAAGGTCTCACCTGATGTGAAATGGCATCATACGGACAAATCGATTTACATTTACCACATTTGATACATTTTTCCTGATTGATAAAAGACTTGCCATCTCGAATCTCAATCGCTCCTCTTGGGCAAACTTCTCTACAAGGGTGTGCCAAACAACCCATACATTTATTAGTAACTTCGTATCTGTTTTCCGGACACGCATTACAAGCAGATGGAATAACCTGCATAAGAGGTGGCTCATAGTATTTTTCATCAATATTACTTTCTTCAAGTCCCTGAGTTACGTGAACTGGGGCATTTTCCGGACGTAGACTCATACCCATTGCCAAACGAATACGTTCTCTGACGATGGCTCTTTCCCTGTAAACACTTTCTCTACATTCCGGCTCATCGTAGTCTACGATTTTATATGGTAAAGCTTCCACATCATCAATCAAATTCGTTGAATTGTAAGCAAGATTAGAAACTTCTTTAAAAATTCTTCTACGGGTCTTTTTTACCTGAGTGTCAATTCCTCTCATTTTTCTCTCCATTCTGAAGCAAATTTTATGTATCCTGACACGAAGCTTTTTCATAGAAAAATAGCTTACATGACACTATTTTTTATTTTCGCACAAATCTATTTCAAAATCAAGGTTTTTTGGGTGTATTTTCATAGGAACAGTCTCCATTTTCCCCATTAGATTACTTGAAAAAAAGGCTTTTTCATTGTATTATTTTGTATGAATTATTACTACATATTTAGAAGGGAGCTTTTTTTATGAAGCCAAAAAATTTATCAGAGTATGCAAGAAATAACAAAATTGTTATGAATGCTCATTTTGTAGTAGCTTTAGTAATGGTTATTTTTTGCGTCTTACAAGCTGCCGGAGGCATAAAAAGCTGGGGATACGCACTGGTTGCTTT
The DNA here is from genome assembly GCA_045124055.1 of Lachnospiraceae bacterium. Classification (GTDB taxonomy): domain Bacteria; phylum Bacillota; class Clostridia; order Lachnospirales; family Lachnospiraceae; genus CALZKI01. Next base: position 40,567 of record JBGVKZ010000051.1, on the reverse strand, counting down.
TATCCTTGGTATGATTCCTGTTGTTTTAGAACGTATCTTTTATAGTAAAGAAAACGACACCAAGCTTATTAAACATATTGCCGCAACTGGATTTGCTGTTTTTTATACCTTTTCTATGTTTACGGCATCAACCTACATCGTATTTCTCTTTGTCATTCCAATGCTTTTAGTGGTTATGGTATATAATGATGTTCGTTTTTCACTTTTATTAAACATCTGTGTTATTTTAGAATGCATTATCGTTGTGATAATAGATTCTCAGACAGGACAATTTAATTACGGAAGTTCTGATGCCGCTATTGTACAGATTGTTTCTGTTATTCTAATTGCCGTTTACAGCATTTTGACCGCAAATACTTTGAATAAAAATAACAAGCAGAAATTGCAGACTTTAACCGAAGAGCAGAAAAAATCTGACGCCGCTTTAAAACATTTATCCAAAGTTTCCGAAAAAACAGAAAATCGTGTGACTGCTGTATATGAAGATTTGGAAAAATTGAACGTATCCTCCACAGAAACTTTCAAAACTATGGAAGAACTTTCTTTTGGAGCTTCTGATACTGCGGAAGCTGTTCAAAATCAGCTTACTCAGACAGAAACCATTCAAACAAAAATCCAGTTAGTTAGCAATGCTGCCACTCATATTACGGAGAATATGAAACAAACTTTAGAGGTTTTGGAAACCGGTAATCGAGACGTTGCCATTCTGGTAGATAAGGTAGAAACTTCCGTGCAAAACGGTGCAGATGTAACTGAAAAACTAACCACTTTAGAAAAATACATTGAAGAAATGCAATCTATCGTCGGTTTAATTGGTGGTATAGCTACTCAGACCAGTATGCTTGCTCTAAACGCCAGCATTGAAGCTGCCAGAGCCGGCGAAGCAGGTCGTGGTTTTTCCGTGGTTGCTACGGAAATATCCAAAATGGCAACACAAACTCAGGGAGCTACTTCTAACATTACCGAATTAATTCATAATATTTCTACTTCCATCAAAGAATCTGTAGATGTGATTTATCAGATGATTGATGGAATTAATGAAGAAAAGCAATCTACGATTAATACCGAAGAAAGTTTTAAGCTTATTCAGAAAAATACGCTTTCTATTCGCGATAATATCGATAACCTTGCCAATGGAATTTATGAAGTAAAAGAAGTGAATGATGAAATTGCCCGTTCAGTAGAGAAGATATCTTCTATTTCGGAAAAGGTATCCCTTCATGCAGACAAAACGATGGTTGCCCAGGAATCTAACAGTACCATTTTGAATGGCATTTCCGACAAGATGCAAGAATTAATGGATTTATTAAACGAATAATCTTTTGAATCAGTACATAAGGAGCTATCCTGCAAGCAATAAACCGCTTCGCCGATAGCTCCTTTTCTTTTTTTCCCATAATCCGCTTTTTTCTAACACACCAAAATTTCTTCTAACATATAATATATTAAACTCGATTCTAAAATATGAAAGGTATATTATGCAGGAATACAAATTTGAACAATTATTAGACCGCGGCGAAGTCGCTATGGCTTATGTTCCCTGGCAGTACTTAACCTACATTTACGAAGATTTAGAGGAAGCCTTTATGAATGGTACAATTTTCCCCGAATTAAACAAACCATTTGAAGGAAGGAGAGTTATAAAATGACAAATTCATCTAACAATTCAAGAAGCCAACTACTCCATGATATTTCGGTAATCGGTTTTGTATTATATGAATTAAATCTTTACTTGGATACTCACCCAACCGACCAAAACGGCTTAGATTATTTTAATCATTACAACAAAATTTATGCTCAAATGCGAAATGAGTATGCTTTGCGATATGGCCCCTTAACAGCCAATTACTATCAGCGAATGAACAACAAATGGACCTGGGTAACAGAAAAAATGCCATGGGAAGGAGACTGTTAATATGTGGATTTATGAAAAAAGATTGCAATACCCTGTAAACATTACGACACCAAATGCAAAAATTGCCCAGGTTATCATCTCTCAGTTTGGTGGACCTGATGGAGAGCTTGCTGCTTCTCAACGTTATTTATCTCAGCGATACACTATGCCTGTCAGAGAAGCCGCCGGCTTACTTACTGATATAGGCACGGAAGAATTGGCACATATGGAAATGATTTCTGCCATTGTTTATCAGCTCACAAAAGACTTGTCTATGGAGCAAATTAAAGAAAGCGGTTTTGACAAATATTATGTAGACCATACGGCCGCCCTCTATCCTGTGGCAGCTTCCGGTACTCCTTTTTCTGCTACCTATTTCCAATCAAAAGGCGATGCTATCACCGATATGTTTGAAGACATGGCTGCAGATGGTGCGATTTTATAAAAACAACAATGAGATTTTAAAAGATGGTTCACGATAATCTGGCATATAACCTGCCAGATATGCGAACCTTAGAAATTCCAATGTATTTCGATAGGTACTTCCTTAGTTACAGGGTCTTTCTTGCCAACTAATATATAGTCAATTAGCTTCTCGACAATTTCCCTGTCTAAGTGTTCAAGATTTGTATATTGCTCGATTAACTGGCGGCGATTGTCGCCAACTTGCATTTTTCTTTCAATAACGTCAAGCTGTTTCTGCGTGTCAATTACCAGTCTTTCGAGCCTTTCTTTTTCTTTTGAGAAGTCTTTGGATAAATCCAAATAATCTGTTTCTGTAAGAATACCTTTCACTTTGTCTAAGTATAATTCACGAATCCCTTTCGCATATTCAGTAATTTTTTTCTGATATGCAGCTATTTCATTTTCCAGAGATTCTTTCTGTCCTTGCAAGTCATTATTGAATTGCACATTCTGTTCAAGCTCATCTTTATCAAGATACTCTGCGGATAACCGATTCAATTCGTCAATCACCGCTTTTTCTAGCTTTGGCACAGAGATAAAAGAACCAATGCAAGCATCTTTTGAAATATGACGACAAGAACATCTTAAATATCGTCTGCCATCAGTCTGTTTATTAGTACGCATTGTATAACCGCAATTCATACATCGTGCTTTTTGTGCAAATAAGCCGATTGTTCCAACAGTAAAAGGTTTTGCTTTTTGAGCAACCAATGCTTGAACTTTATCCCACAATTCACGGTCAATAATAGGTTCGTGTGTTCCTTCGACTCTGTACCATTGGTCTTTTGGTCGAGGCTTGTTTTGCTTTGTTTTGTAAGAAACGCTGCCATATTTGCCTTGAACCATATTACCAATATAAATTTCATTTACCAGCATATCCGATATTGCGAAATATCTCCATAAAGTGCTGTTTTTAGTTTTCGGTTGCTTATAACGCAAACCATGAAGTCGTTTATATTCCGTTGGATTTGGGATACCTCTGTCATTCAACATACGGGCAATGGCTGTTTTGCCATACCCCTGTGAGAACAGTGTAAAAACTTCTCGGACGACTTTTGCAGCTTCTTCATCAATAATCAAGTGACCTTTTACATCTGGGTCTTTTTTATACCCATATAGAGCGAATGCACCGATATGATGTCCGTTCTTTCTTCTGTCGGTCAGAACACTTTTAATATTCTCTGACATATCCTCTAAATACCATTCATTCACCAGACCGTTAATCTGTCGTGATTTTTTATTCCCTTTATTATCGGTATCTGCATTATCTACAATACTGATAAAACGAATACCCCAGATAGGGAAAAGTCCGTGAATATATTTTTCCACTAGCTCCAATTCTCTGGTGAAACGGGATTGTGTTTTACAAAGGACAATATCAAATTTTCTGTTCTTTGCGTCCTCCAACAGTCGGTTGAACTCTGGTCGTCGTCTGTCAGCACCAGTATAGTCATCATCACTGTAAATGTTGTAGACTTCCCAACCATGCTCTAATGAATATTGAAGTAACATTGATTTCTGATTCTGAATACTGTTACTGTCGTCTGTTTCTGATTGTTTGTTTCTATCTTCTTCTGATAAGCGGCAATATATAGCAACTTTTAATTTAGATTCAATCATGCTTCATTCTCCTTTATGAGAAGATGAAACAAACTATCTCTACATGATGTTAGTATAACATCTTGCAGGATAGTTTGTCTATCATCTTGCAGGGGTTGTTTTCCCCTTGCTCTTTTCATATTGATTTATTAACTCAACCCATTTTGAAGTGAAAACTTTTTTTAATATTGCTTTATCAGTGTTAAGAAAAACATTTTTGCAAATTACCTTTGTGTCATTTGCCATCACATCACCTCACATCTATTTCTACAAAGTATGCAAAAATGCTTGTACGTTATGAATATATAAAATAAAGAAGCAATCAGATGGCTTTGGAAAGCTCCACTGGATTTTCACCATTCCCATTCTGATGGGCGAACCGTGCCATACGGGTGTATCATTATTCAGATATATGGGTCATGGCAGCAACTTTTCCAACAGTTGCTCGCGGATCACTGGCGTGGGTCGCTCGCTTATTCCTCCCTCCTTTCAGTGGTCGTGGCGTTCCAGTCCACAGGCTCGCCATATATCAAACGTATCTGATTGCTTTATTCAGTTGTCAAAGAACAATTCAGCGATTGCTTAAACGACCTCAACCTCAAACTTCAAAATCATTTCCATTAAGGCAGCTCTGATTCTTCCCTTTAATTCCGTATCTACCGCTATGTAAATATTTCCGTATTCATCATACAGTGGACGTAAACTTGCTTTGCAGATATAAGCGTCATAATGCTTCAATATCTTTTCAATTGCCATTACGTCACCATCAGCAGCGGCAGAAATAACCGTAAATAAAGGGCATTTTTCTGCTGATTTCATCCGTTATTCCTCCTGCAATATTTTCTTGATTTCTTCCAGCGATTTTCTGCGGTTACGAAAAGATGTACTACGGTCAACCTGCAACAAGTCAGCTATTTCAGCGTCAGACATTTCCAAGAAATAGAACATCAACAGTATGTCCAATTTCTTTTCTGGAAGCTGCTTCAATGCTTCTGCCAACTGGTCGTTATTGACCTTGACCTTTGTTCCCAGAACTTCAAAGCAGGTATAATCAGCGTCGTACTCGTCCATAGTTCCCATACGGTTTACTTCCTGCTCTGACAATTCAGTGAAAGCAATTTCGTGAGCTGCACGTCGGCTCAATTCTCTCTGATAATCTTTTACAGTCGTATCAATGACACGCTTTGCAAGACAATCGAATTGAAGTCGGATAGCAGTCTGAAAAGAAGATGGTTTCAAAATCTCACCCCCTTTCTGGCTGAACTGAAAGGGGATAAGAGTGTTCTGTCCCTTTTCGCACCAACACTCGATTGGAAAGTGCGATTTGTTGCATTTCTCAAAAAGAAAATGAAAAATTTTTTTATGCAGCAAAAAAGCACAAGGCCAACGAAAAATAGTTGTTCTTGTGCTTCGATACTTGTTCCTATTGCATGATGTGAAAAACCACATTCAAAGGTATACTGTGCCGCAGAAAAGGCTAAGATTTTTTTGACGATAATAGGTACAACGTCAAGCGTTGATTATATAGGTCTTTCAATGCAGCTACCTCCTAAAGCCGCTAAAACAAAACCTATATTCTTGAAAGGGTAAAAAGAAAAACGGCGGCTATAAAACCGTCGTCTTAGTGAAAATATTTTTGAATATGCTAAAAAGGTACTGTTGATAACGGTTTTTTTTATTTACCGCTATGCAGCACTTTTATAAACAGGAACTATCAAATCATATTGTACGTTTTTCTATACCTGTCAGAAATTAAATAGGAACAGTAAAATGTAGTGAGGTGATTTGATATGCGTAAAAAAGAAGATAAATATGATTTTAGAGCCTTTGGTCTTGCAATCAAAGAAGCTCGTATAAAACAGGGATTAACCCGTGAGCAGGTGGGAGCAATGATTGAGATTGACCCACGCTACTTAACAAATATTGAAAACAAGGGACAACACCCAAGTCTACAGGTGTTCTATGACCTTGTATCATTACTCAACGTATCTGTTGATGAATTTTTCCTGCCTGCGTCTGATCTGGCGAAAACCACCAGAAGACGACAGTTGGAAAAGCAACTCGATGTCTTATCTGACAAAGAATTAGTTATTGTTGAAAGCGTTACAAATGGCATCATCTTATCCAGAGAAACAGACGAATAAGCTGTATCTTAACTGTTGCTTTCTAAACAAATTATTGAATTAAATAAAGCAGTGACCATATAGCCACTGCTTTTCTCATTTAGTTCTCACTTTGCCTTAATTGTTCAATAATGGTTAATCGATTCATGTTTTTTAACAGAATTACAGGAGCACTCATACATATAAGTATTATCACTAAAAATAACACCAGATTATTGAACCATGGTACAACAAATGGGAGACTGTAAATATTGAGTCCACTAAACACAATATAACTAAGAGGAACACCAATAATTACTGATAAAATCAATGACATTATGGCATATTCTAATCCTTCTAAAATAATCATTTGCCTAATTTGTTTTGTCGTCATTCCGATACTTTCTAATATTGCAAATTCTTTAGAACGATTTTGTATACTGGCTGCCATCATATTCAAATAGTTCAAAACCGCTAATAATAAAACAATAAATCCTATACTGCTGCCCAGTACAGTAATTTGATTTTCTGAATTTTTCATTTCAGAATATCTTTCAAGTTTAGATTCATAAGAAAGCAGATTGTTACTGTCTATAATTTCTCTTATGGAGTTCTCCGTTTCTACGGAGAATGCATTTTGATATTCAACATATATTAACTCTGTAAAAGTATTTCCTAATAATTTTTCTGCAAATTTTTCACTTACAATCAAGTCAGGTGTATATCCTGCTGCATAGTACGCTGGACAGTCATCAATAACCGAATCTATCAAGATTGAATACTCTTTCTGAGGTTCTATTCCCTCTGGAAGATAAAACCTTACTGTTTTTTGCGGTATCCCATTATCACCATTGGTAAACATCTTTGTAGCTAATGCAATAGAACCCTGTTTAAAATCATTTTTATTGATTTTATTTCCCATATTTTTATTTATTCTGTCAAATTCACTTTCATCAATGGCAATAAAGCGACAAGTAAATAAACTATCTTCTGGATTTTCTTTATAAGATTCTATATCAGTTTCATAATCTCCAGGAGAATATCTTGATTGATATAGTTCTTCATAATACTCTCCATATACTTCTTCTTGATATGGAACAGTAGCTAATGTAGAGATAACCTTTCTTACCTTTTTCACACCGTCTATTTTTTCTATTTGTACAATCATATTATCAGTGATTACTTGTTGCTTATTTTCATCAAGCATGGTTTGGTTCAATATTCGCATATCATAGTTGTAAATATTGTTTAATATAAGTTTTGCATCATTTTCGTAAATAATAGTGTTTACTGACATGAATAATGAGACCGCTATGCTAAAAGATAACAATATTATCAATGCTTGCTTTTTGTCTCGGAAAATGTTTTGCTTTGCCATAGAAGCTATGCTTCCGCTTTCACGCTTTTTTTGTCTATTTTTATTCGAAACCACAATATAATTAAGAGATTCAACAGGAGAACAGTCTTTAACCAGCTTTACAGGTTTATTGCTGCTTACTAATGTAGTAACGAAAGAGAATATGGCAGCTAATAGAAATGTCCATAATCGAACATCTATCACATCAGCAGAATTTATTGTTGGATTCACGATATGCAATATTTGAGGAATAGTACCTTTCGCAACGATAGCTGAGAGAATAAGACCTATGGGTATTCCAACAAAAGAATTCCAAATCATTTGCATATATACTAATTTTTGTAATTGAACTGATGTCATTCCCAATGTTTTTAATTGTCCATAATACCGAATATCTTTTGTAATAGACAGGTATAACGTATTATGAATAAATAAATAGCCACTGAAAAAAACCATAAGCAACATTCCCAAAAGCCCTATACAAATTTTACAAAAATTAGAAATCGTATCATAATCGGCATCAATAATTTGGTGACGAGAAAGGTCAATTTCATTTTGCATATTTATAATATCTTCTTTGGAATAAAGAGGATTTACAAGCGTAATTTTTAATGTTCCTTGTGTTATATCAGTTTGTTTCACCCCAGTAGTTTTGAAAAATTCTTCTGAAATATATCCGCAACAAGTACCACTATAATCTGAATACCATCCGCATAGAACAAACGTCTTTTCATTAGATTCTTCCGACGAATCTTCATCTAGCGAAAAATATGAAATAGGTACTTCCATGCCAATCTGAGGATTTGTAATACCCATGTCATTTAATGCACTGTTAGATAACATGATTTCATCTTCTTCACTAGGGTATGAGCCAGTATATGTTTCCAGTGCTGGTATTGTCTGTTTTGTCCAACATGTATCATCCAACCAATATAATTTCAATTTATCAAGTTGATTATCCTCATATGTTGAACCGATTGCGCATTTTACCGCTATCCCAGCATATTTTACGTTATCCATAGAACGTATTGTATTTACTTGATTTTCTCGTGGTTCAGTCAATTCTATATCATAATCCATTCCCGACATTCTAACTTGCCGAAGAGAAATAGTATCCCAATAACTCATACCTAGAGAGAGAATGACACTAATAAGAAATGTTGTTAAAACTACAGCTACAATTGTCAAAAGGTTTCTCTTTTTATTCGCTTTATAAGTTATCTTTGCTAATTCGGATACAATTTTCTGATTTCTAACTTTCCACAATCTCATCACCGCCTTTGCAGATTTTGCCATCTTCTAAACGTATGATTCTATCAGCCATTTGTGCAATTTCTTCATTGTGAGTAATCATTACTACTGTCTGAGCAAATCGTTCACTTGTTATTTTTATTAAACCTAAGACATCTTGACTTGTATGGCTGTCAAGATTTCCAGTTGGTTCATCTGCCAAAATAATTGCTGGTTTAGTTGCTAATGCTCTTGCAAGTGCAACTCTCTGTTGCTGTCCTCCAGATAATTGATTTGGCATGGCATATTTTTTCTTATCTAACCCCAACATTTCAAGCAGCTCATCAATATATTTATTATCTGGTTTTATTCCATCTAATTTAATTGGCAAAACAATATTTTCATAGACATTCATAAGTGGCAAAAGGTTATAATTTTGAAATACAAAACCGATTTTTCTTCTGCGATAGATGGTGAGTTCATCTTTACTCATTTTTGAAATATCATTACCATCAACAATTATTTTTCCAGAAGTAGGTACATCAAGTCCACCTAGTATATGGAGTAAGGTTGATTTTCCACTTCCGGAAGTACCGACAACAGCAAGAAACTCTCCCTGCTCAATAGCAAGATTTATTCCGTCAAGAGCCTTTACTGTCGTTTCTCCCATTTCATAATATTTTTTTAAATTTTCTACAACTAATATCTTCATGTAATGCCTCCTTGTTTTATATGTCTATAATAACAAAAACTTCTTTCTCAATTCTTTCTCAAAGGTGACACTTTTGACACATTTGAAAAAACAAGAAAGAAGTGTTTTATTTTTATATAGGATGACGTGAAAGGAAAATATTAACCGTTGTTCCTTTGTTTAATTTAGAATCCAGTTTGATATAACCATCTTGTTTAGAGAGAACTTCTCTAGCAAGATAAAGACCTATTCCAAATCCAGAATTATTTTTTACATTTTCACCACGATAAAATCGTTGAAATACCTTTCCTTGCTCTTTCTCTGCAATTCCAATACCAGTATCTTTTACTTGTATACAGATAAAAGATTCATAGGAAATTACATTGATATGTACTTTAGAGTTTTCTGGTGAATATTTTATTGCATTTTCAATAATATTTCCGATGGCTTCTACTGTCCATTTTTTGTCTGCATAACAAATACCGTCTGTATTTTGTCTACAAATAATAATATTCTTTTTTAATGCTGACAGTTCAACTAATTGACATGCTTTACTAACTAATTCCTCTATACTTACTTTTTGTGGATAAACGGTAATTATTTCTTGCTCTGTGTAGGAAGATTTGATAAGTTCCTTCATGAAAAAATTTAATTTTTCAGAATTATTTTCAATTTTATTGGCTAGAACTAGAGCTTTATCATCTAAATTAGCTTCTTTAAGTAAACCAACATATAACATAATATTAGATAACGGTGTACGAACTTGATGAGATATATCGGAAATTAAAGACTTTACCACATCACGTTCTTCCTCCGCATTTCTTTTTTGTATTGAGGATATTTGCACAATTCGATTTAATCTTTCCGTAATTGCCGCGTCTAATGATTCATCATATACTACACCTTGTATTTCTCCCTTAATAGCAACATCTAATTTTTGTAAAAGATTATTGTATGTCTCTGAGATTTTTTTTCGATACCACAAAATTGTAACAATAAATATAACTATACAGCAAAATAAAATACATAGTATTAAATAAAGAATCATTTAAGAATTCCCCCACATATAACCTTTTCCGTAAACAGTTTTAATAAAAGCAGGCTTAGATGAGTTATCTTCTAATTTATCTCTAAGACGACGAATTCCTACTGATAAAGCGTTATCCTCAACATATTCTGTCCCCTCTGGCCATACCCATTCTAACAGTCGTTCTCTAGTCAGAACTTGTCCTGCATTTGAAACCAAAAGATATAAAATTCGCTGTTCTGTTTTGCTAAGTTCAATTGTCTTTCCATTTTTATAAAACTCCATTGAATTAAATCGGAAACAGAATATTCCATTGCTATATTCCGTTATTTGTTCAGGGATATTTCTACGTAAGAGAGCCCGTATTCTCGCTCTTAAAACCATCAAACTAAAAGGCTTTGTTATATAATCATCTGCACCACATTCTAGTCCTTTTACAATATCCAATTCCATATCTTTTGCGGTCAATAATGCAATCGGTATCTTAGTTTTTTTTCGTAATTCTTTACAAAAATCCAGACCGCTACCATCTGGGAGGTTTATATCCAATATAAATAAATCAAATGACTGCTTGTTAAGTACACATTTTGCTTCTGATATCGTTTTGCAAATTGTAAAATCCAGCTCATCACTTTGAAGAGATAATGTAATTCCTTCGGCTAAATCATCATCATCTTCCAATATCAAAATACATCTTGAAGAGTGTTCTAATATCATATTTAACACCTCGCTATTCATCAATTAAGTAGTATTAAAACACTTCCATTTTAGCATACAATAGCAAAAGTACAATATTATGTTCTAAATGCGACATATAGTACAGGCTTGCAGATTCCACTAACGTGTGAAGCAAGCCTGTTTCTTTTATCCTACAATCTTCCAGTTACTATCTTTTTCTAGAACCAAATCAAACTGAGAAATCTGTGTTGCTTTCGTTCTTTGGTCGAGATATTTCACCGCTACTGATACCTTGACCTGTTCTCCAACTTTACTGAAAACAGGATTCACCAGTTCTGAAAAAGTGTATTCCCTATTCACTGGTTCAAGCACATTTCCAGATACATAATAAGCCAATTCCTTTTCGGTTGCTGTCGGATAGAGCTTGAAAAATGTTTCCAAGAACTCTGTTACTTCTGATACTGTGGCAGCGTCCACCGTTCCGTCAGACTGCTTCATGGTCGGTTCATAGCTGGATTTTGTAGGTATGCTGCTGATAGTCGGATTCTTTGTAATCACCATATCCCCGTTATCATCCACATGAACTACAACAGAATAAGCGGAAGTATATTGTGTGGACTTCTCGCCCTCTGTTACCGTTTGATCTACGGAGTAGGTAACGGTAAAGTCGTTCTCATTGTTCTGTCCAATATCCCAAATCTTCACATCTGTAGCAGTGGAGCTGGTCGGTATATCCGCACGCACTGTATCTACATTCAAATCCTGCAATTCATTGGTAAGATACTGTTTGATTTTATTTGTCCTTGCGTCAATGGCTTCCTGTGAATTGCTCCATGAATAATAAGACTTTGCAAATGCCTTGACAAAATTCTCTATCTTGTTGGTGTCAACGATTCTCTGTTCAATGACTTCCTTTTCGTGTACGGTGTGCATATCAATGGCAGTGAAATTCTTATACACACCAAAACTGACACTTACAATGAGAAGCAGCCACAGGGCAATCACGGTTTTCTTATGCGTGCCGACTTTCATCACAGGCACGTGTCTTTCTTTCTTCGGTTTCGATTCTTTCTCTTTTTTCTTAAATAGCATAGCATCATTCCTTTCTTAGTTGGTTTTCACTCGTCCAGCACATATCAAATGTTGCTGCCAGTATGAGCTTGTTAAATCTGCATATCCGATAGGGTCGCCAGCATGATACATTCTATTATTTCCAGCATATATCCCGACGTGGGTTACATACGACCCAGCGTTATAGGTTGAATGGAAGAATATCAAGTCACCAGCCTTTGCCTGTGACAGTGGTATGTGCTGGGTAGCGTCATATTGTGCCTGTGCGGTTCGTGGCAGACTGATACCAGCCTTTCCATAGCACCATTGCACCAGACCCGAACAGTCAAAGGACGTGTTGGGATTGCTGCCGCCATACACATACTTCCAGCCTTGATATTTCAGAGCTTCGTTAAAGATTGTCTGTACCGTAGCGTCATCAAAGTGGGCGACTGCCAGATATTGAGCCACCAGCTTCACATAGAACATATTTCCGTACTTGTAACGCCAGCCGCTATTTTCCTTAATGGAAATCTCATTTTTATAGGTGATTTTTACACCGCCAGATTTTTCCTTTGCAAAGCTGACCGCCAGTTCAAAGGTGTATTTCTTTCCGTGACTTGCAACGTAATCCACGAACCCACCGCCATAGTTATAGGCTTGTACCACGGTGTTGATGTCACAGCCTTTTTCTTTACAGGAAGAAAGCAGGGACGCAAAATATTTACATCCCTGCTTAATGGATTCTTCTGTGGAAAGGGAATTAGGCGGTAGTCCTAAAGATTCGCTGGACTGCATAACATCCACCGCAGTACCGCCAGATTCCACCTGCATGATAGCAAGCAGATAGTTCACATAGTCAGAAATCCCGTATTCCTTTGCGTATTTTTCGACTGTTGGCTGATATTGCAGCACTTCCGCTGACAGGTTCAGACCCGAATAGTCAATACGGGAAGTGCTGTTTTCTTCATCATCTGAAGTCACAATGAAAAGGAACAGAAGCAGACTGATAATCGCTACCAAAATCCCACCGAATACCGCAAGGTGTCTTAGCTTCATTTCTGTTTTCCTTTCTTAAGGGTGAATTTTTTCACAGTCTTTCTTTGGCGGTTCTGCGTGGTCTGTTTCTGGTGTTGGGCAGCCTGCTGGGTTACATTGAAAACAGGAGCAGCATTTTGTCTGACGTTTTGTATCTTGACCTGCTCTGTCTTTTGTACAGGTGATTCCTTAGCAGGTCGAACCTGTTCTTTTACAGTAGAAACAGATGGATGGTTCACGACAGATTGTGTGTTAGAAGCTGCCGTCTGTGGAGCTGCTTTCGCAGGTACAGGCGTTGTCATTGGTCGCTCATGCACTGGAGCAGTTCCTTTTGTCACTGATCCAGCGGATTGTTTCGCTTTGTCCAGTTCCATACGTTTCTCAGCAATGGTCTGTCGGTGCTGGTTCTCCCTTTCAGCACGTCCCTGTTTTCGGGTGGATTTTTCCGTTACAATCCCTCGCTTGAAGTCAGATACATTTTCCTGTATCTGATGTACCCCGTTATGTAAGGCGTACTCTGCCTGTGTCGGCATATCTTTCACCTGTTGTTTTACCAGATGTGCTTTATCTTTGATACGGTCAGCGGTATCAAGAGCCGCACCGACTTTTGCACCTGCCCGTTGTCCAAAACTGGAAGAACTATCATAGGTCGGTCTGGAACGACTGCCTGTTTTTGTTGTATCTGTTTTTCTGTTACTGGCAACAGTCGCAGCACCGACTACACCGCCAGCAGCACCAGCCGCAAGTGTCCTTCCGATTTTTCGCTCCAAGCGTCTTGTTCCTCGGTGCAGGAACATATACGGTCGTCGCATGATTTGTCGGCTCATCTGCTGGGTATCACTGGACTGTAAGCTGAACATTGCCATCAAATCACCCAGTTTGAAATAGATTCCTGCAAAGGTGACTATCTGTAAAAATGCCACCATGAAGAACGGGTATCCCTCGGAAATGTTGTAGAACATCGAAGAGATACTAAATGCAATCGTGATAATCAGCGTGATTCCTGCCCGAATCATTATGGTGTTGAACAGCTTCATCAATGCCTTTTTCGCCATGCCCTCATAGGTCGGTATCATGGAAAGGACAAAGCTGATAGGCAGGAACATGGCATAGATGATAAATAGCACCTGCGAAAATATCATCATCCCCGTAAGCAGGAATACGAAAATGGAAATCCCAATATTGAAGATGAACAGGAATACCACTGTTCCCAAGCGGCTCATGGTCTTTGTGACGGTCAGGTTCGTATTGTCGTTATCCTCAATCTCGGAGATAACAACGTCCTGCCTGTCGTCCGTATCTGGACTGGCAGATAACAGACTTTCCACACGGTCAGCTCCCAGCGTGTCCATATCCGATTCGTCATACTGCAATAGCAGCCACGGTTGCTGCACTTGTATAGAGAATAAGCTGTCCCTTATCAAATCCACGCTGTCTTTTCCTTTGCTGTCGGATTCTGGCAGCACTATCTTTGTACCAAGGGACAGGGCAGCATTGCTTACATCTGCGGAAAAGTCATTGATTTTCGTGATATAGTTCGGGGCATAGGCGATAAAGGAAGCGGACAACAGGAACACCACCAGAAAGTTAATGACTGCATGAACCGCCTTTGTGGTTTCTCTTTTGATTAGTCCTGTGTAAGCTACATAAATACCCATTACCAGAATGAGGATAAGCAGAAATCCCACATAGAATCCCTCACTGGAAAAGCCGCTTTGCGTCACACCAGCCAATGTCTGGATGTTCTTCCCGATAGAAGTTGCAGTATCAGAAATAAAATCCAGTTTGTAGGCTTCCTGCACCACATAGCCTGTCGCATTGGAGATATAAAGGCTCACTGTCCAGATAAAATTTGTGACCGCATACAATCCGTACTGAATACTTTTCCCGATACCGTCCAGCCAGTTCCACGGCAGCCAGTCCCAGCTTGAATCCACATAGAAATCCAACTGGTAGTTTTCCAGTGGATATTTGGAATACAGGTTAGCGTCACTGACGGTATTATCTACCAGACCAGCCGCATGAGCTACCGTTCCTGTAATAGATAGAAATACCAAAACTCCCAGAATAACAGAAAATGTGATAAGCAGATAACAGGCTGCCTTTTTCTTAGTCATAGGCTTCACCTCGATTCTTCCAACTGTACAGGCGGTCTGGTATCAAAGGCATGGAACAGGTCAGCAAAGACAGGGTGAATCTGGATAACGCCAACACGACCATATAAATCTTGAAACAGGCATTGTCCGTTCTCTAAATCCCGAAGTCGTTTCTGGTTGTTTTCGTCCTCTTTGTCCACACCGAAAAATTCAAGGGTATTCTTGATTTCTTTTATGTCGGTACTACGAAAGGCAAATTTCAGACCGATATTGTTCTTCATCTTTTCGTCGTCCACATCCCCAGAGTTCTGTGTCACGAAATAGACAGCAGCGTTCATGGAACGACCTGCACGAATCAGCTTGTTAGAGAGTGCTTTTCCCTGTGCCACCTGTAAGAACGTCCACGCTTCGTCCAAGTCCACCATCGTAAAAATGCTCCTGTCCGCATGGATGAAGTCTAAGGCAAAGGTACTGATTACGATAAGCATTGCCACAGATAAAAGCTCCATTGTGGTGTATTCCTCAAACTTAGTTTCCTTATCTGGAAGTACAAGGTCAGCTACCTGTATGATGTTGAGCTGTCTGTCTAAGCTGATGGACTGTTCTACATCACCGTTAGAAAAGAGCAGGTGTGCAAAGTCATAGTCCGTCATGCTTTCGATATGTTCTGCGATATTCTCCGCAACGGGCGAACCATCTTTCCTTAATTCCTCAATCACTCGGAGCAGACCTCGTTGTTCACTCTGTGTCACAGTGCGGACAGCACGACGCAGCACAGGAAACTTCTCACCGTCACGGGAAGAGATACCCGTAAGGAATGTGAGTATATCTATTGCCAGACTTTCCGCGTCTTTGGTACGCTGCATAATCACATATGGGTCAAGCAGCCCTTGATTCTGTTCCTCACTGGTAAGGTTTACGATTTTGATTTCATGTGCAATATCGGGTAAGGTTTCCTGCCAGTTGCCACGTTCCGATTTCGGGTCAACAATGACTGCCTTTCCTCCGAACAGCACCGCATAATAGATGATAAGGTTGTTACAGAATGACTTACCACCACCAAGAGAGCCAATAAAAGCCGCCGCAAGAGCATTTGTAACAGAACCCTTTACGCCCTGTGCTGCAAGGCTCGGTTTCAGATACACATTTTTCCCTGTATCGAGGTTATAACCGATATAGATTCCATCACTTTCCCCAAGCTGCTGTGTCGCCCCAAATCCAAGACCAGCCAAGAAATCACTGGTAACATACTGGATATAATCGTTGATGTAACGCTTGCTTGCTGGGATAAATTCACCATGCAAACCCAGCATATCCCCGAATGGGCGTACCAGTTTTACGTTGAGGTCGTCGTAAAAATCCTTGACCTCATCACAGCGGCGTTTCAGTTCGTCCAGGCTGTCCGCAGCCACACGGACAACGTAGGATAATTTATACATGGATTCTTTGGACTGGTCGAGATTGGTTTCAAGCTCATTCACCGAATCCAGAGCTTCCATCACATTGTTTCCTGTTTCATTATTGGATTCCCACGCATGGTTATCTAAATCTTTCAACTCTTTCTTTTTATTTCTTACGGTCGTCAGAGCTTTTTTGTTGGTGACGATTTCCACGTTCATAGAAGTGGACACAGGAAATGTGAACTGCTGTTGCTGATAATAAAAGATTTCCGAAGATGGGAAATCCAGCTCTCCTACGATATTGTTAATCGTGAAGTAGGAGGCATACGTCACCTGATCTTCACTGACAATCTTTAGGTATCGCTGGTTTTCGATTATCTGACAGCGTGTCGGACGGATAAGGTCATAACGCTTCACCAGCGTTTCACGCTTTAACTTCTTGACTGGCAGCTCATAGGAATAATCTTCATAGGCAACACCTGTCTTACCGTAGACGTGTTCAATGAGATACCCGAAGTCGTTCTTATCCAGTCTGCGGACTTTGAAACGTCTGGAAATCTTACTCTCCAAGAGTTTTTCCATCTTTAGGAAGCGGTTGATTTCATCATTACTCATGGAAACAAAGTCGCCCATCAGCTTGTGATTCACTTCATAGATAAAATCGGCAAAGCTCATAGCCGCTGTTTTTCTCATGTTCTTCAGATTGATTTCTTCCTCATTTACTAGCAACTTGAACCCCAGAAAGAAACGATAGTCCACTTGATTCTCGCCAATCATGGAAACCAGAGCTTCCGTCTGTTCATCCACCTTTGCACAGGCTATCTCACGAAGTCCACCTGTGATTTCTTTTTTGGAACGTTCCTGTATGGCACGCAGGCTGGATTCTGTACTAATCTGTAAGGCATGGATTTTTCCGTCACGGTTCTGGGCGATAAGCTGACGGAAGTTGTCATGCACCAGATATTTTTCTTCTGGTGATAGGAACGAATAATTGTAGGGTATCAGCTCATAGTAGGCGAAACATTCACCGTCATGGTTGAATACCAGATTGTTTTCAATATATTTAATCGGGAACATACATCACACTCCTTACTGCGGTAATCCTTTCATCAAATGTCTGGTTTCTGAATCTGACCGCCTTTCCAGCATAGGTCACTTTCGGTCGCAGGAAGAATGAAACGCAGGATTTCAAGAATCCGAAAGGTTTCTTTCCGTCAAAAGTCTTTTGCGACACGAACCATGTAAAAGCGACAGGGATTCCGATATATTTTAAAAATGCACCCTCAATCAGACTGAATGGCGGCAGCTCTCCAAAGAGGATAACCACCAGTAGCGATACGGTGAACCACGCCATCTGACTGAACGTGACAGGGAACGGGAGCTGAAAATCATTGATGGCATAAATGACTTTTTCCACGCTCCAAATGCTGGTATAGCTTCTTATTTTCTTCAAGTTCTTTCACAGCTCCTTTCTTTGTAAAATAGAAACAGCGACCTGTATTACACAAGCCGCTGCATAAAAAATACCAGTGTCATTTCACTGGTGAATGTTACATTATTCAGTTGTTATGGACACTCGAACACGCCATGATTGGTGACAATGAAACGACCCTCCATATCCAGGTCACGCCCGTATGCTTCATAGTCTATGTAGCTCCTTATCCTGTCGGGGATTTCCCCAAGACTTTGTAATTCATCTATGAAGTAATAGGCAACGTCCGTCATACTGTCACAATCGGGATAGTGGATAATATCGTCTGCGTGTTCGCATAAATCCTCCAAGCTGCTGTAATAGCCAAGCAGCTCTGATAATTCGTCCTGTATATCCTCTGGTAATTCCTCCACCATTTCACACAGGCGGTTGACTTCCTCAATGGACGTATATTCGTCAATCTCAAAGGGCAATTCGTAATCATGGATGGCGTATTCCTCATAATATTCGTTCAAGCCGATACGTTCTGCCATTTCGTCATAATCAATGGGCGGTGTGAACCATGCACCTACCAGCTCACCCTCGTTATATTTTCCGAGATTGGCAACGTAAACTCGCATTTCCTCGATAGTACATCACCCCTTTACTGGTAGCGGAACACACCGCTTTGCGTGAATAAATACTTATCGCTTGCTTCCAGTTCACGTCCATAGGAAGCGTAATCAATATGCTTTAACAGGTCAGCAGGAAGCTCACCGAAAACGGATTCTTCTTTAATCAGTAATTGTGCGAGAGATGGTGCGTCCTGCACATCATAATGGCGAATCTCGTCCTTATGGTCGATAAAATCTTCAAAAATTGTGAACCATTTTTCCTGTATGGCTTTCATTTCGTTACCGACAGGTGTTCCCTCAATCTCTAACACCATACGGCAGTTACGATTGACTTCCCAGATGGAAGTATCGGATTGAACAGGAAACGGAAGCTCATAATCAGCAATGACTATCTGTTCCTCATGTTCCACGCCCAGCTTTTCCTTGACTTCTTCAAAATCCACAGGGCAGTTGAACCATTCGCCAGAATAGCCATCTTCATCCTCACTGTATGGCTTTGTATTGTTTAACAGGTAGATTCTCATTTCATACAAGGTATATCACTTCCTTTCGTCTGTTCTAGTATTCCCATTATAACAGCATAATCTACGCCGAATACATAATGAGAAAATTTTTCTAACTGTTCCATAGGATAGGCAAGTGGTGACTGTCGTTTGATCACTTCCCAGACCTTACGCTTGCGGTAAGGCAGGTCAGAGATATACTCACAGCCGACCCAATATGCCATATCTTCAAAAATATCCTGTTTCAAAAGTTCTCCTTTCAATAGAAAAAGCAGCAAACCCTATGGATTTACTGCTAATATAATTTAAGATTTTCACTCACTACTCTTTAGGAAAATGAGGAATTATTGTTTTATCAATTTCTATATATTTATCAAACTTTTTATCTGGTGTTACAATCGTAAATTTATTGATTCCATCTGTAATAATGTCATATAAATTCCAATTCCCAGAAATAACTATTATCCCCTCTATACTAGACTTAGATTCGATTCTATCACCAATGTTTATTAAAGTGTAGTCCTCGGGCTCAAGTGTCATTGCAGACATTGGTATTGAATGCCCATATTCATTTAATTCTTTGTCGTGACATTTTTGACTGGCAAAAAAACTTAATGATAATTCTTCTTTCAGCTCTGTAATATTCATTTTTGAAACCAAGAATCTATCGTTTATTATAAAATTACTTAGTGTAATACCAGTGTGGCTCAGATTGTCAATTTTTAAATATATAATTAAATGAAGCATTGGGACAACCGCCCACAAATCTGTACTTTGCTTTCTATCTAAAAATAATTTGTTTGGAGTGATGGTTGTTCTACATGGATTTGGCGAGAAATGTAATTGTTCCACCCTTAATTTTGTTGCATTTCTTTTGTAATTTAAAATAGTAAAAATTAAACTAACAAAGGAAAAAATCAGAGCAATGCTTGAAATTGCTATTGTAACATAATCTTTTATTTGCATGTATGATTACTCCTTTTTATTGTTCTAAATTTGTTATTCAACCTCATCCTTATTTTATCACGCCATTTTTTATAATTCAATTAGCCAAGGGGATACCTTTTTTAGAGTTCTTAGAACATTACACTCCAATAATGTTATTGAACAACTGCAACAGCACATCTTTTACGCCAGCAGCATTGAATACCAAGCCGACAGCGATTAGGGCAACCACTAAGAATCCGATAAGTTTGGAAAACTCACGTTTAAATCCGAGGTATACCCCAATAACTACGATTGCCATAAGTACAAGTGACTGTGCATTACTTAAAAACCAAGTGTATAAGTTCTGTCCGAAATTCATTCTTTTTTTCTCCTTTCCATTTCTTCCATGCTTCTGTCAAAGCTGCTTCCAGCCTGTAAAAAACACATGGTAGTCACTCCGATACCAGCACCAAGCGATACCAGAAATAAATCAAATAATATGTGTTTCATTAAAACCTCCTTATCAATCATTCTGGACTGTCATTTCTTCTACGGAAACGGATTGTTGTTTCAACACCTTTCCCAATCGGTCAGTGAGCTTTGCATTATTCACCATATCTGGAATGACGGTCGTATTATGCAGCTCATCTAACTTTTGAGCGACTTTCAAGGTCGGAGCAACCTGCCTTGACAGCCAGTTTAAAGTACGCTGGAATGAATATGGCTCTGGTTTGGTCGTTAATTTCAAACGCCCACGATCAGAGCCAATGAACCACGCCCAGCGGTCATTAGTTTTCCACTCGCTACGCCGTTTGCTTTCGTCTTTGTCTACGAAACGGATATAGCGGTTGATAATAGAAAATGCGGTACGTTCTGCGTCATAATAGGTCAGCAGGTCACGCACCGCATGATATGCACGTTCATTTTTCAATCGGATTTCAAAGCGATTCTTGATAGGTGTTTCATCAACAGGAATATCATATTTGGCGTATTGCTCGTAGTCTTTCTCATAGATACAGAAATAAACTTCCGATTTCAGAGAACCGATATAGAGTGTATTTCCCATAAAAATTTTATTTGCTTCTCTGCTTTGTACCAGCTCCCCAGAATGGTACGACTTGAAGCTGCGGAATACAGAAATACATTCCTCATTCCTGCATTTCATCGTCAGCTCTGGAATATCCAGCATACCGACCATATCATTGATGGCTAAATCCAATCGTTTAAATACACCGCCCTCAACAAGAGCGTCCATGAAAAAGTCATACCAGCTCCTATGCTGTGCCAGCAGAAAACATTCAAACTGCCGACAGCCTTGTCCTTTCAGTTCCAACAGCGTGCCTTTTTCTTCTTCGGGAGAAATCAGTACGAATATATCACCCATGTAGTAATGCTCTGTGTATGAGTAGAAACCGAAATCTTCATGTATCATAAAATCCAGTTTCAACTTCAAAATATCTTCAACGACGTGCTTTACATCCGTTGTTGGAAAACGTATGCGAACATAGTCAAACAACATGGTAAGCTGTGCTTCTGGATTGTATCTTTCCAATGCGACAAGTAACTGCATTTTTATCTCCTCTGTCAGCGCCACTTTGCCAGATTCCAGACGGTTTAAATGTTCTCTACTTATACCAGCTTCAACCGCCAGCTTATTTTGTGAAAGACCGTAGGCGATACGCTTTTCCCTAAGTTCCTTTATCCAGTCGTTTTCATTCAGCTAAATCCCTCCTAGTGTAAAAAGGTGTGACAGGATTTTTGAATTTGTCACACCCACAAAATGTATCAGAAACGCTCATATTACAAGGAATTTTAAAAATTCCAATAGCGTTTTCAGTTGTATTTGTGCCCCCCTGTTAGATACTGGGGGCTACTGGTTGGAGTGGCTTTCGCCACCCCAACACAGGCTAGTCCGTACCTGCGGCTTCCGCTTTGCACGCCGCCTGTCCGTCCTGCCTGTTTTGTGAAAGTTTCCCTATCTCTTTCAGAAAGTCATGCCCTTTTGGTACAAGGGGCGTGTAAAACTCAGATATGACACTTGTTCCTGTATCAACGTAGCCACGTCCTTTGATCTGTTTCAGAAAAAAGTCCTTGTCTACTTCACCGAACATCATGGAATACCCAAGTTCCGACATACGCCCAAGTGCAACACGAAAATTGAACTGGTCACGAATACCGTCACCCAGATATTTTGCGTCTGGTCGCTGACAGGCAAGAATCAGAAAATATCCTGCCTGTCGTCCCAGCATGACTATCTGTTTTAATTTGTTGAGGACAGTAGCATTTTCCTTTGTCGTCAGCATTTCCATAAATGCCACGTATTCATCAAAAATGAGAAAATGCGGAGCAAGACCAAGATAGGCATAGTTTTCACCTGTCTTATAATTCGCCATCCGTTTCATGGCTTCGCTTCGTTCCATCATGCCATCATAAAAGCGGTCAATACAGGCAGTAATATCTTCCTTTTTATAGTAGACCTCTGGCATGACAACCGCCAAGTCGGCAAGGTCAGCGTTTTTCGGGTCTAACACATACATGACCGCATTGCAGCGTAGCAGAGCTTCAATGATAGTGAAGATAAAATAAGTCTTACCGCCACCAGTACCACCAGCAATCAGCATATGTGGGAGCTTGTCATATTCCCACCAGACATTTTTCATCAGACGGAGTTTTCCATCTTTTGCCTGCACCTCGGCAATGGTGATACGGTTTGCGATAGTGTCATAAAGCAACACATATTCCACATAGGAATCATGCAGCTCTTTTGACACCAGTTCACAGTACAAGCCTGTTTCCAGTTTCTTTTCCAAATGTAGGAGCTGGTCTTGATATTTCCCCAGAGTGATTTCTGTCTGAATATAGAGCAGACCATTTTCCATATGATAATATATCTTTGGAAAATAAGTGATTTTCTCTTTTGCCTTACTTGATGGTAAATCCTTGAAAAAGCCCCCAGCCTGTGTAGATTCTGCTTCGTACCAGCCATTTTCAAGAATCATCTTTGCCAGCTTTTGGCGGTGATAGAGCTTTTTCACCTTGTCATACTGGAATCGTTGATATAAAAATGCAGCAATCACACATACCAGAGCAGCAATCATGACAGTGAACATCAAGTATGGTGTGACCGTAAAATGTATGCTGCCATTTTGAAAGAGTGTGACAGATTTCCAGTCAGTTGATAGGATTGTCTTTAAGTTCAGCAATACCAGAACACAAACAAACAATAAGAGCAGCGAACTGGCAGCGAAAGTAAAGACCAGCGATTTGTCACTGGCTCTAATTCGTTTTCCTTTTATTTTTGATAATTTCATAATTCCACCTATCTAGGTACAAAAAAAGCGGTTAATCATATTGACTAACCACTTTTATATTCCGTTTTCTAATTGCACTTCTTCGCAAGAAATATTATAAATAGCTTTCAATAATATCTGATAAGTCATTAATATAATTCTTGACTTCATGTGTCGCATCATTCTCATCTGGATATTTAAAGATTGTTTCATATTTACACAAAAATTCATCATACTGAGTTTCAGTAGCCTGTAAGCCTTTTGCATGAATATATGACACAACCATAATCGCTGCATCTAAAGGATTAGACTCAAAGTTATCAGCGTCTGCTAAGCCAGAAACTCCGCAACGGTCGCATTTAAACAATCTACGAACCTGATGTTCTAATTCTATTGCGTCACTGTGATTTATTCTAAACATAGTTTCACCTCCTCATCTAATTAGTAAAAATATTATACAGCTATTCAATACCTCTTGCAATTAAAATAGAATATCCTTATTTCTTATTCTGTGACAGATTGTTTTGATTGTTATTTTTATTCTTCAGAACAATATCATCAGCTTTGATATACCAGTCTACATCCGCACCATTGAATGTGGCAGTCGCCACCGTGTCAGCTACAGGATTGATGATTTCCACCTCTGCGTTATAGTCAAATTCCTTTAACGGAACAGAAGCAGGAATGCTTACCTGTATCATGCGTCCCTGTCCTCTGGACTTCAAATCATAGGTACGTTCCTTGATTTCTTCCGAAACCGTACCGTCCTCATTCTGCACATGAACCTCACGACGGAGTGCTGAAAACTTTAATACTCCAAAAGTCTTTTCCTTATCAATGATAATACCATTTGCTAATCTCATAATCTTTTTACCTCCTTATGCTTTCACCATGTCGTCAGCGGACAGGATATAGTTTGTAAATCCACGATTGCCGATTTTGTAACCCTCGGCAGTAATCTTCGGATTGATAAGTTTGATTCTTTCCTCAACTTCAAAATTCTTTTCACCAGCAGAAGCAGGAAGTACCACAACAATATCATCTGCTCGCTGTACATCCGAATAAAGGTTGAAGCTACGGGAAACTACCGCCATGCGTCCGTTGATCCGACGCTGTTCCACCTTATTCTCACCTGCAAATTCCAAATTTCCGAACGTCTTTTCCATGTTCGGGATAACGTGTTTTAATTCCATATATGTATTTACCTCATTTCTTTCTTGATTTTTCGTTGTTTTATCGAGTGTCATTCTGCTGGCTGGATGGTATCTTTCTACCTGTGAATTATCAAGGGCGTTGTGTTATGCTTCGCACCCTTGACAATCCCCATTCAGAAAGATAATTAGCAGTCAAGCAGAATTTAGTTGAGCTGTCAGCCACAGTCTGCCCTTTTTCATCGGGTGGTGGACGGACAACTGATTTACTATGCTGATACTTCATAGATTAGTCCGCTTTGAATTTGCGGAATCTTTTATAAGCTGCAAAGATAAGACCAGCAGCGGAAACGCCCATCAGTGCGAACAGTGCGACAAATGGTGTGTTGTCACCTGTCTTTGGTGAATCACTTGTCTTTGTTGGTGTACTAGGTTCATCTGGTGTTTCTTTGACAGTCACCGTCTGACCCTCGTCTTTGATGTCCTTATGTTCAGCTACCTTGATAGGTTCATCTGGATTTGTCACGTCGTACAATTCCTCAAAGGTAACAAGTGATTTTCCTGCAAGCTCGCTGGCGTTGAATGTAAATGCAATCTGAACTTCCATTTTGGAATCGGTTGCAGTAAAAGCAAGTTCATTTTCTACACGTTTTCCGTTTACAAGAAGTTCTGCATTTTCTGATTTCACCATTTCCCAGCCTTTCAGCAGATACTTTGTACCAATTTCCAGACCATCTAAAGTGACCGTATCAACGATAGTCACCTTATCAGCAGCTTCGATAGTCTTTTTACCTGTTGCTTTATCCGTAGCGGTTGTGTGCATGGTAATCACACGTTCTGTAATGGTTACAGTCTGCCCGTCGTCCTCAATGTCTTTATGTTCAGCCACCTTGATATGCTCATCTGGATTTGTCACGTCGTACAGTTCTTCAAAAGTAACAAGGTCTTTTCCTGCAAGTTCACTGGCATTGAATGTAAACTCGATTTGAACCGCCATCTTACTGTCGGTGGCTGTGAAAGCAAGTTCATTTTCCACACGCTCACCATCAACAAGAAGTTCTGCATTTTCGGACTTCACCATTTCCCAGCCTTTCAGTGTGTACTTCGTACCTTTTACAAGACCATCCAGAGTGACCGTGTCAACGATAGTTACCTCTTTGCCAGCCACGATTGACTTTTCACCTGTGACTTTATCCGTAGCTGTGGTATGTATGGTGATTTCTTCCTCATATTCATCTACCAATGTACCCAAATCAATGACCGTATTATTTTTCGATACAATGACTTCAAAAGCTGGAATCAGTTTCAATCCCTTGTTGGAATTGCAGCGTAATTCTTCAATTTCGTAAGTGTCATAGAGTAATGCACCTTTGCTGTTGTCTGGTTCTGATGTTCCGAACCAGATACCGTCCTCACTGGAAGTTCCAGCGTTTGTATTCTGCTTATGAGATACCCAGTCAGCAGAAGTGGAGAACTGACCGTTATTGTCAGTTACGATAATGTGACTTTCACCTGTTGTTTTGCTGGTGATTTTGAATGGTACATTTGCTAATCGTTTGTGAGTACCAGCACCGATTTTAACACCCTCAATATCACCACGTTTAATCTGGTTGTAGACAGAATGTTCTTCGTCGGTCAAATCCACAATTTTTCCATTCTCTGTGATTTCAAATACATGGGAAGTCGCACCGACCATCAAATATCCCTCTGGTGCTTCGCTTTCATCAATACGGAATTTTCCATAAGGTAATGTGTCCGTGTCAGTGGTAGCGATACCGTCAATGCCTGCATAAATTGTCATTACCACCTCATTCTTGTTGTACAACTTTCCATTCACTAAAACTGGATTTTCGTTAAGGGAAGTAATCGTAAATGCAGTATCTTTTAAGGTTGCACCGCCTTGTGCTTTTGCGTCTTTTGTTTCAAGGTCACGTTTCTGGATTTTGACACCGCCACGGATAACCTTATCTGATACGGAATACTGATTGCTGCCACTTAACACCGCAAGCTCCCCGTCCTCAGTAATCTGTGCTACATACAGACCAGTGATCTGTTCAGAACTGTCTTTCGTCTGCATGTAAGCACCCTCTAATAAGTAACCTGTTGGAGCGGTCTGTTCCTCTACGGTGATTGTTCCAAGCGGCAGACAGGTTGAACCGTTCTGACTGTAAAAACTGTCACCAGATACTTTGTAGGAATCAGAAAGA
Organism: Lachnospiraceae bacterium; assembly: GCA_045124055.1. Taxonomy (GTDB): domain Bacteria; phylum Bacillota; class Clostridia; order Lachnospirales; family Lachnospiraceae; genus CALZKI01. Next base: position 13,816 of record JBGVKZ010000051.1, on the reverse strand, counting down.
CCTGTCATGTAGTGAATCTCATTGTCGCTACCTGTTTCCGCTTTGGTCTGTGTCACCCATGTACGGGTTGGCTTTGATGGCAGAGTATCTTTTGTATAATATCCGTCATAGTATTTCCATACAAAAACAGCACCCTCTAAGGAAGCCTTACCCTGTGGAGTGCTGTCGGATGTTTCCATATCAATTTTAGAAAGCTCTATCAAAGTGGTAGCTGCTTTTGGTGTATCTGATACTTTCAGAGTAGCGGTTTCACCAGCTTTTACCGTTAAGGTATGAACCGTCGAATCCAGCTTGAATCCTTTCGGAGCTTCGGTTTCTTTTACATAATAAGTACCTGCTTTGATTTCTACTGTGTCAGTGTTTCCGTTCTTATCGGTAGTAAGGGAAGCGACACGATTGTTGCAAGCCTTATCGGAATAGATACCGTAGGTCGCACCTGCCAGAGAATAACAGTCGTTATCTTTTGTGACAGAAGTGTTCGCTGATGTTTTTTTGATAGTCGCTTTTCCTTTATCCTCGACACCTCGGTAAATTTTGTAAGTAGCATATACTTTTCCATGACCGCCATTTACATCCCAGACTTTATCAAATCGGTTATTGATAGTACCGACACCCTCATACCAAGCATGGTAGATGGTCTGGTTCTTACCGACGATAGCAGCATGGACAGTTTCACCAGAACTGTTAAAGAAAATCAGAACATCACCAGGCTTGATAATGCCAGCGTTGAAATCGCTGTTGAACTGTGAATCGCTACTTCCGCTGGTAACGGTTGCTCCTGCGGAGCCACAATAGCTGGCGATATTAGATGTAGTACGTCCCATGTCCACACCTAATTTTCTTCCTACCCATGTAACATAACCAGAGCAGTCCCATCCACTTGTTGTGCTGCCACCATATACATAAGGAACACCCAGACCAGATTCAGCAGCAGCCAAAACTTCCTCGGTGGTATGACCTGTGAAGATAGCTTTTGCATTAGTCGAGGCAGCGTGTACAGGTGTTCCACTTAATATCGTGGGTATCAATACCGCAAATGCCAAAAGGCTTGCGGTCAATCGCTTCATTATCTTTTTCATAATAGTTGATTCTCCTTTCGATTAGGTTAAAAATAGACGCTCATTTCTGAACGTCTTAGTAATCGAAAACATTGGAACTATGTAGGATAGTTTGTTTTATCTTCATTATTTAATTATCTGTTCTTTTGCGGTCGCCGCAGGAAATAACTTGTCCAACGTAAAATAGCGTGTTTTCAAGTATTTCCTACAATGTTGTCTTTACGAGGTCGTACCAGAGCAAAAAGCCCGCACCACCTACGATAACATCTTGCGTCTCGTAAAAGATGAAGAAATCGCAGGACCTATCCGCTTTTTACGTGCCAGAGAAATTGTCCATTTCCAGCGTTTTGGTGAAGCTTTAAGACTCATTCAGGATACGATGAATCCGAAAAACTACTATATTTGCAACCCTGCTTTTGATACAAATTGTCCTGATTGCAAATCATGATTTGTTTATATATAGTTTTAGAACATTTGACACAAAGGTTCTAAAAAATGAAAAGAAGCCTAAGTATTGCCTAGGCTTCTTTTTTCTCTATTTTCCTCTGTTTCTTCCCACAAAATAATAACCACTCATTGACAATCGGTATCTTCGATAAGAGCCATACCGCTATCATTGATACAACAAAAGTAATGACTACTAAAATTATTATAAGAAGGAATCTTGGTAAAACATCCATTTTGTCCCATAGTGGTAAAATCTGTTCCATAAAAAGTGGGTGAATTACATAAATTCCAAACGTTAATTTGGAAATTTCTTCCACTACCCTTCGTCCCTTTTGCCCTAGGGTCACACTTCTTGCATTGCCCCACAAAAAGATTCCCACACCACTTAAGAACGAAGATAACGTAAATAAATCATTAAAACTAGCCACTGTAATTCCCGCTTTTACTGACAAAAACATATCGCCCAAAAGCCCTACAACCATTCCGCCAAAAAACAACAATGCTCCAAAAAGAGCCTGCTTTTTTATCTTCTTTTCTTTTATCAGCCAATTTAAAAAGTATCCTAGAACAAAGTAGCCAACATAATGATTAACCAGTGTGTAAGGAATTCGATTTAGTAAATAATCCACTAAATATTTGTATGGGAAATCAAATAATAAAATGGTTTTAAACAGTATCTGTACTACAAAAAATAACCCAACAAAATAACCTGCTACACTCTTTTTATCCTTACAAATGCTTCTAAGCATTGGTAAAATCAAATAGATTCCAAGTAATACCGGCAAATACCAAAAATGATAGCAGGCTTTTCCGGCAATCGAATTGATAATTACATCTTTCCAGTAAATCCATTCAAACTTACCCCTCCAAACCACCTCTATCACATTGTAGATAATCACCCACGCCTGATATGCCACCAATAATTTTAAAAAGTTATTGAGATAGAATTTTTTTGCCTGAAATTCATAGTCTTCCGAAAGTAACAATGCTCCACTTAAGAAAAGAAAAATAATCGAACCGGTATGTCCTATGCCATTTAAAATATGACTGGAAATATAACTTTCCGTAAAAATAGACACCTTACTAAGTTCCACACTGGAAACGTGGCAAACTACCACAAATACACAAGCAATTATTCGCAATATATCAAAATTCAGATTTCTATTTGCTATCTTTTGTTGACTCATTCCTAGTCGTCCTTCTCTTACATATTTAGCTAAATTATAACATTATCCAATTCCCCCTGTAAAGAAACAACCCGCTCATACAACAAGATAGCTCCTATTCTGACGGATTTTTTAATCGATGTCTAAAAATAATTCTGGATAATGCCTTCCAATCCAATGGAAATAGCGGATACAAATAGCTGGTATGAGAAATGGTTTTATTACTTAATACAGTGACTATAAAAATAATAATTCCCGCGATATAACCCCAAATGCCAAAAATCGCCGTCAAAATCAGAGTTATCATTCGCATAAACTTCATCGCATACCCAAGTTCATAACTGGCTGTTGTATAACTTGCAACCGTTACAAATGCCATATATAGCATAACCTCCGAGTTAAACCAGCCACTATTTACAGCAAATTCTCCAAGTACTATACCGGCAATAACACTTAAAGGAGTACTTAGCATATTGGGGGTATTTACTGCCGCCAGTCTTAAGCCATCAATAGATAATTCCAAAATAAGAAACTGCCAAATTAATGGAATATTTATCGGGTCTTTTACAATTACGAAAGCGAGCCAATCCGGAACATATTCCTGATACATCATACATACTAAAAAAGTCGGTGAAACAAAAAATGTCATAAACGAAATAATAAATCTGGCAATTCTCAAATAAGTACCGGTAATCGGCGGAAAATAGTAATCATCTGCTTCTTCCACCATATCAAATATGGTCGTTGGCAAAATCATAGCCGACGGTGAATTATCCACCAATACAATAATATTTCCTTCTAAAATCTGTGCTGCCGCTGTATCCGGCCTTTCAGTATATTTGAATTTCGGAAACGGGTTAAACCACTTCCCTTTATAAAGACACTCTGATAAACTCTCTTGATTCATCGTCAGTGCATCAACTTTCAAATTTCCTATTCTGCCCTTTAACTCTTTCAAAAACTTCTTATCAACTCTACTATCCATATAGCAAAGTGTAATATCCGTTTTGGAGCTTTTTCCGGCACTGACCATTTCAAAACGCAGGTCCGTAGAACGAATCCTTCTTCGAATTAAAGCCGTATTAAAAACGATTGTTTCTACAAATCCATCTTTTGAACCACGCAAGGTTTTATCTTTTTCCGGTTCGCTAACACTTCTGGCAGGATATGTTCTCGCATCAATCATAATCGCTTTATCGAAGCCATCTATTAACAAGGCAAACTGACCGGACAAAACATTGGTAATGATTTTTTCGTAATCCTCCTCTGTTTCTACTTCCACATGTGGCACATAGCCTTTACACATCTCGTCTGCATTTTCCGGTATATCTTCCTTTTTTAATCCGATAAAATACTGAAGCATTTTCTCCATCATCTCATCTTTGATAAAGCCGTCAATACAATAATAACAGGCTCGTCGTTCACCAACAGTTATTTCTCTTGTGAGCATATCAAAATTTATATTTACGTGTAGTCGTAAATCTAATAATTCCTTATTTTCCTGAAAATTTTTTTGCATAAAAAACTCCTTTTCTCACAGTTTTTATTAGTCTGTGAAAAAAGGAGTAAATTATACCTAATTTTTTCCTGTGCTGCCAATTCCGCCTCTATCTTGTCCTGTTAAAGCTTGTACTTCTTCAAATACAACCTGTGGTTGATGCTTTTCAATTCTAAACTGGCAAATTCGGTCATTTTTCTCGATGACAGTATCGCGAAGTGCATAAGCTGGCATATACCACCAGTCATTTGGTCCACAATAAGTTTCATCTACAATTCCTGTGTGATTTGTCTGAATAATACCAAAGTTTTTGTATGTAGAACTTCTTGGTACAATATGAGCTTCATACCCTTCTGGAAGCTGCATCGCAACACCTAATGGAATCAATTTAAATTCGCCCTGCTTTAATTCAATTTTTTCAGCAGCTCTTAAATCAATCCAGTCGGATTTTCCATCAATGTATTTTAATCTTTCGATTGTATCGTCTTTATATTGAATTTTAATTTGTTCTGCCATATTTTCATCCTCTATTAGCTATAATCTCCACAATATAAAACCGGTATAGAAGGATTTGTCTGGTGCAGAGATTTTTGCACGTCAATCACTCTCTGATTAGAACTTCCTTTCCACATAAGTTTTACATCTCGTTTTTCTATCATAAATTCACCATCTACTAATACATCTACATAACGCATCATTGGGTAATGCATTACATTTTCCCATACATCGCCTGTATATAACCAGATGGTTTTCTTTGGGTACTTTTCTTTAATTTCAGCCATTAGGGTTCTGACGTCCATTCGATTAGCTGAATGTAGTGGGTCACCACCTGAAAAAGTGATTCCTGAAATATATGGTTTATCTAACTGGTCAAAAATTTCCTGTTTTGCCGCATCATCAAATAGTAAACCACTATTTACGTCCCAAGTAATAGGATTCTGACAGCCTTTACAACAATGGGAACAGCCTGAAACCCAAAGCACAACTCTCAGCCCATCTCCATTTAGCATATCGTCCTTCGTAATATTGTGATATCTCATGATTACATGCTCTTCCTTTCCTTAATTTCTGCCATTTTTGCGTCATTTAATCTTGTATCACCATGTACTCTGGAGTAAGAAAGATATCCGTTCATACGGTCAATTTTAGTGAGGTTTCTACTTCCGCATTTTGGACATACATCCATTTCAAGCTCCTGATGACCGCAATCGTCGCAATAAGCTAGGGACAGATTAACACCTTCATAGAAACCAAATTCCATAGCTCGTCTAATTAAGGTTTTAATAGCACCTAAGTTATAATCAATAGGATATTTTACATACTGAATTTTTCCGCCATTACACATTTCCCAGAAACGATATTCTAAATCCTGTTTCTCGATTGGTGTAATATCTTCTGCCACATGACAGTGGAAAGAATTACTTACATATTCTCTATCAGATACCCCTTCAATAATTCCGTATTTTTCACGGAACTGTTTTACCTGAAGACCACAGAGGTTTTCAGCAGGCGTACCATAAATTGCATACAAATTGCCGTCTTCTTCTTTAAATTCATTAACTTTCTGGTTGATATGCTCTAAAACTTCCAAAGCAAACTGACCATCTTCCACTAACGATTTACCATTATATAATTCCTGTAATTCGTTAAAAGCTGTGATACCAAAGCTTGCCGTAGCTGATTTTAAAATAGGTTTAATCTTGTCTGTCAATTTTAAATTACCACCTAAAAATCCGCCTTCACAGTAAGCCAGTGGATTGGTAGAGGCTCTCATCTCCCCAAGATAAGCATAAGTTCTAATATGAAGCTGTCTGATTAAGTTTAAGTAATAATCCAATACTTCATAGAAATCCTTACTTTCCTGTCTTGATTTTGCCAAAATCATAGGTAAATGCAAAGAAACTGCACCAATATTAAATCGACCTACGAAAATTGGTGTATCATTATCATCAGCTGGGTGCATTCCACCTCTTTCATACCAAGGTGATAAGAATGCTCTACATCCCATAGGAGAAATAATTTTTCCATAACGTTTATACATACTTGCAATATAACCTTTACCGGTTAAGGACAACCAGTCTGGATACATTGTCTTTGCAGAACACTCTACGCCTGCTTCAAATACATCTTCCAATGGTTTACCTGGACCATGTAAGTTTTCATCATATAAAAAGACAATTTTCGGGAAAAGCACCGGTTTTTTACATTCTTTTTTGCCCTGACCTTTTCTACGCACATTTAACATAGAAATAGTTGCTAATTTTGCAAATCTGCCTGTTCCTGTTCCGGCAGTTACCGTAATAAATGGATAATCTCCTCTACTACTTGCTACGGTATTAAATTTATATTCCCAACCCTGAAATCCCTGTTCAAACTCTCTGACAACATCATTGTAAGCTTCTGCCTGAGCTGTCTCTTTGTCAATGCCAAGTCTTTCATACTTTGCAATGTATTTCTGATAAGATTTTTCTGCATAAGGCTCTAAAATATTATCTACACTTGGTACAGTAAATCCGCCATACTGCTGGCTTGCTGCTGATAAAACAATATCGCCAATAACATCAAAAGCTGTATCCAAAGTTTTTGGCTCATTATACCAGATATTACCCATTTCAAAACCACCTGATAATACGTTGGCTACGTCAAACAAACAACAATTCATCGTATCACGTCTTGCAGACATATCGTGCACATAAATATACCCATCTCTACAAGCCTGGATTTCTTCTGTTGTCATAAAGAATTTCTGATATAACTCTTTATTAAACTGGTTGAAAATCAAACTTCTTTTTGTAGATACAAGGGCAGAGTCTGTATTGGCATTTTCCTTATCACCAACATACATAATGGACTGGCTCTTTTTGTAAACATCGTCCATCATACGAACGAAATCCTGCTTATAGTTACGATAGTCACGATAGCTCTTTGCAACGATTGGTTTTACATCCTCCAAAGCACTTTCTACAATGTTATGCATAATTGGAATTGGAATCTTGTCTTCTTCTAAACTGTTGACTTTCTCTATAACATACTGGCAAATATGGCGTTTTTCTTCGTCACTGAATTTTGTCAAAGCACGGTATGCACTTTTTCCAACGGCATCAATAACCTTCTGCACATTAAAAGCTTCTAAGCTTCCGTCCTTTTTAATAACCATAATTTTCTTGGTTGGCATAAATTCATCACCATAATTAACATCTGTAACACTTGTATTTTCCAGATTTGCCATTTTGTTTCCTCCTAACAATAATCAAGCACACCAGCCTACTAGATGTGGTGTGCGTTTTTTTATTTAATCACCATATTTTGTGGTACAAGTTAAGTATACGCAACTAATTGTAACGTGTCAATTAGTTTACTTAGGAAAATATTGACAAAAAAATAATGGTCATTTTGTGTATATATGACCATTATTTGCTTTTCAAGGAAAAATATGTACCAAATTATTTCCGCATATTATTTTCTAATACTTCTTTTAAATAATTGCAATAGTCCTCTTTTACCATTTCAGGTGCAAGAATTGTTACCTCTTTTCCAAGACCAGCCAGCCACCCATAAAATTGTCCGCTTAATGCTACATGAATGCGAACCGATAACATATCTTCTTCACGCTGCCTTATATCAATCTCTTTACCAAATCTGTCGAGAAAAACACCTATGAGTTTTTGTGGAAAGGAAATTGTGACTACTTCTGTTTTACCACCATACATTCCAAATACTTTGTTTGAATAAGCAGCCACATCGAAAGTTCCTGGATTATCCATTCCCTTTCTTAACTCTTTTAAAATACTTATTTTGCCGATTTTATCCACCCTGTAATGTCTGATTTCCTTTTCCATGGAAGAATATCCTACTAGATAATATCGTTCCTCCGCCCAAATCAAAGCATAAGGGCTGACTTCATACCATTGTCCATTTTTCCTTGGTTTTAACTCCTTGGAAATGGTCCAGTCCATATATTGAAATTTGATTTTATTATTATTCATAATGGCACTGTGAATATCATCAATATTATAGTAGATACTTTCGTTATCTGTTTTGATGCGGTTTTTTACATAAACCTGCCTTTGCAATTTTTTTGCTTCATAAACGCTTGTTAGTTTCTCAATTTTTTTAATCAGCTCTGTGGACTTTTTCTTTGTAATAAACTTCGAAGACTGCACCGCATCTACCAATAACTTTAATTCTGCTAATTCAAAATCTCTGCTTGCCAGGTAATACCCCCCATTAGCTCTACGCTTTATATGAACAATATCATAGCCATAATCTATCAATTCGCCAATGTCACTATAAATGCTTTTACGTTCCGCACGAATCCCCACTTTATCCAGTTCTTCTATCAAATCTGCCGCATTTAAGTAATGATTTTCATCTGTTTTTTCCATCAACAGATGTAGAATATGTAATAATTTCATCTTCTGATTATAGGTCTTAGCCATAAGTTTCCTCCAAAATATCCAGTAAATCCTTTAAGGTATGAATCTCATAAGTAATCGGTAAATTCAGTATATTTTCCTTATGATAGGGGTTATACCAGCAGGTATCAATACCATTCTCCACGCCGCCTTTCATATCGCTTGTAAGAGAATCCCCTACAATCAACATCTTTTCCTTTTTTAGTGGACTTAAATGCTCTAATACGTGGTCAAAAAATGCCTTCTGTGGCTTAGGCGTTCCAATTTCGTCGGAAATAAATACTTTTTCAAAAATCCGGTCAAAACCTGCCCCTTTTATTTTTTTATCCTGTACTTTCTTTGTGCCATTGGTCACAGCATATTGTTGATATCCTTTTTCCCTTAAAACTAACAGAAGCTCTAGGGAATTTTCTCGATAAAACCAGATTTCTCCAAGCATATGCTCATACTCTAATCTAAAATCTTCTATATCAATATCTGTAATCCCCAATTCCTCAAATAGCTGAAAAAATCTTCCCCTCTGGACTTCTATTTTCGTCAGTTCCCTTGTCTCTAACCTTTTCCAAAAACTATCATTTATTTCTGAAAATCGTTTGGCAATGACATCATCTACATATAGCCCTCTTTTTTCAAAACAGGTGAAAATTCCTAGTTTCTCACTTTTTTTGAAATCCAGTAATGTATCGTCAATATCCCATAAAATCACTTCGTATCGTTTCATAAATCCCTCATTTTACATTTACTAACTCTTTATCCTAAAAAAGCAAAATCAGGCGTCAAAAGACGCCTGACTCTTTATTCTTTTGTTTCTTTTGCTTCCGTTTCTGCTGTTTCTAATTCCTTTGCTTTTTTTGATTCTTTTCTCTTACCGAAAAATCTACCTATACAAAAGCCAAGGGCTGCTACAACAACAATCACAACCATCAAAATGATGTACTCTAAAAATCTGTTTATAAATAAAATCAAGTTATCCATAAATACCAACTCTTTCCTTGTTTTTCTAAAAACAATCTTAACACTTAGCAGGTGACATCGTCAAGTAAATTACTCCCATCTGCCGCCGTGGTTGCCAGTCTATCGCATCGCTCATTTTCTGGGTGTCCGTCGTGTCCTTTTACCCAAGTAAATGTTACAGAATGTTGATTTACAAGTAAAATGAGACGTTTCCATAAGTCAATATTTTTCACCGGCTTATTCGTGCTGGTTCTCCACCCCTTTTGTATCCAGTTAGCTACCCAATTTTGATTAAATGCATCTGTTACATATTTTGAATCAGAAATCACTTCTACTTCACAGGGTTTTTTTAAAGCTTCCAGCCCGGTAATAACCCCCAGTAACTCCATTCGGTTATTGGTGGTCTGCTTATAACCTTGAGACATTTCTTTTTCATGTAAAACCCCATTACTGTCTTCATATTGCAAAATAGCCCCAAAGCCTCCTGGTCCTTCCGGGTTCCCCCTTGCTGCACCATCTGTAAATAATTTAACTTTCAATGTAAGCACCCTTTCCAAACGCTACCCATTTTCCACTTTCTAAGAAATGTGTAGCCATATTTTCTGCGTCTTTTACAAGTGTATCATCATAGCCTAATACTCTCAATAGTTTGATAGCATTTCGGCTGGTAGCTTTACCTTGGCATAACAAATAACTAAATTTGACATCTTCACCTTCAATGTTTTCTTCAAAGTGATAATTGTCATAAGAATCTTCCAAAAGTCTTGCCAGTTCGATATCATGAGTTGCCGCAAAACAAATTGTTTCTGCTCTCTGTAAGCACATTAGAATGTGGGTTGATGCCGCAATTCTTTCTACGGTGTTTGTACCACGAAGTACTTCATCTACAAAACAAATCATCTTTCTTTCAGAAGCTTTTACCCTATCTAGAATACGCTTGATAGACTTAATTTCTACCATAAAATAACTATCCCCTTGAACCACGCTGTCACGTAATGCCATCGAACTAAAAATGTCAAAGATTTCTGCCTTATACTCCTTGGCATAAACGGTATGGATTCCTTGTGCCAAAATCGCGTTAATTGCCACTGTTTTCAAAAAAGTTGATTTTCCAGAGGCATTAGAACCTGTAATTAGCACTCCGCCAGAAGCCTTGATGCTATTTGGAACCGGATTCTCAATCAGTGGGTGACAAGCATCTTCTATTTCTAAATCTTTTCCATGAAAATTTGGCACCACATAATATGGCAAAGTATTTCGATACCAGCCAATAGCAATACAAGATTCGATTTCACCCAAAACTTTTACAAGCCTGTTCACTTCTTCCTTTTTACCTCTTAGCTTTTTAAAAAGTTTCGAAAAAATGATTAAATCAATATGACTAATCATTCTTAAATAGTCTAAAATAATATCCAAAGGACTACCACCCATAGAATTCACAGAATTCATATGAATCCACATAGAATTGGAATAAAAGTCTTTGAAATGAGACAAAATTTCTTTCATTTCCCGTTGATTTTCTTCCAAAACTTCTATCCTTATGCCACTTAGTTTTTTACTTACATCTAATAATCTTTGCACGTAAGCTAAAGAACTGATATAGGGCTCTATCTCTTTTTTCTCCTTAAAATATGTCAAAATATTCGCTATTAAAATGCCAACAACCAAAATAACGCCGACACCTGCATGAACAAAGCATACACCAATCGAAACCAGTAAAAGTATATCCATCAAAATTGATAAAAAACTACTTTTTACTTTTACCTGTTCAATATAATCAAGGTAGTCGAATATCGAATATTTATCTCCTTTTCCGATGTTGTGGTAAAGCATCTGCAAATAAACTCTTGCCTCTTCATTTTCCATAAAATATTGAGTTATTGTTTCCTGCTTTTCCATCTGTTTAAGGTCGCAATCCATATTTCTTAGCATATAGTACAAATATTCTTCTCCCACCGTACTCTCTGTAAAATTCATGGCTTTATAGATTTCGTCCATATTTAAATCATTCCAAGTAATATCATCTACAAAGTGGGTCGGTTTATTATGCAAAAAAAACATTGGAATTTTTCCAAATCGTCCGGAAGGATAGGTATATTCCCGTGCTTTACCATACTTCTGAGCAAGACTTTCCATATATTGTCTTCTATCGCGTCTTTCCTGCAACATACCAACACCAAAGATTATGATAACAAGAAAAACGACAATTCCTAATAATACTAAATATTCCATAAATCACCTCCGAATTGCAAAGGAAGTATTTCGTCCAGTTTTTTCTCAATATAGTCCGCTCCGGATTTTGCAATCAATATGGTCATTTCCTTAGGATTACAAAACTCTGCCATAACTTGCCTGCAAACGCCACATGGATAAGCATATTCTTTGATTTCCTCATTCTCTTTGCCTCCTACAATGGCAATTTTTACCATTTCTTTATGACCTTCACTGACGGCTTTAAAAATGGCAGTTCGCTCCCCACAGTTAGTCGCTCCATAGGATGCATTCTCTATATTACAGCCAGTATATACCTGTCCGTCTTTTGTTAAAACGGCAGCTCCTACCGCGTAATGCGAATAAGGTGCATAGGCATTTTCTCTAGCTTTTATTGCGTTTTCTATAAGTTCTTGATTATTCATACTTCTAGTCCTTTACTCTTTTTTGGTATTATAGCATAAGGAAATGTTATTTGAAAATATTTTGCCCAATTATTAGTAATATAAAAGCGAGAGGTATCTACCTCTCGCCAAACTGCTTCATCACTGGGTCAATTTTTATATTACCGTTCTGTCAGAGCCGCCACAGGACTCATCTTGAACTTCATAAATATCATTCGTAATACCTTCAAAGGATTTCAAAAATATCGTCTTAAGTTTGGCAACACTCAGCTCTTTTCTCGGCAAGTACGAAAAAAACATCTAATACTTGCATTATTATCCCTCCACCAAATTCATCTTGCGGTATTACTGAAAGTATACATTTATTTCTTTTTGCGGTATTTAGGTTCAATACCTACTACATACGCTACCATAGCTGCAATGCTAATAAGCATCGCACCCAATATAGATATAATAATCAAACCTGAATTCTGCCCATCTAACAAAGGTAATCCAATTAGTATAAATAAAACACCATATACACACCACACTATACCCAAAGCACGATTATAACCTTTCACATCTTCTATCGGTGCAACCTCAGCATTTGCCCAAAAGCCGAAAGGTTTTGCTTCCTTGGAATTCAAATAATAAATGCCCATTACAATAAATAATACGCCTATGATTGCCCAAATAACAAAGCCTATTAATCTTGCTTCCATAATGCATACCTCCGTCTACTTCAAAGTGAACAAAATCGCTGCGCGATGGCCTGCCAAGGCTGTGGCGCAGTTTTTCTATTCTTTCTAAAAAAGGCAGTTGATTCCTCTTTAAAAAGTATCTATTGTTAAGTTACCACACAAAACAAAATACAAAAGAAGATACACTGCCTATGAAAACAATATCATTTTTAGGCTGCTTTCACAAGCAGTTTTATTTTGCAAATGCACCTCCATGATAGGTAGTTACTGTTGTTATTACTTTTTTCATGGAGGATATTTTTATGTACGAAGACATTTTTGAATTAGTAACTATTGCTGCCCAAAAGAGAAACCTGAAGGAATCCACATCTCACAGGTATTGCCAAGCGCTTACTCCTTTTCTCAAAGCATCCAATAAGCCTTGGCAGGAACTTACCATCGAAGATGCTGATGATTATTTGACAGCCAAAAGACTTGCCGGAATTATGCCTGAAACTTATAACCACTACTACGGTGCTATTCGCTTCATGTATAAAAGAGTTCTCAAAATTAACTGGAACGAAGACGACCTTCCCCGCATGAAGCGTGACCGTTCCCTGCCTACTGTTCTTTCAAGAGAAGAAGTGAATGCCATTCTTGATGCGACTCCGAATCTAAAATACAAAGCTATTTTTGCAGTTATGTACTCAGGTGGTCTTCGGGTATCTGAAACAACCCATCTGCATTATGAGGACATTTCCCGCAGGAACCACTCCATTCACATACACAATACGAAAAACAGAATGGATCGTTACACCATTCTTGCTGATCGCACTCTTGACATTCTGACCGAATACTGGTTCAAGTGCGGAAAGCCCAGAAACATTCTGTTCCCCAGTCAGGTGACAGGAGATTATCTGGATATTTCTGCCGTAAATCAGGTATTAAAAAGAAGTGCCGAACGGGCAGGAATCCCTAAACATGTCACTTCACATGCGTTCAGA
>JBGVKZ010000050.1:0-6847 GCA_045124055.1 Lachnospiraceae bacterium | reverse complement strand
AACGGAACTGAAAACAATTTAATATAATTAGAACAATGAAACAGGACATGATTGTAATTTTGGATTTGGGAAGCCATGAAAATACTGTGCTTGCCAGAGCTATCCGCGCATTGGGTGTTTACAGCGAAATATATCCGCACGATATTACTGCGGACAAGCTTAAAGCTATGCCAAACGTTAAAGGAATTATCGTAAACGGCGGACCGAACAACATTGTTGATGGCGAAAAGATTTTTGTATCAGATGAGGTATATAATCTTGGTATTCCGGTTATGGCAGTAGAACACGATGCAGCTAAAACCGATAATAAGCTGGCAAAATGGCCTGACGATGAAGAAAATGTTAAAGAGCTTTTAAAGCCGTTTGTATTTGATATCTGTAAATCAGAAGCAAACTGGAATATGAAAAACTTTATTGAAGACCAGATTGAATTAGTTCGCCGTCAGGTTGGCGATAAAAAAGTCTTATTGGCTCTATCTGGTGGTGTAGATTCCTCAGTGGTAGCTGCATTATTGTTAAAAGCCATAGGTAAACAGCTTGTATGTGTTCACGTAAATCACGGACTTATGAGAAAAAATGAGTCTGAAAATGTGGTGGAAGTTTTCAGGAATCAGTTAAATGCAAATTTAATTTATGTCGATGCGACAGACCGTTTCCTTGGAAAATTAGAAGGCGTTTCGGACCCAGAGCAAAAGAGAAAAATCATTGGTGGCGAATTTATTCGTGTATTTGAAGAAGAGGCTAGAAAGTTGGAGGGCATTGACTTCCTTGGTCAAGGAACGATTTATCCAGACATTATTGAAAGCGGCACAAAAACAGCCAAATGCGTTAAATCCCATCACAATGTAGGTGGTTTGCCAGAAGACTTACAGTTCGAATTGGTTGAACCATTGGCACAGTTATTTAAAGATGAAGTTCGTGCTTGTGGTGTAGAACTTGGACTACCGGCAGAAATGGTATATCGTCAGCCATTCCCAGGTCCAGGACTTGGAGTTCGTTGTCTTGGTGCAATTACTCGCGACCGTTTGGAAGCACTTCGCGAATCTGATGCGATTTTGCGTGAAGAATTTGCCAAAGCAGGTCTTGATAAGAAAGTATGGCAGTATTTCACCGTAGTACCTGATTTTAAGGCAGTTGGTGTCAGAGACAATGGAAGAAGCATGGGGTATATGGTAGTTATTCGTGCCGTGAACACTGTTGATGCAATGACAGCCACCGTTGAAAGAATTGATTACGATATTTTAGAGAAAATCGTAGATAGAATAACAACGGAAGTACCTACTGTAAATCGTGTTTGCTATGAATTGACGAAAAAACCGGTTGCGACGATCGAGTTTGAGTGATGTAAAAATAGCGGGAAGCCTTATAAATTAGGGCTTCCCGTTTTTTGTGCTTGCAAAATGCTTGCAGTTTATTTTGATTCTGTTGGTTTGATTCTTTCACCATTAAAAAGTAATGGAAAAGAATCAAAGAAATCAATAAGTTCTACAAGCTTTGTTTTATTATGTGTATCTATATTTACAAGCGACGGTATTTGATTGAAGTCGTGAATATAATTATTTAAATCGTTATTATATTGCTGAAGAAAAATTGCAAGGAATAAATGCTCACTTTTGGATAGAGAAGCTGCTCTTGACTTTAAGTCATCTATATCCTTAATTTTTAAATAACCTTCAGAATGATATTCCCAAACTGCATCGAAAGAAAGCAATGGTGTTGAAAAAGTATTTTCCCAAATTGCACGTGCTAACTTATCAAGAGTATATTCATAGTATTTTTTTTCCATGCATGTGTTGTACAAATCAAGAATTTCAATAAAATAGCAAATGTGGTCTTTGTATAATGATGTAGGTGGATTTTTATTATAGCTTTTAGTGTTGTTTGTGTGCTTGTATATTAATGAGTTTTTGATATCATCATGAACAATAGAATTACGTAAATCAGATATTTCCCTAATTTTATATTCATTTAGAGATAAATCTAAATCTTGTATGGATATAAAAAAATGTATATATTCATAAAGTGACCTGCATGAGTATTTTCGTATGTTTTGATCTATTATGGTATCTATTATATCGCTTGATCTTGAGGATGTAAGAAATAGATCCTTATTAACAGAGATGTTCTTGTCAATCTTATGCGGAAAAGCTTTTATATAATATCTAATAATTTCTGTAATGGTACTTTCAAATAAAGAATAAGCATAAATAAAATATGGTTTTGCTGTAGCGATAGTGATAGATGAGGTAATCTCGTTAAGAGCAGTATTCGTATTTAATATCGCATTAGAAATATCATCATATATAAAATTATTTATCATATCAGACCTCCTAGTATTTATGCATTTTGGTATAATTATAGGAATTAAGTTTATATATATTTTTTTTCTTTAAGGTATTTTGTTTTTAATTTTAACATTATATATTTTATATATTGCTCCATAAAGAAATAATCGGGTTTACCATTGTCGTTGATTGGAAGCATTATTTTTTCACGTTTTATACTTTCTTTATTTCCCATTTTTCCATAAGAATATTTTGAACAAGTTTGCCTTAACATTCTTGCTATAAATAAACCTGAATACCTGTTCATACTAGAATTGTATAATATCAGAATAGAAGAACCGGCACCACCTCTGCCAAGAAAAGCAGTTTCTTGATAAAAAGCACTGCCATCAACAGGGCTGATTGTAATACAGTTCCCTTCATCTAGAACATCTTCTTTTTTAGGCATACAGCACTTAGTAAGACCGTTGTTTGTATTACCAGACGCAATAAATGGAATTGGACCAAACTGGTATTGTTTTTCAGAACGAGCTTTGGGTCTTCTTACAGTAAATAAATCACCAACAAAGAATGTGTCCCATTTCTTTTGTTCTAGAGAAAGAGGTGTTTTTTCTTCTTGTAAATTATTATCAGTAAAAGATATGTAGTTTTGCGTGATCTTTTGTTCTCGTTCTTTGATGTACTGTTCCATAAAATCATAATCAGGAGTGCCACTATTGGTAACGGGCAGCAATATCATTTGTTTTTGCATTCTTTGTTCGTTAAATTTATAGCCATAAGCATATTTGCATTTTTGCTGTAAAATTATAGTTTTGAAAAATAAATAGTGATATTTTGTTCCCGATATAGCTTTTAGTTTAAAACGTTTAACATCATCTGAAAATAAGCACGAATATGGGTGATAAAAGTTCTCGACTACGCTGCCATTATAGTTTACACCTAAAACATTTCTATCCTCTGATATATTGGAATTTGATACAAAGGCAGTTACTCCGTTATTCGAATCTGTAGCACCAATAAAAGGTTTATTTCCATCAATCATATTACTTTTAGTTAAACGTTTACCTGGACTGATGAAAAAAATATCTTTAATATAAAATTCTTTCCAGTTTCTGTCATGTAAATTAAGCATTCTCATCATCACCTCTTTGTTCAAATAGATAGCCTTTACCATGAGTGATCATGTTGAACTCAAAAGTCAAATAATCCCCAATACTGTTCATAAAGTCTTCTTCTGTTGGTATTTCATCATTATAGTAATAAAATGAGTGTAACCATTCATCTGTATCTTCAACAGTTGTTTCAACCATAAAACTTGATGGAAAATCTGTGATTTTTCCATGCCAGCAATCAAGCAAATATTGCCGTTTATCTTTCGCACGCTCTGTTTCCACAAGACCTAAATGTTTCTTTACTTCATATCCATCATCTTCAAAATTAATAAATTTTGCTTTTTTTTCAGTTGGATGTGGTATTCCTGTAGTAAATACTGCAATACATGGTACCGTTCCTACTCGGTAAAATGTATCTTTGTTCAGACTGATAACACCTTCCAAAGTATGATTCTTTAATATTTCTTTTTTGATTGCTTTGTCTTCTTTGGTTTTTCCAATCATTGCAGACACAGGAACAATGACTGCAGCACGACCACCTTCTGTTATAGAATTTAATAGATGACGAATAAAGCATAATTCTGATAAATTTGCAGTGTCTTTATTTTTGGCTTGTGAATAAGGAGGGTTCATAAAACCAACAGTTATACCCCCACCACTTAACTGGAGTTCTCCTGGGTCTTGGGCAAGGAAATCTTCACAGATTAAATTACTTTGACCATCACCACGTAGGATCATGTTTGTAGTGGCAATGGAAAACATATCATCACGAATTTCAATACCGTGTATTTGATGCTGCTTTATATGTAGTCGATCCGAAGGATTTTTTGTTTCTTTTAACATTTTATGCATTCCAGAAATTAAAAAACCACCCGTGCCACAGCAGGGATCAAAAATAACATCGGTAGGTTTTAAATCTACTAATTCACAAAATAAGTCGGTAATATGGCTAGGGGTAAGAACTACTCCTAGAGATTGACCGTCCCCACCAGAGTATGACACAAATTCTCCATAGAATCGGCCTAAATAATCTTCTTTTGAGTTTGATATCAGAGCTCTGAATATGTTTTCATTGATGTATTCTGCAAAAAATCTTAAGGGTGTCTTATTGCCTAAGTCTTCCCGTTTAGTATTTAATTGAGGTCTGTCCTTTATTAAGGTAAATTGGTTAAGTACCCGAGTTTTTTTTACTTCAGGAGCAACCTTTGCACGTTGTAGATTCATTTCTAAATATTGGTATAGAATTGCTCCATCAGTGTTACTTTCTAAAGAGTCCCCTTTTAACATATCAAGGCGAAAACTATATTTTTGTTCACGCAATGCAAGAAGAATTGCGGATACGACAAGCGGTTTTTCATCTTCACCCAAACCTCCATAATTACGTAGATATTCATGGAGTTCCTTTGCTTTCTTAAGAATGTCTGCAAGTTCTATATCCTCTGGTGGGGTTTCTTTTAATACAATTCTTTTGTAATATTCTAAAATATGGTTTGCAGAAAAATTTTCAAAAGTCTCTACTTCTGGTAGCCATGTATAGCCGTTATTGTCAACAAATAATGGTTGAATGATATGATGTTTGCGGTCTCCGGCATTACCAAACGCAAATACTTTATTATATGTAGTGTTTTGTAAAATATGTTTGGCATAATGTAAAGCGCCATTTACGGCATAATTTTTTGTAGCTTGCACTGTCAAGGAAATAGTAGTGCCATCATCCTCAAAGGCACACAAGTTTGCTCTGTCAGATTTATCTTCCATGACAAGAACAAAATCATTGACAACTGCGCAATATTCTGGGAATCCTACGTTGCCTGTTTTATGTTTTGAAGCTGATTTTAGAGCATTATTAATTTCAATAATATTGCTACCTTGTGTATCAGCTTGTATGCCAGCTTCAACAAGTAAATCGTGTATATATAAATCAAAGTTAGCTTCTTTTTTTGCCATTGGTGTTACTCCTTTTCATTTGGTATAGTATTTTCATACGTATTCTTTTATCGGAATATTGAATATCTGCAATGTATCCTCAATCTCTGCCTTATACATGTCTTCGTCATACATAGGTGAATTCTTTTCTTCTAAGTGACGCATATGTGTGTGAAACAATGTTATAAGCTGCATGTTATCGGAATATAATGCTATATTCATATCTTCATTTATCGGAACCGGCGATTCGTGTATTTCAATTCCAATATCCTTCATATCATACCAGCACTGTCTGAATTCCATATACAGTTTCTTGATTTCATTTGAACTGTTCAGAATGTAATCTAAATCAATATAAAATGCGGCACTTCGTCTGCTCATAATTTCATCAACAGACAAAGTGAACTTAATTCCGGCATCTTCCAATGAAAGCAAGGTGCTATAAAATTCGGAGAATCGAGTAATCGGTTGTCTGTCAGAAGGTAGAAGAGAAGAGGCATCTTCATTAAACTTCTGAACTAATGCAAAATTGTTGGTAATCTCTTCTGCAAAATTATATGGATATCTTGCTTTCCAGCGGATATAATCATTTTTCTTATCTGTAATGGTACTATCAGAGTCATTAATATCTGGCTGCAATTCATTTCGTTTTTTTACCCATGCTGCAATTCCATCTATGAGCCAATTAGCATTCTCACATTCTCCTTTTGAAAAGGCAAGCTGATAGTTATCGCCGACTTTTTCAAAATGCAAGCCATAGATATCTTCTAATTCAAAGAGGACATGCATTACACTGGTGGGATCATCAAAATCAGGCTCAGCGAGTGTAGAAGGATTTACATCAAGAGCGTCTGCAATCTCAAACAGTTTACCGTCTTTTGGCTTTCTTACATCATTTTCATACTGACGTATGCGGTCTCCGGTCAGTTTGACCATTGATCCAAGCTGTGCCTGTGTCAGACCTTTTAGAGTTCGATATTTTCTAATTTTATCTCCAAGAGTCATATAAAAATCTCCTTTACGATAAGCAATATTTATTTAATAGCATTATTGTACCACGAATAAAGAAAAAAGTGAACAGAAAAGTTAATACTAAATAGAATTAAAGTACAAAAAAGTACTTGACGAAACAAAAAAGATATTGTACTATAATCAGACAAGTACAAAAATGTACGCGTAGAATAACTGCAAATGTTTTCATAATACATTGAAGTGAGGAAAGGAGGAATCAGCCTATGAATAAAAAGATGTATGTAGATGTTACAGAAGTCTGTGAGGACTGGGGTGTCAGCAGAGCACAGGGCTACAAGATAATTAAGCAGCTCAATGAACGGATGCTTGCCATCAACCCGAATCTTATCGTTTTGTCCGGCAAGGCAAACCGAAAGTGAACAAAATCGCTGCGCGATGGCCTGCCAAGGCTGTAGCGTAATTTTTTACATCTTCAAAAATAGGCAGTGACAGGATTGTCCCAAGATAGTATTGTTAAAGTACCACCAATAACAAACTTCAAACACGGGCTTA
>JBGVKZ010000049.1:0-121119 GCA_045124055.1 Lachnospiraceae bacterium | reverse complement strand
CAGGGATTTGAGTTCTTTTATAGGAATGATGGTAGTTGTATGCGGTGGAAAACTATTCGAGTTGTGGGTTTTGCTAATGCAGAAGAATTATGTATCAGCAGGGACGACGGAACAGTTGATTGATGTAACAGCAAGTATATTGCAGACGCTCATGGTTGCTTGTTACATGGTTCTGCTATATAGGGCATTAAAAGCGGTGGTTAAGTATTATAAAGACAAAGAGTATCCGGTTCAAAGGCAGGAATTATGGTTTTTGCTGACACCGGGCTGTGTGGGATTTTTGTTATGTGTAATGCTGAGAACCATCCTTTTGACGATGGAAAATGGTGTGCCGCAGGATTTATATGGAAAATACCCGATTCTTATGTTGATAATCCCAGCAATTTTGATTTTGTCACTTCTATCCATTGTTTATAGTGTTAAGCTCTTTCAGGATATGATAATGCTGAATAAGGAAAAGAGTGACAAACTCATTTTGGAAAAGCAGATGAAAAATATGCAGGAGCATATGGCAGAAATGGACCATATCTACGGTGGAATACGCAGTATGAAGCATGATATGAAAAACACCCTGTCCGTGATTATGCAGCTTGCAGGTAATGAGGAAGGTCAAGCGAATGAAGAGTTGCAGAATTACCTTTCAGAATTGAATCAGACGATGGATAGGTTGGATTTTCAGTACAAAACGGGTAACAGCATAGTGGATATTTTATTGAATATGAAATATCACGAGCTGACTCGCACCATGCCGGATATTCAGTTAAATGCCGACAGGCTGTTGTTCCCGGAAAATTTGCAGATACAAGGCTATGATATAGGAATTATTATCGGAAATGCTTTGGATAATGCAATCGAAGCCTGTAAGAAGTTGAAAGAGAAAAACAAAAGCGCAGATGCTTTTATTACCTTGTCCTCATTTACAAGAGGCAAAATGTTCTTTATTGAAGTGGAGAACAGCTTTGATGGAAAGATTACCCGAAAAAAATACTCTGAGTTTCCGGTAACGGATAAGAAAGATAAAAAGGCACACGGAATCGGACTAAGCAATATTAAGAACACAGCAGAAAAATATCACGGTGGCGTGGATTGGATTGCTGAAAATAAAAAATTCACATTAACGGTTATGTTGCAGAATGAAAGGAGAGATGAACATGAATTTTAGTAATGTGGCAAGTGTTATGCAAATGGCATATCAATACCAAAATCGAACACAGAAAACATCTGTGAATGGTAACAGTTTTACAAATAGTTTGCAGGAAGCAAGTGGAGCAAATGTATCAAAAGTGGATGCCTATACAGAACAGCTCCGGGCAAAATACGGCAATGTAATGATAACGAATGTTGGAAAAGACCAGAACAGTATGGATAATCTGGGAATGGGTACAGCAGGGACCTCGAATGTAGTAATTGCACCTAATATTTTGGAGCAAATGGCGAATGAACCTGAGAAAGCTACGTATTATGAAGAAAAAATACAATATTATTTTGATTCGCTGCCGAGATATGCAGCAGAACTTTCAGCGATGGGGCATGAGATTCATTCATCGGGCATTGTCGTTCATCCTGATGGCACTGTTACGCATTATATTAGTGGTGACTTAAAACCAGAAGAAAAGGCAAAAATAGATGCACAAATTAAGGCAGAGCAGGAGGAAAAAGCTAAACGCAAGAAACAGTATCAGGAGCGTAGTCAGGAGGCTGCCGAAGAAAGAGCGAAATTGGAGAAAATTCAATATCAAAAGCAACTGACTGAACAGATTCAGAATGGTCAGAAATATGACGGCGCAATCAATTTTCACATTGTAGGACCAACACAGTTTGTTGCTCCGGCAGTTTCAGCTTATGAAAAAGCCATTAGTACAATGAGTAGCAGTATAATATAAGGCATTTAATCTGCTTGGACCTTCTAGGAGAGCAGGGCAACCTTGACTGACAGATAGGTTGCAGAAAGGAGGCACTATGATAGATAGTATGCAGCTTAGTAAAATGATGATGAACTACTATGGATATTCAGAGCAAAAAGTATCCGGTAGGGGACAGGTAAACTCTTTTAGTGGTGTTTATGAAAGCAAAAGTGCTGCATCGGTAGATGCGGTCAGAACAGAAGAAGTTGCGGGAACAGAAAAGGTATCTGTGGAGAGTATGTTAAAAGCGAAATATCCAAACCTTGTTTATAATGTTGGAGACGCAACAAGCAGCGATTGGCGTACAAGAAATGATTATCCTTTTGAAGCATTATTTCAAGAGGGCGAGAAGTCCACAGAGATGATAGAGAATTGGAAACCGATAGGTGCCAATCCAAAGAATCAGAGACATTTAGCAGTTGCTCCAAACAGTAAGGCAGTTATGATACATCCAAAAGCACAGGAGCGTATGGAAAAAGATCCGGAATTTGCTAAAGAGGTCATGGAGCGTATCGAGAGTTGGTGGGCATACGATATTGCCAGAAATGAAGCCATTGCTCCCGGCTATACAACAGGCATGTCTCAGGCGATTGCCATTGGAGAGGATGGAGAAATTGCCAATGTTCTTTCCTGTGGTGGTGGAGATACCATGCGTAGTAATAAACAAAAGAATAATGAGGAAGATGAATACGATTGGTGGATGGAGAGAATGGCTCGTCATGCCATGTTTATGCAACTTTGGCTTCAAGGTAGTTCTGATATTACCCTGAGTGGTTTTTCCTTTATGGGGGGAGGCTCTTTTGGTTCGTTTGGAGGTTCCGGCTTTGGGGGCATGAACAGTATGCTTGCGATGCAGTCTGGGCAGTCGGCAGAAAGAGAAATACATAGTATGCTTCAGAATGGCTTGAGAGAAAAGCTGGGTGATACGATTTGTGGTATGCCGACAGATGAAGTGATTGACGGAACATGGGCAGATATTGAAAAAGGTCGTTCCATGAGAATGTCGTTAATGATGATGTAGGAAAAGGTTTTTGAATATGGAAATACAAAGTATAAACTCAAATATCAATATAAATAATACGCAAGCCAAAGCTGGTAGTGTGCAAAGTAATGAGTTTAAAGAACTGTTTGACAAAATTACAGGAGGAGATTTGGCACAGGAGATTAGAGATACCTACGATGTAACATTAAATGTCGGTAGTATAGGGAATGTAACGGATTTTCTTAATACCCATGACATCAGGTGCAAGAATTTTGTTGCTATTTCTGCGGACACATTATCCAAAATGGAAGAAAATCCTGCCTTAAAGAAGAAAGTAATGAGTGCTATTAGGGAGTTTTGTAGTCCGAAAACTCAGGCTGAAATCAATGCGTTAGCACCACCTGTTAAGAGTGCAGGAATGATAGTATATCCGGACGGAGATACCTTGTATTGGCTTGAAGGTTATCCAAATGATTTTGGAGATATGAAAGAAAAGAAGGTTATTGCATCTGAAGCAGATATAGCAAATGCACAGAGAGTATATAGTTCTGCAATAGATGGTAATGTAGTGGAAAATAACATGGAAACTGCTATGCAGATTTTGGGAACTGCTTATATGCGAAAAGATATGTAAGAGTTTTAAGAAGGAGGAACGATGGTATGAATATAGCCGGGATGGGTGCTGTATATTCAGCAATGTATCAGCATACAGCCAAAGTACAGAATACAGCAACCGATAAAACGAGTTTTTCACACCAATTACAAAATGCAGGTTCGGTAGGAAAAACAGAAGTAGAAGCTTATACAGATTATTTGAAATCAAAATATGGAAATGTATCTATTCAGAGTATTGGAAAGGATCAGGCAAGCCTTGACCGTGTTGGAAGAGGTATGAGTGGAAGTGATGTGATTATTGCTCCGAATATACTGGAACAGATGGCAACCGATTCGGACAAAGCTGCTTTTTATGAAAATAAGATAGATGAATATTTTAATACAATTATTCCTAGAGATACAGTAGCGTTTGCAGCGAAAGGACTTGTTTATGAGCCGGGCGGAGTAGTCGTGCATGAAGATGGTACGGTTACTTATATCAGTGGGTGTAGTGATTCACCAGAGCGTGTTGCAGAGGTGGAAGCCGAGCATAAAGCGAAAAGAGAAGCTGAGGCAAAGATGCGTGAAGAAAGTCTGGAACGCAGTAGAGAAGCTGCTGAGGAACAGAAACAGATAAGAGAATACTATTACAAGAAGGAACTTAGTATTGAAAGTTTATATAGCAGTTTTGCAGGTGTAAATTTACGAGTTCAGTAACACTTCACAACAGAATAAGAGCGTTTCACAACAAAGCTCTATATTTTAGGAATGAATTGTGCGAAATATAAGATGGATGATTATATTACTGTCCAGTTAAATATTTCACACCCAAATTAAAGTGTTTCACTCTTTTGCTATGGAAAAAGCAAAGGAAAGTTACGATACTTATAATAAGCGTGAAATGGAGGTAATGACATGAGAATTACAACACAAATGCTCAATGAGTCAGCAAGACAGGCTGGCTTGCCAATAAATCGCTCTACTTTGTTGGATTACATCAAGAGTGACGGGGCAACGAATCCGTTGCTTGAGGCGATGAACAGAAATAAGGAAAATGTCGCAAATACAGCAAAAAAGAGCAATTATGAGAAACTTGATAAAGAAGCTGACCAGCTTACACAGTCCGCACAGGCTCTTTTGCAGGACGGAGAAAACAGTCTGTTTGAGCAGGCTAAAGCGAGTGGGGACAATCAGAAGGTATATGACAGCATTGAAAATCTTTTTAAAAACTATAATAGTACCTTAAAGGCACTCAGGACAACATCAAACACAATGAATGATTTTTACAGACAGATGTTGTTAGAGGCTCCGGCAGAAACAAAAGAGGGATTGGCAGCAGTTGGAATTACCTTTGCTAAAGACGGTACTGCGACTGTGGATATGGCAAAGGTAAAAGCGGCGGATTTTACCACATTGGAAGGTCTTTTCGGTAAAGATAGTGATTTTGTAAATAAAGTGGAGTTTCTGTCCACTAGAATATCGGATAATGCGGAAGCCAATGTAGAGAGTTTAAGCAGTGCATATAACGCAGGCGGTAACTTATATTCTGCTATGAACAGCAGTAAGTATGACTTTTGGGGATAGAGTAACACAAAATAAAGGGATTTAATCAAAGTACAAGGAGGTATGCGTATGAGCAACACAATTTCAGGAGTATCTGCTACAACACAGCAGTACGCAGATTATTCATCGGTAACAAGTAAACAGGCAGAGAAAAAAGCAACAGAAACCACATCAGCCAATAATGGCGTGGTGTACGAAAAGTCTGAGCCTGCATCAACAAATAAGGCTACATATTCTATCAATAAGATGAGTGATGCGGACAGAGCTGCCTTAGTAAAGCAGTTAAAAGCGGATCAGGCGAGCCGTGAACAGCAACTTACAAGTCTTGTTCATAAAATGATGTCCGGGCAGGCAAAGACTTACGGACAGGCTACGGATATGTGGAAGTTCCTTGCAAGTGGCGATTATACAGTTGATGCAGCCACAAAAGCACAGGCACAGAAGGATATTTCAGAAGATGGATATTGGGGTGTAAAGCAGACCTCACAGAGATTGTTTGATTTTGCTTGTGCGTTAGCCGGCGATGATGTTGACAAGATGAAGGAAATGCAGGCGGCGGTTGAAAAAGGCTTCAAGCAGGCAACCGGAGCTTGGGGACGAGAATTGCCGAGTATCTGTAAAGATACCTTTGATGCAACAAATAAGTTATTCGATGATTATTATGCTTCAAAAGAGGAGCAGACAGAAATTCAATAGTTTTGCAAGAGAAGATTATAGATATACTAATGGAATTATACCAAATAAACGAGGAGAGTAATGAGCAAAGTGTTCATTACTCCCTTTTCATGTTATAGGGGAAGTTGCAATGCGACATAAAAAGCGTCGCAAAGCAATCTGTTTTATGGTGGAGCGCATTGCTATCATTTATATTGAAAGCGAGGTTCAGACCATGAGAACAGAGAAGAAAGAACTTAATATACAAATTGGGAAGAGGTTGCAGACCGTCAGAGAGAACAGCGGATATACACAAGAAGCATTTGCAGAAGCTCTTGATATAGGTGTGGAACACTATCGTAAAATAGAACTCGGTATGTATGGATTGCAGAGGGAAAATATGCTGATTTTATATAAGAAGTATAAAATTGATCCTACATATTTACTTACCGGTGAAAAAAATCACACATTTGATGTGGAAATGTTTTTAGCAAACTGTAGCAGAGAGGAAAGAGACAAATTTCTCGACCGTATGCTGATATATATGCGAAAACTAATGATTAGTCCACAGTAGAGACAGCCTCCCGATTGTATATCTTTGATATGCGTAAAGGAGGTTTTTTTATGGAATATATTAAAAGCGAAGAAGCAAATGAAGATTTGCTTTTCAGAGAGGAGGTTATGCGACAATTTGAGTATTTCTATCAGTACATGCATGGAGATAGAAAAGAACCGAATGAGGTAGAGACAATTTTTAAAAGAAGTATAGAGTTCTTTGGAGCTGATTGGATTGGCTTAATTGATTTTGATTTGGAAGTGGGAGCTTGGTCAACCAGATGTTTTTACAATAAAAGGACCGGTTCTAGTACAGAAACATTGATTGAGGATGCGGAAAATGCAGCACAGGCAAAACGATGGGAACAGGCGATTCGGGGAGGAAAGCCTATTGTTATTGAAGACATTGAATCTATACGCGAGGAAGCTCCGGAAGAATATGCTATGTATAAGAGATTGCATGTTCAATCAGTACTAGGTGTTCCCTATCGGAATTGTGGCAGTGGTCTAATGGTTGTGAGAAATCCGAAGCGTTTCAAAAACTGCTATACGGGATTGAACATTATTGCATATATCGTTACCAATGAAATTATTGCAAAGCAGCGAAGGGACAACATATTTAGGAAGCAAAGTGAACATGAACCCACAAGCTATGAAACGGTGCGAATTGATTTGCTTAATGGGGTGAAGGTTGTTAGTAAGGAACTGTTTTTTGATGAAGGGGACATGAAATCTGAAGCACTTCGGTTCCTAATCGCTTTCCTGGCATGTAATATGGGGAAATATTTTCCGGCAGAATATCTTAATACCAAATATGAGGGCGAAAAGGATGTCTCTTGGGCAGACCTTATTTATAAGTTTCGTATGAAATGGAAAAATGCAAGGAACTTGGATGATGATGGATTACAATTGATACTGACCACGGAAAAGGGATATGGCATCAATCCGGCGTTGCAAGTTATAGTAGATGTGATTTTAGCAGAAGAGTTAATGCGTGCAATAGATGACGCATCGGACAGACTTGCGAAGATAGAATTGTTACGCAAATTCCATGCACTGTTTCAAGGGGAGTTCATGGGAACGACATTTACGAGAAATTCTTTTATTCGGGAAAACCGGCTTCATTATAAGTTAAAGTATATTGAAAAGATGGAAGTGCTTATGAAACTTCTGATTGAACAGGGAGATTATACTGGAGCGGCTGGGTATTGTAATGATATCTTAAAAGTATATCCAGACTGTGTAGATATTCATTTTTGGCGAATTGTGGCACTTACAAATATGGGAGATATTGCATTAATAAAAGACATAGACAATAATTTAAAAGAGACTATGGATGAGAAAATGTATTCTTATTTACAACGTAGGCTACAATTGGAATTTAATATATCGGAAGAACAGTTACGGATTGAAGAGACGCAGAGTGTTGTTTTCATGCGTTTGAGTGATGAGATTAGAAAATTTGAGTCGAACAAGAAGGAGTAGGATGTTGCTTAAAAAGGGTGGCTAAGAGATTAGTCGCCTATTTTATTGTTACCAGCGAACGAGAAGCGAACTAAAATTTTACTAGCGAACAGAAAGCGAACTTGGTAGCGAACGGAAAGCGAACAGAGGCTGATAGGCTTTTTTGGATTTTTTCCAAAGAGGTCTATTTTTTATGCTTTTTAATAAGAAGAGATACAAGGCACGTGAACCGCCGGTTCCGGATTTTGAAACGGAAAACAATTCAAAATTCGGAGGATAATAAAAGTGAGAAATTATAAATGTGATGCAATGACAATTGGACAACGATTAAAAGAGGCACGTTTGAACTCAAAAAATGGAATGACGCAGCTTGGATTTGCAGAAGAAATTGGGGTATGTGTATCTAATATCAGTAAAACGGAACAAGGATTGCGATTACCAACGATGGATTTATTGTTTGAGTATATGAATTATTTTGATAAAGAGGCTAACGAGTTGTTGGGAATTTATGGAGAAGGTCAGAACTCTATTGATTCACGTTTAGCAAATCTTCCGCCGGAAGCACGTCAGTATTTACAGCGTATTTTTATGGAAATGATTGATAAGTATCCACGACATTAATGTAGAGATTATCCTTCAAAAGGATAGTTGAGTGGGAAATTGACCCTATAAAGGTCAAAAATAGTTTTTGGATTGCGATATCATACAGATAGTCAGTACTGACAATGAATAATTGTCAAGGAGATAAACTGAATATGAGTAAGAAAAAGACTATGAATCAGCCGGTCAGGTGCATTGTTTATTTATCAACTGTAGGAGATTTGCAGCATGTGAATCAGCGTGAACAGAGGCAGATGAATTATATTTCCGATTACGCCAAGGGAAATAACATTGAGATTGTCAAAGTAATGCGAAGAAATGTGTTGGGGCAGTTGGATGTAAATAGGCACTTTGACCGACTTGTACAGATGATTAGCGAAGGTTTTGCGGATGGAATCTTAATCGCCAATATACAATTTATTTCAAAGGATATCGACGATGCCTGTAGGAAGATTGCTAAAGTTTCTAACGTGGGTGGAGCAATCTATTCTGTAGATGATGGTAGGCTTACGTTTCGATTTAAGGAGGTTTGCCGTGGTAACAAAAGCAGATGAGACATTTAATATTCCGATTTGGAATAAAGTTATGCTTACAAAAGAGGAAGCGGCCGCTTACAGTCACATAGGAATTAATAAGCTGGAGGAATTATTGAAGATTCCTAACTGTCCATTTGTTCTATATGTAGGAAAGAAAAAACTAATAAAAAGGGCAGAATTTGAAAGATATTTATTAGAAAACATAGAAATATAGGAATTTACTTTTGAGCTCATGCATGCTATAATTATTGTCGGTTGTCTGGGCTCTTTTTTAATAAGGAGGGAACAGCAACATGGGAAAAGACCTTCGTGGTAAGGAATTAGGTAGAGGTATAAGCCAGCGAGAAGATGGATTATATGTCGCCAGATATACAAATAAATATGGAAAGCGTGTTCAAAAGGTATTGCCGAAACTACAAGAACTTAGGCAATGGTTGGCGGATGCGCAGTATAAGGAAGAGCATAGTAACATTGATTTTCCGGATGCTATGACTGTAAATGCGTGGTTTGAGTATTGGATCGGTATTAAGAAGAGGACCGTTAGACCTAATACGGTTCGAAACTATACAGAAAGATATCATCGCAATATTGAACCAATCATTGGAAACAAGATGCTGGGAAGTGTCAATACGATTCACTGTCAGACGATTATGAATAGGATGGCGGATGAAGGATATAGGACTTCAACCATATATCAGACGAGAATTGCGTTGTTTAATATGCTTGATTATGCATATCAAAATGATGTTATTTTAAAGAATCCATGTAATAAGATGGTAAAGTCTGAAATTGGCAAGCAGTCAAGAAAGAAACAGGCGTTAACGCTTGGTCAACAGAAGGAATTTTGCAAGGTGGCGATAGGGAATACATATGAGTATCAATATCGTTTTTTATTGCAAACAGGTCTGAGGACTGGCGAGATGGTAGGTTTACGTTGGTCGGATGTTGACTTGGAGAATCGATTATTAACTATTAACCGTTCTATGGAGTACAGACATTCTACAGGAGAATGGAGGATTGGAGAGCCGAAGAGTAAATCCGGTTATCGTACGATTCCATTGACTGAGGAAGCTGTAGAGATACTAAAACTGCAAAAGCAAAAGAATCGTACTTTTAAAGTTATTCCTATGGAATGGGCAGATATAGTGTTTCTATGTAAGAAAGGTACGCCGGTAAAAAATAGTACATATGACACGATGTTATTTAAGTTGTGTGATAAGGCAGGTATAGATAGATTCTCGATGCATGTGCTTAGGCATACTTTCGCTACCAGATGTATTGAGGCTGGAATGAAGCCGAAGACTTTGCAAACCATTCTTGGACATTCCAATATAGGAATAACCATGAATTTGTATGTTCATACCACAGAAGAGCAAAAACATAAAGAAATTGACCTTGTTGCGGATGCATTAAAAGTGATTTAACTATATTTTTTTATCCTAAAATTGGTACGTGATTGGTACGTTATCCAAAGTTTTGCGGGGGTAAAAAATGAGTTTTTGAAAAATTGGTACGTAAATTGGTACGTAACCAAGATGCAGAATCGCGAAAAGCCCGTAAAATAAAGGTTTTTCGAAAGGAGAATATATATTATGAAACTAGGCATTGTAGGACTTCCAAATGTGGGAAAAAGTACATTATTTAATTCATTAACAAAAGCAGGTGCAGAATCAGCCAATTACCCATTTTGTACGATTGACCCAAACGTAGGTGTAGTAGCTGTACCGGATGAAAGATTAAAACTTTTAGGGGATATGTATCATTCAAAAAAAGTAACTCCAGCCGTTATTGAATTTGTAGATATTGCTGGTCTTGTAAAAGGTGCTTCTAAAGGAGAAGGACTTGGAAACCAGTTTTTAAGCAATATTCGTGAAGTAGATGCCATTGTGCACGTGGTACGTTGTTTTGAAGATGCCAATGTTGTTCACGTAGATGGCAATGTAAATCCACTTAGAGATATTGAAACGATTAATTTGGAATTGATTTTTTCAGACCTTGAAATTTTGGAAAGAAGAATTGCAAAAACAGGAAAATTAGCAAAAATGGACAAAACTGCAGCAAAAGAACTGGATTTGCTGGAAAAAATGAAAGCTCACTTAGAAAGTGGAAAAATGGCAAGAAGTTTCGAAACAGAGGATGAAGATGAACTTTTGCTATTAAATGGATATAATCTGTTAACTTATAAACCGGTTATTTATGCAACCAATGTTTCAGAAGATAATTTAGCAGATGATGGTGCAAGTAACGCAGGCGTATGTGCAGTTAGAGAATTTGCAAAATCAGAGGAAAGCGGTGTATTTGTAATCTGTGCTCAGATTGAACAGGAAATTGCAGAACTTGATGATGACGAAAAGCAGATGTTTTTAGAGGATTTAGGATTAAAAGAATCCGGTCTTGAAAAATTAATTAAGGCAAGCTATTCCTTACTTGGTTTACACAGCTATTTGACAGCCGGAGAAGATGAAACAAGAGCTTGGACTATTAAAGTAGGTACAAAAGCTCCGCAGGCAGCCGGAAAAATACATACGGACTTTGAAAGAGGCTTTATCAAAGCAGAAGTAGTAAACTACAGAGATTTGTTAGAGCAAGGTTCTATTGCAGCGGCCAAAGAAAAAGGACTTGTTCGTATGGAAGGTAAAGAGTATGTAGTAAAAGACGGCGATGTTATCTTATTCCGCTTTAATGTGTAAGATTAGTGAGGTTTTAGAATGGAAGTAACAGATATTTCTTTTCCGAATTTGAAAATATATTTAGAAAATGTACCAAAATCGTTTGAGATATTTGGTGTTGAAATTGCCCTTTATGGTGTTGTTATTGCAATTGGTATGCTGCTAGGTATTGTATTAGCTTCTTATGTGGCAAAAAAGAGCGGACAGAATCCGGATTTATATTGGGATTTGGCAATTATAGCTCTTGTTTGTGGAGTCATTGGAGCTAGAATTTATTATGTAATATTCTCCTGGGAATCATATAAAGATAATCTTTTGGATATTTTTAATATTAGACAAGGCGGACTGGCAATTTATGGTGGTATTATTGGCGGATTCTTAGCTTTAGCAGTATTTTGTAAGGTGAAAAAGCAAAGATATGTATTGATGGCAGATACGGTTGTGCCGGGAATTGCACTAGGTCAAATTATTGGTCGTTGGGGTAATTTCTTTAATAGAGAAGTATTTGGAGAGTACACCGATAATCTTTTTGCTATGAGACTGCCGATAGACGCAGTTAGAAAAAGTGATATTTCGGCCTCCCTTGCGGAGCATATAGAAGAAGGGGTGAACTACATTCAGGTACACCCAACTTTCCTGTATGAAGGTATGTGGAATTTGCTGATTTTGGTGCTTTTGCTTATTTTATGGAAACATAAACATTTCGATGGAGAAGTAGCACTTCTGTATTTTGGTGGATATGGTTTAGGACGTTTCTTTATTGAAGGAATCAGAACGGACCAGCTTCATATTGGAAATACAAAAATTGCAGTATCTCAGCTATTGGGAATACTTTTGTTTGTGGCAGCTTTGGTGGTAGAAATCGTGATGCTTATGCGGATTCATAAGAAAAAAGCCCAAATGGTGAAAAAAAATTAAAATTTTCTTCTAGAAATTAAAAAAATTTTTTGAGGACGTATCCCACATTATGTAGGGACTAATAGAATATAGGATACTAAATATAGTTTTAGAACGTCAAAATGACTGAAAATGGTTGTTTTGACGTTTTTTTGTCTCCAAAAACTGTGTGAAAAGTGCTTGCCAAATTCCCTTTTTTCATATAAAATTGGTACATAAGTGGAGAAAAGTGGTTGAAAGTGGTACGAAATGGTAGAAAACACAAAAAAGACCAATTTTCGTGGCAGTCCACTAAAAGATGAATTTGTGAGTCGTCTTATCGGACTAAAAGCAGGTGATTGATATGTTTATGGGAGAGTACAATCATACTATTGATGCAAAAGGCAGGCTTATCGTCCCAGCAAAGTTTCGTGAAATCTTAGGCGAACATTTTGTGATTACGAAGGGATTAGATGGCTGTCTGTTTGTGTACGACAATAGTGAGTGGGAACTCTTTGAACAGAAATTAAAATCACTGCCAATTACAAATAAAGATGCAAGACAGTTTGTACGTTTCTTCTTAGCAGGAGCTGCAACCGTTGAAGTGGACAAGCAAGGTAGAATACTGGTGCCTGGAGTTTTACGAGAATTTGCGGGTCTTGAAAAAGACGTCGTAATGGTAGGAGTAGGTAGCCGTGTAGAAATCTGGGGTAAGAGCCAGTGGGAAAATACAGAAAGCTTTGATGATATGGAAGAAATAGCCGAACATATGGCGGATTTAGGCTTAGGAATATAGGAGTAGCCAATGGAATTTAAACATACATCTGTTTTATTATGGGAAACTATAAATCATTTGAATATTAAGCCGGACGGAATTTATGTAGATGGAACCTTAGGTGGTGGCGGACATTCATTCCATATCTGTGAAAAACTAAGTGAAAATGGCAGATTAATCGGTATAGACCAGGACGAAGATGCTATAAAAGCAGCAGGTAAGAGGCTAGAGCCTTTTTCAGATAGAGTGACAATCGTCAGAAATAACTACTGCAATATGAAGGCAGCACTTTTAGAACTTGGAATTGAAAAAGTCGATGGAATTGTTTTGGACTTGGGAGTTTCGTCTTATCAATTAGATACAGTCGAAAGGGGATTCTCCTACAAGTATGACACTGCATTAGATATGCGAATGGATACAAGACAAGCTTTAACAGCAAAGGACATCGTCAATGAGTATTCTGAAATGGAATTATTCAGAATTATTCGAGATTATGGAGAAGACCAATTTGCTAAAAACATTGCGAAACACATTGTTTTGGAAAGGCAGAAAACCCCAATCGAAACGACTTTTCAGTTAAATGAGATTATAAAGGCTTCCATTCCGGCAAAGTTTCGTCAGAATGGACATCCTTCTAAAAAGACTTTTCAGGCAATTCGTATTGAATGTAATAGAGAATTGGAAGTTTTAAAGGATACGATGGAAGATATGGTATCATTGTTAAACGAAGGTGGAAGATTATGTATTATCACATTCCATTCTTTAGAAGACCGAATTGTGAAATCTGCATTTAAGAAGTTTGAGAATCCGTGTGAATGCCCACCAGGTTTTCCGGTGTGCGTATGTGGGAAAAAACCATTAGGAAAAGTGATTAGTAAAAAACCAATTTTGCCAAGTGATGAGGAAATGGAAGAAAATTCACGTTCCAAAAGTGCAAAGTTGCGAGTTTTTGAAAAATATGAGTAAGTTTGAGAAATGAGGTAGAGTGTCATGGCCACAAGAAGTCAGGGAAGACATTACGAAAGCACAAGACAAACTACATACAGAAATAGCCAATATGTCTATGGTAGTGCAGTTAGACAGCCTGCAAGAATGCCAGAAAGACAGCCGGTACAAAGTCCAGTCAGAAAAGTGGATACTGACAGAAGAACACAGGTAGTTCCAAGAAGACAGGCAAGAAGAAAAAATCAATTCAGCATTCCATTTTTTATGTTTTTAATGAGTGCGATTGCTTTTTGCGGCATTGTTTTGGTAAATTATGTATCCATTCGTTCAGAAATTACTACAAGCAGCGAACAAATTATGGCATTAGAAAGTACATTGAATGATATGAGACTTGAAAATGACGAAGATTATAGTAGAATAAAGAATGGAATTGATTTAACTGAAATCAAAATGAAGGCGATTGGAAAATTAGGAATGACATATGCAAAGGAAGGACAAATCATTACCTATACAGAAGTAGATGATGATTATGTAAGACAGGTATCTGATATTCCTAAGAAGTAGGTGTTAGTTTGAAAGTAACAAAGCAAAAACAGAAACAGAATATAAATGATGCAGTGAGATATCATAGAAAAATAGGAGTACTCATGATTGTTGTACTCCTACTTTTTGTTGCCTTAAGTGCACGTCTTATCTACATTAACACAGAAGAAGGAGAAAACTACGAAAGACAGATTTTGTCTCAGCAAAGATATGACAGCATTACAATTCCATATAAGCGTGGAGATATTTTGGATACCAAGGGTACGGTTTTAGCAACCAGTGAAAAAGTATATAATATTATTTTGGATACCAAATTATTGTGTAGCGATGAAGAAAAAGTAGATGCTACCTTAGAGGCATTGGAAGATTGTTTTGAGTTGGATAAAGATACCATTGAAGACTATATGGAGGATAATCCAAATTCGCAGTATTATGTTTTGAAAAAACAGTTAACCTACGAAGAAATTAGCGAATATGTGGAATTAAGAGATGCAGAAGATAGTACGCTTTCTAAAAATGGCGTATGGTTTGAGGATGAATATAAAAGAATTTACCCAAATAACACACTGGCATGTGATGTGATTGGGTTTACCGGAAAAGACAATACAGGTATGTATGGTTTGGAAGAATATTATAGCGATGTATTAAATGGAACGAATGGTAGAGAATATGGTTATTTGAATACTGATTCAGACCTTGAAAGAACCATTATTTCAGCGGTAGATGGAAATAGTATTCAGACAACCATAGACGCCAATATTCAAAGTATTGTAGAAAAATATATTTTAGAGTTTAATGAAGCCCATAAAGATGAGGCAAGAGAAGGACTCGGTAGTAATAATACTGGCTGCATTATTATGGAAGTTGATACAGGGGAAATTCTTGCAATGGCGAGTTACCCTAATTATGACTTGAATAATCCATATGATTTAAGTGCCTATTATACGGATCAGGAAATTGCACAGATGAAGGCTGAGGATACCTATAATGAGACATTAAACTCGATTTGGAAAAATTATTGTATCAATGAAACCTATGAACCTGGTAGTGTTTCCAAGTTATTTACTGTTGCGGCAGCATTGGAAACCGGTGCAATTACAGGAAATGAACACTATACCTGTAATGGCTATTTGGAAATTGGCGGCTATAAGATTCGTTGTCATAACACCTATGGTGACGGAGACCTTGATGTAGAGCAGGCAGTTGCACAGTCTTGCAACGTGGCCCTTATGCATATGGCTTTTGCTCTTGGAAAAGATGATTTTCTTGTATATCAGGAATTATTTAATTTTGGCTTAAAAACCAATATTGATTTAGCTGGAGAAAGTAGAACGGCAGCCTTAGTGCATACCACAGATACGATGGGAGAAACAGAGCTGGCTACCAGTTCTTTTGGACAAGGCTTTAATGTGACAATGATACAGGAAATTACCGCTTTTTGTTCCTTAATTAATGGTGGAAATTACTATGAACCACATATGGTAGAACGCATTATCAGTGCCGATGGTTCAACGGTGGAAAATATTCAACCAAGACTTTTAAAACAGACGGTTTCTGAGGAAACCTCCCAGAAAGTTATAGAATACTGTAACGCGGTAGTAACAGAAGGTACTGGAAAAACCGCAAGACCGGCAGGTTATGCCATTGGTGGTAAAACAGGTACGGCTCAGACAATTCCCAGAGGAAATGGAGAATATGTAGTATCCTTTATGGGATATGCACCGGCAGATGACCCGCAAATTGCAATTTACGTGGTAGTAGATAGACCAAATACGGCATATCAGGCAGACGCAAAATATGCAACCGGTATCGTTCGTAATGTTTTAACAGAGGTGTTACCATATCTGAATATTTATATGACAGAAGAACTGTCAGAAAAAGAACAGGCGGAACTGGAAGAAAGACAGAAAGAAGAACGTAATCAAATCTGGTATACTTTTGAAATTGATGAAGCAACCGGATATGCCATAGACCCAACCACCGGAGAGTTTGTGGACCCAGAAACAGGGGATAAAATTTCCGGAGATGAGCCATTTATGGAAATAATTGAAGACGAAACTGAATAACTATCCATTTTTTATAATAATTTATATTAATATCCTTAGGAGATTAATATGAAAAAGAATTTATCAAAAATTATGGAGCAAAGGAATCATACCTATTTACGAAAGAAAATTGCATTGGTATGGTTCCTTTTTTCGTTTTTACTTTTGGCGTTGTGTATACGAGTGGGATATTTAATGATTTTTCGTTCGGAATACTATTCAGAAAAGGCGACCGAGCTACACGAAAGAGAACGTAGCATTAAAGCAGCAAGAGGGAGAATTTTAGATGTCAATGGAGAGGTGCTGGCAGACAATGAAACGGTCTGTACAATTTCTGTGATTCATAGTCAGCTAACAGACCCGGAAACCGTAATAGATGTGCTTTGTTCAGAACTTTCTCTTAGCGAAGAATATGTAAGAAAAAGGGTAGAAAAAGTATCTTCCATTGAGAAAATAAAGAGTAATGTATCTAAAGAACTGGGGGACATTATTCGAAATTATGATTTAGATGGCGTTAAGGTGGACGAAGACTATAAAAGATATTATCCATACGATAATTTGGCATCTAAAGTATTAGGATTTACCGGGGCGGACAATCAGGGTATTATAGGCTTGGAAGTAGAATACGACAAATATTTGGAAGGCACAAAGGGCACGATTTTAACTGTGACAGATGCAAAAGGAATAGAAATTGAAGATGCTTCAGAATCCAGAATTGAGCCTATTCCTGGAAATGACTTGATTACCAGCATTGACATTAATGTGCAAACCTATGCCACTCAGCTTGCTTATGAAGTTATGGAGAAAAAAGAGGCAGAGGGTGTTTCCATTCTGGTAATGAATCCACAGGATGGTAGTATCATTGCCATGGTAAATGCACCAGAATTTAACTTAAATGACCCGTATACTTTGACAGAGGATACCTTACAGCTTCAAGGGCTGGAAAATGTAGAGAGTTTAAGTAGTGAGGAAAAACAAAATGCCTTAAACCAGATGTGGAGAAATGGGTGTATTAGTGATACCTATGAGCCGGGTTCTATTTTTAAGGTGGTAACGGCGGCGATTGGACTGGAAAATAATAAGGTTAGCTTAGAGGATAGTTTTTATTGCCCTGGGTATATTACGGTGGAAGATAGAAGAATTCGATGCAGTAAAACTCAGGGGCACGGTAGCGAAACTTTTGTGCAAGGGACTATGAACTCCTGTAACCCGGTATTTATAACCGTAGGGTTACGCATTGGTGCAGAGCTATTTTACGATTCGATGGAAAAAATAGGACTTTTGGATAAAACTGGAGTGGATTTACCAGGAGAAGCAGGAACCATTATGCATCAAAAGGATAAAATTGGTGATGTGGAGCTTGCCACCATATCATTTGGGCAATCTTTTCAGGTAACTCCAATTCATATGGCCACAACCGTGGCGTCTATTGTAAATGGAGGAACCAGGGTGATTCCACACATTGGCGTAAAAGTAGTGGACGAAGAAGGAAATACCGTAGAAGAATTCGATTATGAGACCAATGACCAGATTATTTCCCAGGAAACTTCGGAGACTATGCGAGGAATTTTAGAAAAGGTTGTATCGGAAGGCGGTGGAAAGAATGCCGCAATCGAGGGTCTTCGGATTGGAGGTAAGACCGCAACTAGCGAAACCCTTCCAAGAGGTACAGGGAAATATATTTCTTCTTTTGTAGGTTTTTATCCAGCGGATAATCCAACAGTGCTTGCTATGGTAATCATCGAAAAACCGACCGGTATGTATTATGGTGGACAGGTAGCAGCACCGGTTGTGAAACAACTTTTTCAAAATATACTTCCTTATTTGGAGGGAGTGGATTATAATTAAATGATGAACTTTTTTTAGGAGATGCGATATGGATTTTTTAGGAAAGAACGTAGTAGTAGTTGGAGCTGGTAAAAGTGGCATTGGTGCTATCACTTTGCTTCATACATTGGGTGCAAATATTACCTTATTTGATGGAAATGAAAAAGCGGATGTAGAAACCTTAAAACAGCAAGTGGCTTCTTTGGAAGTAAAGGATGTGTATGTGGGTTCTTTGCCAGAAAGTGTTGTGGAAGAAACCCAGATGCTTGTATTAAGTCCGGGTGTTCCTACGGACACAGAGTTTGTTGATAAATTTCGAGAAAAAGGTGCGACCATTTTAGGTGAAATTGAATTGGGATATCAGGTTTCCAAAGGAAAATTAATTGGTATTACAGGTACAAATGGAAAGACCACCACAACCACTTTGGTAGGACAGATAATGGAAGAATATTTTGGAAATACCTTTGTGGTAGGGAATATTGGAAATCCATATACTTTAGAGGCGTTAAAAACGGACGAAAATTCAGTAACTGTGGCAGAAATCAGTAGTTTCCAGTTGGAAACGGCCTTGGATTTTAAACCACAGGTTTCTGCTATTTTAAATGTAACACCAGACCATTTAAACAGACATCATACAATGGAAAATTATGCAGGGGCGAAGGAAACCATTGCTAAAAACCAGACCAAAGAGGAAGTTTGTGTTTTAAATTATGAAAATGAATACACCAGGGAATTTGGAGAACGCTGCAATGCCACGGTTGTATATTTTTCTTCTCAGAGAAAACTGGAAAACGGTTATTATCTAGAGGGAGAGAACATTGTTGTAGCAAAAGATGGAGAAAGCCAAACGTTAATGAATATTCACGATATGAATTTAGTAGGAATTTGTAACGTAGAAAATGTTATGGCAGCTATCGCCATTTCCAAGGCAATGAATGTTCCATATGAAAATATTCTTGATACAGTGAAGCGTTTTAAAGCCGTAGAACATCGTATTGAATTTGTTGCCACAAAACGAGGAGTGGATTATTATAACGACTCAAAAGGAACCAATCCAGATGCGGCCATTCAGGGAATTAAAGCGATGTGCAAGCCGACTATCTTAATTGGTGGTGGGTATGACAAGCAGAATGAATATGACGAATGGATTGAAGCTTTTGATAAAAAAGTAAAATTGTTTGTTTTAATTGGGCAGACAAGAGATAAAATTGCCAAATGTGCAAGAGAACATGGCTTTGAAGAAATTGTTATGGCGGATACCTTTGAGGAGGCGATGGATATTTGTATCCAAAATGCCAACCCGGGAGATGCCGTTTTATTGTCTCCTGCATGTGCAAGCTGGGGAATGTTCCCCAATTATGAAGTGCGTGGTCAGATGTTTAAGGAAATTGTAAATAGTATTAAGGAGTGATACGGTGAGTCCTGAAAGAAAAGTAAGAAAAGTAAGAAAAACATCAGGAGAATATTTTGATTATAATATTGTTATCATTGTGTCTTTGCTCATTATTTTTGGTTTGATTATGATATATTCCACCAGTTCTTATAATGCACTGGACGAATATGGA
This sequence comes from Lachnospiraceae bacterium, assembly GCA_045124055.1. Taxonomy (GTDB): domain Bacteria; phylum Bacillota; class Clostridia; order Lachnospirales; family Lachnospiraceae; genus CALZKI01. The sequence continues at coordinate 101,022 of JBGVKZ010000049.1, read as the reverse complement.
GATGCCTTTCATTATTTAAAAAAACAGGGAGTGGCTACCATAGGTGGAATGATACTTATGATAATCACGATTTTTTTCCCGCTACAATATTTTCTTAAGTTTTCGGAATTGATTTATGTGTTGTCACTGATAGCGGTTGTATTGGTTAAAACGCCTTTAGGAAGGTCGGCTGGTGGTGCAACCAGATGGATTTACATAGGTCCAATGTCAATTCAGCCTGCTGAACTGGTAAAGATTTCCATAATCTTGCTTTTGGCAACTTTTATTTGTAAGTACAATAGTAGTTTGCTAAATAAATGGAAAATTCTATTTGCATTTATGGTTCCATCGATTATTGGAGCGGCAATGATTTTCCTGTTAACCAATAACTTAAGTTCTGCCATCATTGTGGTGGGAATTGCTTTTATAATGCTATTTATAGCAAGTCCAAACTATTCTAAATTTTTTATACTGGCTGGCTCAGTTGTGGCCGTGGCGGTAGTTGCGGTGTTGGTTATTGTAAATTTGGCAGGAAGTGGAGATGGCAACTTCCGTGTAGTTCGTGTTTTAGCGTGGTTAGATCCGGAAGCCTATTCAAATGATACAGGATACCAGATTTTGCAATCTCTATATGCCATTGGTTCTGGTGGTATTTTTGGAAAAGGCCTGGGCGAAAGTATGCAAAAGCTTGGTTTTATTCCAGAATCACAGAACGATATGATTTTCTCCATTATTTGTGAGGAGTTGGGACTTTGTGGTGCATTTATGCTGATTTTATTGTTTGCCTTATTGTTATGGAGAATGATGCTTGTGGCAATTAACACCAAAAATAAAGCCGGTTGTCTTGTAGTAGTGGGGGTTATCGCTCATATTGCCATTCAGGTTGTTTTGAATATTGCGGTAGTAACCAACAGTATCCCAAATACCGGTATTTCGTTACCATTTATCAGTTATGGTGGTTCTTCTGTACTGTGTTTGTTAGTTGAAATCGGACTGGTATTAAATGTATCCAGAAACATTAAAGTTTAAGGGACAAGGTAACAAATTTATTTTCCACCATACTTATAAAATAGGTCAATTATATTCCGGAAGGTGTCAATATGAGTACAATTCATATTATTGGTGGAAAAAAACTCGAAGGAAGCATTTTTGTGCAGGGCTCAAAAAATGCAGCATTGCCGATTATGGCGGCTACACTTTTAACCGATGGGGTCTGCATTTTGGAAAATTGCCCACAGATTGCAGATGTAAAGGAAATGATAGAAATTCTCAAAGAATTAGGCTGTATTTTGTGGCAAGAAGGAAAACGTGTCTATATTATGGCACCGGAGAAACTCAATACACATATTGATAAGAAACATATTACCAGTATGCGTTCTTCCGTAATTTTGCTTGGAGTTTTGCTAAGCGAAAATGGTTATGTCTCTATGGAATATCCTGGTGGTTGCGTGATTGGAAACAGACCTATTGATATGCATATTATGGGTTTGAAAGCAATGGGTACAAGATTTGATGAAAACTGCCAAGTCCTTTCGGCGTCAGTAAAACAGCTTACAGGGGCAGAAATCAAGCTGGGGTTTCCCAGTGTCGGGGCAACAGAAAATCTGATTTTAGCGGCAGTAAAAGCCAAGGGGCATACGCATATATATGGTGCAGCAAAAGAACCGGAAATTGTGCATCTTTGTCATTTTTTAAAAAAATGTGGTGCAAAAATATGGGGCGAAGGAACAGAATATATACATATAGAAGGAGTTTTGCATCTTAAGGCTTGCAAATATACTATACCAGCGGACAGAATCGTAGCAGGAACTTATTTGATGAGTGCTTTGGCTACGAAAGGAGCTATTCAGATAAAAAATGCTCCGGTAGATGAAATGACAGAAGTGATTCGTGTGTTAAAACAAATGGGAGCGAAAATGGAATGGAATACGGAAAGTATAAAGCTCTATCCCACAGAACATTTACAAGGAGTATTTGTGGAAACTAAAGTTTATCCGGGATTTCCAACGGATTTGCAATCGCCAATGCTTATTCTGATGACACAGGCAAGGGGGAAAGGACGGGTTCGTGAAACCATTTATGAGAACCGGTTTCGTATTGTAAGCGAATTGGTGAAAATGAAAGCAAACCTTTTCCTAGAAAAAGATGAGGTTCAAGTAGATGGAGCATCGGTCTTACAGGGAACTACGGTAAAAGCACAGGAACTTAGAGGCAATGCTGCACTCATTATGGCAGGTTTGGTTGCCAGTGGGGAAACCACAGTGTTAGATTGTCAATATGTAAAAAGAGGATATGAAGATATTTGCAGAGATTTAAAGAGTCTTGGGGCTATGGTATATGAAGATGAGGAAAGATAGATGAGACAAAGAGTACAAAAAAGACAATATTCTAAAAAAAAGAATCGAAAAAAGACTTATGAAAAAGTACTGATAGCTTTAGCGATTATTTGTCTGGTAGTTGCTATTTTAGTCATTACAGCTCTTTGTCTTTTGGAAATATTTAAAGTAAAAACTGTATACGTGGAAGGAAATGTTCACTATACAAGTAATGAGATTAGAGATATGGTTATGGTAGGAGATTTAGGGAATAACTCCATTTATCTTTCTATGAAGTACAAAAATAAGACGATTGAAGATATTCCCTTTATTTCAGCTATGAATGTAGAAATTGTTTCTCCGGATACCATTAAAATTACTGTCTATGAAAAGAGTCTGGCAGGTTGTGTGGAGCATTTGGGAGAATATGTCTATTTCGATAGAGACGGAGTCGTGGTAGAATGTTCAGCGAGTACAACCCAAGGCGTTCCAGTGGTAACAGGGCTATCCTTTGATTCGGTGGTACTCTATGAGCCCCTTCCGGTTGCAAATAAGGAAGTATTCCAGACAATTTTATCCATTTCTCAGCTATACGATAAATATGAAATGGAAGCGGAGTTGATTCAATTTACCACAGGTGGTAATATTATTGTTCATACTGGTAATATCAAAGCATCTATGGGAAAAGGGGATAATATTGATGATAAAGTGATGACTTTAGCAAGTATTATGCCAGAGTTATCCGGACTTTCCGGAACTGTGAAGTTAGAGAATTATACAAAAGATTCAAAAAATGTAATTTTTAAGCCAGATAAGTAAAAAAGAGGTTGATTATTTTTTTAAATAATTATATTATTGTGTATATGAGTTTAAACGTAAGAAGGAGGAAATACCTTTGTTAGAAATTAAGACAAGCGATGCTGAATCTGCTGCTAAAATCGTGGTTATCGGTGTTGGTGGAGCAGGTAATAATGCTGTAAATAGAATGGTAGATGAGGGAATTACAGGAGTTGAGTTTGTTGGTGTAAACACGGACCAGCAGGCTTTACGTTTGTGTAAAGCTCCAAAATTATTGCAGATTGGTGAAAAACTGACAAAAGGACTTGGTGCTGGTGCAAAACCGGAAATCGGTGAAAAAGCAGCTGAAGAAAGTGCCGAAGAAATCTCAGCAGCACTGAAGGGTTCTGATATGGTATTCGTTACCTGTGGTATGGGTGGCGGTACTGGTACAGGTGCAGCACCAGTAGTTGCAAAACTTGCAAAAGAAATGGGAATTTTAACAGTTGGTGTTGTAACCAAACCTTTCCGTTTTGAAGCAAAAGCAAGAATGGAAAATGCCATTGGTGGTATTGAAAAATTGAAAGAACACGTGGATACTTTAATTGTAATCCCAAATGATAAATTACTTCAGATTGTAGATAGAAGAACGACATTCCCAGATGCATTGAAAAAAGCGGATGAAGTATTACAGCAGGCAGTACAGGGTATTACAGACCTTATTAACTTACCAGCCATTATCAATTTGGACTTTGCAGATGTTCAGACCGTTATGAAAGACAAGGGTATTGCTCATATCGGTATTGGTGAAGGCAAAGGTGATGATAAGGCTCAGGAAGCTGTTAAAATGGCTGTGGAAAGTCCACTTCTTGAATCGACTATTACAGGTGCAAGCCATGTAATTCTGAATATTTCCGGAGATATTTCTCTTGCAGATGCTTCTGATGCAGCAGAATATGTTCGTGGCTTGACTGGAGAAAATGTGAATATTATCTTTGGTGCAATGTACGACCAGACAATGTCAGATGCTTGCAAGATTACTGTAATTGCAACAGGTATTGAAGCTCCAAAACCTGAAATGAAACTTGGTGGAATGAACTTCAAAGTCAACCCATCACATGTTTCAGCTGTGGGAACAGGTGCAGCCGTACAGCCAAAAGCACCTACAACAGCATTTAAAGGAATTAATAAGCAGGATATTACAGCAACAGTTTCTACAAAGTCCTTGGATATTCCAACTTTCTTACAAAAGAAATAATCAAGTCATTTTTGAACCTCTAAGTAACACTTAGAGGTTCTTTTTTCTTTGCTTTGAAAAAGCAAAGGGTCTTATTTTCTATGCCGAATTGCCAGGCAGATTCATCTCAGTGCAAAAAATGTAGAAATGAAAAGATGAATAAAAAGAATTCCCCCGTTTTTTTGACAAAATTCAGAGAATAAAGAAACTATAATGGTTTTGGCAAGAAAGGAGAGGGGATGTGTACTATGAAATTTATGTAGACAGTTTCTTAATCCAAGAGGTTATTGTAAATTTCTATGTACTTATGCTATGCAAACTTTGTCTTATGTGTACTGCCACACACAAACGGATTTTCTTTGCATCTATATGTGCTGGAATTTATCAATTAGTGCTTCTATTTATCCCTTTCCCAAACAACGTCGTGTTATTTTACATAAGCATTTTTTTATTCTACGCGATTGGGAGTTTTATGACCATAGTGATAGCCTTTGGCAAAAACAAAGGTATGGTTTGTCTAAAGCAAATGATAATGTACTTTGCCATTATGCTTATGGTTGGAGGAATTTTTATGGGGATTTTACCTCGATTTTCCTTTTATAATCGTTCCAAAGTAAAACCACTTATTTTTCTGATTTTTGGCGGCATTTTGTATGGAGTTCTCTTTTTTATATTTTCCAAAAAGAGACAAAATACTTATTATGGAAAATTAAAGTTGCTGTATCAGGATATTTGTTTAGAAGGACAATATTTTGTGGATTCCGGGAACGGACTTGTTGAGAGTATCTCCGGAAAACCTGTAATATTGGCCGACGAGAAGTGGTTCAGAGAAATTCTTAAGGCACAGGGGCTTATGTGTCGACCTGTAATTTATAAAAGCGTAGGAAAAAGTAAAGGAATTCTATATGCGTATTGTGTAGATAAACTTGTCATATATGGAGAAGTTAAGACATATACATATGAAAAAGTATGGGTAGGGGTATGCAGGGAGAAGCTATTGGAGGACCAGAAATGTCAGGTGATACTGCCTCTTTTTTATGGGCAGATATAATAAAAGAAGCATACAGAAAGGACGAGATGATATGATATTTAGAGTTTCCCTTCCGGGCAGTTTAAACTTACGTTTTTTTGACAGAGAACCGGGCTTTTTGTTTGGTGCAAGACAAGGAGAAATTCATTACATAGGAGGTACGGATATTTTGCCTGCACCGCTGGAGGCAGAGCAGGAAATGGAAGTTATTAATGACTTGGGAACAGAATACGAAGATGAGGCAAAGGCATTATTGATTGAGCACAATTTAAGATTGGTGGTATATATTGCTAAGAAGTTTGAAAATACCGGTGTTATGGTGGAAGACTTGATTTCTATTGGGACGATAGGACTTATAAAGTCTATTAATACCTTCAAAAGAGATAAAAACATTAAGTTGGCAACCTATGCGTCAAGATGTATTGAAAATGAAATCTTAATGTATTTACGGCGAAATAATAAAACCAAGTTGGAAGTTTCTATTGATGAACCATTGAATGTGGATTGGGACGGAAATGAATTATTATTGTCCGATATTTTAGGTACAGAGGAAGATGTTATTTATAAAGATTTAGAAACGGAAGTGGAAAGAAAGATGCTAATGAAGGCAGTTTCAAAACTATCCGATAGAGAAAGAACCATTATTAATTTACGATTTGGTCTTGGGTGTAACCAGGACAGAGAGATGACACAGAAGGAAGTGGCGGGGCTTTTAGGCATTTCTCAATCTTACATATCAAGGTTAGAAAAGAAGATAATGAAGCAACTGAAAAAGGAGATGGTTAAGGAGAATTTTGCTTGAGAATATTTCTTAATTTTATCTTAAGGCGGTTGATTAAATAAGAGGGCAATGCTATAATTATTCTAGGGTAAATTCATACCCATTCATAGATTTTAGAGACAGATGAGAGAACGTTGAATATGCGTAAAAATAAATGGAAAACCAAAAAAAAGAGTGATCTGAAAAGGCGATTAGGCGGGGACTTATTTTTAGCTCCCAGCCTAATTGGCGTATGTATCTTTATGGTAGTCCCATTCTTTGTGGTGGTGTATTACTCCTTAATTGATAATCCTATCAAGAAAAACTTTGTAGGGCTTGAAAACTTTATGAGAATTTTAGATAATTCAGCCTTCAAAATGGCTGCTTTAAATACGATAAAGTTTTCCGCAGTAGCCGTACCTTTGGCGGTAATCTTATCCCTACTTCTAGCGATGCTTCTTCTTAGCAAAATACCTGGAAAAACACAACTTAGAACATTTTACTTAAGTCCACTTATGGTACCTGTGGCATCGGTGGTTTTGATATGGCAGGTACTATTTGATTATAATGGTGTAGTGAATGAATGGTTTGTATCCTTTGGCCTAGACAAAATCGACTGGATGAAATCTGCATATGTACAAATCGTCATTGTACTTTTATTTTTATGGAAGAACTTGGGATATAATATGATTATTTTTATGGCTACTTTAACCAGTATTCCAAAAGAAATTGTAGAAGTGGCAAGGCTTGAAAGTGCAAGTAGCTGGCAGATTTTCTGGCATATAAAAATCAGATATTTGTCCTCTACCATAGTGTTTGTAACGATTATGTCTTTAATCAATTCCTTTAAAGTATTTAGAGAAGTGTATTTGATGACAGGAGATTATCCATACGATACGTTGTATATGTTACAACATTTCATGAACAATACGTTTAAGTCGCTGGATTATCAAAAACTGTCTTCTGCGGCCATACTTATGTCCCTGGTGATGATTGTAATTATTGCAATTTTGTTCTTCTTTGAAAATAGAATGAGCAAGGATTTGGAGGGATAAGGTATGCTGAAGAAAAAGAAAAAAAAGAAAAACAGAATTGGCATATTCCTTGGATTTATAGTAGCGTTATTTTTTGCGGTAATTTTTCTGGCCCCCATTGTATTAACGATTACAAACTCCCTGATGTCTTCTTCGGAAATTTATTCCAATTATGGTGTTATTTTTTCTACGACAGAAGCTGGGGGAAGGGTATATGTGGCAGAAACTGTCAATTTGAAATTTATTCCGGATATCGTATCCTTTAGTCAGTACATAACGGTGCTATTTAAAAGTCCGGACTATTTATTAAAATTCTGGAATTCAGTGATATATGTTTTGCCCATTGTGGTATTTCAGTTGTTTGTTGCATTACTTGCCTCCTTTGGATTTACCAGATATAACGGCAGATTGAAACAGATTATATTTTTTGTTTACATCATTTTGATGCTGATGCCATATCAGGTAACCCTGGTACCAAATTATATGGTTTCTGATTGGTTAGGTATTTTGAATACTAAGTGGGCAATATGGCTGCCCGGCATTTTTTCACCGTTTGCTGTATATCTTTTGACGAAGTTTATGCGAAGGATACCGACTTCGGTTATGGAGGCGGCGGAGATTGATGGGGCCAATGAGTGGCAGATTTTTAAGAGCATCTGTGTCCCGCTTTGTAAAAGTTCACTGTTTTCCGTAGCTATTTTAGTCTTTATTGACTATTGGAATATGGTGGAACAACCTCTTATTTTATTATCGGATTCAGAGAAATATCCGTTGTCCGTATTTTTATCACAAATTAATTCCGGCGAAATCGGACTTGCTTTTGCAGTAGCTACAATTTACATGATTCCTACATTACTGATTTTCCTCTATGGAGAGGATTACCTGGTAGAAGGTATTACCTACCAGGGCGGTATAAAGGGTTAATCTGGAGAGGAGAAAAACAATGGAAGATAAGAAAGTAAAAAGAAAAGAATGGGTCAAAACAGCGGCCATAATATTTTTATCCATTATGTTAATTTTGACATTATTTTCTAATACAATTATGAATTACTCATTACCGGAAGTGGTCACAGAATATATTATGTCAGACAGCATTACTTCTCAGGTTAGAGGAACAGGAACAGTGGAAGTAGGAGATCCATATAGTGTCATTATTGAAGAAAACAGAGTGATTAAAAGTGTAGCGGTCAAAAATGGTGATGAGGTAGAAAAAGGACAGACCTTATTCTACTTGGAAGATTCCGTTAGTGAAGAAATGGAAACTTTAATGGCACAGATTGAAGAAGCGGAACTTGCTTACAAGCAGGCCCTTCTTGGTGAAAATGTATCCAATAGTGTCTATAATAACGTGCAAAACGGGGTGGAAACAGATACAGCCACCTATCAGGCAAATGTTCAGGCCCAGAAAAATAAAGTAGCAGAAATTGAAAAAACCATTACGGATTTACAAAACCAGGTGATTTCGTTAGAAACACAAATCTATTCTCTTGGTGCGACCAGTACAGATTTGACTGTGGCTTCAACCAATGCGGATATGGCAAATGCGGCTGTTAGTGCTGCACAGACAGAATATAATAGCTGTAAGAGCAAAGTGGATAACTATGATGCCACAACCGATACTACGCCCTTAGAAACCTATCAGGCAGCACTTTCTACGGCAGAGAGTAATTTAAAGGCAAAACAAGATGCGGCTTATGTGGCAAATTCCATTGTGGCATTGATTAAACAGTTAAATACAACCAATGCGAATTTAGCAACGGCCAATAACAATCTTGCAGCAGCCCAAAGTACTTTGGCACAGATGCAGACAGATGTGCAGACAGAAATTGGTTTATTGGCACAGAAAAAGAATATTGAAGATATGAAGGCAGAATTAGCCGAAATGGAAGAAAAGGCAGTAGGTGGTGTGATTACAGCTCCTATCGCAGGAACAGTTTCCGGCATCAGTCATGTGGCAGGAGAATCGATTATGGCGGGAGAAACCGTTGCCATTATGCAGGCGGAAGGAAAGGGATATTCTTTAAGCTTTACAGTAACCAACAAACAGGCAGCGGCTTTATCCGTAGGGGATAAAGGCACAGTTAGTAATAGTTGGTACTATTCCGATGTGGTAGCTACTTTAATCTCTATTAAACCAGATACCACAGACCCTACAAACAGTAAGAAACTCACCTTTAACATAGAAGGCGAAGTGACGGCAGGACAGACCTTAACTTTATCCGTAGGTCAGAAAAGCTCAAATTACGAATATACTGTTCCGAACAGTGCAATTCGAGAAGATAAAGATGGTAAGTTTATTTTGATAATAGAACAAAAGTCCAGCCCACTAGGTAATAGATATTATGCGGTAAGACAAGATATAGAAGTTCTGGCAAGTGATGATAGAAGAACTGCCATTTCTGGTGATATTTATGAATATTCTTATGTAGTTACAACTTCTACCAAACCAATCGAGGAAGGACAAATGGTTCGATTGCAGGATAACTAGAAAGCACGGTGCATATAAATGAAACGTTTTTTTGACTTAATAAAGGCGATACCGCTTAGAAAAAAAATCAAATATGGTGTGATGTTGCTTTGCATTTTTGTCATCGTAATTTTAACATTAGTTGGTAATCATTTTAAAAACCTTACGCAAGATAGTACGGCAGCTAAAAGGTGGGATACAAAAGGTGGATATACACAAATAAGTGCTTATCTTCCCGTAGGTCTTATGGAAGATGCTTCTTTATATGATGGAATGATTTATCAGATGGAAGAAGCCTTAAAAAAAGAAAGTGTTGGGACAGAAAATGAAGACGGCAAAATGGTAGTGGGTGCTTACAGCGGCTATGGTTCGGTGACTCTCAAAAATGCGGGTAACACCGTGAATGCACAGGCAATCGGTGTAGGTGGAGATTTCTTCTATTTCCACCCGCTTCAGATGATAGATGGCAGTTATCTTTCAGAGGATTATCTAATGAGAGATTATGTAATTTTAGATAAAGAAACTGCATGGGATTTATTTGGTGCTACGAACGTAACAGGTATGACCGTAACCATCAATAATATTCCCTTTCTGGTAGCCGGCGTATATGAACCATCTGATGTCTATTTGGCCAAGGAAGCAGGCACGCAGGAACAGGTTGTTTTTATGTTTTATTCTTCTTTACAACAATACGGAAGTGTGGCAAGTGTGCAATGGCTGGATTTTCTGATACCAAATCCTGTGAAAGAGTTTGGTATGAAAATTTTGAAAGAAAATTCCTTGGTTTCTTTGGATAATGCGGTGGTCATTGAGCAAAGTACCAGATATCAGATAATTCCACTATTTCAGCTAATACCAGATTATGCAAAACGATGTATGAGCCAAAGTGGTATAGTATATCCTTATTGGGAAAATATGGCCAGAGGTTATGAGAATATTTTGGTTGCATTTTTATTGGTGGAGACTGTATGCTTAGTGTGTGTAGTTGTTCTGTTTGTGATTACAATAAAGCCTGTTAAAAATATAAAACGAGGTCTGAATTGGCTTGTGGAAAAAATTAGAGGGAGGAAATAGCTTATGAAACACAAATTTATGAAAAAGGGCATTGTTCTTTTATTGGCTCTTTCAATGGTTTTAGCGTTTACAGGTTGTAAAGGAAAAGAAAAAGAACCAGAGAAAACCAAAATGTCAGAGGAGGATAAGAATACTGTCTATCAATATAATGTCCTCAATTTAAATAACGAGAGCAGTGATTTTGACAATGTTCAGTTTGAAAACAATAAAATTTATGCAACTATGTATGAATATAGTGAAGACACAGGTGTTACAACGGAGTATTTAATTACCTTAGATATGGAAGGAAATGAAATTGGTAGAATTATTATTCCTTCTGGTTGGAACGACAATGGTGGCTATGGTATGAATCAGATATGTGTTGCTAATGATGGTACAATTTATGGAGTAAGCTACTCTTATGAAAACTATTATGATGAAACCGCAGGAGAATATATATGGCGTGAAGAATATAGTTTGGTACAATTAGATGAGGAAGGCAATGAAGTTTGGTCTGTACCATTAGGTGGAACCGAAGACCAGGGAATTGATGAGAGTAATTATTACTATGTTAATCGTTTGTTGGTTGATAACAATGATACGATATGGGTTTTTGATACAAAAAATTATACCGCATATGATACAGAAGGCAATAAAGGAATGTCTGTAAAAGCATTGGAAAATTCTTCTGATGTTTACTTAACACAAGACGGTAACTTTGTTGTTGGAAGCTGGGGTACAGATTATGACCAATTAAAATTCTATTTGTTTGATACTCAGAAAGGCGTAATAGAAGATGAGGCCTATGAAGTACCGGGAAATTATTATCAGTATTCCTACTATTCAGGTGTAGGAAGCGGATATGATATATTTGCCACAAACTCTGTGGGTATTTGGGCATTTAACTGGGGCGATACAGAAATGGTAAAAATTATGGATTATATTTTATCTGATTTTGAAAGCTCTTGGCTTTATAATGTATGCCCAACAGATGAAGGTCAGTTTATGGCGTCCTTTTATGATTTAGACTGGAAGATGCAGATTGCATCCTTTACAAAAGTGCCACCAGAAGAAGTGGCAGATAAATACATTATGAAATTGGCTTGTCACTATTTGGCTGATGATGTGAAAAAGCAGGTCATTGAATTTAACCGTGCTCACGAAGACGTGAGAATTACTATTGAAGATTATTCTGCTTATATTGAAGAAGATAATTATGAAGCAGGAATTGAAAAAATGAATTCTGATATTTTGGCAGGAAATATACCGGATATTATGGTAGCACCATCAGATATGGATTTAAGCATTTATGCAAATAAGGGCCTATTTGCAGATTTGTATGAATTTATAGAAAAAGATGAAGTGATTCAAACAGAAGATTACCTGGAAAATATTCTTGCACTGGGAGAATATGAAGGAAAATTGTATGAATTAATTCCACAGTTTAATGCGATTACCTTAATAGGTAAAACTTCCGACGTAGGAGAAGGCTATGGCTGGAGTTATGATGAAGTAAATGCCTTAATGAAACAAAAAGGCGAAGGCGTCAGCTTGTTCCCGGAAGATACAGTTAGAAGTAATGTGATGTATTATGGTGTCAATATGGCATTTAAACAGTTTTATGATAGTAATACAGGAGAATGTAACTTTGATTCTCCAGCCTTCATTCAGTATCTGGAATTATTAAATCAGTATCCGGATGAACAGCCAGAAGACTTATGGGCACAAGATGATTACTGGATTTCTTATGATAATCAGTGGAGAGAGGGACGTAGTATACTTCGATACGGCTGGATTTATGATTTCCAAAGCTATGTAGAATATTCTCAGGGATATTTTGGAGAACAGGTAAGTTATATTGGATTCCCAACTGCAGATGGAAGTAGCGGCTCCAGTGCCTCTGTGGATTTCACTTTAGCGATTGGCGAAGAAAGTGCTTTTAAAGAGGAAGCTTGGGAATTCGTGAGCTATTTCTTAAGTGATGATTATCAGGACAATTTAGAAGGTTGCTTCCCTGTAAAATTATCTTCTTTGGATAAAAAAGCTCAAAAGGCTAGAGAACCATTTACATGGGTAAGTGAAGAAACAGGAGAAGTAATTGAAGAAGAAAATTATTTCTGGATAGGGGAAGAAGAAATTATTCTTTCAGAGCCTACGGAGGAAGAATGTCAGTATGTGATTAATTTCTTGAAAAATATCCATTACAGACAAAGAGAAATAACAGATATTGTGGCAATTATTGAAGAAGAAAGTGCTTCTTATTTTGCAGGTGAAAAGACTGCTCAGGCAGCAGCTGAAATTATTCAGAGCAGAGTGAAAATTTATGTAAGTGAAAAACGATAAAGCGAAAGAGGTTAGATGACTAAGTGAGTACAGTAAGAAAACCGGTCAAAAAAAGTACAATGATGTTTACCATATCTTTGATGACCATTACGATTGTATTTTTAGTGGCAATTTTAATTGTGACAGTTTCCTACTTTTTAAAGAAGCAAAATCAGGCAACGGGTGTGATGCTGTCAACAGGTGAAACAATTTATACAGAAGAAGAATTAAACACACTAATTGCAAAGTGTGAGGACGCAAAAGAGGAGGAAGTGCTTACCTATATCCGTACTCAAATGGAAGCCGGGGAAAGCACCATATCTATCTTGCGTGAACTCTATCCAGAACAGATTGTTCTGGCAGCAAATAGCAGATATCACTTTTTTGATTTAAATGAAAATCTTGCGACACATAATTATGAAGAAACAGCCTTTCAGCTAGACGAAAATAATATTTTATCGTATAATGATGGAAAGGTTACTTCAAAAAAAGGTATCGATGTTTCCAAGTATCAGGGTGATATTGACTGGAGTAAAGTAAAGAATGATGGCGTTGATTATGCTATGGTCCGTGTGGGTTATCGTGGCTATGGCAGTAGCGGAAAATTAGTGACTGACGAAAACTTCGAACAAAATATGGAAGGTGCGTTGGAGAATGGAATTGATGTTGGGGTCTATTTTCTTACACAAGCTGTCAACGAAGAAGAAGCCATAGAAGAAGCGGACTATGTATTGGACGCCATTGGTGGTTATGATGTCACTTATCCGGTCGTAATTGATATTGAAGAAATTACTTATGATACAGCAAGAACAGACGAACTGACAAAAGAGCAGTGGACAAAGAACTGTATTGCCTTCTGTGAAAGAATTAAAGAAGCCGGATATACACCAATGATTTACGGTAATTTAAAAACTTTCTTTATTATGTTAGATATGGAACAGTTAGAGGAATATGATAAGTGGTTTGCTTATTACGATACACCAATTTATTTTCCTTATGAATTCACAATCTGGCAGTATACAGAAGAAGGAACAGTAGATGGTATCGAGGAGAGTGTAGACCTTAACATCAGCTTTTATGAGGTTGAATAAGAAAACTTTATATGAGAAGGTGGGGTAAAATATGAAACAACGTTGTAGAAAGCTCAGTATTCGTATGAGAATCATTGTCAGTGTGATTGGTATTATGATTATCGTCTTTGGATTTCTGGGCGGAAGTTCTATTATTACAATGAGAACCAATTTGATTGAATTGGGTGGGGAACAGGCACAAGTCGCGGCCGAAATTGCTCTGGCAGAGATTGATGCCGATAAATTAATGAAATTACAGCCAGGAGATGAAGACAGTGAGCTTTATAATTCGATTATAGAGCCATTACGCGAAGTTCAAGAAAAATGTGGCGTAAAATATTTATATACTTTAACAACCGATGGTACGAAAGTGTATTATGGAGTGGATACAGATGAGACATCTGGTAGATGTGCGATTGGAGAAGAATACAATTACACTTATGCGGATTTGGCAGATGTGTTTGCAGGTGTAAGTTATGTATCCGACACGATTTCAGAAGAAGAATTTGGAAGTTTAATTATTGCTTATGCACCAATCAAGGATGCCAATGGTAATGTAGTTGCTATTTTAGCCAGTGATTATGATGCTAGTGGTATTACAGAACGTTTGAATGGAATGGCAGTGAATATTGCGGTGCTTTCTATTATTGGTTTTGCTTTTGCATTCGTTATAACATACGTTGTAGCTGGTATGTTGACAAAAGGCGTAAAACAAGTCAATATGAAACTTTACGATTTGGTACATAATGAAGGCGACTTAACCCAGAAACTCACTGTAAAAAGTGGCGATGAAATGGAAATTATGGCGAATAGCTTAAATGAGTTATTGGAATATATCCGTGGCATTATGTTAAAGATTTCTAATAATGCAACTTCTTTAAATGAATCTTGTAAGTTGATTGCAGAAAACTTACAGGCTTCTGCTGATGGTGTTACAGATGTATCTTCTACTATGGAAGAAATGAGTGCTGCAGTGGAAGAAACCAGTGTTTCTTTTGACCAGATTCATGATAGCATTGGTGATATTTATGAGAAAATCCGTACTGTATCCGGAAAAGCCTTGGAAGGCGATGAATTGACACAGGATATTCAGAGTCGTGCTCAGGATATTTACGAAGAAGCTTCTAAAGTACAAAAAGAAGCGCAGGAAAGAGCTAACGTAATTTCAGAAGTGGTAAATGATAAGATTAATCAGTCTAAGGCGGTAAAAGAAATTCAGGTATTAACAGAAAATATTTTAAGTATTTCTGCACAGACAAATATGCTTGCTTTAAATGCTAATATTGAAGCAGCAAGAGCCGGTGAAGCAGGACGTGGTTTTGCGGTTGTAGCCGGGGAAATCGGTAAATTGGCTTCTGATTCAGCAAGTGCGGCTACAAGAATTCAGGAAGTAAGTACGAATGTAATTTTGGCGGTAGAAGAACTGGCAAAAGAATCAGAAAATATGCTCAAGTT
The DNA here is from genome assembly GCA_045124055.1 of Lachnospiraceae bacterium. Taxonomy (GTDB): domain Bacteria; phylum Bacillota; class Clostridia; order Lachnospirales; family Lachnospiraceae; genus CALZKI01. The sequence continues at coordinate 85,523 of JBGVKZ010000049.1, read as the reverse complement.
TATGGAAGAAGTTACTATGGAAGGTTATAGTAAACTTCTGAACACTGGTAAGGAATATTACCATGATGCAGAAAAGATTCATGAATTAATGGAAAACTTTGCTGCCCAGTCTGAAAATATTGAAAAGATAACAGGTAGCATTCGAGAATCTGTGGAAGCGGTTACAAGTGCTATGGAAGAAAGTGCAAGAGGCACAATGAATGTAGCAACTACAAGTACAGAATTATCAGCAAGTATTGAAACCATTGAGAATATGGCTCATTCTAATAAAGAGGTTGCTGATGATTTGGCAGAAGAAGTAGGTAAATTTAAATTAGAGTAATTTTGTGATAAGAAAGAGGTTTTGGTGTATGCCAAAACCTCTTTTGCTTACGAAACATTACCTTAATCTGTCAAATAATTTCGCATAATTCTAAGGGCATTTTTTTCCAATCTCGATACCTGTGCCTGAGAAATGCCAATTAAATTGGCTACTTCCATTTGCGTTTTTCCTTCAAAGAAGCGTAATGTGATGATTTCTTTTTCACGTTCATTTAGTCGTTTAATTGCCTCGTTTAAAGAAATGTGTTCGATCCAGGTTTCTTCCTTGTTTTTTTTGTCACTCACCTGGTCCATCACATATAAAGTGTCTCCGCCATCAGTATAGATAGGGTCATATAAACTCATTGGATTTTGAATGGCATCTAATGCATAAATGATATCTTCCTTAGAGATGCCTATTTCTTTGGAAATTTCTTCGATAGTTGGTTCTTTCATAGAACGTTTCATTAATTCTTCTTTGGTATAGATTACTTTATAAGCGGTGTCTTTAATAGAGCGAGAAACACGAATGGTGTTGTTGTCTCTCAAATGTCTTCGGATTTCCCCTTGAATCATTGGAACGGCATAAGTGGAAAATTTTACATTTAGAGAACTGTCAAAATTATCTATGGCTTTAATAAGTCCAATACAGCCTATTTGGAATAAATCATCTACATTTTCACTGGAAGAAGAAAAACGTTTGATGACACTTAAAACCAATCTTAAATTTCCTTCAATATATTTTTCACGGGCTTTCATATCCCCAGCCTCGATTTGATAAAATAATGCTTCTTTTTCCTGTGTCTTTAGTAAAGGGAGTTTTGAGGTGTTTACACCACAGATTTCAACTTTTCCTTGTGCCATAGAAGCCTCCGTTTACAGTCATTTGTTGATATGATTTCCAGATTTGGCGAAAATATGCAAAGAAAGTTTACAAGAGAGGGGCGAATTTTCATAACCAAATCGTGAAGAAATTCATATCTTATTAAAAAGGGATTTGTGGTGATTTTATGAAATATTCGGAGTTTAAATGTAAAGAGGTTATTAATATCAGAGATTGTAAAAGGCTTGGCAGAGTTATGGATTTGGAATTTGACGAATGTACCGGCTGTATCCACACCCTAATTGTCCCGGGAAATTGCAAGCCACTGTTTTTTATGGGCGGCGGAAAAGAAATTATCATTCGTTATAAAGATATCAAGCAGATAGGTCCTGATATTATTCTGGTGGATATTTGTACTTGTTAGAAAAACTGAATTGTCAGAAAATAGAGCTTATTTCCTATCAGTTTCCATAAAATCGTTGACATAATTTGGAATTTTTCCTATAATAATTCTATCAATTTTTGTTTTTATGAGGGAAAAGGAGGAAGTTCCTATGAAGTGTCCATTTTGTGGTCATGAGAATACAAGAGTTATTGATTCAAGACCGGCGGAAGATAACAATTCCATTAGAAGACGTCGTGTTTGTGATGAATGCGATAAGCGTTTTACAACGTATGAAAAGGTGGAAACGATTCCTTTAATTATCATTAAAAAGGATAATAATAGAGAAACTTATGACCGTTCCAAAATTGAAGCAGGAGTCCTTAGGGCTTGTCATAAGCGTCCAATTAGTGCAAGTCAGATTACACAGCTTGTAGATGAAGTAGAAACACAGATTTTTAATATGGAAGAAAAGGAAGTAGAAAGTCGTGTGATTGGCGAATTGGTTATGAATAAATTAAAGGATTTAGAGGCAGTTGCATATGTACGTTTTGCATCTGTATATAGAGAGTTTAAAGACATAAATACCTTTATGGACGAATTAAAAAGTGTCTTGAATAAATAAAAAAGTGTGCTATAATAATCGCTGACGTGTGTAAATGCGTCAGCGATTTAAAATTTCATAAAGAAAGGAATCAAAAACATGAAAAAGAAAGGATTAACCAAAATCTTTTTAGGAGTCATGTTTATGGCACTAACTATTGCACTGGGTGGTTGCTCAGGTGATAAGACAGGTGATGAGAATTCCTCAAAAATTACCATTGGTATTCCACAGGATTTGGAAGAAAGTCTTGACCCTCACAAAGCAGTGGCGGCAGGAACGAAGGAAGTTCTGTTCAATATCTACGAAGGTTTGGTAAAACCAGATAGTGAAGGTAATTTGAACCCTGCAGTAGCGAGTGAAGTAAACATTTCCGACGACGGAAAAGTGTATACTTTTACGTTGAGAGAAGGCGTGAAATTTCATGATGGAAGCCTTGTTACAGCAGAGGATGTAAAGTATTCGATTGAAAGATGTGCCGATGCTGATAACGAAAGTTTATTAGTACCGGCTTTTTCTAATATTGATAGCGTCAACATTCTCGATGAAAATACAATTGAAGTGGTATTAGTAGAGGGAGACACCAATTTTCTGGCAAACTTTACAGCAGCTATTATTCCAAAGAGTAACACAGATACGGATACAAATCCTATCGGAACAGGTCCGTACAAATATGTATCCCGTTCACCTCAAGAAAATTTTATTGTAGAAAAATTTGATGAATACTGGGGCGAAGGAGCACATATCGAACAGGTTGTATTCAAGATTTGTGCAAATGCTGATTCCATTGTAATGGAATTACAGGGTGGCGGAATTGATATGTTCTGCCGTTTAACAGCAGCTCAGGTAGAACAACTTGGCGATGATTATGAAATCTATGAAGGAACGATGAATTTAGTTCAGGCAATGTATTTAAACAATGCCGTAGAACCTTTTAATAACGAATTGGTTCGCCAGGCACTTTGCTATGTGGTAGACCCACAGGAAATTATGGACTTTACCGCAGATGGAAAAGGAACAGAAGTAGGTAGTAGTATGTTCCCTGCTTTTGAAAAGTATTATATGCCGGAATTAAATGATACTTATACCGTAGATTACGATAAGGCAAAAGCTTTATTAAAAGAAGCCGGCTATGAAGATGGATTTGAATTTACGTTAACAGTTCCATCGAACTATCAGCCACACATTGATACAGCTCAGGTTATTGCAGAGCAGCTTAAAAATATCAATGTAACAGCCAACATTGAATTGGTAGAGTGGAATACTTGGGTAGAAGATGTATACACTGGTAGAAGCTTTGAAGCAACGGTAGTAGGTGTAGATGCTTCGGCATTAACAGCCGGTGCGATGCTTGACCGTTTCGAAAGTACAGCAAGTAAGAACTTTATCAATTATAATAATGCAGCATATGACACTGCGTTAAATCAGGCAAGAGCCAGCGTGAATGACGCAGAAAAAACAGCCTATTATCAAGAATGTCTCAAGATTTTAAATGAGACAGCAGCCAATGTATATATTCAGGATTTAGCAGAATTTGTTGCTATTAACAAAAAATATGCAGGTTATGAATTTTATCCGTTGTATGTGCAGGATATATCTAAATTATATATTGTAGAATAATTGTAGAAGCCAGGAAGGAGATGCAAAATGAAGCGTATTGTAAAGAAATTTTTGATTATGATAGTGACGCTGCTTGTCGTTTCCTTCTTGGTTTTTTTAGCCTTGTCGGTGATACCGGGAGATGCAGCGACCAATATGCTGGGGACCCAGGCAACACCTGAAAAAATAGAGGCACTTCGAGAAGAAATGGGGTTAAATGACCCGTTTTTTGTGCAGTATTTCAGATGGTTAAAATCTTGTATTATGGGAGATTTTGGAACCAGTTATAGTTATCATATGAGCGTGTCCTCTTTGATAATGGATAAATTACCTATCACCATAACTTTAACATTAATGAGTTTTGTGATTATTTTTGTTGTATCTATTCCACTGGGGGTTTTTATTGCAAAACACAAAGGCAGTGTGATAGATAGAGTTTTCACCGTTTTTAATCAGATTATTATGTCGATTCCACCTTTCTTTTCGGGAATTATTATTACCTTGGTGTTTGGCCTGATTCTCGGACTTTTTACACCTGGGGGATTTGTTTCCTATAAAAAGGATTTTGCCGGCTTTTTAGTGTATTTGATTTTTCCGGCTTTTGCCATTGCGATACCCAAAATCGCTATGACTGTGAAATTGTTAAAGGAATCGATTTTAGAAGAATATCAAAAAGAGTATGTGCGTACGGCATACAGCCGGGGAAACAGCACTACGGAGGTATTATATAAACACGTATTGAAAAATGCGATGATTCCTGTCATTACGTTTCTTGGAATGACTTTGGCAGATATCGTGGCAGGAAGTATTGTTGTAGAGCAGGTATTCGGAATTCCGGGACTTGGCAGAATATTGCTAATCTCTATTTCCAACAGAGATTATCCTGTTGTGCAAGCCATTATTCTGATTTTGGCAGTTATTATTTTAGTGATTAATTTTGTAGTAGATATAATTTACCATAAAGTAGACCCAAGAATTGATACGGAGTAATTATGAAAAAACGTCGTAAATACAATAACAACTTCATAATTGGTGCAATCATTACGAGCGTTATGCTATTGCTTCTTATATGGGGGCTCATTGGTACGCCTTACGACCCAGACGCAATGGATACCTCTTTAAAATATGCAGGAGTTTCTTTTAAGCACATTATGGGCTGTGACAACTTTGGCAGGGATATTTTCAGCCGAGTATTAGTGGGACTTGGAACGACCTTAAAAGTGGCAACAGGAACGGTTCTTATTGGAACAGTTGTAGGAACGATTATAGGTGCTGTTACGGGCTATTTTGGAGGAGTACTAGACCAGATTTTAATGCGTTGTATAGACACAATGTTTGCCTTTCCAAGTATTTTACTTGCAATGGTGATTGTCAGTATGCTGGGTAGAGGCACGTATCAGCTTATTTTAGCCCTCGGAATCGGCTTTATACCAAGTTATGCCAGAATTGTCAGGGGGGAATTTTTAAAGGCCAAAAATGCTGATTATGTTAAAGCGGCAAAATTGTATGGAGCAAATGATTTGAGAATTATTTTTGTGCATATTTTACCGAATATCAAGCAGGTTTTATTATCCTCAATTATGATAGGATTTAATAATGCTGTTTTAGCAGAGGCGGGAATGAGTTATCTGGGAATTGGTGTGCAGCCGCCAACGGCCAGTCTTGGAAAGATGTTATCAGAAGCTCAGAGCTATCTGTTTACCGCCCCGACTTATGTGTTGTTCCCTGGAATTGTATTAGTACTGTTGATTTTGGGATTTAGTCTCCTAGGCGAAGGCATTAAGGGAGGAAAATAGCTATGGCACCATTATTAGAAGTAAAAAATTTAAGTATTGAATTTTATGACCACGAGCTGCCGGAAAGGGTAGTGAAGGATTTTGACTTAGTCTTACAACGTGGCGACAGAATAGGAATTGTTGGAGAATCAGGTTCTGGAAAAAGTATGAGTGCTCTTGCAATCGCAGGCTTATTAAATCGTCACGATATGGAAAAAAAGGGAGAAATTCTTTTTGACGGAAAAGATTTATTGAGTTTAAAAAGACATGAATTGAGACAATATCAGGGAAAAGACATTGCCATAATTTTTCAAGAGCCAATGACCTCTTTAAACCCTGTGAAAAAAATAGGGTGGCAAGTAGAAGAAAGTTTACGTCTTCATACGAAGTTATCCAAAGAGGAAAGAAAAGAAAAAGCCATTTCCCTGTTAAAAGAAGTGGAGCTGCAAAATGCAGAGAAAGTATATGATATGTATCCTCACGAATTATCAGGAGGTATGAGGCAGAGAGTTATGATTGCCGCAGCTATGATTTGTGAGCCGAAAATACTGATAGCAGACGAACCAACTACTGCCTTAGATGTTACCACCCAGGTACAGATTATTGAACTGATGAAACAGCTAAATGAAAAAAGGGGTACAGCCATTTTGTTTATTTCCCACGATTTGAGTCTGGTGGAAACGTTATGCAATCAAGTGATTGTAATGAAAGATGGAAAAGTGGTAGAAAGCGGTAGTACGAAAGCAATTTTCGAAAGTCCGAAAGAGGAGTATACCAGAGAACTTTTGGCAGCAATTCCGGTTTGTAATATATAGGAGAAGTTATGAAGGAAACGATTTTATCCGCAGAAAAACTGAATATTTCCTATACCAGAGGGCAAGAAATTCCTACCGTTAGAAATATGGATTTTAAGATAGAAAAGGGCGAAATTATTGGTCTTGTAGGAGAAAGTGGCAGTGGAAAATCTACCTTTGCAAAGGCGGTTATTGGACTCTTGCCACATATCAGCGGTAAAATGGAGAAAAATACGAATAAGATTCAAATGGTATTTCAAGACCCATACAGTTCTTTAAACCCTGCCAAAAAGATAGGCTGGATTTTAGAAGAACCTCTGAGAATGCAGACGAAATTAACCAAAGAAGAACGTAGAAAAAAAGTGTTGGAAATTGCCAAAAAAGTGGAAATTGATGAGGATTTATTAAATCATTATCCAAGAGAGTTATCCGGCGGGCAAAGACAAAGGGTATGCATTGGTGTAGCTCTTATCACTGAACCGGAATTATTAATTGCAGATGAACCGGTATCGGCTTTAGATGTGACTATTCAGGCACAAATTTTGAAACTACTGCTGCAGCTACAAAAAGAAATGAATTTGTCTATTTTATTCATTTCTCATGACCTAAGAGTAGTTTACAATATGTGTAGTAGAGTATATATTATGAAAAGTGGGGAAGTTGTGGAAGAAGGAAACGTAGATACGGTATATAAAAATCCGAAAGATGAGTATACCAAGCAGCTTCTTTATGCAGCAAATATTCGTAAAAATAAATCATAAAGGGTGTTAGTGCAAATGTTAAAGAAATTCTATCCAGATTGCTATATGGATTCTACCTATGCAATCGATTTTGATAAATATTATGAAAAAGGTTATCGAGGTATTATTTTTGATATTGATAATACTCTTGTTCCACATGGAGCACCGGCGGATAAGAGAAGTGAAGCCTTATTTGCTCATTTAAAAGAGCTTGGTTTTCAGGTAGTACTATTATCCAATAATAAAGAACCACGGGTAAAAATGTTTAACGATGTGGTAAAAGTATCCTACATTTTTAAGGCCGGAAAACCTCTTGTAAAGAACTATTATAAAGCAATGGAAATGATGGGAACGGATAAAGATACCACGCTCTTTGTAGGAGACCAACTGTTTACAGATGTGTGGGGAGCTAAAAATGCAGGAATGCACAATATTTTAGTAAAACCGATTGACAAAAAAGAGGAAATACAGATAGTCTTAAAGAGATATCTGGAAAAAATCGTTTTGGCGTCATATAAACGATATCTGAAAAAACAAGGAGCGGAAAAATAGATGAATATTACAGGGAAAGCTAAAGTTTTTGGCTTGATTGGTCACCCGGTAGAACACAGTCTTTCGCCGGTATTACATCATACGTTAGCAGATATTTTAGGACATGAAATTGCCTATGTTCCTTTTGATGTAAGGGAGAATCTGCAAAGTGCGGTAAAAGGTGCATATGAATTAAATATTCAGGGAATGAATGTAACAGTACCATACAAGCAGGACGTTATAAAGGAACTTGTAGATATTGACCCTTTGGCGAAAAAAATTGGTGCAGTGAATACCCTGGTTCGTTGTGAAAATGGTTATAAGGGCTATAATACCGATATGCCGGGATTATTCCGTGCTATGAAAAATGATGGAATTACGATTCAAGATAACCAGTTTTATTTGATTGGAGCAGGGGGCGTTGCAAGAGCCATTTTACTGATGCTATTAGAAAATGGGGCAAAGCAGATACATATTTTGAATCGAAACGTTGATAAAGCAGAAAATTTGGCAAAAGAACTTAGTAAAGGATATGACAGTATAGTTACTTATGGCGACTTAAACTCTTATAAAGAGATTTCTTTAGAAAAGGCTATTGCTATTCAGGCAACCAACGTTGGGATGTATCCGAAAGTTGAAGAAGCAGCTATATCTGATGAAGCCTTTTACAAAAAAATTGCAGTGGCTTACGATGTCATTTTTAATCCGGCAGTAACAAAGTTTATGGCCCTTGCAAAGCAACACAATAAACCGGCGTTTAATGGTCTGAAAATGTTATTATTTCAGGGAATCATTGCTTATGAATACTGGAATCATGTTTCGGTAAGTGATGATGCAGCAGAAAAAGTATATGATGCGATGCTGGAGGAACTTTTAAGAAGATGAAACACATAATTTTAATCGGTTTTATGGGTAGTGGCAAAACTACTTTGGGTCATCGACTGGCAAAAAAAACAAATCTAAAATTTATTGATACAGATTTGTATATTGAAGAAAAAGAAGGACGAAAAATCAGTGAGATTTTTGAAAAAGATGGGGAAGACTATTTCAGAAATTTGGAAACTGCAGTATTAAAAGAATTGCTTGATGCAAAGGAAAGAACGATTTTATCTCTAGGTGGCGGCACACCTCTTAGAGAAGAAAATCGAATCTTGATAAAAGAGGATGGATATTGTATCTTCTTAAAAATGACAGCAAAAGAGGCTTATGATAGGTTAAAAGGAGACAGCCAAAGACCTCTTTTACAGGTAGAAAATCCGAAGGAGAGAATACAGGAGCTTTTAAAAGTTAGAAATCCTATTTACGAAAGTGCAGCAGATTATGTCTTAATAGAAGATGGGAAAAGTGTAAAGCAGGTATTTGAAGAATTACTTAAGGTGATAAGGGAGAAATAACGTGAAAATTTTAGTAATCAACGGACCAAACTTAAACTTTTTAGGAATTAGAGAGCCTTCTGTCTATGGAAAACAGGATTATAAGTATCTTGTAAATATGATAGAAGAAAAGGCGAAGCAGGAAAATTTTGAGGTAGAATGTTTCCAAAGTAACCATGAAGGAGCGATTATTGACAGGCTTCAGGAGTCCTATTTTGACGGAACAGAGGGTATAGTTATTAATCCCGGAGCATTTACCCATTATAGTTATGCTATTCGTGATGCACTGGCAAGTATTAGCGTTCCAAAGGTGGAATTGCATATTTCTGATATTTCCAGCCGAGAGGAATTCCGGCACATTTCTGTGACAAAAGAGGTATGCGATTTACAGATTTGTGGTCACGGACTAAATGGATATTTAGAAGCAATTAATTTTTTACTAAAAAAATAGTTGAAAAAGGGAAAAATATAGTATAAACTATATTAGAATTATGACGTAAAAACATATTAGGAGGATTGTTTATGATTTCTGCAGGTGATTTCAGAAATGGTATTACTATTGAATTAGAAGGTAACGTTTATCAGATTATCGAATTCCAGCACGTAAAACCAGGTAAAGGTGCTGCTTTTGTTAGAACAAAATTAAAAAATATCAAAAGTAGTGGTGTTGTAGAAAAAACTTTTAGACCTACTGAAAAATGCCCTCAGGCACGTATTGATAGAAAAGATATGCAGTATTTATACTCTGATGGTGATTTATACAACTTTATGGATTTAGAGACTTATGATCAGGTAGCTTTAAATTCAGAAACAATCGGTGATTCTTTAAAATTCGTTAAAGAAAACGAAATGTGTAAAGTTTGTTCACACAACGGTAATGTATTTGCAGTTGAACCACCTTTATTTGTTGAATTAGAAATTACAGAAACAGAACCAGGTTTCAAAGGTGATACAGCAACAGGTGCAACAAAACCTGCTACTGTTGAAACAGGTGCTGTGGTATATGTACCATTATTCATCGAACAGGGTGAAAAAATTAAGATTGATACAAGAACAGGTGAATACCTTTCAAGAGCTTAATTTTAACAATCTTTTTGCTTACAAGACAATGGAGATACGTCCCCATTGTCTTTTTTTATTTCTAGGAAATCTTAGACAATTCATTTTGCAATTCTTATGCAAACAAATCTGAAAACAAATCAAAAAAGCGAGGAAATCAAATCTATGAATTTTAACAATTTTATTACAGAAGTGAAACTGACATTGAGAGAATTTTTTAATGATAATATTCTTGTGGAAGACAAGACCGTTTTAAAAAATAATGGGGTTCGATTAACCGGAATCGTCATTATCGAAGGAAATAAAAATTGTGTACCTAATATTTATTTGAATGAGTATTATGAGCAATTTAAACAGGGAAAATCCATTTACGAAATAGCCTATGAAATTTCTAAGTACTATGAATCCCACAAACTAAAAAAGCAAATCAATATGGAGTTCTATTCCGATTATGAAAGGGTAAAGAAAAAACTATGTTTTCGCTTAGTAAATTTTGAGAAAAATAGGGAATTATTAAAGCAAATTCCTTATGTTCCCTATATGGATTTGGCTATGGTATTTTATTGTATGATACAAAATGAGGCAATTCAAAATGGGAGTATTCTTGTAAAAAATGAGCATATGAAAAAATGGGACGTGGATATAGATACGCTCAAAAGAGATGCGTATGAAAATACACAACGTATTTTGAAGGGAGAAATTGTATCTATGGAAGACGTCATTTGCGATATGATGAAGCATAAACTAATGGTGGAAATTGAAAAGTGTATTAAAGAACAGATGGAAGCCCGTATTATGGTCACAGAAGAAATGGTAGTGCCGATTGTGGAAGAAATGATGCGTGAGACATACACAGATGCCAAAGGTCCGAAGATGTATGTTGCCAGTAATCAAAATAGAAATTTTGGGGCGGCAGTGATTTTATATTCATCGTTTCTAATGGATTTTGCCAATCAAACAGAATCTGATTATTACATTTTGCCTAGCTCTATTCACGAGGTGATTCTTGTCCCAAAAGAAGATAAGGAACAGGAAATAGAACATTTAAAGAAAATGGTAGAAGAAGTGAATCATACGGAAATGTCAGAAGAAGAAATTTTATCGAATTCTGTTTATTTGTATACGCGGAAGGAAAATCAGATTATTCGTGTTAATTAAGTTTGAAATATAATATTTTTCCAGTATTTCCATTCGGTGAAAGAGCTTTTGTTCTAGACATTTAGAGGGTGATGTGCTATCATAACAAGGATGATGTAACAAATTTGTAATATTTGCACCCGTAGTCTAATGGATAGAACGAAGGCCTCCGACGCCTTTAATGCAGGTTCGATTCCTGTCGGGTGCATCATCACAATCAGTGAAAGGTGTTTTTTATGGAGTACAATAAAAATAAAAAGATGGAAGAAAAGAAAGAACGTTTTCTGGAAATAGTAGAAAACGCGAAATATTGGATTTTAGACCATAAGAAAATTGTAATGCCGTCTGTTTTAGTCGTATTTTTAGTTGTGACAATTTTGATTGCTGTGGGGGCAAATAAAAATAGTAAAGCAGTGGAGGCAATGGAAACCATAGGTGTTACTAATGGCGAAGCTGTAGTTATGGAATTGAATGCATATCCGGCGATTAATGAATTGATTGGCACATATTATGATGCATTAGAAGCAGGAGATGCCAATGCGGCTCTTGCTATCAACAGTCATTTAACAGAGACAGAGCAGCTTTATATTGCAGAAATGGGAGAAGTAATTGACAGATTTACCACGATTGAGGTTTATACAAAACCAGGACCTGTGGAAAACTCCTTTTTGGCATATGTATATTATGAATTAAAATTTATTGGTTCAGATGTAGAAGGACCTGGTATGACAGCCTACTACATTTGTTGTGATGAAGAAGGCAACTACTATATTAACGAAGGTACAGAATCAGAAGAAATAACTTCTTATATTGAAGAAATGTCCCTTCAGGACGATGTTGTAGAATTGAATAATCGTGTCAGTGTTGCTTTTAATGATTTGATTACAAACGACCTTGTATTTTCACAATTTTATAGTGATTTATTGACTCAGTTAAATATCCGTGTCAGTGAAGCCTTAGTGGAAATAGAACCGGAAGTGACAGAAGCAAGTGTGCCAGAAGTGACAGAAACCGAGCCGGAAACTCCTGTGGAAGTGAAAGCACAGACCACAGATGTTGTAAATATTAGAAGCTCAGCCAGTGAATCAGCAGATAAAAAAGGAAAAGCTCAAAAGGGTGACATTTTTGATGTAATTAAAGTCTGGGAAAATGGTTGGACAGAAGTAGAATATGAAGGTGGAAGCGGCTTTATTAAATCTGACTACATTTCTATTATGGAAGAAGCCCAGGAGCCAGAAGAAGGTTCTACTGAAAATAGCGAGGTTATTGGAACAGTTGTTGCAAATACTACTGTAAATATTCGTAGCACGGCCAGTCAAGACGGTGAAAAGCTTGGTGTAGTCTATGAGGGTGAAAAACTGGATTTACTGGAAAAACGTTCAGATGGTTGGAGTAAGGTTTTATATAATGGCCAGACAGCCTATGTGAAAACAGAATTTGTGGATTAAGGAATCAACAAAAAGAGAGCATTTTTTATGAATAGTAAGAAATGCTCTTTTCATATCATTAGAAATTTAGAGAAAAAATTTCAGACAATAAAGTGATTTATAAAATAGAAGAAAAAAGGAAAGTATGATATAGTTATGAAAGATAATGTTTTATCAAAGGAAAGTATAAAAGAGCATTTACTAAAGCTGTCAGAAAGTGAATATCAACAGTTTTCCAGTTCCCTAATACCTGGGTGTAAGAAAATGCTTGGTTGCCGAATACCTGAGCTTAGAAAGTTGGCAAAAGAAATTTGTAAAGGGGATTTTAGAAGTTATCTGGATAATCCTGCTGATGACTATTTTGAAGAAGTAATGTTACAGGGCTTTGTTATTGGCTATGCCAAAATGGATATTGAAGAAAAATTGGGATATACCAAAAAATTTATTCCGAAAATAGAAGACTGGTCAGTAAATGATGGATTTTGTAATACTTTTAAAGACGCCATAAAGTATCGTGAACGCATATGGGAATTTTTATTGCCTTATGCAAAAAGTGATAAGGAATTTGAAATCCGTGTTGCTGCGGTGATGTATATGACTTACTTTTTGACGGAAGAATATATTGATAGAGTTCTTCAAATGCTTTTTTTAATGAAACAGACAGACTATTATGCGATGATGGGTATTGCCTGGGCTTTAGCGACGGCTTATGCAAAATTCCCGGAACAGACCAAAGCGTGTTTATCTTGGGATTGGCCCAAAGATACAATCAATAAAGCCATTCAGAAAATGTGTGAATCGTACCGCGTTAGCGACGAAGATAAGATAGAACTTAGAAAGAGAAAAAAATAGGTATGTCAGAAACAGTTAGAATCAATAAGTACATAGCCAATGCGGGTATTTGCTCAAGACGTGATGCGGATAAATTAGTCACGGAGGGGAAAGTTACAATTAACGGAAAAATTGCCCAAGCCGGAAGTCTGGTAAAGGAGGGCGATACCGTATGTGTCAATGGAAAAACCATAAAAAGTAAGGAAAATAAAGTCATTCTGGCTTTTTATAAACCTGTGGGAATTATCTGCACGGAACGGGATAAATTTGCCGAAAAGACTATTTTGGAATATGTAAAATATCCAGTTAGAGTGACCTATGCAGGACGTCTTGATAAGGATTCAGAGGGACTTATTTTGCTGACAAATGATGGAAATTTAATTCAGGCACTGATGAAGGGAAGTCATTATCACGAAAAGGAATACGTGGTGAAGGTAGATAAAGAAATTACACCACGGTTTTTAGAGAAAATGGAAACTGGGGTCTATTTAAAAGAACTGGATAGAACTACCAGACCTTGTAAAGTGGAAAAAGTTGGGAAATTCACTTTCAAAATTGTATTGACCCAGGGCCTAAACAGACAAATTAGACGAATGACAAAAGAACTTGGATATTGTGTAACAAGTTTAAAAAGGATTCGTATTGAAAAAATTACAATCGATGGATTAAAAATTGGGCAGTACAGAGAATTGACGGAAAAAGAAAAAGAAAATTTGTATGAAACGGTAGGTCTTAAGTAGATGAATAAAGCTACTAGAATGAAAGAATTAGTGGATAAATTAAATGAAGCATCGAAGGCGTATTATGCAAAAGATGAAGAAATTATGAGTAATTTTGAGTATGATGCTTTGTATGATGAACTGGTAAAATTAGAAGAAGAAACGGGAGTTACTTTGTCAAATAGCCCAACGGTCAATGTAGGGTATGAGGCAGTAGATGAGTTACCAAAGGAAGCTCACGAAAAACCAATGTTATCCCTTGCCAAAACTAAGGATAGATTAGAACTTCAGTCGTGGTTAAATGGAAAAGAGGCGTTACTTTCCTGGAAATTAGATGGACTTACCATTGTTTTAACATATGAAAATGGAAATTTAGTTAAAGCCGTTACTAGAGGAAATGGAGAAGTTGGGGAAGTCATTACAGGAAATGCCAGAGTATTTGTGAATGTGCCTTTAAAAATTGCATTTAAAGGACAGCTGGTATTACGTGGAGAAGCAGTGATTACCTACTCAGATTTTGAAAAAATCAATAGTGAGATGGCGGAAGATGAAGAAAAGTATAAAAATCCAAGAAACCTTTGTAGTGGTTCTGTACGCCAGTTAAATAATGAAATTACTGCAAAAAGAAAGGTTCGCTTTTATGCCTTTTCTCTTGTGAAAGCAGAAGAAAATGGTCAGGAAATGGATTTAAAGAATGATAGAGAAAATCAGTTTCTCTTTTTAAAAGAACAGGGCTTTGAAGTGGTAGAATATTTAAGAGTAACCAAGGAGTCCATTTTATCAGGCATTAAGCAATATGAAGAAAAAATTGTCACATATGATGTGCCGTCAGATGGTTTGGTGTTGACTTTATGTGACCTAGAATATGCCAAAAGTCTTGGCAGAACTGCAAAATTTCCGAGGGATTCTATTGCATTCAAATGGCAGGACGAAACAAAAGAAACTATTTTGAAGGAAATCGAATGGAGTCCGAGTAGAACCGGATTAATTAATCCAGTGGCGATTTTTGAACCGGTAGAGTTAGAAGGAACAACTGTCTCCAGAGCCTCCCTTCACAATGTCAGTATTGTAAAAAATATGCAAATTGGTATAGGGGATCATATTATGGTCTATAAGGCCAATATGATTATTCCTCAGATAGCTGAAAATCTGACAAAAAGCGGAAATTTAGAATTCCCAGATACCTGTCCTTGTTGTCAGGGGAAAACGCAGATAAAGAAAATGAATGATGTGGAGGCGTTATATTGTATCAATGAGGATTGCCCTGCAAAGAAATTGAAAGCATTTACATTATTTGTCAGTCGTGATGCTTTAAATATTGATGGCTTAAGCGAGGCAACGCTGGAGAAGTTTTTAGCCAAAGGTTTTATTCATACCTTTGGAGACATTTTCAGATTGGAAAAATTTCAGGATGAAATTGTTAGTATGGAAGGTTTTGGAAAAAAGTCCTACGATAACTTGATGCAAAGTGTGAAAAAGGCCAAGGATACAACGTTGGTTCGTCTGATTTATGGCCTTGGCATTACAGGAATCGGACTTGCCAATGCGAAAGTACTTTGTAAGCATTTTGACTATGATATTGAGAAGATTATAGCAGCATCTAAGGAAGATATTAGTGCCATTGAGGGTATGGGCGAGGTGCTTGCCAAGGCAGTTGTAGATTGGTTTCAAAAAGAGGAAAATAGAAAGATTCTTTCGGATTTACTGGAAAACTTGCAAACAACGGCTCCATCGGTTATAGTAGGAGAACAGACATTAAATGAGAAAACTTTTGTGATTACCGGTGACGTGAATCATTTTGCTAATCGTAGCGAATTGAAGGAGTTTATTGAAAGTCGCGGTGGAAAGGTAACCGGTAGTGTGACAGGAAAGACTACTTATTTGATTAATAATGATGTGAACAGTACATCAGGAAAAAATAAGAAAGCCAAAGAACTTGGAGTTCCTATTATTTCGGAAGAAGAATTTTTAAATATGGTAGGAGAATAAGAAAATGCCAATTAGAGTACAGAGTGATTTGCCCGCAGCGGAAATACTAGAAAATGAAAATATATTTGTAATGGACGAAAATCGAGCAATGCATCAGGACATCAGACCATTGAAGGTTGCAATACTGAACTTGATGCCTGTGAAACAGGATACAGAATTACAGCTTTTAAGGGCCTTATCCAACACACCATTACAGATTGACGTAACCTTTGTTATGGCCAGCGGACACGTGTCCCAACATACATCGGCAAGTCATTTGAATAAGTTTTATGTGACCTTTGACCAGATAAAAGATAACAAATACGATGGCTTGATTATTACCGGTGCACCACTTGAAAATATCACCTTTGAAGAAGTGGATTACTGGGAAGAAATGTGTGAAATTATGGACTGGGCAGAAAAAAATGTAACCAGTACATTGCATATTTGCTGGGCGGCACAGGCTGGTTTCTATCACTATTATGGAATCCAGAAAAGACAGCTTTCAGAAAAGTTATTTGGAATTTATGAACATAAGGTACAAAACAGAAAAGAACCATTAGTGCGTGGATTTGATGATATTTTCTTAGCACCACACAGCCGACATACCGAAACCCCGTCGGAACAGATTCACGCCTGCAAAGAGCTTACAATTTTGGCAGAATCTAAGGAGGCAGGTGTTTTCCTTGCGATTGCAGAAGGCGGTAAGAAAGTGTTCTTAAATGGCCACCCAGAATACGATAGATATACTTTGGATAAGGAATATCACAGAGATTTAGACAAGGGGTTACCAATTCATATTCCATATAACTATTATCCAAATGATGACCCTAGTCAGAAACCGCTATTGCAGTGGCGTTCTCACAGTAATAATATCTATTCAAATTGGCTTAATTATTACGTGTATCAGAGCACCCCGTTTGAATGGTAATAAGGAGAAAAAAGATGTTAGGAACAAGTTATTA
Organism: Lachnospiraceae bacterium; assembly: GCA_045124055.1. Lineage (GTDB taxonomy): Bacteria > Bacillota > Clostridia > Lachnospirales > Lachnospiraceae > CALZKI01. The sequence goes on along the minus strand of JBGVKZ010000049.1, from coordinate 68,499 downwards.
CTTTGTAGAATCTATCGATGGAGATTACGCCAATTTAAAATTAGTTGATACAGAGAGCGAAGAATTGAAGTTAGTTGCCAGAGCATTATTGCCGGAAGGAATTGCAGAAGGAACAAAGTTGAAATACGAGTTCTTTCAGTATACGATAGAAAATGAAGCATAAATAGAAATAAAAGAGCATTCACATCAATTTGGAGGGAAATCTTCCAGATGTGAATGCTTTTTTCTTAAAAAATTTGCTTATAAATTTTCACTATTTTCATTTGTCAGTTTTTTCACCGCACTACCAAGCATAAGTTTGATACGGTTTAACTGGTTTACTTCACTTGCACCAGGGTCGTAGTCAATAGCTACCACATTGGAAGCTGGATATTGGCGACGAAGCTCTTTGATAACACCCTTTCCAACGATATGGTTTGGCAAGCATGCAAATGGCTGGCAGCAAACGATATTAGGAACACCCATATGTATCAGCTCTACCATTTCACCGGTTAAGAACCAACCTTCACCTGTTTGATTACCGATAGAAACAATGGATTCGGCATTTTTTGCAGTTTCATAAATGCTACAAGGTGCAGTAAAGTGTTCACTGTTATTGAGAGCTTTTACTGCAGCAGAGCGGAAAAACTCTACAAAAGAAATGCCTACTTTAGAAAACAATGCTGACTTTTTCTTTCCACCTAAATGTTTTGCTTTGTACTGTTGATTGTAGAAGCAGTAGAGCAAAAAGTCGATAAGGTCAGGCACAACCGCTTCAGCACCTTCTGATTCTAGTAAATCGACCAAATGGTTATTGGCAACTGGGGCATATTTTACTAAAATCTCGCCAACAATACCAACGCGAGGTTTTTTCACGTCTGTAATCGGAATCGCATCAAATTCTTCAATCATCTGTCGACACATTTTCTTGAATGTTCTATAACTTAAATGCTTGTTGGACAAAAATGCACGACATTTTGCAAGCCACTTTTGGTGCAACTCGTTTACAGAGCCCTTTGTAACTTCATATGGACGCATACGATAAACGCAACGCATAAAAATATCTCCAAGTACAGCACCATAGGCAATTCTTTCTATCATAGGGAAGTTGATTTTAAAACCAGGGTTTGTTTCAATTCCACCTAAGTTTAAGGAAATAACTGGTATTTGCTCCATATTTGCTTTCTTTAATGCACGACGGATAAAACCAACGTAGTTTGTGGCTCTACAACCACCGCCTGTCTGGGTCATAATCACGGCAGTACGATTTAAGTCATATTTGCCGGATAAAAGTTCGTCCATAATCTGTCCTACTACAATCAAAGAAGGGTAGCAAGCATCATTATTTACGTATTTAAGTCCCATATCAATGGCACGTTTGTTATCGTTACCCATTAAAACAATGTTATATTCACAAGCTTTAAAAGCAGTTTCAATCATATCAAAGTGCATAGGTGACATCTGAGGACACAAAATGGTGTATTCTTTACGCATATCTTCTGTAAAGATAACACGCTTATTTTCGGTGCTTTGAATCTTTCGTTCCATTTTATTTTCTTCTCTGGCTTTTAATGCAGAAAGGAGAGAACGAATACGGATTCTGGCAGCTCCTAAATTATTTACCTCATCAATTTTTAAGCAAGTATAAATTTTGCCGGAACCTGATAAAATGTCATTTACCTGGTCTGTGGTTACAGCATCTAATCCACAACCGAAAGAGTTTAATTGAATCAAATCCAGATTTTCTACGGTACGTACGTAAGAAGCAGCAGCATAGAGTCTGGAATGATACATCCACTGGTCAGAAACGATTAATGGTCTGTCTGGGCTTAATAAGTGAGAAACGGAATCTTCCGTTAATACAGCAACTCCATAAGATGTAATCATTTCCGGAATACCGTGGTTGATTTCTGGGTCAATGTGGTATGGTCTTCCCGCAAGAACAATACCGCGTTTTCCCTCTTTATTTAACTGTTCAATAACTTCTTCACCCTTCTTTTGCATATCCAGGTGAGCATTATGTAATTCTTCATAGGCTTTGGTAACAGCCGCTTTAATCTCTTTTGCCGGAATATCCGAAAAAGCTTGGATTAATGACTGACTAATGGTCTGTTCGTCTCGGAAAGACATAAATGGATTCATAAATTTCACAGTACCATGGCCAATAGCTTCTACATTATTTTTAATATTTTCGGAATAAGAAGTTACAATCGGGCAGTTGTAGTGGTTATTACTATCTTCAAACTCATTTCTTTCATAGAAAATTGATGGATAAAAGATAAAGTCCACATTTTGTTTTATCAGCCATTCTACGTGGCCGTGTGCTAATTTGGCTGGATAACACTCGGATTCACTTGGAATGGATTCAATGCCCAGTTCATAAATTTTACGATTGGAAAGAGGACTCAAAATTACACGATATCCCAGCTGGGTGAAAAAGGTATGCCAGAAAGGATAGTTTTCATACATATTTAAGACACGTGGAAGTCCCACAGAGCCCCTCTTTGCTTTGTCTGCGGTTAAACTTTCATAATCAAAAAATCTATGCAATTTATAATCAAATAAATTTGGTATATTGTCCTTATTTTTTTCAAGGCCAAGTCCACGTTCACAACGATTGCCGGATACGAACTGTCGTCCTCCAGAAAAGCGGTTGATAGTCAGACGGCAGCTATTGGTACAACCTTTACATTTTGCCATTGTTGTAGTGAACTCTAAATTGCAGATTTTTTCAAAAGAAAGCATAGAAGTATCCATACCTTCTTTGTAATTCTTTCTGGCAATTAAAGCAGCACCAAAAGCACCCATAATGCCGGCAATATCCGGACGAATTACCTGACAGTTGGCAATTTTTTCAAAGCTTCTTAAAACAGCGTCATTGTAGAAAGTTCCACCTTGTACGACAATATTTTTTCCAAGGGACGATGCATCAGAAACTTTGATAACTTTAAACAGGGCATTTTTGATAACAGAGTAGGCAAGACCGGCGGAAATATCGGCAACCGAAGCCCCTTCCTTTTGAGCCTGTTTTACTTTGGAATTCATAAATACTGTGCAACGAGTACCTAAATCAATCGGGTGTGCTGCAAACAAAGCCTCTTTTGCAAAATCTTTTACTTCATAGTTTAAGGATTTTGCAAAGGTTTCAATGAAAGAGCCGCAACCTGAGGAACATGCTTCATTCAACTGTACGCTGTCAACGGTTTGGTCTTTGATTTTAATACATTTCATATCCTGGCCACCGATATCTAAAATACAGTCAACCTCTGGATTAAAGAACGCAGCAGCGTGATAATGTGCTACCGTCTCAACCTCTCCTTCATCAAGTAAAAAGGCTGATTTTAATAAGGCTTCACCATAACCGGTGGAGCAGGAACGTCTGATAGTAACATTTTCAGGAAGCTTGTCATAAATCTCTTTCATAGCTCTGATGGCTGTTTTTAAAGGGCTTCCATCATTACTGCTGTAAAAAGAGTAAAGGAGAGAACCATCTTGTGCAACCAAAGCAACTTTTGTGGTGGTACTTCCGGCGTCAATTCCTAAGAAAGCATCCCCCTCATATGTACTTAAATCCTGTGTTTTCACTTTGTGAGATAAGTGTCTGTTTGTAAATTCTTCATAGCTTTTTTCGTTTTCAAACAGTGGTTCCATACGTTCGACTTCAAAGTCCATTTGGATACCACCGGATAATCTTTCGATAATAGAATCTATGGACTGACAAGTTTCTTCTTTGGAATTTAAGGCAGAACCTATGGCGGCAAACAAGTGGGAATGATTTAATTCCATAATGTGTTCGTCGTCCAATTTTAAAGTTCTAATAAAGGCAGTCTTTAATTCTGTTAAGAAGTGCAGTGGACCACCCAAAAAGGCTACGTGACCACGAATTGGCTTCCCGCAGGCAAGACCACTAATTGTCTGATTGACTACTGCCTGAAAAATGGAAGCGGAAAGGTCTTCCTTTGTAGCACCTTCATTAATTAGAGGCTGAATATCCGATTTTGCAAATACACCGCATCTGGCGGCAATGGTGTATAAAGACTGATAAGATTTTGCATATTCATTTAAACCGGAAGCGTCTGTCTGTAATAAAGAGGCCATCTGGTCAATAAAGGAACCTGTACCACCGGCACAGATACCATTCATACGTTGTTCTACATTTCCATTTTCAAAATAGATGATTTTTGCATCTTCCCCGCCAAGTTCGATTGCAACGTCGGTTTTTGGGGCATAATGTTCTAGAGAAGTAGCCACAGCAATTACTTCTTGAATAAATGGGATTTGTAAATGGTTCGCTAAGGTTAGACCGCCGGAACCTGTAATGACCGGATTGACATCCATACTGCCAAGGGTTTCTTTGGCTTTCACCAACAACGAAGTTAAGGTGTCCTGAATGTTTGCAAAGTGTCTTTCATAATCTGAAAAAAGTAAATTTTTTTCATTGTCAAGGATTGCGATTTTTACGGTAGTTGAACCAATATCAATCCCCAATTTGTAAATGTTTGATTTCATAAATATTGCCTTTTTCTCTTTTTTTAAAATATATTGTTTATAAACTATCTGTCGAATTTTGTCGCATTCTGAGTAATTATACACTCGATGAGAATAAATTGCAATCTTCCTATTTATTATGAGATATTAAAAAAGTATAAAATATATGAAAAAATCGCGTATTAAACGTTGGAAAGTTTACAAGAAAAGTTTTGAATGATAAAATAGAGATTATTTATGAAAAAGGCGAGGAAAGAATAGAAGTAGTTATGAGTAAGTTGGAAAAGAAATTTGGCAGATTTGCCATTAAAAATTTATCTTTGTATTTGATAATCTGTTATGCCTTTGGCTATTTGATGACACTTATCAATTCAGATTTTATGATGTATTTAACGTTAGACCCTTACAAAATCATTATGCAGGGGCAGATTTGGAGACTGGTTACTTGGATATTAGTGCCACCGGGAAAAATCAGTTTCTGGATTATTATTACCTTATATTTTTATTATTCTCTAGGGACAAGTTTAGAGCGTACCTGGGGTACTTATCGATATAATGTATATATGTTTACAGGATTTATCTGCATTATTGTAGGGAGTTTTTTGTATGTGGCAATTAGCGTATTGCAGCATTATCCGATGTTACAGGGAACGACGGATATAAAAGCTGCATTACAATATTTATGTGCCGGATACAGTACGTTAGCATCACTCCAATTTACGACTTATTATGTCAATATGTCGATTTTACTGGCGTTTGCCTGTACCTTCCCGGATATGCAGGTACTACTGATGTTTGTGATTCCAATTAAAATGAAATGGATTGGAATTGCTTATGGTGTATTTTTAGGGTATGAATTGGTTGTTAATATCCTTGCAGGAGCCTATCCAACTGTGGTTATGATTGTGATGTCGTTACTGAACTTTATTATTTTCTTCTTTACCAGCAGGAAAAAAGTGCGGATTACAAGAAAACAGATGAAACAAAGAGTGGTATATCGGGCAAAGGTCAACAGAGCCAATGCGAATACAAGACATAAATGTGCCATTTGTGGTCGTACGGAGGCGGATGGAGAAAATTTGGAATTCCGATATTGCTCGAAATGTGAAGGCAATTATGAATATTGTCAAGACCATTTGTTTACCCACACTCACGTAAAATAAGATTAGAGGAGTTTTTATATGGAGAAGGAAATACAGTTTGCCAAAGCCTTACAGAAAGTAAAAGAATTGGCAAAGTTATCAGGAAATAAAATTTCAAAAGCGGAAATCGATGAGCAGTTTTTGGACTTAGAGATGGACGAAGAACAGATGAAACTGGTGTATGAATATTTGGAAAAAGCCAATATTGGCATTGATAAAGATGTGGATGCGGATGCCTTTTTAACCAGTGAAGATACCAATTATCTGCAATTTTATTTAGAAGAACTAAAGGAAATTCCACAAGTGTCAGCAGGAGAAAAAGAAGCCATTACTTTATCCGCTATGGCAGGCGATGTCAACGCACAGGCAAAGCTGATACAGGCATTTTTGCCAGATGTTATCGATTTTGCAAAGTTATATGCAGGTCAGGGAGTTTTGTTGGAAGATTTAATTGGTGAAGGAAACGTATCTTTAACTTTAGGCGTGACAATGCTTGGTTGTTTTGAAAATGCCGCCGAGGCACAGGGAGCTCTTGGAAAGATGATTATGGACGCTATGGAAGATTACATTGCTTCTAACGTGGCAGAAGATGAAGTGGACCAAAAAATCGTAGAGAGAGTCAATAATGTTATGGAAAAAGCCAAAGAGTTGGCGGAAGCCCTTGGCAGAAAAGTGACAAAAGAAGAACTGGCAGAAGAAACCGGAATGGATATAGACGATATTTTAGAAGCCATTCGATTTAGTGCAGGACAGATAGAGTATTTAGAAACGGAAAAGTAAGGTACTATGGAGAATAAAGATTATAAATATACGATGACAGATTACTCGAACATCTATTTAGGGGCAAAGCTTTCTTACAGAGAAGTGATTGAACACCCAGATGTGAATTTCAAAATTAAAGCGGTAATCGAAAGATATTTTTTGCAGGATTTAGATGCAGATACTACTTTGGAAAGTCATTTTTATTATATGACGAAAGAGGAGTTTGCAGCCAGAACCTATATGCAATTAAAAGTCAAGGTGAAATTCAATATACTTGAGGAGAAAAAAGGGCTCTTTGGCAAAAGGAAAAAGGCCTATACCACTAAGATTTTACCAATTCACAAATTTATGGAAATTGGTGTAGAGAGAAAAAAAGTCGGTGGTGTAGTTATTCAGGAAATTTGTTTCCCGAAAATGGCCTTATTTAGCTTTGTATTATAGGAAAATTGATGAAAATAGAAGGGTAGAAGTATGACAGTAGAACAACTTGAGGCATATGAGTTAATTGAAAAACGAGAAATTGAGGACATTCATTCCCTCTCTTATGTATTAAGACATAAAAAGTCAGGAGCAAAAATTGCTCTGCTTTCCAATGAAGACAAAAATAAAGTATTTTATATAGGATTTAGAACGCCACCCAAAGATAGTACAGGTGTGGCACATATTTTAGAGCATTCCGTTTTGTGTGGTTCTAAAAAGTTTCCACTAAAGGACCCCTTTATTGAACTGGCAAAGGGTTCTTTGAATACCTTTTTAAATGCAATGACTTATCCGGATAAAACAATTTATCCGGTGGCAAGTTGCAATGATAAAGATTTTCAGAATTTAATGCATGTGTACTTAGATGCAGTTTTTTATCCAAATATCTACAAAGAGGATAAGATTTTCCGTCAAGAAGGCTGGCACTATGAGATGGAAAATGTAGAAGATGACTTAAAAATCAACGGCGTTGTTTACAACGAAATGAAAGGGGTATATTCTTCTCCGGATGATGTAGTTGAAAGAAAGATTATGGATTCCTTGTTTCCAAATCATACTTACGGAATAGAATCTGGCGGAGACCCAGACGTCATCCCAAGTCTTTCCTATGAAGAGTTTTTGGATTTTCACAGGAAATATTATCACCCATGTAATAGCTATATTTACTTATATGGGGATATGGATATGGCAGAAAAATTGGATTTTATTGATAAGGAGTATTTATCTTCTTTTGAACAGATAGAAGTAGATTCAGTGATTCCAAAGGCTCCAGTTTTTGATAAAATGCAGGAGGTTACTTCGGAGTATTCGGTGATGTCCGAAGAAGAAATGAAAGATGCTGCCTATTTGTCCTTTGCAGTAAATGTGGCAGAAAGGGGAAACAAAGAGCATTATATGGCATTCCCAATTTTAGATTATGCGATTTGTTCCTCTCAGGGAGCTCCAATTAAAAAAGCGTTGATTGAAAAAGGCATAGGAGACGATGTGTATTCCACTTTAGAAATGGGTATTTCCCAGCCTTATTTTGCAATTATTGCGAAAAATACTTCGGAAGATAAGAAGGAAGTCTTTTTAAATACCATTCGAGATGTGGTAAAAGACTTGGTGGAAAATGGAATCGACAAAAAGGCACTTCTTGCAGGATTAAATGTGTTTGAATTCCAGTATCGTGAAGCAGATTTTGGCTCTTATCCAAAGGGCCTTGCCTATGGTCTTGATATGTTGGATAGTTGGCTTTATGATGACAAAAAGGTATTTGATTTTATAGAAGCCAATGATATTTATAAGAAATTGCGAGAAGAAATCGATAACGGCTATTTTGAAAAGCTGTTAAAAGAATCTATTTTAGAGAATACCAATGCTTCTATGATAATTGTTTCTCCTAAATTAAACATGAATGAAGAAAAAGAAGAAGCCTTGGCGAAAAAATTAGAAGAATATAAAAATTCTCTGTCAAAAGAAGCCTTGGAAAACATTGTTTTTGAGACAAAGGCTTTAAAGGAATATCAGGAAAAAGAAGAACCAAAAGAAGTTTTGGAAACAATTCCACTCTTAAAACGAGAAGACATTGGTAAAGAAACATTAAAACTAAAAAATGAATTGAAGAAAACCAAGGGTGCAGATATTTTAATGCACGATATTGAAACCAATGGAATCGCCTATATGCGTTTTATGTTTGATATTTCAGATGTGGCGGAAGATAAGTTAGTATACGTGGGACTTATGAAAAATCTGATAGGTCTTATGGATACAAAAAATTATACTTATGGAGAGTTATATAATGAAATCCATATCCGTACAGGTGGTATAGGTGTTTTAACGAACTTTTTCCCAAATTACGAAAGAAAAGAAGATTACAAGCTGACTTTAGACGTAAAATCCAAAGTGTTGTTTGGAAAATTACAGCCTGCTTATGAAATTATGGAGGAAATGATTTTACGAACTAATTTTAGAGATAAGAAACGATTAAAAGAGCTGCTTCTTGAAATGAAAGCAAAAACCCAGAGTTCTTTTGTTTCTGCGGGGCATTCACTTGCGGCAGGAAGAGCCTTATCCTATGTCAGTGTTGCTAATAAAATCAGCGAACAGTTGAAAGGATTAGAACAGTATCGTTTCCTAGAAGAATTGATTGAGAAGTTTGATGAGAGAATTGACGATGTCATTTGGACGATGGAAGAACTTTGTCGCCAGATTTTTGTCAAAGAACGTTTGCTTGTGGATTACACAGGTACGATGGAAGGATATCAGGAAGTAGAGAATATTTGTCAGATGCTCTATGACGTACTTCCAAGTAAGAAAGAGGGCAAGGGAACACTAATTTCCCCAAATTGTGAGGTGTTAAATGAAGCCTTCAAAACTTCCGGTCAGGTACAGTTTGTATGTCGTGCCGGTAATTTTGCAAAGAAGGGACTTGTTTATACCGGAGCTTTAAAAGTATTACGTGTGATGATGGGCTATGATTATTTGTGGAACAATGTGCGTGTAAAGGGTGGAGCTTACGGTTGTATGTGTAGTTTTATGAGAAACGGAGACAGTTTCTTTGTCTCTTATAGAGACCCTAATTTGAAAAAAACTGTGGAAATCTATGAAAATATCAGTGAATATTTAAGAAACTATGAGGCTGACGAAAGAACCATAACACAGTACATTATTGGCACCGTTAGTGACTTGGATTCGCCTCTTACACCATCTGCTTATGGAGCTTATAGTTTGAATGCATATTTGTCAAAAGTGACAGAGGATATGCTTCAAAAAGATAGAGATGAAGTATTAAACGTAACGGAAGAAGATATTAGAAAACTGGCGGACTATGTAGATGCTATTATGGAAGATAATTGTATCTGTGTAGTAGGTACAGGTAGCAAAATTAAGGAAAGTAAGGAGTTATTTTCTCACATAGATTCCTTATTTCACTAAAGAGAGGGAGGGAAAGTTATGAAAAAAAGAAAAACATTATTGGGAGCCATTTTGACTATGGTGTTCTTTTGTTTTACCGCCTGTGGAAGTTATGACGGGGCAAAGGCAGAGTCTTCTGGAGCTTATGTAAATGATGGTAGCGATTTGTACTATGAGAGTACGACGGAAGCTGTCATAGATGACAGTTATAGTTCAGATAGTACTTTGGTGACGGACAATCGGAAGCTTATTAAAACCGTGGGTTTAAGTGTAGAAACTTACGAATTTGACAACCTGGTTGCCACCATAGAATCAAAAGTTGCAAGTCTTGGAGGCTATATGGAATCAGCTTCCATACATACTACATATGATGATTTAAAATATGGTGATTTTATCATACGAGTACCTGTCGATAAAATGGACCAGTTTGTAAGCGAGGTTTCGGATATTTCCAATATTACGGACAGGACGATTTCTCAGGAAGATGTGACCTTAAGCTATGTGGATTTGGAGAGTCATAAAGCGGCTTTAGTAGCAGAGGAAACCAGTTTACTTGCACTTTTGGAAACGGCAACAAGCATTGAAGATATTATTGCATTACAAAGCAGACTTTCAGAAGTTCGTTATCAGATTGAAAGTATGGAGTCCCAGCTTCGTACGATGGATAATTTAGTGGACTATGGAACGATTAATCTTTATGTGGACGAAGTGGAAACTTACACGCCCACAGAAGAACCTTCTATGAGTGAAAGAATTTCAGAAGGTTTTATGAATAGTTTGGAAAATATCGGGAAAGGTTTTAAGAATTTCTTCTTGTTCATAGTTATCAATTCGCCATATATCATTTTATGGGGAGTCATTATTCTTGTGATTGCTCTGGTGGTTAGAGCGATTGTTAAAGCATCACTGAAAAAGAGTCCACAAAATATGACAGCAACTATGCAGCAGAATATGCAACAGAATATGCAACAGAATATACAACAGAATGGAAAATAAAATGGAGAACAATAACAAAGCTTTTAAATCAGGATTTGTATCAATTATCGGAAGACCAAATGTAGGAAAATCTACTTTGATGAATTGTTTAATTGGGCAGAAAATTGCCATTACATCCAATAAACCTCAGACCACGAGAAATCGTATTCAAACAGTGTATACCAGTCAAGAAGGGCAGATAGTATTTTTGGATACGCCGGGCATTCATAAAGCAAAAAACAAGCTGGGCGATTATATGGTAAATGTTGCTGAGAGAACGTTATCGGAAGTAGATGTAGTTTTGTGGCTGGTGGAACCAACCACCTTTATAGGTGCTGGGGAAAAGCATATTATTGAACAGCTTAAAAAGACAAAAACACCGAAAATCTTAGTTATCAACAAAATTGATACAGTAAAAAAAGAAGAAATCCTTTTATTCATTGATACTTACCGAAAAGAACTGGATTTTGATGAGATTGTTCCAGTATCGGCTCTTAAAAATGACAATACAGAGGCATTGATTTCCTGCATTATGAAATATTTGCCTTATGGAGAACCTTTTTATGATGAGGACACTGTTACAGACCAGCCGATGAGACAAATTGTGGCAGAACTTATCAGAGAAAAGGCATTAAAGTGTTTAGATGATGAAATTCCCCACGGCATTGCGGTGAGTATTGAAAGTATGAAATATCGCAAAAATATTTGTGATATTGAAGCCACCATTGTTTGTGAAAGAGATTCGCACAAGGGAATTATCATAGGAAAACAAGGCAGTATGTTAAAAAAAATCGGTAGTGCAGCCAGATGGGAAATCGAGGAACTTCTGGAAATGAAAGCCAACCTTCAACTATGGGTGAAGGTAAAAAAAGACTGGCGTGACAGCGATTTTCTATTGAAAAATTTCGGATATAATCCAAAAGACTCAGAATAGTTTTTTCATTCCTGTGCAATCTAAAATTAGGTTAGATTTTAGGAGGCACAAGATGAATGAAATGAATTACTGGAAGCAGTTTTTTTGTACCGGCAAAGTGGAAGATTATTTAAAATATAAGCAATGCGGGGAGAAAAAAACTTCGGAACAAGCTGAGAATAACAATGTAAAGGGAGAGAGTCCTTATGCAAGATTTCACCAAAGTAACGGGGATTGTTATAAAGACTGAACCTATAAGTGAATATGATAAAAGAGTAGTGATTTTAACGAAGGAAAAGGGAAAAATTTCAGCTTTTGCAAAGGGCTGTCGTAAACCTGGCAATCGTCTTATGGCGGTTGCCAATCCCTTTTCCTTTGGTGAGTTTAGGCTATATGCAGGAAAAAATTCCTACAACATTTTGGAAGCCAATATTCAAAATTATTTTGAGGCATTAAGAAAAGATTTTGATGCAACGTATATGGGAATGTATTTTTTGGAAGTGGCGGATTATTACACTAGAGAAAATCTAGATGCAGTGGCTATGTTAAGGCTTTTATATCAGTCTTTACGAGCTTTGGAATCGGGAAAATATGAGCTATCTTTCGTGCGAATGGTTTTTGAAATAAAATCCATAGTGGTCAATGGGGAATTTCCAGGGCTTCCACAAAACAAGACCTATTTAGAAGATACCTGTTATGCACTTTCTTACATAGAAAAGTCCACCATTGAAAAACTATTTTCCTTTGAAGTATCTAAGGAAGTATTGGAAGAATTGAGAGAAATTGCGAAAATATATTGCAATCGTTTTCACGACAGACATTTTGCCAGTCTGGAAATTATTGAGGGAGATGCTTTTTTACCATAGAGTGAGAAAAAACAATGTTGAAAAACTTTTATAAGTTATATATAATGTAATTTATTGAGTTTTCATATAAAATAACCAATGAACTCTTTGAACGGAGGAATCAGATGCGAAAAAAATTGGCAGCATTCTTATTATGCACAATTCCCCTTTTAATTGGTTGTGCCGCTTCTCAGGATACATCGAGTATGACCATTAAAAAAGATGGAGTTGTAAAAAGCTATATTGTGGAAGAATTCACAGCACCTTATTATGATGAGTATGAGTTGCAGCAAAGTGCAGAAGCAGATATTCTTGCCTATAATGATGAAACTGGGGAAGATGCGATTGAATTGAAAAAGTTTAAATTAGAAGAAGGCATTTTGAGAGCAACTGTGGAATATCAGACCTCGAAAGATTATGAATCTTTCAACGAAGAAACATTATTTGTGGGCTTGTTATCTGAGGCAGAAAAAGATGGATATGATGTAGAAGGTACTTTTTATGCAGCAGATGACTTGAATCAGAAGCTTACCTATGAGGAGATTCAAAAGGAAGGCGATTATCACGTAGTTATCTTTACAGAGCCTGTCAATGTGAAGGTGGCGGATAAGGTGATTTATATAAGTGATGGGTTGCAAAAGGGCAATAGTGCCAAAGAAGTATCTATCACAGACGATACAAAGGAAATTTATTACATTATTTATGAATAAATGAGGAAAGAGGTAAACTATGGAAAAAACAATGGAAAAAATCGTAGCGTTAGCAAAGGCAAGAGGATTTGTATATCCTGGCTCTGAAATTTACGGCGGTCTTGCTAATACTTGGGATTATGGTAATTTAGGCGTTGAACTTAAGAACAACGTAAAAAAAGCGTGGTGGCAGAAATTCGTGGTAGAAAATCCATACAACGTAGGTGTAGATTGTGCGATTTTAATGAACCCACAGACTTGGGTTGCCAGCGGACACCTTGGTGGATTTGCTGATCCACTGATGGATTGTAAAGAATGTCACGAACGTTTCCGTGCAGATAAATTGATTGAAGATTATTGTGCAGAAAACAATATGGAACTTAGTAAACCAATCGATGCTTTTTCTCAGGAAGAAATGAAAGCATTTATTGAAGATAACAATGTTTTATGCCCAACTTGTGGTAAACATAACTTTACAGATATTCGTCAGTTTAACTTAATGTTTAAGACATTCCAGGGTGTAACAGAAGATGCAAAAAATACGGTTTACTTAAGACCGGAAACAGCACAGGGTATTTTTGTAAACTTTAAAAATGTACAGCGTACCTCCAGAAAGAAAATTCCATTTGGTATTGGTCAGATTGGTAAATCTTTTAGAAATGAAATTACACCAGGTAACTTTACATTCAGAACAAGAGAATTTGAGCAGATGGAATTAGAATTCTTCTGTGAACCGGGTACAGACTTAGAATGGTTCCAGTATTGGAGAGCTTTCTGTCGTGACTGGTTATTGAGCCTAGGTATCAAAGAAGATGAAATGCGTCTTCGTGACCATGCACCAGAAGAATTATGTTTCTACTCAAAAGGAACCACTGATATCGAATTTAAGTTCCCATTTGGCTGGGGCGAACTTTGGGGTATTGCGGACAGAACAGACTATGACTTAACCCAGCATCAGAACGTATCTGGTCAGGATATGAGCTATTTTGATGATGAAAAGAAAGAGAAATATGTTCCATACGTTGTAGAACCATCTCTGGGTGCTGACCGTGTGGTACTTGCTTTCCTTTGTGCAGCTTATGATGAAGAAGAAATTGGTGAGGGTGATGTAAGAACTGTATTACATTTCCATCCAGCTTTAGCACCAGTAAAAATCGGTGTGCTTCCACTTTCTAAGAAATTAAATGAAGGTGCAGAAAAGATTTTTGCACGTCTTTCTAAAAAATATAACTGCGAATTTGACGATAGAGGAAATATCGGTAAGAGATATCGTAGACAGGACGAAATCGGTACACCTTTCTGTGTTACATACGATTTTGAATCGGAAACAGATAATTGTGTAACCGTTCGTTTCCGTGATTCTATGGAACAGGAAAGAGTTGCGATTGCAGACTTAGAAGCATATTTTGCTGATAAATTTGATTTCTAATTTGGGAGAAGGGTACATTAGGAGGATAATAGACCTATGAAAAATTACGGCGTAAATGAATTGCGTAGAATGTATTTGGAATTCTTTGAAAGTAAAGACCATTTGAAAATGAACAGTTTTTCATTAGTACCACACAATGATAACAGTTTGCTTTTAATCAATGCCGGAATGGCACCACTTAAGCCATATTTTACCGGACAGGAGATTCCACCAAGAAAAAGAGTAACCACTTGTCAGAAATGTGTAAGAACAGGTGATATTGATAACGTTGGTAAAACAGCCAGACATTTAACTTTTTTTGAAATGCTTGGAAACTTCTCTTTTGGTGATTACTTCAAACATGAAGCGATTGCTTGGAGTTGGGAGTTTTTAACCAAAGTTATCGGAATGGAAGAAGACAGATTGTATCCTTCTATTTATGGTGAAGATGAAGAGGCTTTTGAAATCTGGACAAAAGAAATCGGTGTTCCAGCCGAAAAAATCACCCGTTTTTATCGTGATGCAGACGGAAAATGTGACAACTTCTGGGAGCATGGTGCAGGTCCTTGTGGACCATGTTCTGAAATTTACTACGACCGTGGTATCAAATATGGTTGTGGCAAACCAGATTGTAAAGTTGGTTGTGATTGCGACAGATTTATGGAAGTTTGGAACAACGTATTCACACAGTTTGATGGCGACGGAAAAGGCAATTATGTAGAATTAGCAAATAAAAATATTGATACAGGTATGGGTCTTGAGCGTCTTGCAGTAGTAGTACAGGATGTAAACAGTGTATTTGACATTGACACAATGAAAGCTATTAGAGATAGAATTTGCGAATTGGCTGGTGTTACTTACCAAAGTGATGAAGCAAAAGACGTTTCTATCCGTTTAATTACAGACCATATTCGTTCTTCAACCTTCTTAATTTCTGATGGTGTAATGCCAACGAATGAAGGTAGAGGATATGTACTTAGAAGATTGATTCGTCGTGCGGCTCGACACGGAAGATTACTTGGCATTGAAGGTGAATTTCTTGCCAATTTAAGTCAGACCGTTATTGCAGAGTCAAAAGACGGATATCCAGAGTTAGAAGAAAAGAAAGCTTTTATTTTAAATGTTTTAACACAGGAAGAAAAGCAGTTTAATAAAACTATTGACCAGGGACTTTCTATTTTAGCCGATATGGAAGATGCTATGAAAAAAGAGGGCAAAACAGAACTTTCTGGTGCAGAAGCTTTCAAATTATACGATACTTACGGATTCCCACTGGACTTAACAATGGAAATTTTGCAGGAAAAAGGCTTTACTTTAGATGAAGAAGGCTTTAAAGCTTGTATGCAGGAACAAAAGACAAAAGCACGTAATGCCAGAAAAGTAACAAACTATATGGGTGCTGATGTGACCGTATATGAGTCTATTGATGCAGGTATTACAACGGAATTTGTGGGTTATGATAGATTAACGCATTGTTCAAAGATTACTGTACTTACTACCGAAGATGAAATTGTCGAAGCATTATCGGATGGTCAGACTGGTACAATTATTGTAGAAGAAACACCATTCTATGCAACTATGGGTGGTCAGAGTGCAGATACAGGTATGATTACTGTGGGCGACAATGAATTTGAAGTGTTAGACACCATTAAATTACTTGGCGGTAAGGTGGGACACGTTGGTAAAGTGACCAAAGGTATGTTCAAAAAAGGTGATGAAGTAACCCTTTTGGTAGATGCAGAAAAACGTGCCAATACTTGTAAAAACCATAGTGCGACGCACCTTTTACAAAAAGCACTTAGAACGGTTTTAGGACAACACGTAGAACAGGCAGGTTCTTTTGTAAATGAGGACAGACTTCGTTTTGACTTTAGCCATTTTCAGGCTATGACTCAGGACGAAATCAAAGCTGTTGAAAAAATGGTTAATGAAAAAATTGCAGAAAATATTCAGGTTGTTACCAATGTAATGAGTCAGGAAGATGCGAAAAAGACAGGTGCTATGGCACTTTTTGGTGAAAAATACGGCGAATCTGTTCGTGTAGTAGAAATGGGTGATTTTTCAAAAGAATTATGTGGTGGTACACATGTAGCTAACACAGGACTCATCTCGGCATTTAAAATCGTATCAGAAAGCGGTGTAGCTGCTGGTGTTAGAAGAATTGAAGCGTTAACCGGCAACGGTGTCTTTGCATACTATGCAAAAATTGAAGAAGACTTTGCAAAAGTAGCCAGTGTATTAAAAGCAAATCCAGCAAACGTTGTAGAAAAAGCAGAACATTTGCTTGCAGAAATGAAAATGATGCAGAGTGAATTAGATTCCTTAAAGAGTAAAGCAGCAAAAGATGCTTTAGGTAACGTTATGGAGCAAGTTGTTACTGTCAAAGGTGTAAAACTTCTTGCAACTAGTGTTCAGGGCGTAGATATGAATGGCCTTCGTGAACTTGGTGACCAGTTAAAAGATAAATTGGGTGATGGCGTAGTTGTTCTTGCCTCTGAAGTGGACGGAAAAGTTAACTTAATGGCAATGGCAACAGATTTGGCCCTTGCCAAAGGTGCACACGCAGGAAATTTAATCAAAGGAATTGCAGCTTTAGTAGGCGGCGGCGGTGGCGGACGACCAAATATGGCTCAGGCAGGTGGTAAAAATCCAGCCGGAATTCCAGAGGCGATTGCCAAAGTCTCAGAAGTATTAGAAAGCCAGTTATAGAAGTTTTTTAAAAAAATAGTTGACGAGCGGAAAATATATGATATAATGATTTCTGTGCAAAAAAGATGCACATAATTAACCCAATCAGTCAGTAAGATAGGAAGGGACTGAAGGGAGGTCGGGTGTAAACATGTCAAACGTAATCGTAAAAGAAAACGAAACTTTAGATAGCGCTTTACGTCGTTTTAAAAGAAGTTGTGCTAAAGCTGGTATCCAGCAGGAAATTCGTAAAAGAGAACATTACGAAAAACCAAGCGTAAAACGTAAAAAGAAATCTGAAGCAGCTAGAAAACGTAAATATA
The DNA here is from genome assembly GCA_045124055.1 of Lachnospiraceae bacterium. Taxonomy (GTDB): domain Bacteria; phylum Bacillota; class Clostridia; order Lachnospirales; family Lachnospiraceae; genus CALZKI01. Next base: position 50,912 of record JBGVKZ010000049.1, on the reverse strand, counting down.
ACTAGAACATTTAAAAGTCCTTAACTATTGTTAGGGACTTTTTTATTGCAATAAATTTATTGTTTGAAAAATTCTTTTTTCACAGTTCGTTACATATAGATAAAATAACAATTCTTATTAGGGAAAATTATGAAGAAAATTAGAAGAATTATTTTACTATTTACGGTATCCATTATTTTTTTCCTTAATTCAGCGAATGCCTATGCAGTAGAAGTAAATGCACCGTCTGTGGTGTTAATGGAAGCTTCTACCGGAAAGGTGATTTTTGAAAAAGATGCTTATACAAAGAGAAGTCCGGCCAGTGTAACGAAAGTTATGACCTTACTTTTAGTCTTTGATGAACTGGAAAAAGGAACGATTTCGCTGGATGATTTGGTAACCACCAGTGCCTATGCGAAATCGATGGGTGGCTCTCAGGTCTATTTAGAGGAAGGAGAAACCCAGACCGTAGATACCCTTATCAAATGTGTAACGGTGGCGTCGGGAAATGATGCTAGTGTGGCGTTGGCGGAGTACATAGCCGGTACAGAAAAAGATTTTGTAGACAGAATGAATGAAAAGGCAAAAGAGCTGGGGATGACCAACACCAATTTTGTAGATTGTTGCGGGTTAACTGATTCGGATAATCATTATACCTGTGCCTATGATGTGGCATTGATGTCTCAGGCGTTGATTACCAATCATCCGGAAATTTACAATTATACAACTATTTGGATGGAAGATATTACTCATACAACCCAGAGAGGAAGTTCCAATTTCACCCTTTCTAGTACCAATAAACTGTTAAAGCAGTACGAATGGACCACAGGATTAAAAACAGGCTATACTTCCAAGGCAAAATTTTGTATTTCTGCCACGGCAAAGAAAGATGGAATTGAACTGATAGCAGTTGTTATGGGAGCAGAAACCAGCCCATTACGAAATGCGGATGCAGTGGCACTATTTAATTATGGATTCAACATCAGTCGATTATACGTGGATGAAAATTGCAATGATTTGCCCGAAGTGGATGTGAATGGTGGCGTTTTGGAAAAAGTCGGCATTTCTTGCGAATATCCCTTTAGTTATCTGGATACAGAAGGAAAAGATTTGTCGCAGATTACGAAAGAAATTAAGGTACAAGAAAGCTGCAAAGCTCCCGTTGAAGAAGGGCAGGTGGCTGGAGAAGTGGTGTACTCTTTAAATGGAGAATGGATAGGAAGCGTGCCACTTGTATATGATAATGCAGTAGAAAAAGCAAATTATTTTCATTACTTAAAAAAGATAATTAGCGGATATCTTTTATGATAAATTGTGTTATAATAACCTACATATGAGTAAAGGAGTCGTTTATGATAAAGTTCGTCTTGATTTTTTTGGGAATTGTGATACTTTTTTTCCTAATTGTGATGGTAATAGATACGAACCGTTTTGTCGTAAAAGAGTATAAGCTGGTTACAGACAAGGTAAAGCATAGACATAAATTTGTCATTTTAGCAGATTTACACGGAAAAGAGTACGGAAATGGGAATAAAAAGCTGCTAAAAGCCATAGAAGAACAAAATCCAACCGGCATTTTAATTGCCGGTGATATGCTAACTGCAAAGAGTGGAAAAGAGTTTCAGCATGTGCTTGCTTTTCTTGGAGCATTAAGTGAGAAATATCCTATTTTTTATGGAAATGGGAATCACGAGTATCGATTAAAAATATACCCGGAAACCTATGGTACGATGGCAAAGGAGTATAACGAGGGTCTGAAAAACCGGGACATTTTCCCTCTTTGCAATGAAAGTACGATTGTAGATGACGAAAATATGGCAATCTACGGCTTAGAACTAGGTAGAGAATATTATAAACGAGGAAAAAAGACGCCAATGGAGTCGCAGTATATGGATGATATGCTGGGAAAAGTGGATAAAAGCCGATACAATATTTTGCTGGCTCACAATCCGGATTATTTGAAACAATATGCTAAATGGGGGGCAGACCTGGTCATTTCAGGACATGTTCACGGAGGTATTATGAGGTTGCCTTTTTTAGGCGGAATCATTGCACCATCTTTTAAGATTTTTCCTAAGTATAGCGGTGGATTATATGAGGAAGGAGAGTCTAAGATGATTCTTAGTACTGGCCTTGGTAGTCATACGATACCGGTTCGTGTGTTTAACCCGGCACAGCTTGTGGTTTTGGAAATTGACAGTGAATGAAAATTGCTTGAATTTGAGGGCATTTCTATGTAAAATGGAAAGGCAGATTATTGGAACGGAGAAAAATTATGCCATTAACGGTGAAATTACAGGTGTTTGAAGGTCCGTTAGACCTTCTTTTGCACTTGATTGATAAAAATAAAGTAGATATATACGATATACCGATTGTTACAATAACCGAGCAATACTTAGATTACATTCGTCAGATGGAAACAGAAGATATGAATGTTATGAGTGAGTTCTTGGTTATGGCAGCAACGCTTTTGGATATTAAGTGTAAAATGTTGCTTCCTGCCGAAGTGAATGAAGAAGGGGAGGAAGAAGACCCAAGAGCAGAATTGGTACAAAAACTCTTAGAATACAAAATGTATAAGTATGTATCTTATGAATTGAAAGATAGACAAGTTGATGCGGAAAAGAATTTTTTCAGGCAACAGGATTTGCCAAAAGAAATTGTGGAATATAAAGAACCACTTAATTATGAAGAATTGATTGGCGATGTTACCTTAACCAAACTTCATGAGATTTTTAAAGATATGGTGAAACGACAGGAGGATAAAATTGACCCTGTCAGAAGTCAGTTTGGTAAAATCGAAAAAGATGAAGTGGATATCGATGCCAAAACTGTCTATATTGAGGATTTATTGAAAATTACCAGACAGTGTAGTTTCCGGAAATTATTGGAAAAGCAGCATAGTAAAATTGAAATTATTGTTACTTTCTTAATTATTTTGGAAATGATGAAGATTGGCAAAATTGATATCCAGCAGAAAGAATTATTTGATGATATTGAGATTACATATAAGGGAGACAAAGAATAGTCGTGGAGAAAAATAAAGCAAAGGCAGTCATAGAATCCATATTATTTGCTATGGGAGAAACGGTGGAAGTTTCTAAATTGGCAGAATTGATTGAAGAATCTTTAAAGGAAACAAAAGCCATTTTGACAGAAATGGAAGAAGAATATAAGAATGAAAACAGGGGCATTTCACTGTTATGGTTAGAAGATAAAGTGCAGCTTTGTACCAAAGGCGAATATTACGAATACTTAATTAAAATTGCCAGAGCACCGAAAAAACATGTGTTAACGGATACATTATTGGAGACTTTGTCAATTATTGCCTATAAGCAGCCAGTTACCAGAACAGAAATTGAAAGAGTCAGAGGCGTAAGTTGCGACCATGCTGTAAATAAATTACTGGAATATGGATTGATTACAGAACTTGGCAGAATGGATGCACCGGGAAGACCCCTTCTTTTTGGTACAACAGAACAGTTTTTGAGAAGTTTTGGAGTAAAGTCGCTGGAAGAATTGCCGGAAATCAGTACCCTTCAGATAGAAGAATTCAGAAATCAGGCAGAAGAAGAAGTGCAGCTTAGCTTAAATGTATAATTTGAAAAAGTTATCATATATTGTATAAATTACCTTCGAGGGACATCTATGATATTTTCAAAGTTACGTGCAATGGCTTATTTGTTATCTTTTTCAATGCTGTTGTGTGAAGTTCCAAATGAGGACAACAATACAGAACTTGATTTATACGCCCAATCGGCAGTCTTAATGGATGCAGATTCCGGGCGTATTTTATATGGAAAAAATGAAGAAAACATTATGGCAAATGCCAGTACCACAAAGATTTTAACCTGTATTTTGGCACTGGAGCTTGGCAATTATGAAGATTATGTTTTGGTATCTAGCAATGCAGCAAGAATGCCCAAAGTACATTTGGGTATGCAAAATGGTCAGTATTTTAAACTGGAAGATTTGCTATATTCATTGATGCTAGAATCCCACAATGATTCTGCGGTAGCTATTGCAGAGCATATAGGCGGAAGTGTGGAAGGATTTGCGGCACTGATGAATGAAAAAGCAAAAAGCATTGGTTGTAAAAATACATATTTTATTACTCCCAACGGATTAGATGCTACGGAGGGAGAAAAATTTCATTCTACCACAGCAGAAGATTTGTCAAAAATTATGTCCTATTGTATCCTGCATTCGCCAAAAAAAGATAAATTTCTAGAAATCTGTAATACGTTACAATATAGTTTTACGGAATATAAGCTGAGTGAAGGCGTTTTTGTAAAAGGGGGAAGAAGTTATAGTTGTAGTAATAAAAATTCCTTTTTGTCTATGATGGAGGGAGTATTGGCTGGAAAAACCGGCTTTACCAATCAGGCAGGTTATTGTTATGTAGCAGCACTGAAAAATAGTGGCAGAACATTTGTGGTATCCTTATTGGCTTGTGGTTGGCCGAATAACAAAAACTACAAATGGTCAGATACGAAGAAGTTGTTTCAATATGGGATAGAGAATTTTCATTACGAAAACATTATTACTCAGGTGGAACTTCCTTTGGTGCAGGTACTAGGCGGTGTTCCCTATGGATTACAGGAAGTTCCGGTATATTTGTGCGATAATACAGAGACTTTTGAGATGCTTCTTTGTGAAGATGATAAAGTGGAAGTGAAGGTATATTTGCCGAAGAAACTGTATGCCCCGGTGGAGTTAAACCAGAAGGTAGGCAAAATGGAGTACTACGTGAATGGAGAAGTGGTAAAAACCTGTGAAATCAGAACCAAAACCGCCATTGAAAAACATAGTTTAGAGTGGAGTTTCGAATATGTTATCAAAAAATGGGCAATGGGCTAGTAAAGGATTGAACGCTTCAAGTGAAAAAAAACACCCGCCACAAAATGTGACGGGTGAAAAGGCATAAAAATGCAGGAAGAAAAATCTAAAAAATATCAAAAAAAATATAAATTATTTCTATACTGAATGAAAATTCTATGCTATAATACAAGCGATTGCAAATTTGCGAGAATCATTTGATTCTCATAAAATTGTTATAATTTTTTTAATATAAAGTGGAGGGCTGAAAAATATGAGTACTACTTCAAAAGCGAGTCAGAGAATTATGTCTTTACTCGACGAAAACAGTTTCGTAGAAATTGGTGCACTTGTAAAAGCAAGAGCAACAGATTTCAACTTGAAACAAACAGAAACTCCTTCTGACGGTGTTGTTACCGGATACGGAGTAATTGATGGTAATCTCGTATATGTATATAGCCAGGACGCTTCTGTATTGAACGGTTCTGTTGGCGAAATGCATGCGAAAAAGATTACTAACCTCTATGATTTGGCAATGAAAACAGGTGCACCTGTTATCGGTTTAATCGATTCTGCCGGACTTAGATTACAAGAAGCAACAGATGCATTAAATGCATTTGGTGAAATCTATTTGAAACAGACAATGGCTTCAGGTGTGATTCCACAGATTACAGCTATTTTTGGTAGCTGCGGTGGTGGACTTGCTATGATTCCAACTTTAACAGATTTCACATTTATGGAAGAAAAAAATGCAAAATTGTTCGTAAATTCTCCTAACGCTTTGGATGAAAACGAAATTTCAAAATGCGACACTTCAGCAGCATCTTTCCAGAGCAGCGAAGCAGGCATTGTTGATGTAGTTACTGATGAAGCAACCATTTTTGCTCAGATTAGAGAATTAGTGGCTATGTTGCCATCTAATAACGAAGATGATGATTCACTCATCGAATGCACAGACGACATTAACAGAGTATGTGCAGAACTTGAAAACTGTGTAGGCGATACATCTATCGCATTATCTCAGTTATCAGATAACGGTGTATTCTTTGAAACAAAAGCAGAATACGCAAAAGATATGGTTACAGGTTTCATCAAATTAAATGGTGCGACAGTTGGTGCAGTTGCCAACCGCACAGAAGTATATGTTGATGGTGAAGTAACAGAAAAATTTGATGCTGTTTTATCAGCTAATGGTTGTGAAAAAGCAGCAGATTTCATTAACTTCTGTGATGCATTCCAGATTCCTGTATTATCTTTAACAAACGTAAAAGGCTTTAAAGCAACAAAATGTAGTGAAAAGAGAATTGCAAAAGCAGTTGCTCGTCTTACATACGCTTTTGCCAATGCTACTGTACCAAAGGTAAATGTAGTAATCGGTAAAGCATTAGGAAGTGCTTATGTTGCTATGAACTCTAAAGCAATCGGTGCAGACATTACAATGGCTTGGCCAAATGCTGAAATCGGTGCTATGGATGCTTCTTTAGCAGCAAAAATCCTTTGTGATGGACAGGGTGCAGAAAAAATCGCAGCTTGTAAAGAAGAATATGCAGCATTACAGAACAATGTAAACAGTGCAGCATCAAGAGGTTATGTAGACCAAATCGTTGCTCCACAGGATACAAGAAAATATGTTATCGGTGCATTTGAAATGCTCTTTACAAAAAGAGAGGATCGCCCAGTGAAAAAACACGGCACAGTATAGGAAAGGAAGATACTTAATATGAAAAAATTCTTAGCCGTATTATGTATACTTACCTGTATGTTTGGTGTAACTGCCTGTGGAAGTGAAAATGACACAGAACAGCCATATTTTGTCAGAGTAAACTTACAGGGTGATGAAGAGGCAGTTAAAGAGGTTGCTGTATCATATTTTGAAGCAATGTGCTACTATGCTGACGCAGATTTAGTAGAACAGTTTATGCACGCTTATCCAGAAGAATCATGGGTACAGAGTGCGGCTGAAAGCTATGAATCAGCACTTAAAGATATGGGTAGTATTCAAGCTATCGGAGATGTAACAATCACAAAAATGGAAGAAGACGAAGTCATTGCAGAAGTTGCATTGACAGGCGAATTAAAAGATGCTTCTGTTGAAGTCATTATGGACGAAGATGGATATGTTACAAGTATGGCAGTCAATGTGGAGTACACATTTGGCGAATTGATGAAAAACGCTGCTTTAAATACTCTTTTGGGTATGGGTACGGTTTTCGTAGTATTAATTTTAATTTGCTTTATTATTAGTGGTTTCCGTTTGATTTCTAAAGTAGAAGATGCAATGAAAAATAGAGCATCTAAAAAGGAAATCAAAGAAGAAGCAGTTGACAATACAATCGCACAGATTGAAGAAAGAGAAGAATTATCTGACGATTTAGAATTAGTTGCAGTTATTGCTGCAGCGATTGCTTCTTACGAAGGAACAAGTACAGATGGATTTGTAGTAAGATCTATCCGTAAAGCAAACAGAAATAAATGGCTCAATGCATAATTGGAATTTATAGGAGGATATTTAAAATGAAAAATTATACAATTACCGTAAACGGCAACGTATATGATGTAGTAGTAGAAGAAGGTGCAGGCACTGGTGCAGTTGCAGCTCCAGTTCAGCCAAAAGCAGCACCAAAGGCAGCTCCAAAAGCAGCAGCTCCAAAAGCAGCAGCTCCTGCAGCAAAAGCAGCTGGTGCTGGTAGCATTAAAGTAGAAGCTGGTGCAGCTGGTAAAGTATTTAAACTCGAAGCTAGCGTAGGTCAGGCAGTGAAAAAAGGTGATCCAGTAGTTGTTATCGAAGCTATGAAAATGGAAATCCCTGTTGTAGCACCTCAAGATGGTACTGTGGCAAGCATTGATGTAGCAGTTGGTGACGCAGTAGAAGCAGGTCAGGCTTTAGCAACATTAAACTAATCAGTACATTTTGAACGTGAAACTATAAACAGGAGGATAGTGAAATGGAATATATAGCAACAACTCTTGACAACCTGTTACATCAGACAGCTTTCTTCAATTTAACTTGGGGAAATTATGTTATGATTGTAGTGGCTTGCGTATTCCTATATTTAGCAATCGCTAAAGGCTTTGAACCATTGCTTTTGGTTCCGATTGCATTCGGTATGCTGCTTGTAAACATTTATCCGGATATTATGCTTAGCATTGAAGATTCAGCAAATGGAACCGGCGGTTTACTGTATTATTTCTATCTCTTAGACGAATGGGCAATTTTGCCTTCCTTAATCTTCATGGGTGTAGGTGCCATGACAGACTTTGGTCCGCTGATTGCTAACCCTAAGAGTTTCTTACTCGGTGCAGCAGCACAGTTTGGTATTTTCTCAGCTTACTTTGGAGCTATCGCAATGGGCTTCAATGATAAAGCGGCAGCAGCTATTTCAATTATCGGTGGTGCTGATGGTCCTACATCTATTTTCCTTGCCGGAAAATTAGGACAGACAGCTTTACTTGGACCAATCGCAGTAGCGGCATATTCCTATATGTCACTGGTTCCAATTATTCAGCCACCTATTATGAAACTTTTAACAACGAAAAAAGAAAGAGCAATCAAAATGGGACAGCTTCGTCCGGTTTCAAAATTGGAAAAAATTCTTTTCCCAATCATTGTAACGATTGTTGTTTCTATGATTCTTCCTACAACAGCTCCACTTGTCGGTTTGCTTATGTTAGGTAACTTATTCAGAGAATCAGGCGTTGTAAGACAGCTTACAGATACAGCATCAAATGCTCTTATGTATATCGTAGTTATTTTACTTGGTACATCAGTAGGTGCTACAACAAGTGCAGAAGCATTCCTTAACTTAGATACACTTAAAATTGTTTTACTTGGTCTTATCGCCTTTGCATTCGGTACAGCAGCCGGCGTATTGTTCGGTAAATTGATGTGCGTTGCTACACGTGGTAAAGTAAATCCACTGATTGGCTCTGCCGGTGTTTCCGCAGTTCCTATGGCAGCCCGTGTATCTCAAAAAGTCGGTGCAGAAGAAGACCCAACAAACTTCTTATTGATGCACGCTATGGGTCCAAACGTTGCAGGTGTTATCGGTACAGCCGTAGCAGCCGGTACATTTATGGCAGTATTTGGAGTATTCTAAATAAAAAGTATTAAATGGAAGAAGAATCCTCTCCTCACCAGGAGGTTCGGATTTTCCTTCGGAAAACAAGGAGGATTATTAAAATGGCAGAACAGGTTAAAAAACCTATTGGTATTACAGAAACAATTCTTCGTGATGCTCATCAGTCTTTAATCGCAACAAGAATGCCTACTGAATTGATGCTTCCAATTATCGATACAATGGATAAAGTTGGATATCATTCAGTTGAATGTTGGGGCGGTGCTACATTTGATGCATCTCTGCGTTTCTTAAAAGAAGATCCATGGGATAGACTTAGAAAGTTAAAAGATGGATTTAAAAATACAAAATTACAGATGTTATTAAGAGGACAGAACGTTCTTGGATATCGTCACTATGCAGATGACGTAGTAGCATACTTCGTTCAGAAATCTATTGCAAACGGTATCGATATTATTCGTATTTTCGATTGTTTGAATGACCTTCGTAACTTACAGGCTTCCGTAGATGCTTGTAATAAAGAAGGCGGTCACGCTCAGATTGCTTTATCTTACACATTAGGTGATGCATATACACTTGATTACTGGATGGATATTGCTAAGAGAATCGAAGATATGGGTGCTCACTCAATCTGTATTAAAGATATGGCTGGTTTATTGGTACCTTACAAAGCAGAAGAACTTATCAAAGCTATGAAGAGTGCAACAGACCTTCCAATTCAGTTACATACTCACTACACATCAGGTGTGGCTAGTATGACATACTTAAAGGCAGTAGAAGCAGGTGTTGATGTAATTGACTGTGCTATTTCACCATTCTCAATGGGAACTTCACAGCCTGCAACAGAAGTTATGGTTGAAACTTTCAAAGGAACACCATATGATACAGGTTATGACCAGGAATTACTTGCGAAAATTGCTGACCACTTCAGACCATACAGAGAAGAATGTTTACAGAACGGTCTTCTTGACCCTAAGGTTATGGGTGTTAATATTAAAACCCTTATGTATCAGGTACCAGGCGGAATGCTTTCTAATATGGTTAGCCAGTTGAAAGAACAGAACGCAGCTGATAAATATGACGAAGTATTAAAAGAAATTCCAAGAGTTCGTAAAGACTTTGGTGAACCACCACTTGTAACACCTTCATCACAGATTGTAGGTACACAGGCTGTTATGAACGTACTTATGGGTGAACCTTACAAAATGGCTACTGGACAGACAAAAGACTTATTAAGTGGTAAATACGGTGAAACTGTTAAACCATTTAACCCAGAAGTTCAGAAAAAAGTTATTGGTGATGCAGAAGTTATCACATGCCGTCCAGCAGATTTGCTTCCAAATGAATTAGAAAAATTGGAAAGCGAATGTGCAGAGTGGAAACAGCAGGACGAAGACGTATTATCTTACGCTTTATTCCCACAGGTTGCTGTTGATTACTTCAAATATCGTCAGGCACAGCAGGAAAAAGTTGATATGACACAGGCTGATACAAAAAACGGTGCATATCCAGTATAATTCCTAATATAAAATAACATTAAGGCTCTCTTGCAGTATTGCGAGAGAGCCTTTTTTGCGGTATAATAACATATGTTACGAAAACAACACAAATGTGGGGTGAAAAGATGGCAAGAAAAGAAAGTATAACGAAAGAAATGCTTTTAGAAGCAGCATTTGAGATGGTAAAAGAAGAAGGGATAGAGAATTTGACTGCCAGAAAATTGGCAACGAAAGCAGGGTGTTCTACCCAACCAATTTTCCGTACATATAAAAATATGGAAGAAGTAACAGAAGAAGTCTTTTTAAAAGCAATGGGGTATTACAACGAATATTACAAAAACTATCGAAAAACAAGTGGTGTGCCTTTTGTAGATTTAGGTATGGCATATATTGCTTTTGCGAGGGAAAATCAAAACCTGTTTAAACTTTTGTTTGTCTCAGAGGCAAGATTTGGACATAGTTTGTATGAAATCTTGAACGGAGAATTACAATTTGTAGGTCACGAAATTAATAAAGCAAAAAATGCAGGCTGCAAAAATCCAAGTGGACTATTTATGCAAATGTGGATTTTTATTCACGGTGCTGCTTGTATGTCCTTAACAGGTGATTACGACCTTGGCGAAAGCGAGACAAAAGAATTATTAAGTAATTCATATAAAGCGTTTGTTTAGTGGAGGATTTTATGTCTAACAGTGACGATGTAATTAGTAGAATCAAAGAAAAATATGACAGTATGAGTAAAAGCCATAAAGCCATTGCCAATTTTATTTACAATCATTATGAACAGGCGGTTTTTATGACGGCGGCAAAAATAGGTGAAGAATTAGGGATTAGCGAATCCACAGTTGTGAGATTTGCCAGCTATTTGGAATACACAGGATATCCGGAGTTTCAGGCTGCCCTAGCACAATGGGTCAAAGATAAATTGACAGCCGTGCAGAAAATGGATGCAAAATATGGCAATAGAACGCAATCAGAAATATTAACAGCGGTTTTAAATGCAGATGTTGGAAATATACAGGAAACCTTACACAATTTAGACCCAGTAGCCTTTGATACAGCAGTTAATACAATTTTAGGAGCCAAGAATGTATATATTTTAGGCGTCAGAAGTTGTGAACCTTTGGCAGATTTTTTACATTTTTACTTAAATATGATAAGAGGAAATGTGGTAAATTTAAAGACCACAAGCGTAACAGAGATTTTTGAACAAATGCTACGAATTAGTGACGAAGATGCTTTTATTGGTATCAGTTTTCCGAGATACTCTATGAGAACTTTAAAGGCAATGGAGTTTGCAAGAGACAGAAATGCAAAAGTCATTAGTATCACCGATTCAGCCCGTTCTCCTATGAGTTTGTATTCCTCCTGTAATTTACTGGCAAAGAGTGATATGGTATCGATTGTTGACTCTCTGGTTGCACCGTTAAGCGTTATTAATGCATTAGTGGTAGCTTTATGCTTGAAACGACCTGATGAAGTCAAACAAAGCCTTGTTACACTGGAAGAAGCGTGGAATAATTATCAGGTATACTTAAATGATGAAATTGATTTTATCGGAGAAGAACCAGTGTTAGATTATTCTTTAATGAAAAAGGAAGATATCGATGAGTAAACAGGTTATAGTTATCGGCGGCGGAGCTGCCGGCATGATGGCGGCGATTATGGCGGCAAAAAATGGGCATAAGGTAGTCCTATTTGAAAAAAATGAAAAACTGGGTAAAAAGATTTTTATTACAGGAAAAGGCAGATGTAACGTAACAAATGCCTGTGATATTTCTGATTTTTTTGAAAATGTACCGACAAATAATAAATTTTTATATAGTGCAATTTACTCCTTTACCAATCAGGACGTAATGGATTTTTTTGTGGAAAATGGCTGCCCTTTAAAAGTAGAAAGAGGGGAGCGAGTTTTTCCGGTATCAGACCATTCCTCTGATGTGATTGCTGCCCTTAGACGAAAATTGGCAGAAGAGGGGGTAGAGGTAGTATACAACACCGGTGTGAAAGAATTATTGATAGCAGAAGAAAAAGTGACCGGTGTGATTTTACAAAATGGAAAAAGAGTTTTGGCAGATGCGGTTGTGGTTGCCACAGGTGGAATTTCTTATGCTTCCACAGGTTCAACTGGAGACGGATACCAATGGGCAAAAGAGAGCGGCCATCAATTTGTAGAACCAACGCCGGCCCTTGTACCATTGGAGACCAAGGAAGATTGGATAAAAACCTTACAAGGTTTGTCCTTAAAAAATGTCAGCATAAAGTTTCAAAATAGTAAAAAAGTTTTATATGAAGGTTTTGGTGAAATGATGTTTACCCACTTTGGCATTACCGGACCACTGGTTTTAAGTGCCAGTAGCTATATCAAAAATCCAAAGGGTGTGCAGGCATTTTTAGATTTAAAACCAGCCTTGACTTATGAACAACTGGATAAAAGAATTTTGCGTGAGTTTGAAGAAAATAAAAACAAGCAGTTTAAAAACAGTATTGGAAGCTTGTTTCCGGCAAAATTGATTCCGGTTATGCTGACTCTATCGGGAATTCATCCAGATAAGAAAGTCAACGAAATCAGCAAAGAAGAAAGAAAGTTCTTTGTTGAGTTAATCAAAGATTTGCCAATGACTATTACCGGCACAAGAGATTTTAAGGAAGCCATTATTACAAGAGGCGGAGTCAGTGTAAAAGACATTAATCCATCTACTATGGAATCTAAAAAAATCAAAAACCTCTATTTTGCCGGAGAAGTCTTAGATGTAGATGGTTTAACAGGTGGATTTAACTTACAGATTGCCTGGTCAACCGGTGCTTTGGCAGGAAATAGCATTGAAATATAAAGATGTAAAATAAAGTAATAGGAGATAATAAAAATGAGTTTTAGTGTAGCAATCGATGGACCAGCAGGAGCAGGAAAAAGTACAATTGCAAAAAAAATTGCGAAGGAATTACGATTTGTTTATGTAGATACAGGTGCGATGTATCGTGCAATGGCACTTTTTTTAATCCGTAATGGAGTAAGACCAGACGAAAGCGAAAAAATCAGTGTGATGTGTAAATTGGCAAACATAACAATTTTATATGAAGACGGCGAACAACAAGTTTGGTTAAATGGCGAAAATGTAACAGGACTCTTACGAACAGAAGAAGTGGGAAATATGGCATCTAGTAGTAGTGTTCACCCAGATGTACGTGTAAAATTGGTGGAATTGCAGAGACAATTAGCACAAAAAGCAGATGTGGTTATGGACGGCAGAGACATTGGAACACATGTCCTTCCTGACGCAAATTTAAAAATCTATTTAACTGCCAGCACTCAGGTGCGTGCCGAAAGACGATATGAAGAACTTATCGCAAAAGGGGAAGCATGCGATTTAGACAGAATCGAATTAGACATTATGGAGAGAGATACGAGAGATATGACGAGAGAAATTTCTCCACTGAGACAGGCAGAAGATGCCATTCTGATTGATTCATCAGAAATGACTATTGACGAAGTGGTAGAAGCAGTTGTGAAATTATGTTTTGAATCAGGAGCAATGTAGATGGAAGTAATTGTAGCAAAAAGTGCAGGCTTTTGTTTTGGGGTGAAAAGAGCGGTAGAAACCGTTTATTCGGAAATTGAAAAAGGAAAGAAAATCTATACCTTTGGGCCAATCATTCACAACGAAGAAGTGGTAAAAGATTTAGAGCAAAAAGGCGTTACCGTTTTGGAAAGCGAAGAAGAATTAAAACAGTTGACAGAAGGAACTGTAATTATTCGTTCTCACGGAGTAGAAAAAAGAGTTCAAAAGTTAATCGAGGAAAGAGGACTAGAGTGTATTGATGCTACGTGTCCCTTTGTAAAAAGAATTCATAGAATTGTGGAAGAAGCAGGAAAAGAGAAAAAGGAAGTTTTGATTGCAGGAAATCCCGGACACCCGGAGGTAGAAGGCATCGTGGGGTGGACGGAGGCAGATACTACAATTTTGGAATCTAAAGAAGAAGCAACTGCCTATGAAAAGAAAAATGATAAAGAAATTTGTTTGGTTTCTCAAACGACATTTAACTACAAGAAATTTCAAGATATAGTTGAAATTTTCGAGAAAAAAGGTTACAATGGTAGTGTTGTGAATACTATATGTAATGCAACCGAGGAAAGACAGACAGAGGCGAGAAAAATTGCCGCCTCGGTAGATGTCATGATCGTAATAGGAGGTAAGCACAGTTCCAATACAAGAAAGCTTTACGAAATTTGTAAACAGGAATGTGAAAATACCTATTTTATTCAGACACTAGATGACTTGCATTTAGAGATACCTAAATCTGTTCGACTGGTGGGGATTACAGCGGGGGCTTCCACCCCAAAAAATATTATCGAGGAGGTTCAAAATTATGTCAGCAACTATGAATGAATTTGAACAGTTATTAATGGAAGAAGAGAAATCTTTAAAATCTATCAAAGCAGGAGATACAGTAGAGGGTGTTGTATTCGACGTTAAACCAGATGAAATCGTTTTAAACATCGGTTCTAAATCAGACGGTATTCTTACAAGAAGTGAATACACCAACGAACCAGGTGTTGATTTAACAACTGTTGTTAAAGTTGGTGAAACTATGACTGTAAAGGTTGTGAAAGTAAACGATGGAGAAGGACAGGTTGTGCTTTCTTACAAGAGACTTGCTGCTGAAAGAGGTAATAAGAGAATTGAAGAAGCTTTCAACAACAAAGAAGTATTAAAAGCTAAAGTAGCACAGGTTTTAGAAGGCGGTTTAACCGTTATCGTAGATGAAGTTCGTATTTTTATTCCAGCAAGTCTTGTTTCAGACACATATGAAAAAGATTTATCAAAATACGCTGGTGAAGAAATAGAATTTGTTGTTAGTGAATATAATCCTAAAAAGAGAAGATATATTGGCGATAGAAAACAGCTTCTTACAGCAAAGAAGGCTGAATTACAGAAAGAATTATTTGCCAACTTAAAAGAAGGAGACATCGTAGAAGGAACAATCAAAAATGTAACAGATTTTGGTGCGTTTGTTGACCTTGGTGGTGTTGACGGATTACTTCATATTTCAGAAATGTCTTGGGGTAGAGTGGAAAATCCTAAGAAAGTATTTGAAGTAGGCAAACAGATTAAAGTTTTAGTAAAAGAAATTGCAGGAACAAAAATTGCACTCAGCTTAAAATTTGATGATCAGAATCCATGGAAAGATGCAGCTAGCAAATATGCAGTTGGCAACACAGTAACAGGCAAAGTTGCAAGAATGGCTGACTTTGGTGCTTTCATTGAATTAGAAACAGGTGTTGATGCTCTTTTACACGTTTCACAGATTTCAAAAGAACACATCGAAAAACCAGCCGATGTATTAAAAATCGGTGACGAGGTAACAGCAAAAGTTGTTGATTTCAATGAAGCTGATAAGAAAATCAGCTTAAGCATCAAAGCACTTTTAGCACCTGAACCAGTTCAGGAAGAAACAAAAGAAGAGGACGATGATGCAGATGTTGTTTCTGTGGATATTGAAGCAGTAGCTGCTCAGATGGCAGAAGAAGAATAAACCCCTATCATTATCTAGGAGTGTAATATTTGATGACTTACGATTATGAATATTTCAAAGGTGAAGTTTATAAACTAACGACTATCGATTTGAATCTGTATAAAGAAAGACAGATGAAACGTCGAATTGATACTTTGATTGACCGAAACCGTATTCAAGGCTATGACGAGTATGTTAAAGCTATCAAGCAGGATAGACGACTTTTTGAAGAATTTGTCAATTATCTGACCATCAATGTTTCTGAGTTTTACAGAAATCCGGAACAGTGGAAAATCTTGGATACTCAAATTTATCCAATGTTAAAAGAAAGATTCAAAAAGCCGCTTAAGATTTGGAGTGCTGCCTGTTCAACCGGCGAAGAACCATATTCACTTGTTATGTCTTTGACCAAGCACTATTCCTTATCAGATATTGAGATTCAGGCAACAGACTTGGATTTACAGGTTATGGAAAAGGCAAAAGTTGGTTTATATGCAGAAAAGAGTATTGCGGCCGTACCGGAAGAAATGAAGAAAAAATATTTCAAGCAAGTCGAACTTTCGGTTCAGATAGATGAAGATATTAAGAAAAGAGTTAAGTTTAAACAACACAATCTTTTGAGAGACCCATTTATTAAAGATTGCGACTTGATTGTTTGCAGAAATGTTTTAATTTATTTTACGGATGAAGCAAAAGACGAAATTTTCCGCAAATTTTATGATTGTTTAAAACCGGGTGGAGTACTGTTCATTGGTAGTACAGAACAGATTATGAACTATAAAGAAATAGGATTTTTAAGAAAAGCTTCTTTCTTTTATGAAAAGCCACTTACATAAAAAATAAGTATAATATTTAAGGGATACTTTTTATTGAAAGTATCCCTTTTGTATTGGATTATGTTTTATGTGAAAAGTTCAGCTTTAATAGTTATGAAGCATCATATCTAAAATATGTTTTGCATAATTGCTAAAAGCGACTCTATCAGCTTTTAAATCTTCTGTTAGCTCAAAGTATAATTCTTTGCTATTATAATCCCTTTTAAAAAATGGCTCAAATAAAATGCTCCATTCTGGAAGATAAGTAGATTGCTTTCTGGTATAACAGGTGGCTGCAGTTGCTTTTTCGCGGCAATCTTTATCCACAAAGGTTGCAACAGATTTGTGAATCGCCAAATCTTCCTCTGGTAAATAGTAATAGTCCTTATAATTACTATAAAAATACTTCAATTCTTCTTCGTATAATGGCACTTTAATGGTGGCATTGTCACCATTTCCTGTGAAATAGCAGTTGTTACTCATAAAACTGGTGGCAACAGGAAGGGGAGTTGGCAAATGTAATTTCATCAGCAATTCTTTTTGTACAATACCATTCATATCTGTGTAAGAATTGATTTGTACTTTTTTCGCTCGTAAGTTTCCGTTGAATAAATCATAATAAGCTAAAATGGATACAATCTGCAACATACCTTTCAAATCGTCTGCATTATGCAAAA
This sequence comes from Lachnospiraceae bacterium, assembly GCA_045124055.1. GTDB lineage: Bacteria > Bacillota > Clostridia > Lachnospirales > Lachnospiraceae > CALZKI01. The sequence goes on along the minus strand of JBGVKZ010000049.1, from coordinate 33,534 downwards.
TCAGAAGGTCCAAAGACTCCTTGGAAGGATTGGCTACATAATCTTTATAAACTTTTATTAAATCTCCGCCACTGTATAAATCTTCACGACCAATTCCTAAAAAATACTCGATGGTCTTTTGCTTGCAATTTGGCAATTTCAAAAAATATTTGTAGGAAGAAATTCTTTTATAAATATCAATGCCCGAAAAGTCATCAAAGTGATATGGGAGTGATAAAAGGGCACATTTTTGTGTGATATAAGGTAAATCAAAATGATTACCATTAAAATGTACCAGATATTTGTAATCTTTTGCACAATCAAAAAATGCCCTAATAATTTCGGCTTCTTCTAAAGTGTTTTCTGCAAAAAACTGTTTGATTTTCCAGTCATTTCCTTTTTTATAGGCCACGCCAATCAAATAGAGATTGGAACTTTTTGCCGTAAAGCCTGTGGTTTCTATATCAAAAAAGAGTAGTTCCTCCTCTTTTATCTGCTCCTTGAAAGTATAAGGAAGCACAAAGTTATTCAGGGTTTCTTCAAATAATTTCATAGAGTTCTCCTAAGTTAAAATAATAAGCAAACTTTCTTATATGATAGCATAATTTTAAGTATCCAAGTAGTAGTTTTTGCGAAAAAGGGTAGAAAATGTGAGCTAAAAATAGTATATTAAGTATAATGATTAAAAAAAATGTAGAAAGAAGGGTAATAGATGGCTAAGCTGACTTTTAATGGTGGTATTCACCCATATGATGGAAAAGATTTAACCAGAGAATTTTCTATTGTTGATATTTTACCAAAAGCAGAATTGGTATATCCGTTAAGTCAACATATTGGTGCACCTGCCACGCCGATTGTGAATAAAGGAGACAGAGTTTTAAGAGGACAGAAGATTGCAGAAGCCACAGGATTTGTTTCTGCACCAATTCATTCGTCTGTATCCGGTACGGTAAAGGCGATTGAACCAAGACGTGTAGTTACAGGCGATATGGTAATGAGTATTGTGATTGAAAATGATGAGCAATACGAAGAAGTCATTTATGAATCTTGTGACAATTTAGAGGATTTATCCAATGAGCAGATTATTGCAAAAGTGAAAGAAGCCGGAGTTGTCGGTATGGGCGGTGCCGGTTTTCCAACTTTTATCAAATTATCTCCAAAAAATCCAAAGAAAATCGACTATGTGATAGCCAACTGTGCGGAATGCGAGCCCTATCTTACTTCCGATAATAGAAGAATGATAGAAGAACCGGAAAAACTGGTTGAAGGTATGAAAATTATGCTAAGGCTCTTTGAAAATGCACAGGGCATTTTGGCAGTAGAAGATAATAAGCCTGATTGTATTGAAATTTTAAAAAATCTGACTAAAGATGAGACGAGAATTACAGTAAAAGAGTTAAAAACAAAATATCCACAGGGTTCAGAAAGACAGTTGATTTACGCATCTTGTGGAAGAAGATTAAACAGCGAAAAATTACCTTCTGATGTAGGTTGTATTGTGGATAACGTGGATACGATTGTTGCGATTTATCATGCGGTAATCTATGGAAAACCACTGATGGAGAGAATTATTACGGTAACAGGTGATTGCGTACGTAATCCAAGAAACTATAAAGTATATGTAGGTATGAATTATCAGGAATTATTAGAGGCTTCTGGTAATTTTAAGAAAAAACCGGAAAAAGTCATTTCTGGTGGTCCTATGATGGGATTTGCTCTGTTCCAGTTAGATGTACCGACTACGAAGACAGCCTCTGCCTTGCTTTGCTTATCCAGAGACGACGTATCAGCGGAAAAAGAAACAGCATGTATTAACTGTGGCAGATGTGTGGAGGCGTGTCCGTCCAGAATTGTACCAAGTAAGTTGGCTGATTATGCAAACAGAGGGCAGGAAGAAGCCTTTTTGAAGGCAAATGGTATGGAATGTATCGAATGCGGCACGTGTAGTTATGTTTGTCCGGCTAAGAGACAACTGACTCAGTCCATTAAATCTATGAGAAAAATGCAGTTGGCGAAAAAGAAAAAGTAGGAGAAACAGATTATGAGTGAAAAGATGAAAGTATCGTCAAATCCACATATTAGAGCAAGCATTTCTACCAGTGGAATTATGATGGCAGTTGTTATTGCTTTGCTTCCGGCTGCGGGCTTTGGTATATATAACTTTGGGCTGAGAGCTTTGGCTCATATTTTGATAACCGTAGCAACGTGTGTATTGACGGAATTGGGATTTGAATTTTTAGTAAAAAAACCAATTACCATTGGAGATTTTTCAGCAGTAGTAACAGGACTTCTTTTAGCACTAAATCTTCCTGTATCTGCACCTCTTTGGATTGGTATTATTGGTGGTATTTTTGCAATTTTAGTTGTGAAAATGTTATTTGGTGGTTTGGGACAAAACTTTATGAATCCGGCTCTCGGGGCAAGATGTTTCCTGCTTTTGTCCTTTGCACAGTTTATGACAAATTTTGATTGTGATGCATATACAGGTGCAACACCGCTTGCCCTTGTGAAACAAAACGGTAGTGTCAATATTTTAAATATGGTCATTGGTAAGACTTCCGGCACGATTGGGGAAACTTCTATGATTGCCATTATTATTGGTGCTTGCATTTTGTTGGCTCTTGGAATTATTGATTTGCGTATTCCAGCCACATACATCATCAGCTTTGTGATTTTCCTTGTTTTATTTGGTGGGCATGGATTTGACCCTGCATTTATTACAGCCCACTTAGCAGGGGGCGGTTTGATGCTGGGTGCATTCTTTATGGCAACGGATTATGTCACCAGACCAATTACAAAACTGGGGCAATATATTTATGGTATTATTCTGGGTCTTTTAACTGGTATTTTCCGAATTTATGGACCAAGTGCAGAAGGAGTTTCTTATGCCATTATTATCAGTAACCTTTTAGTACCAATTATCGAAAAATATACGATGCCAAAACCATTTGGAAAAGGAGGAGAAAGACGATGAAAAGTATGATAAAAGATACCTTAATTCTCCTTTTAATTACCGTAATTGCAGGTGGTATTTTAGGATTGGTATATCAGGTAACAAAAGAACCTATTCGCATTTCTAACGAAGAAAAAACTCAGGAGGCTTTTAAAGCGGCTTTCCCTGGAGCTGAGTATTTTGAAGAAGATGGTGATTTTTCAGTCGCAGAAGCGGAAAAGGTTATCAAAGAAAATTATCCCAATACTGTGATTGAAACATCTATGTATGCTTTTGATGCAGATATGAATGTTTTAGGATATGTGATTAAAGTAATCAGTAAAGAAGGATATAGCTCTAATATCACATTTTTAGTAGGTATTAAGCTTGACGGAACAATTAACGCTGTTTCCTTACTGGAAATTAATGAATCAGCAGGTCTTGGTATGAATGCGGAATCCGTGTTGATTCCACAATTTACAGGGAAAAAAGCAACTATTTTTGAAGTAACCAAAACCGGTGCAAAAAAGGATAACGAAGTAGATGCCATTAGTGGTGCAACCATTACTTCTGATGCAATTACCAATGGTGTCAATGCGGCAGTTAGCTATTTTGATATGCGTTATGGTGCACAGGTAGTAGATGCAGAAGGAGGTAGTGAAGATGGTCAATAAAGTATTAAAACCATTTTTAAATGGTTTAATCAAAGAAAATCCAACTTTTGTATTGATGCTTGGTATGTGTCCTACTTTAGCAGTTACAACCTCAGCCATAAGTGGTATGGGTATGGGACTTACAACTATGGTGGTTCTGGCAATGAGTAATGTGATTATTTCATTACTACGTAATGTAATTCCAAACAGAGTCAGAATTCCGGCATTCATTGTTATTATTGCTTCCTTTGTTACGATTGTTGAATTATTATTACAGGCATATATCCCGTTTTTATACGATGCTCTTGGAATTTACATTCCATTAATTGTTGTAAACTGTATTATTTTAGGTAGAGCAGAAGCGTTTGCCTCTAAAAATCCAGTGCTTCCATCTTTATTTGATGGTCTTGGAATGGGGCTTGGTTTCACGGTGGCTTTAACAATTATTGGTGCAATCAGAGAGTTTTTAGGTGTGGGTACAATTTTTGGATTAGAATTATTTGAGAATTTTACACCAATTAGTATCTTTGCAATGGCACCGGGAGCTTTCTTTGTATTAGCTACTTTAACTGCGATTCAAAATAAGGTGAAACATATACAGTTGAAACGTGGAAAAGAAAGTAAAATTCAATCTGGTTGTAGTACCGACTGTTTAAATTGTAAAGAAAGTGGTAGTTGTTCTCATAAGTTTATCGATGTAGATGCAACAGGTGTGATTTCTGATACAGTTTCAGAAGAAAAGGTTACAGAGGCAAGTGTTTCCAATGAAAATATAGAAGAAAAGAAGGAGGAGAATGTATGAGTACAGAAGTAAGTACAATCGGTCAATTATTAACTATTTTAATTAGTTCTTCTCTGGTAAGTAACGTAGTATTAAGTCAGTTTTTAGGTCTTTGTCCTTTCCTTGGTGTATCCAAGAAAGTTAAGACAGCAGCTGGAATGGGCGTTTCCGTTATTTTTGTTATTACTTTGGCGGCAGCGGTTTCCAATGTGATTTATGAATTTGTGCTGGTAAAATTAGATATAACCTATTTACAAACGATTGTGTTCATTTTAGTAATTGCAGCATTGGTTCAGTTTGTAGAAATGTTTTTGAAGAAATTTATGCCTTCATTGTATCAATCATTAGGGGTATATTTGCCTTTGATTACTACAAACTGTGCTGTTCTTGGAATTGCTTTAACGAACGTACAAAAAGAATATAATTTCTTATTCAGTATTGTAAATGGCTTTGCAACAGCCGTCGGTTTTACCATCGCTATTATCATTTTGGCAGGTATTCGTGAAAAAATGGAATACAACGATATTCCAGAATCCTTTAAGGGAATGCCAATCGTTCTGATTACAGCAGGACTTATGGCGATTGCTTTTTGCGGATTCTCAGGAATTTTTTAGGAGGTCATAGATATGGTAAGTGGAATTATAACAGCTATTGTGGTTGTCGGAATAGTTGGATTGATTGTAGGTTTATTTTTAGGCATAGCGGCGATTTCCTTTAAGGTAGAGGTGGATGAAAGAGAAGAAGCTGTTCTAGAGGCATTACCTGGTAATAACTGTGGCGGATGTGGATATGCGGGTTGTTCTGGTCTTGCAGCAGCCATAGTAAAAGGAGAAGCTCCAGTGAATGCCTGTCCGGTAGGTGGCGATGCTGTAGGAGATAAAATTGCCGATATTATGGGTGTAGAAGCTCAAAAAGGGCAGAGACAGGTTGCTTTTGTTCATTGTAAGGGTGATTGCAATAAGGCAAAAACAGATTATGAATATTCAGGTGTAGAAGATTGTAGTATGGTAGCTTATGTGCCAGGCGGCGGACCAAAGAGCTGTAACTATGGCTGTCTTGGGTATGGAAACTGTGTCAAAGCCTGTCCTTTTGATGCCATTCATGTCGTTGATGGAGTGGCAGTTGTTGATAAAGAGGCTTGTAAAGCTTGTGGCAAATGTATTGAAGCTTGTCCAAAGAAACTAATCAGTTTCGTACCTTATACGGCAAAACACATTGTTGCTTGTAGTTCAAAGGATAAAGGCCCTGTGGCTATGAAAGCTTGTGATGTGGCTTGTATTGGCTGTGGACTTTGCAAAAAAAATTGTCCAAATGGTGCAATTACAGTGGAAGACTTCCATGCTACTATTGACCAGGAAAAATGCACACAATGTGGTAAATGTGCAGAAGTTTGTCCGAAAAAGTGTATCTAGTAAAATATAACTCTTTCAAAAGCAATACTTACCGTGAAAAGCTTTTGAAGGAGTTATATTTTTAGAAGAGGGAAAACTAGGCTCAGGAGGGGAGTATGCGAGAACTATTTACGCTTGATAAAAAGAATTATGATGTTAATGGAACAGTTGGAAAAAGACCTTCTGTCAGAGGAATTATAATAAAAGATAATAAAATTGCAATGATGCATAGCCTTAAATATGATTATTACAAATTGCCAGGTGGTGGCATTGAGGGGAATGAGTCTTTGGAGGAAACTTTAGTTCGTGAGGTTTGCGAAGAAAGTGGACTGGTTGTTTTGAGAGACACAATCAAAGAATTTGGCTATGTACGTCGAATTGAAAAAGGAAAAATTGAAGATATCTTTCTTCAGGACAATTATTATTACCTGTGTGATGTGAAAGAGACAATGGTGGAACAAAAGCTTGATGATTATGAAGAAGAAGAACTTTTTACATTAGAGTTTGTGATGCCTTGCTATGCGATATCTGTAAATGAAAATGCAGACCATAAGGAAAAGGCAGAAAGTCAAAATTTTCAAGGTATGATAGAAAGAGAAAATAAAGTGCTTAAGATTGTGCAGCAGGAAGTTTTAAAGTAAACACAGGCATAATTTTAAAGTTTTGGAGTGATAAGCATATGAAAAAGCAAGAAAAAACCAATGTAATGAGAATTTTGGAACAGAAAAAAATCGATTATAAAAGCTATGAGTATGGTGGTACAGAAGCAATTAGCGGTGTAGAGGTTGCCAGTGTCCTTTCAGAAGACCCGAATCAAGTGTTTAAAACTTTAGTAACCATTGGAAACTCAAAAAGTAATTATGTTTTTATGATTCCGGTTCATAAAGAATTAGACTTAAAAAAAGCGGCAAAGTCAGTTGGTGAAAAGAGTATTGCGATGATTAAATCGAAAGAATTATTGCCATTAACAGGCTATGTGCACGGTGGTTGTTCGCCGATTGGTATGAAAAAACAGTTTAAAACAGTAATAGATATTTCTGCAACTGGGTTTGATACTATTTTGTTTAGCGGTGGAAAAATCGGCTATCAAGTAGAAGTTGCTTTAGAGGAACTGAAAAAAGTTGTGAACTACGAATGTTTTGATGTTGTGGTTTAAACGCAAAAAAAGTTGAAGATGCTACGAGGGGTAGCATCTTCTTTGTGTTTTACTCAATTTTTTGGAAAGCCACTACTATAAACAAGTTCCATATCCTCTGTGATAAACAATGCTTCTATGCCCTCTGTGGATTCGATTAATTCCATACCATCTTCTAAGCCAAGACACATACATATAGTGGAATATGCATCGCCTTCCATAGAGAAATCTGACAAAATAGTCACGGCAAAAAGACCATTGTTTACCGGATATCCGGTAGACGTATCTAAAATGTGATGATATAACACATCATCTTCATAAAAATAACGCTCGTACACCCCGGAAGAAACCAGACTTTTATCGGTTACTTTTACCGTAGTAATAGAGGAATTGGCTTCTCCAAAAGGCTCTCTAACACCTAGGGTATAAGCACTTCCATCAGGCTTATTACCAATAGTTAATACATTTCCTCCCAAGTTGATAAGGGCACTTTCTACACCCTCAGATATGAGATATTCCTTCATTTTGTCGGCAATATAACCTTTGGCAATAAAACCTAAGTCAATGCCCATATTTTCCTTTTTTAAAGTGACAGTATTGGAGAAAGAATCCAATATCACATTTTCATAGCCAACCTGTGATAGAGAAAAGGCAATGTCTTCCTCCTTTGGAACGGTTTCGTTTTCTCCAAAGTTCCATAAATCTGACAGGGGAAGAATGGTAGGGTCAATCGCACCTTCTGTCATAGCAGCGTAGTCCAGTGCTTTCTCTAAAAGATAGAAGGTTTCCTCATGAACCTCAGTAGGCGTGCCCTGACTATGATTTATCTGATAAATATCAGAAGTTTCAATGGTTTTACTAAATAGATTTTCATAATATTCCGCCATAGAAAAACACTTATCCAGCAAAGGCTCGTCCTCTGAATGATAGACAGTAATCGTAATAATCGTATCAAAATACATACCGGACTTAGAAATGGGTTGTTCATTACGGGAGCAACCTAAAAGGAGTAACAGACAAATACTTGTGATAAAACTTATATATCGAGATTTTTTCATTTTTCACCTCATTGCGTAAACACATATTTCGTGTTAAATTAGATGTAATCAAAATGATTTTACCACAGTTAGAAAGAAGTGAAAATATGAGATTACCAGAAGAATATGAGGAAAAAAATACCGGGAAACCGGTTGTTTATATGTTTGCAGGTGTTTGTGCTTTTATTGTACTTTTATTTTCTATTGTATTTTTTATGAATGCAGAGCCTAAAAAGAGTAAGACTAAGGATACATTGAATCAGACAGTGGCAGATACCGAGACGGAAGGCAACACAGAAGTAAAAAGCAATTTAGTAGCAGAAGATTTGGACTTTTGGGATATGTACCCGGAAGATGATTCCAAAACAGAAGAAACAACCAAATCCGATAAGAAGGAAGAAACAGTGAAAGAAGATGATCCGTCCACAGATGGAAAGCATACGAAGATTACCTATGCTGACGGAAAAGAGGAATGGGTTCTTATTAGCCAATATTTGCCGAAGAACACCTATGATTTTACCAAATTGGTGTCTCAGTCAGGAATTATGAAATACTATGTTGATGGGGAGCAAACCTCTTATTTTGGCGTGGATATTTCAAAGACACAAGGCTATGTGGATTTTAACAAATTGGTCAAGGCAGGAGTAGACTATGTAATGCTTCGTGTGGGAGCTAGAGGATATAGTACAGGGCAACTTATTTTAGATGAATATTATGTGGATAATATTAAAGGAGCTACGGATACCTCTTTGCACGTAGGACTTTATTTTTCCTCTCAGGCAAAAACGAAGGAAGAAGCCGTAGAGGAAGCCAATATGGTACTGAATCAAATAGGCAGCTATAAGATTGATTATCCTATCGTCTTTGAAATGGAAAGTATTACGAATGATACCAGTAGAACAGATAGCCTTACAAAAGAAGAAAGAACAGAGATAGCCATTGCTTTTTTGGATACCGTTAAAAACGCAGGCTACATCCCAATGATTCGGGGAAACAAAGAGTGGCTTCTTACGAAAGTGGATTTATCGAAACTTACTTCCTACGATATTTGGCTGGCTGATGAAGGGGATTTGCCAGACTACCCATACCAGTTTTCGATGTGGCAATACAATAAAAGTGGTTCGATAGATGGAATCAGTGGAAATGCCAATTTCAATATCAGTTTTATTGATTATACGGAAAAGTAAGTTCCATAATTTTTTTGGAAATAGGTAATGCGTTATATATATTTGCATATTGAGAGCTTGACAACTCTAAAAAATTCGGGGTGTAATTTTTATTACAACCCGCTTTTTTTACCACATCAATCGCTTTGTTGTAGGCAATAGCAGCTTCTATTTCCGTTTCATATGTGCCAATCAGATAATCTCCATTGATATGAAGCTTTGCCTGATAAAAAGGCATACCTTTTTTATGGATTTTTGTTACCCCGTTGTATCGGTTAATGATTTCGATATTCTCGTATCGGTAATCGTGGTCATTTCCATTGATAAAACGATAATCCCTACCACAAACGCCATAGCTTTTAATTCCATAGCGATTCTGAATATTTGTCTGCATACCATAATCTGACACAAACAGATGTCCGCCACGCTTCATAATTTTGTGAGAAGAGTAGTAAAATAAATCGTCTGTGTCAAAAGTATATACATCATTGGGGGACAGGTAATAATAAAAAAACTTAGGGCGTATATAAATTGGATTGGCTAAATATAGTCCATTATCGCGGAAATTTACAAGACTTACCCATTTTTCGAATAAAAGAGTATTTTTTGAGGAATAATTGTCAATAGAAATAGAGGAATTGGTTAACAATTCTAAAGCTTCTAAATAAGCTTTGTTAGCAATTACTGCAGTATCATAGCTTCCCAAACTAATATGTTTATTTTTATAAGTCAAAGAAGCTCGATAATATGTAGTTCCATCTTTCTTCGTGGCAGAAAATACGCCAGGTAAATTTTTGCTCATAGATACTCCTCTGAGTGAAATGCCATTTAAAATGGATAGGAAAATTTGCACGCATTCCGTCTTTGTTTGTCGTAATATGAAAAAACTATAACACGAATAAATGCAATTCACAAATAAATTTGGACATATTCTTCCAAAATGGTACATACAATAGACATTAGGAAGGAATGAGAAAAATGGAATATAAAAAAAGTCATTTACTATTTTTAACAGGATTAGTCTTTCTATTGGCACTTATCTGTGTAAGAGGCACAGATTTTATTCATATGATGGATACCGAGGCAGGAACCTATCAGGTTATGGGTTTGCTTGAAAAAACAGATACCAAAAGTGTCACGAAAACCAATGAAACGGTAGCCAGTAATAAAAGGACCATACAGGTTTTATCCTGTGTAAAAGACTTATGGGTATACGATTTATCGGACAAGGATTATGAAGCTTTGCTTCGTATCGTGGAGGCAGAAGCCGGAGGAGAAGATGAGACCGGAAAACTTCTGGTTGCCAATGTGGTATTAAATCGTGTGGAAAGCGAGAAATTTCCGGATACTGTGGAAGAGGTTGTTTTTCAAAGGGAAGGAAATTGTTACCAGTTCTCGCCGGTAGGCAATGGAAGATATGATTCCGTTTGCATCAGTGAAGAAACCTATGAGGCGGTAGAGAGGGCTTTACAGGGAGAAGACCTGTCAGAAGGAGCTCTCTACTTTGTTTCAGAAAAATATGCCGACCCGGAAAAATTAGAATGGTTTCACCAAAAGTTAACCTTATTGTTTAGCCATGGGGGACACAATTTCTATGGATAGATGCAAACAGCATATTTTCTACAATAATTTAACGAATTAAAGTAAAGAAGTGTTGCTTTCCTTTTTTTTATGTGGTATATTGTCTTAGAATTGTTTTATTTTGAAAAGAATGACTAAGTACATTAGTCCACAATAGAAAAGAGGTTCAATATGGAAGTTTTATACCAAAGTACAAGAAACAAAAATGAAAAAGTAACAGCTTCACAGGCAATTTTAAAAGGACTTTCGGATGAAGGCGGTTTATTTGTGCCAATGACGATACCGACCCTTTCAAAGAGCTTAAAAGAATTATCTGAAATGAGCTATAAGGAAGTTGCATATGAAGTGTTGAAATCATATTTAACAGATTTTATAAAAGAAGAATTAGAACACTGTATTAATTCTGCTTATGATGAAAAATTTGACACAGAAGAAATCGCTCCAATGGTAGAAGCAGACGGAGCTTATTATTTGGAATTATTCCATGGAGCAACCATTGCATTTAAAGATATGGCACTTTCTATTTTGCCGCATCTTATGATTACTTCTGCAAGAAAAAATAATGTAAAAAATGATATCGTTATTTTGACGGCGACTTCTGGTGACACAGGTAAAGCTGCTTTAGCTGGCTTTGCTGGTGTAGAAGGCACAAAAATTGTTGTATTTTATCCAAAGAACGGTGTGAGTCCAATTCAGGAAAAGCAGATGGTTACACAGAAAGGAGACAACACACACGTAGTGGGAATTCACGGCAATTTCGATGATGCTCAGACAGGCGTTAAGAAAATGTTTGCAGATAAAGAATTGGAGAAAGAATTGGCACAAAAAGGTTATCAGTTCTCTTCAGCCAACTCAATCAATATTGGTAGATTAGTGCCACAGATTGTTTACTATGTATATGCTTATGCAACCTTATTAAAAGAGGGTAAAATTGCAGAAGGAGAGGAAATTAACGTAGTGGTTCCAACGGGTAACTTCGGTAATATTTTAGCTGCTTACTATGCAAAAAATATGGGATTACCAATCGCGAAGCTGATTTGTGCATCAAATGACAACAAAGTATTATTTGATTTCTTTGCTACAGGTGAATATAACAAAAACAGAGATTTCATTTTAACCACTTCTCCATCTATGGATATTTTGATTTCTAGTAACTTAGAAAGATTAATTTTCAAAATTGCAGGAGAAGATGCAGATAAAAATAAGGCACTTATGCAGTCTTTAAATGCAGAAGGCAAATATGAAATCACAGACGATATGAAAGAAAAATTAGCGGATTTTGTAGGCTTTTTTGCAACAGAAAATCAGACCGCTGAAACAATTAAAGCATTATATGAAAAATGTGGTTATGTCATTGATACTCATACAGCTGTTGCAGCTTGTGCCTATAACCAGTACAAAGCAAAAACAGGCGATGACAAGAAAACCGTTATTGCTTCCACAGCAAGTCCATTTAAATTCACAAGAAGTGTTATGAATGCGATTGATGAAAAATACGAAGCAATGGAAGATTTTGCATTGGTAGATGAATTGTCAAAATTAGCAAATGTAAAAGTTCCAAATGCAATCGAAGAAATTAGAACTGCACCGGTATTACATAAAAAAGAATGTGAAGTAAACGAAATGCCTGCAGTCGTAAAAGAATTTTTAGGAGTATAGTAAGAGGTATAACATGACAAGTCAGGAAATGTTAAGTCATATTGACCATACACAATTAAAGGCGTTTGCCACTTGGGAAGACATAAAAATGTTATGTGATGAAGCTGTTTTGTATAAAACAGCTTCTGTTTGCATACCCTCTGGATATGTAAAAAGAGTAAAAGATGCCTACAAGGATTCCATAAATATTTGTACCGTTGTAGGTTTTCCACTGGGCTATTCCAATACAGATAGTAAGGTGGCAGAAACAAAAAAAGCTCTTTTAGATGGTGCCAATGAAATCGATATGGTTATCAATATAAGCGATGTTAAAAATGGAATGTATGATGCTGTTGAAGAAGAAATTAGAACGCTAAAAGCCGTTTGTGGTAACCATATATTAAAAGTTATTATTGAAACCTGTTATTTGACGGAGAAAGAAAAAATCGCTATGTGTAAAGCTGTTACAAATGCAGGTGCGGATTATATCAAGACTTCCACCGGTTTTGGCACAGGCGGTGCTACGATGGAAGATGTGCTTTTGATGAAAAAACATATTGGAAAACAGGTGAAAATCAAAGCAGCCGGTGGTGTTAGTACCATAGAAGATTTGGAAAATTTCTTGAAGGCAGGTTGTGATAGAATCGGAACGTCAAAAGCAGTGGCACTTTTTAAAGGAGAAGTGGCAAAAGGGTATTAATTTATGAACAGTGAATGTGTTGTAAAAAGACTAAATGCGTTAAAAACGCTTTTAAAAGAAAAAAATGTGGATTATTATCTCATACCAACCGGTGATTATCATAGCTCGGAGTATGTCAGTGATTATTTCAAAGTCAGAGAGTATTTTTCGGGATTTACAGGCTCAAATGGTACTCTTTTAGTGGGACATAAGGAAATATGTCTTTGGACGGACGGAAGATACTTTATTCAGGCAGAAAAAGAGTTAGAGGGCACCGGTATTTTTTTACAAAAAATGGGTGAAAAAGGCGTTCCAACGATTGCCGAATATTTGAAAAAGCATATGAATGACGGTGAGACGATTGGTTTTGATGGAAAAATCGTGACGGCGGCGTTTGGAGAAAAATTAGAACAAGCTTTGATAGAAAAATATGCAAAGTTTTTCTATGAAGAAGATTTGGCAGATGCTTTGTGGATAGATAGACCCGATTTTATACAAAGAGAAGTGCTACTTCCAGAAGATAATTTGTTTGGAAAAGAAACAAAGGATAAGCTAAAAGAAGTACGTGAAAAGTTGAAAGAAGAAAGTGCCACGGCCTTCATTTTGAGCAAATTAGATGATATTATGTGGCTTTTTAACATTAGGGGAAAAGATGTAGAATGTAATCCGGTAGCATTTAGTTTTGCCATTCTTACGGAAAAGGAAGCTTACCTTTTTATCGGAGATGAACCTATTTTAGCTTCTTTGCAGGAAAAGGCAAAAAGAGAGCAGTTTCGTGTAAAACCTTATTGTGAATTTTTAACCAGTATAAAGAGTATGGACTTAGGAAAGAAAGTCTGGATAGATGAAAACACTACGTCCTATGCGGTTTATAAATGCTTCCCAAAAGAAAATCTTTTTTTGTCGAAAAATCCTACGGAATTATTAAAAGCAATAAAAAATGAAACAGAGCTTAGTCATATTAGAAAGTATTACTTATTAGATAGCGTGGCAGTTACCAAGTTCATCTATCAGATGAAAAAAGAAAGAGAAAAAGTGGCCACTGGTAAAGTGATGACAGAATATGATGCAATGCAACTTATGGATAGTCTTCGAGAAGAAATCGAAGGTTACTTAGATAAGTCTTTTACAACCATTAGTGCATATGGTGAAAATGCTGCAATGATGCATTATGAAGCCACAAAAGAAAATTGTGCTGTCTTAAAAAACGAGGGCATGCTGCTTGTTGACTCTGGCGGTCAGTATCTTGGTGCAACAACTGACGTAACAAGAACGATTGCTATGGGACGGGCCACGAAGGAGATGAAAGTGCATTTTACCAAAGTGTTACAGGGAATGCTAAATCTTGCAAATGCCAAATTTTTATATGGTTGTACCGGAAGAAATCTGGATATTTTGGCAAGACAGCCACTTTGGGATATCGGAATGGATTACAAATGTGGCACAGGCCATGGTGTTGGATATATTTTAAATGTTCATGAAGGCCCGCAAAATATTCGCTATCGTTATGTAGAAGGTAGTAGTGAGACAATTTTAGAAGAAGGTATGCTGGTGACAGACGAACCGGGAGTATATTTGCAGGGCGAGTATGGAATCCGAACAGAAAATGTACTTTTGACAAGACGAAGTTTTGAAAATGCAGACGGTCAGTTTATGGAGTTTGAAATGCTCACTTTTGTACCCATTGATTTAGAACTTATCGACGTAGAGAGTCTCGATGAACGTACAAAAGATTATTTGAATGAATATCACAGACAGGTGTATGAAAAATTGAGCCCATATCTGACGGAAGAAGAACAGCTTTGGCTAAAAGAAAATACGAAAAACGTGGATAGTTTTTATTGACTTTTAGAGGGCGTTTTGCAATAATATATTTGATGTGCTATACACAATCACTAAAGTAATGCTTAAGGAGATTTTTCCTAGGCATTCAAAATATAATCACCTAAGGAGGACAATTTATATGTCAACAAAAGCGTATTATCCAATTAACGAAATTGGTGCTGGAAAAGTTGGTTTTTCCAAAACACGTTCTATCATTGAAGCTGCATTCTATGGCAATAATGTAGTTAAAGTTAACACATTAAAAGAAGCTTATGAATTAGCGAAAAACTCTCCAGGAACAGTTGTAACAGATATGCCTGTTTACAGAGGAGAAGAATTTGGTCTTGAAAAAGATGCAAAAGTTCTTTTATTTAACGATGGTGCAGTAACAGGTCGTTACGCTCAGGCTCGTCGTATTAAAGGTCAGCCAGGCGTTGATGCTGTAAAACTTGACAAAGTAGTTATGGACGCAGTTTATGAAACACGTTGGAAAACAATGTACCACGCTGAATGTTTCGTAGGTCTTGACCCAGAATTTATGGTAAAAGCTCATCTTCTTATTCCAGAAGGAGAAGAAAACATTTTATACAACTGGATGTTAAACTTCCAGTATATGTCAGATGAATATGTAAAAATGTATAAAGCTTCTAAACCAGTTGGTGACGGAAAAGAAGCAGATATCTACATTTTCTCTGACCCACAGTGGATGCCAGGTAACCGTCCAGATGTTGATTACAGCTGCTTAAGTGATCCACTTACACTTTGCTACTTCGATACAGAAGAAAACTGTGCAGCAATCCTTGGTATGAGATACTTTGGTGAACACAAAAAAGGTACATTGACAATGGCTTGGGCTATTGCTAACAGAAATGGTTACGCATCATGCCACGGCGGTCAGAAAGAATACACATTAGAAGATGGCTCTAAATTCGTTGCATCTGTATACGGTTTATCAGGTTCTGGTAAATCTACACTTACACATGCAAAACATGGTGATAAATATCCAGCTATCAAAGTTCTTCATGATGATGCTTTCATCATCAACACAGATACATGTGCATCAGTAGCACTTGAACCTACATATTTTGATAAAACAGCAGATTATCCTACTGGCTGTGCAGATAACCAATATTTATTATCAGCTCAGAACTGTTCATGTACATTAGACGAAGATGGAAAACTTCAGTTAGTAACTGAAGATATCAGAAATGGTAACGGTCGTGCAATCAAATCTAAATTATGGTCTCCAAACCGTGTAGATAAGATTGACTCTCCAGTAAATGCTATTTTCTGGATTATGAAAGACCCTACAATTCCACCAGTAGTAAAATTAAAAGGTGCTTCTTTAGCATCAGTTATGGGTGCTACACTTGCTACAAAAACTTCAACAGCAGAACGTGTTGCAGCAGGAACAGACTTGAACGCTTTACGTATCGTTCCTTACGCTAACCCATTCAGAACATATCCTTTAGCTAATGACTATGCTAAATTTAAGAAATTAGTTGAAGAAAAGAATGTAGATTGTTACATCGTTAATACAGGTGACTTTATGGGCAAGAAAATTCAGCCTAAAGACACATTAGGTATCATCGAAAGCATCGTTGAAAGAAAAGCATCTTTCAAGAAATGGGGACCTTTTGAAGATATCGAAATTATGGATTGGGAAGGATTCGTTCCAGACCTTTCAGACAAAGAATACACAGAACAGTTAAAAGCTCGTATGCAGGATAGATTAAACAACGTTCTTGGTTTAAATACAAAACAGGACGGATATGATGCACTTCCAGCAGATGCAGCAGCAGCTATTCAGAAAGTTGTAGACGAAGCTAATACATTATAATCAATGTATATAAATTGGGGACACGTTGCGTGTCCCCTTTTTGTATTTTACCATTAGAAAATTATTTTAGAAAAGAAGTGAAATTATGTATCAATATTTGATATTTCAGTGGTTACTATTAACATCTTTGGCTTGTATATATATTGGGAATGTTTTCAGCAACGGTGTTAGAACTTGTGACAGGATTGGTTATGGAAAAGTTATTTCACGTAAGATATTGGGATTATACAAAAGCTTTTTGCAATTTTAAAGGCTATATTTGTTTGGTGAGTAGTCTGTTTTGGGGCGTTTTATCGGTATTGCTTATCCAATGTATACATAATCCAATAGAGAACCTGATTATGAAGCTTCCTCAGGGAATTTTACAGTTTATTACGTTACTACTTACGGTTTTATTTGTATATGATTTTGCGATTTCTTTCCGAGAAGCAATGGATTTACGCTTTATTTTAGAGCAACTTGCAGAGCATAATGCAGAAATGAAACGTTTATTGAAAAAGCGAATTGATGTGATTTCGGCAATAGCTATGGAAGATGTTAAAGAATTGAAAGAAAATGTGAAAGAAAGTGTTGAATACAAGATAGAAGAAATGAAATGGAAGCTGGATATGATACAAGGTACGCGAGAGTATAAGCGTATTCGCGGTATTTTAAAGAGAAATTCATTGAAGGCAACAGAACGATATAAAGAAGTATTACAGCAGATGAAAGACGAGCTAAAAGAAAAATTTAAGAAATAAATTATTCTGGGAAATGTTTCCCATAAATTGTCTGTATGAAATGGTTGTAAAAATGAATACAAATGGATATAATAGTATTAACCTAAAGTGTTGGATTTCTTGTTATTTTGAACCTACATTTACTTTAAACGGGATTCCTATATTATGTAGCAGATGTCAAGCCCCCATTAGTCAGGGGAAGGCAGAAGTTATTTTGCGGTCACCCACCTGGCGTGAGCTAGGAGTCAAAGTACAGGAGCCGACATTTTGGGGATACTTATGAAAAAAGCAGCCGAAGGCTGCTTTTTTCACTTCCAAAGATAGAAAGTGGAAGTTGGATATATTTTGAATTGTAGAGGTGCATATGAAATCGATCAAAAAAAGTAATCATAGTTTTTGGCTGATTGGTAGTTTTGTACTGATTGTACTTATTTTTTTATTAATTTTGTCAAGAACACCAGAAGTTATTACAAAAGATACGATTGGATATGAGGAAGTTCTTACGCTCATACAGGCACTTGGAGAAGAAGATAAAAGTCAGTATGAGGCTTTATTGACGAAATATACAGATGAAGAGGGTACAAGCCAGACTACATATTTGATGTTAAAAGAAACTTTGGATACGTTGGATTCTACGGGAAATACCTCTGCAAAGATTTTGGACAATGTATCTATCAATTCCGTAATCGATAGAGATGAGTTTTTTAATCTTTATGAGCAGCTTTTAGATGATTTTCAAAAACGTGAGGAAATTACACTGGAAGAAATAAGTGTTTTGGGAATTTCCAAGGAGCAAAGCGAAAGTGGTGAATCGCTTTTAATTACAACAAATGAAACAGGAAGTTGTAAGGAAACTCTCTTTTTGGAATATGCCGGATTTGTCACAAAAACTTATGTAAAAAGAGTAAATCAGGAAGTGACTTTTCTGGTAGTCAAAGAGGCAAGTGATGAAGAAATTAATTTGCCCTATATGTATGTGCAAGGGCAGGATACAGAGGGTATTCATTTTCTTGTAAAAAATAAAGAAGTGGTATTGCCTTCCAAAAAAAAGACGGAGATTTCCAATGATACCGTGGCAAGCCTTGTGATTTGCCAGGGACAAATTACTAAAATTAAAAGTTATGATGAAAAAATGAATGATAAGGTTTTATCCATTAATGACACCTATGTAACGCTGGAAAATTACGGAGTTTACGAGTTTTGCGACAATATGAAAGTATATAAAGTGTATGAGGGACTTTCGGAGGGGAGTATTCAAGATGTTGCTCTTGGATATGAATTTGTGGATTTTGTTTTAGAAGATGGAAAAATTTGTGCCTGCCTCATTGTTGCCAGCGAAGGAATGGAATATATTCGTGTTTTGATAAAAACAACGGATTTTCTGTCAAATTATCATAATGAAGTTACCATGTCCTGTGATTCTTCCTTTAAAGTATATGAAAATGGCGAAGATTATACAGAATATGCGGCATACGAGGAAGTAACATTCTCAAATGAAAATTTAGAAGATGGCAAAATGGTGAAAATTGTGCCGGATGTTTTGTCTGGAAAAGTGATTTTATCCAGTATCAAGAGAAATCAAGGAACTCCAAGTTATAGTGGAATAATGGAGTTGCATCAAAAAGAAGAGGGTATTGTAGTGATTAATGAGGTGCTTTTGGAGGAATATTTATACACAGTAGTGCCAAGTGAAATGCCTTCTTACTATCAGGAACAGGCACTTATGGCACAGGCGATTTGTGCTAGAACGTATGCATACACGAAGATGAAAAATGCGGGATTAAAGGAACTTGGAGCACACCTTGATGATAGTACCTCTTTTCAAGTATACAATAATATCAATGAGCAGGTCAGTACTACCAGTGCGGTACGTGAGACTTCGGGTATCATATTAACCAAGGATAATGTCCCCATAGAAACCTTGTATTATTCTACTTCTTTTGGAATTGGCAGTACAGGACTCAGACTGAATCATCAGGAAACAGAAAAAATAGACCTTTCCACAAATGATGCCTTTGATAAATATATTGAAAATACATACGAATCCGATTTTGAAGTAGAAGAAGGCTTTTACCGGTGGAATTATGAAACGAATTTAGACACGGATATACTGGAAAAACGCCTCGAAGAATGTTATAACAAAAATAAAAATTATGTGTTGTATTTCAATCAGCAGCAAACATTTGATTCAATCGATGCTTATGAGGATTTGGGTGAAATTAAAGCGATTTCGGTAGTGGAAAGAAGTGTAGGAGGAAGGGCCGAAAAAATCACGATACAAGGAAGCAATAATACCATTATGTTGATTGGAGAGTATAATATTCGTTATACTTTACTAAATGAAGAAAATATGGTAAATAAACAAGATGGAACAACAATGACTATGACCACTTTGCTTCCTAGTGCTTTTTTTAAGATTGAAACTAGAAAAGAAGGCAAAGCTGTGGTAGGATATAGTCTGATTGGTGGTGGCTTTGGACATGGCAATGGAATGAGCCAGAATGGAGCTGGCAATATGGCTCAAGCCGGTTATAAGTATACCGATATTTTACAGTTGTTTTATGAGAGTTGTACGTTAGAGCAAATTTATTAACGGAGAGAGTATGTTAAAGAAAATTTGGGCAATTATTAATGATTTTATTGCTGAGATTATGAAACAGAATATTAGTGCATACGCGGCAAGTACTGCGTTTTTCTCAATTATTTCCACGATTCCGGCACTGGTTTTAGTTTGCTACATTTTACCCTATACGCCGCTGACTCAGGGAAATTTGATTGGGGCCATTGAGACGGTAATGCCGGAGACAATTTTGCCGATGATTAGTAATATCATAGCAGAAGTGTATGAGAAGTCTACGGTGGCAATTTCCGTGTCAACAATTTTGTTAATCTGGACCGCCGGAAAAGGTATGATGGCACTGATTCAGGGTCTCAATGCGATTAATGATGTAGAAGAAAAACGAAACTATTTCGTGGTTCGACTGGTGGCAAGTTTGTATACTTTAGTAATGATTTTTGCCATTGTGGTATCCCTTTTTATTATGGTATTTGGAAAAACGATATTCAAGCAACTAAGGGGCTTTTTAGATGTTATTCCGAATATCAGCGTAGTAATCGAGACATTGATGCATTTCCGTGTATTCATTGTCATTGCGGTTTTAACGCTGGTGTTTACCTTTATTTACTGGCTGGTTCCTAATAAAAAAATGAGGTATAAAAAGCAATTACCGGGAGCTATGTTTTCTGCAATTATATGGAGTGGATTTTCCTATGTATTTTCTCTCTATGTAGATATTTTCCACGGATTTAGTGTCTATGGTAGTATGACCTTTGTGGTGGTCATTATGTTATGGTTCTATTTCTGTATGTATATTATTTTGATTGGTGCACAGATTAACAAATATTTTTCACCGGCATACCGATATATGTTTGGATTTGTAGCCAGAGGCAAAGAGAAAAAACGCTTGAAAAAAGAGAAAAAACAGAAGAAAAATGCCTAAATTAGTTGACATTTTTTGGGGCAATGACTAAAATACAAATAGTGTGAATTAGAAAAATGCTATGAAGGTGCCTAGTAGAGTATTATTTTCTTGCAGAGAGAGGAAGTCGTCGGCTGGAAGCTTCCTTAAGTTCAGATAATGACTTGAATTTCCCACTGAAGCAGTTTGGGTGAACGATAAGTAGTCTAAACCGTGTAGACGCGTTAAGTCTTTGAGAGTCTGCTTTGCAGAAAATTTGGGTGGTACCGCGGAGATATTTCGTCCCTGACAGTTGTTGTCAGGGATTTTTTTATGTAAATAAATATTCACAAATGCAAAATAGAAAAAGGAGATAGAAAAATGAGTATGGAAACAATTAAGACTGAATTCCAGTCAGAATTAGCTTTAGTGGAAGATGTAAAACAGCTTTCAGAGTTCTGGGCAAAGTACCTTGGAAAAGGTGGCCAGGTTCAAAAATTAATGGAAGGCATTAAAAACGTGCCAAATGAAGAAAAGAAGGCTTATGGTCAGGCTGTTAACCAGATTAAAAACTGGGCACAGGCTTTATATGATGAAAAGAAAGAAGAAATGGATAAAAAAGCGTTACTTTCTCGTTATGAGGAGGAGACCATAGATGTGACACTTCCAGCGTCTCATACAGAAGCTGGTAATTTGCATCCCCTTACAGCCATTAAAAATGAAATCATAGATGTTTTCGCTGGAATGGGCTTTGAAATTTTTGAAGGTCCGGAAATCGAAGATGATGACCATAATTTTACAAGATTGAATGTATTAAAAGACCATCCATCTAGGGATATGCAGGATACTTTCTGGCTTACAGAGGATTTACTCTTAAGAACCCATACATCACCGGGACAGATTCGTGTTATGGATAAACAGGCTCCACCAATTAAGGTGTTAGTTCCAGGTAAAGTATTCCGTTCAGACAGTGATGCAACTCATTCTCCAATGTTTAGTCAGATGGAAGGTTTGGTAGTAGATGACCATATTACACTTTGCGATTTACAGGGTATGTTAGATAAATTTGTAAAGGCATTATTTTCTGATGAGGCAAAAACAAGACTTCGTCCTTCCTATTTCCCATTTACAGAGCCATCTGTGGAAGTAGATGTTAGTTGCTTTAAATGCGGAGGTAAAGGCTGTTCTTTATGTAAAGGAACAGGTTGGATTGAAGTATTAGGCGGTGGTATCGTTAATAACAAAGTATTAGAGAACTGTAACATCGATTCCTCTAAATATTCAGGTCTTGCATTTGGTATCGGTATCGAACGTATTGCGATGTTAAAATACGGCATTAATCATATGGGTAAATTGTTTGAAAATGATATTGAATTTTTGAAACAGTTTAAGGCGTAGAACTAGAAAGGTAAGGAAAAAAGATGAAAGTTTTATATAGTTGGTTAAAAGAATATGTAGATATCGACCTCACACCACAGGAATTAGAGGAAAAGTTATTTTCTGTTGGTTTTGAAGTAGAAGGCGTTGAATATTTAGGAAAGAATTTAGAAAAAGTAGTAGTTGGTCAGGTTACGGCTATGGAACACTACGAAGGCACTCATTTGGAAATCTGTCACGTAAACTGTGGAGAACACGGAGAAGACCATTTGATTTTAACAGGTGCAGATAACGTATTTGTTGGTGCAAAAGTTCCGGCAGCCTTAGTTGGTGCTATCCTTCCAAATGGTATGGAAATTCAGCCAAGAAAGATGAAAGAAATGATGTCTTACGGAATGTTATGTTCTGGTGGAGAATTGATGATTGACAAAGAATGGTATCCGGGTGCTGATGTCAACGGTATTATGATTCTGGCAGAGGATGCTCCTCTTGGTATGGAAATGAGAGATTATTTAGAATTGGATGACTATCTCTTTGATATTTCCATTACTGCAAACAGACCAGATTGCCAGTCAGTTGTTGGTATTGCAAAGGAAGTTGCGGCAGCTCTTAGAAAACCATTTAAAGCACCAGATATGACTTATACAGAAGATGGTACAACAAATGAAAAAATCAGTGTAACTGTCTTAGATAAAGAAATCTGCCCAAGATATTTAGGACATTATATTTATGATGTAAAATATACAGAATCACCACTTTGGATGAAAAGAAGATTGATTGCTGTAGGACACAATGCGATTAATGCAATGGTTGATATTACAAACTATGTTCTTGTTGAAATGGGTCAGCCAATGCATGCTTTCGACTTAAGTACTTTAGAAGGGTCGTCTATCGTAGTAAGACGTGCAAATGAGGGCGAAGAACTGGTTACTTTAGATGAAAAGACACGTGTTCTTACAAGCAATAACTTACTTATTTGTGACAAAGTAAAAGCTGTTGGCCTTGCTGGCGTTATGGGCGGATTAAACAGTGAAATTACAGAAAATACAAAGGAAGTGTTATTTGAATCCGCAAAATTCTTAAAAGATAATGTGCGTAAAACTTCCAGAAGTCTTGGACTTCGTTCTGATGCAGCAGCAAGATTTGAAAAAGGTATTGATGAATGGACAGTAGAATGTGGTATGGCACGTGCGTTAAACTTAGCACAGACTTTAGGTGTTGCCAAAATCAGCTCTAGCCATTTTGATGAATCAGCAGGTGCATCAAAAGAAAAGAGAGTCATTACAGTAAAGACAAGTGAAGTAAATCATGTACTTGGTATTGAAGTACCAGAAGATGAAATGGTGACTATCTTGGAGGCACTTCAATTTGAAGTGAAATTGGAAAATGGCGTTTTAACTCTTGCAATTCCAAGATATCGTGAAGATGTGGAAGGCTACCAGGATATTGCAGAAGAAATTATTCGTGAATACGGTTATGATAAAGTAACACCTACTTTCTTAGATGAGGCAAAAGTAACCAGCGGTGGATTAAACCCAGCTCAGAAGAAAGAATTGTCTGTAAAAGAATTTTTATGTTCACAGGGCTACTATGAAATTCAGACTATCGCTATGTGTGCAAAAAATGAATTTGATATGTTCTTAATTCCAGAAGATGCAAAAGAAAGAGAAGTAGTGGAATTATTAAACCCAATTACAGAAAACTTAAGCATTATGAGAACATTTATGGCTCCAGCTATGGTAAGAGTCATTGAAAATAACATTAAAAATGGTAACGAAGCAATGCGTTTCTTTGAAATTGCTAACATCTATCTTCCAAAGGCATTACCTCTTACAGAGCCACCTGTGGAAAAGAAGATGATTTGTCTTGGAACTTGCGGACAGGCAGAAGATTTCTTCGCCCTGAAAGGTACTTTAGAAGCTTTTGCAAGTGCAAACGATTTAGAATTTACTTACAAAAGAGGCAATGTTCCATACCTTCATCCAGGCAGAACTGCAGAAGTTTATTGTAAGGGTACAAAGATTGGTCAATTCGGACAGCTTCGTTATGAAATCGTAGATAATATGAATATTGCAGCCGGTAAGAAAGCAGATACCAAAATTTTTATTGCAGAAATTGATTATGCAGTATTAACCGGATTATTTAAAGAAGCGATTAAATATGTTCCAGAAACTGGTTTTGTGGCAAATAGTCGTGACTTATCTGTACTCGTAAATAAATCAGTAGAATGTGGTATGCTGGTGGAGACAATCAAAGAATGTGATGAGCGAATTAAAAAAGTAACATTGTTCGATATCTTTGAAAGTGAAAAACTTGGTGTAGATAAGAAAAGTATGGCTTTTAGTTTGAAACTTGTTTCTGATAAAGAAGATGTAACAGATGAAATGGCAGATGTTGTTTTTGAAAAAGTTGTTACAACACTTTCTGAAAAATTTGATGCACAGATGCGTGCATAATAACTAATTTGCGTATACTATTCTGAAAGGAGGTAAGTGTATGGAACATAAAAACGTTTGGGAAAAATATGATGAAAAACAGATAGAGGCGGTTAATGATTTATCAGATAGATATCGTACCTTTTTAGATAATGGTAAAACCGAGAGGGAATGCATTGACCAGATTGTAAACCGTATTGAAAAAGAAGGATATGTAGAATTAGAGAATCTTATCAAAGAAAATAAAGCCTTGAA
This sequence comes from Lachnospiraceae bacterium, assembly GCA_045124055.1. Lineage (GTDB taxonomy): Bacteria > Bacillota > Clostridia > Lachnospirales > Lachnospiraceae > CALZKI01. Next base: position 8,654 of record JBGVKZ010000049.1, on the reverse strand, counting down.
AGCAGGCGATAAGGTATATGCAGTCTGTATGAATAAAAGTATTGTGATGTATCAGATTGGTAAGCGACCTATGGTAGAAGGTCTCAATATTTTAGGTGCACATATCGACTCACCAAGATTAGATGTAAAACAAAATCCCTTATATGAAGATGGTGGAATTGCCTATTTAGATACGCACTATTATGGTGGTGTGAAAAAATATCAGTGGGTGACACTTCCTCTTGCCCTTCATGGTGTTATTGTTAAAAAAGATGGCACAACGATTCTAGTAAATATAGGTGAAGATGAAGATGACCCAGTATTTTTTGTTTCGGACTTATTGATTCATCTTGCCGGAGAACAGCTTGAGAAAAAAGCTGCAAAAGTCATTGAGGGAGAGGCACTTGATATTGTAGTGGGCAATATGCCAATATTTAACAAGGATAAAGAAAAAGAGGAAAAAGAGGCTGTTAAGAAAAACGTTCTTCAGATTTTAAAAGATATGTATGACATAGAAGAAGAAGATTTTCTATCGGCCGAAATCGAAGTTGTTCCTGCAGGAAAAGCAAGAGAAGCAGGCTTTGACAGAAGTATGGTTCTTGCCTACGGACATGACGACAGAGTTTGTGCATTTACATCTTTAGAAGCTATGTTAGAAGTAAAATCACCTGAACGTACAACTTGCTGTATTTTAGTAGATAAAGAAGAAATCGGTAGCGTTGGTGCTACCGGTATGCAGTCTCGCTTTTTTGCCAATACCGTAGCAGAAGTATTGAATTTGGTGGGAGAATATAATGAGTTAAATGTTCGCAGATGTTTAGCAGCCTCTTATATGTTATCCTCCGACGTAAGTGCCGGCTTTGACCCTTCTTATGCGGCATCTTTTGATAAGAAAAATGCTGCGTTTTTAGGACAGGGTATGGTATTTAACAAATTTACCGGAGCAAGAGGAAAAAGCGGCTCAAATGATGCTAATGCAGAGTATATTGCTCAGATTCGCAAGATTATGGAGGAAGGTGATATTTCATTCCAGACTGCAGAACTGGGTAAGGTAGATGCAGGTGGTGGCGGTACGATTGCGTATATCTTAGCATTGTATGGTATGAATGTAATTGACTGTGGTGTTGCAGTATTGAATATGCATGCCCCATGGGAAGCTATCAGCAAAGCAGATTTGATGGAAACCAAGAATGGTTATAAAGTGTTCTTGGAAAAAATCGGGCTATAACTTGGAGAGAATTATGGATAAGCAAGTACAGAACGAAGTACAGACTGAGGGACTTCGTACTTCAGATTTCTATTTTGATTTACCACAAGAATTGATTGCTCAGGACCCCCTTAGTGACCGTTCATCTTCCAGACTTTTGATGCTGGATAAACAGAGTGGTAAAACAAAACATGAAACCTTTAAAAATATAATCAATTATTTGTCAAAAGGGGATTGCCTTGTGCTCAATAACACCAAGGTAATTCCTGCAAGACTGATTGGAAATAGAGAAACCGGTGGAGCCGTAGAAGTGCTACTTTTAAAACGTCATGAAGGTGATGTCTGGGAGACGTTGGTAAAACCCGGAAAAAAATGTAGACCTGGTGCACAGCTTATTTTTGGCGATGGACTTTTAAAAGCTGAAGTTTTGGAAACGGTAGAGGAGGGAAATCGACTCATTAAGTTTTATTACGATGGCATTTTTGAAGAAGTGTTAGATAGTCTTGGAGAAATGCCTCTGCCACCTTATATTACCCACAAACTTCAGGATAAAAACAGATATCAGACAGTTTATGCCAAGTATGAAGGTTCAGCGGCAGCACCAACAGCGGGCTTACATTTTACCAAGGAACTTTTGCAGGCGATTGAAGAAAAAGGTGTAAAAATTGCTTATGTAACCCTGCACGTAGGACTTGGAACTTTCCGTCCTGTGAAGGTAGATAATGTATTAGAACATCATATGCATTCTGAATATTATGAAATCACTAAAGAAGCAGCAGAGGCTATCAATACAGCCAAGGAAAGCGGTCATAAAGTCATTTGCGTAGGTACAACCAGTTGTAGAACCATTGAAAGTGCAGCAGATGAAAATGGGCATTTGGAGGCAAAATGTGGTAACACGGAGATTTTCATTTATCCAGGATACAAATTTAAGGTGTTAGATGAACTGATTACCAATTTTCATTTGCCAGAATCTACGCTAGTTATGTTAGTTTCGGCGTTAGCAGGAAAGGAACACGTATTGTCTGCCTACGAAGAAGCTGTCAGAGAAAAATACAGATTTTTCAGCTTTGGTGATGCTATGTTTATTCGTAGTCATTTAGACCAAGAAAGCGAATGAAAATTTGGGCATACAGTGTATTTACAAAAAAATACCAATATTGTATGATGTAATTGTTGTAAAAACAATTATGATGTATGGATAGAAAGATAAAGGGAAGGTGCGAAAATGCCAGAAGAAAGAAGAAAAAGCAAACGTATGGAATTACATTCCACATTAGTTATGAAAAGACTGGATGATGGAAGTGAAGAAGAAATTGCGATTGTAATTGATGATGTTTCTAAAACCGGTGTAGGTTTTCATTGTGATACACCATTAATGATTGGTACAGTATACGAATCTTATTTACAGATTTGGACAAAAGAAGTGTTACATGCATTCCTTGAAATTGTTCGAATTGAGAAGAGAGAAGACGTTTTCCATTATGGTGCAATTTTCATTGGTATGCCAGAAATGGATTTATCTAGAATTGCTGTATATGAAGCTGTTTCAGAATTGAATCAGGAATAAAAATAGATAACAATTTACATAAGGTATGAAAAAAAGGAATATTTCGATTTGGAATATTCCTTTTTTGTATAAAAATTATTTTTCATAAATAGTATAATCGTTCTTCTTTAGTAGTTCCTTTGCTTTATCTAATGAAACGTTATCATAAAACTCAATGTGCATAGCACCGGATTGATATTCTCTGTTATGTAAGATTCCAATGTTTTTAATACTGATATTTTCTTTTGCAAGTAATGCCACAACCTCTGCAAGAGCACCGGTTTTATCCGCCAATTCCATACGAAGGGTGTAGGCTTTTTTGATAGGACCACTGTTAGCTTCGATAAAGGAATCACGATAATTTCTTGCAGTATCAAAAAAGTCATAAATTGCCTGCTCATCAGAGGAAGCTATCTGGTCTTTGATTTCTTCTAAAGAATCAATATATTTTTCTAATAAAGTTAGTATATTATCCTTGTTTGTAAGACAAATATTTTGCCACATAACAGGGGAGGAAGAAGAAATCCTGGTAATGTCTTTAAATCCGCCTGCCGCAATCGTTTTCATTGTCCCTTTTTTCGAGTCAGAGTTTTTGACTAAATTAACAAGGGAGGCTGCTACAACGTGAGGCAAATGACTAATTGCTCCGGTAACAAAATCGTGTTCTTCATAAGTTAATTCAAGTGGTAGAGCATGCATTCTTGTAATTAAGTCAATATACGTATCAATTTTATCCTGACTTATCTGACTGGTTGGAGTCAAAATATAATAAGCATTTTCTAAAATCTTAGCATTGGAATTAATGTAACCAATTCGTTCACTTCCAGCCATTGGGTGACCACCGATAAATTGATTTTCTAAATTCAAAGAGTGAATACGCTGATGAATATCGGTTTTTACACTGCCCACGTCTGTTAAAATAGTGTTAGGATTTAATACCTTTTTTAAAGCCTCTAAAGAAGCTGCATTGTTTAGAACAGGGGCACACATAAAAATGAAATCGCATTCTGAAAATTGCTCGTTAATAGAGTCGGTAGTGACATCGACAATTCCTTCTTGTTTCGCTAAGTCTAAAGAATCTTTGTTTATATCGAAAGCCGTGATTATATGACTTTTATTATCCGCTTTTAATGCTTTGGCGATAGAACCACCTATTAATCCAAGTCCAATGAATCCAATATGATATTTATTCATAATTTCCTCCAAAAGTTTATACACTTTAAATAGTATAATCCAAAACAGTTTACTTGTAAAATTGAAAATTTATGTGTAAGAAAATTGTGGCTTGGGGCGGCGAAAACGCCTGACACGTACGTGCCAGAGCGAAATCGCAGAAAACTCTATTGGGAAAATTCATTTTCCCCAAAAGTGTTTTCTGCGATTTTCCCCCGGCTGCTTCGCAGCAGGAATTTTCGCCGCCCCAATACATATCCTTACATTTATCACAATATAAAAATAGCAGAGTTTCACAAAATTAATCCTCGCTGTGTGCGAATTGTCTGAAAAAAGATTGCAAATAGTTGGAATGTTTAGTAAAATGTATCTATAAATGACGATTTGTCGTTTAAATAGCGGGTTACTTGGAGGTATTTTCTTATGAATGTTTACACAACAGACAAAATACGAAACGTAGTTTTATTAGGACATAGTGGAGCAGGCAAGACGAGTTTAGTAGAAGCTATGGCGTATTTGGCAGGTATTACATCTAGAATGGGGAAAACAGATGATGGCAACACACTTAGTGATTATGGAAAAGAAGAACAGAAAAGACATTTTTCTATCGCAACATCTGTCATTCCATTAGAATGGGACGGCGTTAAGATTAATATTTTAGATACACCTGGCTATTTCGATTTCGTGGGGGAAGTAGAAGAAGCAATGAGTGTTGCAGACGCAGCGATTATCGTAGTAAATGGTAAGGCAGGAATGGAAGTAGGCACACAGAGAGCCTGGGATTTGTGTGAAAAATATAAAATGCCAAGATTTATTTATGTATCAGGAATGGACGTAGATAATGCATCTTACAGACAGGTTGTAGAAGATATGACCGAAAAATATGGTAAAAAAATGGCACCATTCCATTTGCCAATTCGTGAAAATGAAAAATTTGTTGGATATATTAATGTAATTGCAGAACAAGGCTATAGATGGCAGGGCAAAGAAGTTGTTCCTTGTGAAATCCCTGATTACAATCAGGCAAACTTACAGATTTGTAGAGAAACCTTGTTGGAATCCGTAGCAGAAACCAGTGAAGAAATGATGGACCGATATTTCAGTGGCGAAGTATTCTCAGAAGCTGAAATTCGTGCTGCACTTAGAAATAATATTAATAGCGGTAGTATCGTTCCAATGACAATGGGTTCCAATATCTTATGTCAGGGTATTTATACCTTACTTGATGACATTGTAAAATATATGCCAAGCCCTGAGAATAAACAGGTAGCTGGTATTTCAATGAAAAACCATGAGATTTTTGAAGCAAATTTCGATTTTTCAAAACCAAAGTCAGCTTATATTTTTAAAACAATCGTGGACCCATTTATCGGCAAATACTCTTTGATTAAAGTATATTCCGGAGTTATTAAATCAGATGATTTACTTTATAACTTAGATAAAGATGTAGAAGAAAAAGTTGGTAAAATTTATGTTTTACAGGGGAATAAACCGATTGAAGTGCCAGAACTTCACGCAGGTGACATTGGAGCTTTGGCAAAGGTAACAGCCGCAAGAACCGGTAATACGTTATCTACAAAGGCAAATACGATTCAGTATGGTAAGGCTGAAATTTCTATACCATATACATATATGAGATATAAAGTAAAAAATAAGGCCGATATTGACAAGGTATCCCAGTCTTTGCAGAAGATGATGCACGAAGATTTAACCTTGAAAGCTGTTAATGATGCAGAAAATAAACAAATGCTTTTATATGGTATGGGCGATAAACACTTGGAAATCATTGTTAGTAGACTTTTGAACGAATACAAGGTGGAAATTGAACTTTCTAAGCCTAAGGTAGCTTTTAGAGAAACCATCAAGAAAACCTCAGATGTAGAATATAAATATAAGAAACAGTCTGGCGGACATGGACAGTATGGTCACGTTAAAATGCGTTTTGCTCCATCAGGTAATCCAGAAGAAGCTTATGAATTTTCACAGGAAGTTGTAGGAGGTGTTGTTCCGAAAAACTTCTTCCCGGCGGTTGAAAAAGGTTTACAAGAATCTGTATTAAGAGGACCTTTAGCCGCATACCCGGTAGTTGGCGTAAAAGCTGTTTTATATGATGGTTCTTATCACCCAGTAGATTCTTCCGAAATGGCGTTTAAAGTGGCGACTATTCAAGCCTTCAAAAAAGGCTTTATGGAAGCAACTCCAGTTCTTTTAGAGCCTATTGTTAATTTAAAAGTTGTAGTGCCAGATTCTTATACAGGCGATATTATGGGCGATTTAAATAAACGTCGAGGCAGAGTACTTGGAATGAATCCTCTTTCTAGTGGAAAAACCTGCATCGAAGCAGATATTCCAATGATGGAAATTTTCGGATACTGCACAGATTTACGCTCTATGACAGGTGGTAGAGGAGATTACTCTTATGAATTTGTTCGTTATGAACAGGCACCATCAGATGTCCAGGAGAAAGAAGTTGCGTTAAGAGCTGCTAAAGTTGCAGAAAATAGTGAAGAACTATAATTTTTATCTCGCATAATCAGTAATAAATAAACAACCCCTTTCATATAATGTTACAACAATGGAAGGGGTTGTTATTTTATGGACATTTATACAAAAATGAAAGAATTTGACTTATACAAAGACATTCAGGGAAGAACAAAAGGTGAAATCTATTTGGGAGTTGTGGGACCGGTTCGATGCGGCAAATCCACTTTTATTAAAAGATTTATGGATTTATGTGTTTTGCCATATATGACTGAGGGATATGAAAAAAAGCAGGCTCAGGACGAATTGCCACAAAGTGCGGCTGGGCGAACAATTACTACCACAGAACCTAAATTTGTGCCAAAGGAGGCTGCAAAAATATCCATAGGAGATGATGTAGCTGTAAAGGTACGTTTGGTAGATTGTGTAGGCTATATGGTAGAAGGGGCAACCGGTCATTTGGAAGAAGACAAGGAACGACTGGTGCAGACTCCTTGGTTTGAGGACCCTATTCCTTTTTCAGAGGCAGCCCATATTGGTACAGAGAAAGTCATTCGTGACCATTCTACGATTGGTGTTGTGATTACCACGGACGGAAGCTTTGGTGAAATTCCAAGAAGTCAATATTTGGAGGCAGAAGAAAAGACTATTGAAACATTAAAACAAATTTGCAAGCCATTTATTGTTCTTGTAAATACCACAAAACCATATGGTGAAGATGCTAAGAAAGTGGCGAACGAAATCAGTGAGAAATATAATGTTACAGCCATACCTATGAATATTGAACAGCTTCGAGCAGAGGATATTGTGACAATTTTGCAGAATGTTTTATACGAATTTCCACTGACCGAAATTGAGTTTTATATGCCAAAGTGGGTAGAATTATTACCGGCTGACCATATGATGAAAAAAGATATCATTGAACAGGTAAAAAACTTATCCGAAAATATGCAATGTATTCGTGATGTTATGGGCAATGAACACAATGTAAAGATTGACAGCGATTATATCCACAAGTGTAAAATTGATAAAGTCAATTTAGAAAATGGAACAGTTACCATTTATTTGGATTTAGAACAGAAATACTACTATGAAATGATTAGCGAAATGATAGATGAAACTGTTCAAAATGAGTACCAGTTTTTAAATGTGATGAAAGAACTTGCCCAGATGAAGAATGAGTACGTTAAAGTTATGCATGCAGTTGAATCAGTTCGCTTTAAAGGGTATGGCGTGGTTACACCAGAACGCAGTGAAATAACTTTGGAGAAACCGGAACTCATAAGACACGGTAATAAATTTGGTGTCAAAATTAAGGCAGAAAGTCCAAGTATTCATATGATTCGTGCCAACATTGAAACGGAGATTGCACCCATTGTTGGTACAGAAGAACAGGCAAAGGATTTAATTGAATACATATCGGAAGCAGATGCGGATAGTAGAGGTATTTGGGATACTAATATTTTTGGAAAAACGGTGGAGCAGCTTGTTCAAGATGGTATTACCGGAAAAGTAGCAATGATAGGAGAAGAAAGCCAGATAAAATTACAAGAAACTATGCAAAAAATAGTAAATGAAAGTAATGGTGGAATGGTTTGTATAATTATTTGAGGTGAATTATAAATAATAATGGAGTAGTTTTTTGAAACGTATTCATCATACAAGTTTCAAAAAACTACTCCATTACAATAGTGAAATATATTTTTTAGATTTTCTGATGTATAAAATTATGGCTATATTGAAGGGATAATTGCACCAGATGGAGAAGAACAAGATGCTTCGTTAGATACTTTTTTTGTGTGTACACTTTATTAGGGCTGTTTATACGGCTGATATCACATTTTCTTTGATATGAGCTGTATAAAATTAGTATGATTACAGTTGAAATAGAGGTTGTGTTTATTTCAACCGTAACAATTACATATAAATTACGGTTGATTTGGTGTGTTTTCTTTTTTGACCGTAAATATAACATTGCTTTTACGGTTGAAAGGACAATATTTGAAAAATAAACGTAAAATGTGTGAAAATAATACGGTTTATATATACAAATTAAAAATTTGACCGTAAAATAGAAAAATAAATACGGCTTAGTTTGTTGAATTCTAAATTTAGACCGTAAAGTTGATTAGAAACCAATCGAAGTTGGTGTAAACGATAAAGCAGCTTACATCCGTTGATAAACTGCCCTATCGTTTACATCAATTTCGATTTTTCTATAGTGAACAAAGTTGCGTCACTGGAGCCGACATGTATGGACTTTCA